>DASYXW010000071.1:0-117612 GCA_035934405.1 Terriglobia bacterium
CTTTGGCATGTTCAAACATGACCAGCTCTTCGACGGCAGCAAAGTCTACGCCTTGGCGAACGCCCCGGCCCCTGCGCCCGAGGAGGTCCTCGCATGATTCTGAACGAAATTTACGCTTTACAAACAAGAGAGAATCTACCCCGCTGCGAACGATGTCAGGAAACACCAAGTGAGTCACTACCGCCAGGCGGTAGTGGTGCAGTTTGCTGTAGCGGCGCTCTCTGAGCGCCGAAATCCCCTGATCGATCAAGGCCGGCGGCCAGAGGCCGCCGCTACAGATGGTCAAACTGACCCATTACCGGCCAGCACTACCCGCTTGACAACTCTCGGGTTCTATGAGTAACTGGTGGCACAGAGAGGTAGTCCGTGATCTTGAAGCATCTGAAGTCGGTCCCAGTGCAACATTCGGACTCGATTCGCAGAATACGGCGGCGAGAAATAGGTCTCGCCCTGGCGGCGGTAAGTGTTCTTGCATCATGGTCCGTTATGGCGGCCCGACCGATGCAGACACAGGCGCCGACCTACAGCGTCCTGTATTCATTTCAGTGCGGCAACGACGGACAGGATCCACTAGCCGGTTTGGTCCGGGACTCGGTTGGCAACCTCTACGGCACCACGTATGGAACGATTTTCGAGTTATCCCCTAGCGGCACCGAGCCCGTGCTCCACCGCTTTGACGACAATTTAGGCGACGGGTCCGCCCCAAAGGGAAGTCTGGTGCGGGACCCGACCGGCAATCTCTTCGGCACCACGAACGTCGGTGGCGGCAATACCACAGCGTGCCCCACTGGATGCGGCACGGTTTTCAAACTGAGCCCTACCGGACGGGAGACGCTGCTTCACTCCTTTGCCGGGCAGCCCACCGACGGGCAATACCCCTACGGCAACCTCGTCCCGGACACGGCCGGGAACCTGTACGGTACGACGTCAAAGGGTGACGACAACAATTCGGGCATCAATGGCGGAACAGTGTTCCAAATAGCTCGGACCGGCGCGGAAACCATCCTGCACAGCTTTGTTGGAGGCGTCACGGACGGGGAAGTGCCCTTCGCAGGCCTGGTCCGCGACTCGACGGGCAACCTCTACGGAACCACGTTCAGCGGCGGAGCTTTCGGTTTTGGAACGGTCTTCGAGCTAACTCCGGCCGGCGTCGAAACCATACTGCATAGCTTTGAGTTGACTACTGCCGACGGGCAAGCCCGCAGGCGGGCGTGGTCCGAGACTCTGCCGGTAGTCTTTACGGCACCACCAACCAAGGCGGAACCTTCAACGCGGGAGTTGTTTTCAAGCTGGATCCAGCCGGCGTGGAAACCATCCTCTTCAACTTCAATGGCACAAGCCAGAGCTCGGGGCCCTCTCGGCCTAGCCCAGGACGCGAAGGGTAATCTTTTCGGGGGTCACGGCCGGCGGGTGTGGCGTGGTGTTCGAGCTTAGTGCGACGGGTCAGGAGACGGTGCTCCACGCCTTTACGGGGCAGCCAGACGGTGAGTTTCCCTACGGCAGCCTAGTCCTGGACAGCGCCGGGAACCTTTATGGTGTGACCCAAGAAGGAGAGACCTCGCAGGGCGTTGAGTTCGGCTGCGGAACGGTGTTCAAGATCAGCCGGTGAGGTAGAGCATCGGGTAGAAAAAGATTAAGAAAAAAAGAATTCTTTTTTCGCCAAAAAAGACGAGGAAGTTGTTGAAAACATTAGAGGCAAATTCAAAATACGAGGATCTTCAGCAAAAAAAAGGCTTTATTTTAGAAATACGGGGAGGTATCTGATTCAATGCGATTTAAGTTGTTTTTTTGAGTGCCAAAAGCCTCGAAAAAGCTCCGTCTTTACGCCTCCAAGAGACGAGACGGGGAAGCTATTGAATCTGCGGCAGTTGTTTTGCACCCTCGCTACGGCAAGAATACCTTAGCGAGCACCTGTCCTGTGCAGTTCGGCCGAAGAGGGAGACGTATCGGGTGGAGGCGAGTCGCATGCAATCCATCCCGCCAGGAAATAGAAAATTGACGACGTGCGCCGCCCTCGCCGCACTCTTGTTGCTGACGGCCGCGAGTCGGCGGCTAACCCGTGCGCAAGGCGTGAGCACGACCGGCGCGGTCTACACTATGACCGACGCCACGCCGAACCAAGTGGTGGCGTTCAGCCGGGCCGCGAACGGCGCGCTGACTTTAATCGGCAACTTCGGCACTGGGGGCAACGGAAACTCGGCGAACCTGGGTTCGCAAGGATCCATCGCGCTCGCGCCCGGTAACCAATTCCTGTTTGCGGTGAACGCCAAGAGCAACACCATCAGCGCCTTTTCCGTGCAGCCTGGCGGCGGATTGCTTTTCGTGAACCAGGTGTCTTCCGCCGGCGCACGGCCCATCAGTCTTACGGTTCACGGGAGCTTTCTTTACGTTGCGAACTCCGGTGGCACCATGCAGAACATCGCTGGATTCAACATCGCTGCGAACGGCGCCCTTTCAGCGCTCGCGGGTTCGGTGCGCAGCCTAAGCAGCAACAAGGCCAATCCCGCCGAGGTCGCGTTCAGCAATGACGGCACGATCCTGGTGGTGACCGAGAAGGGCACCAACAAGATTGACACGTTCACGGTGTCGGCTAGCGGCCTAGCTACCGGCCCGCTGGTGCAGGATTCGAACGGCCTCCAACCCTTCGGCTTCGCCTTTGACAACGCCGGGCACCTGATCGTCTCGGAGGCGACGGCGAGCGCCGTCTCCTCATACTCCGTGGCCACCAACGGCGTGCTGACACTGATCAGCGGGTCGGTGCCCGACGGCGGCAAGGCCGCCTGCTGGGTGGCGAACACCAACAACAGCACCTTCCCCACGCAGTTCTCTTACATCTCGAATACCGGCAGCGGCACAATCTCCGCTTACAGCATCGCCACGGACGGTAGCATGACGTTGCTTGCCGGGCCGACCAGTACCGCGGCGCATCCGCTCGACATGGCCCTGAGCGCGGACAGCCAATTCCTCTACGTGTTGGGAAGAGGGTCGGGTGAGATCCGGGGCTACTCAATCAGCTCGAACGGAGCTCTGACCAATGCCGGGAACGTCACTGCCGCCAAAACCTCGCGCGGCCTGGCCGGTTTCTGACCACTAGCCACCAACCACTAACCACGAGCCCCTGCTCTTCTCACCGCGCTTCAAGGTGAACCGGACCGCCGTCGGAGTGCAGTCGCAGGGACTGGCCACCCGAACCGAGTGTGCCCTGGAGGTGCGAGCGCGAAATGGTGCCCACCACTTGAATCGGCAAATCGGTCGAGACGGAGCCGGAAGAGGCCGAGGCGTCGATATTCAGGCCGATGGAGCGGTCGACAGCCACGCGCACGCCGCCGCCCGAGGTTTCCACGTCGCCGCCGCGCGCGTTGCCAGCCGCGAAGCTCACCTCGACAGAACCGCCGGACGTTTTGGCGTCCACGCGGCCACCCGCGTCCTCAATGCGGATGGATCCGCCGGAGGTGTGAGCGAGCAAATCGCCCCGGACGCCTTCGAGGTGAATCGAGCCGCCACTGGTGCGGGCCTCAAGCGTCGAGCCGAGCGAGTCAGCTTCGATTCCGCCGCCCGACGTCTCCACATGGGCCGCGCCCTTCATCTGCCTCAGCTCGATGCTGCCGCCGGATGTGTGCGCTTGGAGCGCGGCCGCGAGGTCCGAGACGCGGATGGGGCCGCCGGAGGTATCTAGATTGGCGTCGCGCGTGAGGTGCGAGATTTCCACGCTGCCGCCGCCCGTCTTCACTTCCACCCCGGTGTCCGTCGGCACCTGGACGTCGAAGTGCAGGCTGAGATTGTGCCAACCGCCCCAGTGCTGCTTCTTGCGCGCCGTGACGTGAGCCGTGCCGCCGCTCGAATCGAAGGAAAAGTCAAACAGACTCGCAATATCGTCGCGGTTCGAGGTGATGACAACGTGCGCCCCGGACTCCGAAGTTCCCGTGATGGTCACACTGCCGACGTCGGCCTGCAGCACGAAGCTACCGCCGGGCGCGAGATTGAGAGTTTTCTCCTGGCGATAGTCCGCCCGGGCCGTCGCCGGAGTGAGCAAGGCCAGGGTGGCAATTCCAACCAGCAAAGTCAGCGTGCTTTTTCGGCGCATGTTCATCCTCCTCCAGATCGGGTCGGTCTCTGAGTTCATGGTGAATTACGCGAAACGAGCCTGGTCGGTTCCCCGGGCTCACGGACTTAGACGGCGGAACGGGAAAGAGGAAAGCAGAGCTATTGCTTCAATGACTCAATCACCCAATCACTCAATCGCTCAATGGCCCTCACTGCGGCTGGCTGTAAACCCACACGCCGCCCATGTGGACGTCCACGGCCACGTCCTGCTTGCCGCGCGCGTTCCAGAAGAAGACCTTCTGCTGCAAGCCGGCGCTATCCCGCTCCGTGCCCTGCAGGTCGCTCTGGACGTAGCCTAACCAGGCGCGCGCGCGGAGCGACCGCAGGTCCCAGGCGGAGGGGAGGTCAATCTCCACGTCGCCGTAGTTCACCCGCAACTGCTCGCGAGCGGTGAGGCCGCTGACGGTGACGTCTCCATCAACGCACTTCAGCACCAGGTTGGCATCGTACGGCATCCTGATGCGCAGGTTCACCGAGAGCTTCGACTCGTCCCGGAACGGCCGCCACGGACGGCGCGGCGGGTAGAGCGTGCGCAGATACACGTCCTTGTCCTGGCCCTCCACGCTCACTTGGATTTTGTTGTAGAGCGGTTTGGCCTTCGCTTCCGACCCTGCCCTCACCACTTTTTCCGCCTCGATTTCCAGGCGCGGCTCGTCCCAGGCCTCGATGCGGATGTCGCCGGTGCGCGTCTCCAGCGTCAGCGTGCCGCCGGAGAACATCCGCACGGAGTATTTGCTGGTCTGGCTGAACTCGTCGGCGCGCGCCACCGAGGCGCTACCGCAGAGCCCGCAGAGAACGCCGAGATAGCAAGCGCTAACCGCAGGCCCCCTCCGATGGCCCGAGAGTAGCCTCGGCCTGTGTTTACTCATTTCGTCTGCCTGCTTCTCGTGGTTTTCTCTGCGACCTTAGCGTCCTCTGCGCTGCACCGGTGCGCCGGCCGGCGAGGAAAGGCAGGCTTTCCACCAATCCCGCGCCTTCTTTGACGACGAGGATGCGATCCGTCGGCGCGTTCGTCACCGTGTCCGTTCGCCCGCTCGGCCAGCGTACTTGGAGGCGGTCGATTTTGGTCGCCCGGCCCAAGCCGAAGTGAAGCCGCAGGTCGCTCGACGAGAGGTAGCTGCCGCCGCTTCGCACTTCATCGTACTGCGTGAGGCCGCCCGCCACAACCGTGACTTGGGCGCCGATGCCGTCGCGGTTGCTCTTAGTGCCGATGGTTTTCACCAAAATGGAGTGGTTCGGATTCTTGCGCGCGTGACGCAGCAGTTCCGGCGAGTCGTTCATGTTGGTGACGGCGATTTCGAGGTCGCCGTCGTTGTCGTAGTCAGCCGTGGCCAGTCCGCGGCTGACTTTCTTGATGGCCAACCCCGGCCCGGAACGCAGGCCTACTTCGTCAAACTTCAACTGTAGCGGCGCTCTATGAGCGCCGTCATGATCTCGGCGGTCAGAGACCGCCGCTACAGCGCCGCGATTATGGAACAGCAGATTCCGCTCCGCATACGTGATCCCCGTCTGGTAGCGGTCAATTTGCGGAAACACCTGGCCGTCGGCAAAGAAGATGTCCTTCCAGCCGTCGTTGTCGTAATCGAGAAACTTGACCCCAAAGGTGGTGAAAAGCCAGGTCGCGGCGCCGATGCCGGCCGGGTAGGCTACATCGGTAAACGTCCCGTCGTGGTTGTTGTGGTAAAGGTTGTTGTAGTCGTCGGAGAAATTGCCTTTGATGATGTCAGGCCAGCCGTCGTTGTCGTAGTCGCCGAAGTCCGTTCCCATGCCCGCCTGCTCCTGGCCGTCGCCGCTGTAGGCTACACCCGCCTCTCCCCCCACATCGGTAAACGTGCCGTCGCCGTTGTTGTGATAGAGCGCGCTCGGCGTCGAATCGTTGGCCACGTAGATGTCCTCGCGGCCGTCTTTGTCGTAGTCGCCCCACACGACGCCGAGGCCGTAGTTCTTGCCGGCGTCAATCCCGGCCTTCGCGGTGACGTCCGTGAACGTCCCGTCGCCGTTGTTGTGATAGAGCACGTCGCGGCCGCCGGGCAATCCGCGGGGACCGCAGAACGTCGCGATGCCGCGATAAGTACAGTTCGGCGCGCTCCCCGGCTCGCCGAGTTTGTTGATGTCCACGTCGAGGTAGTTGGCCACATAGAGGTCCAGACGCCCGTCGTTGTCGTAGTCGCCGAAGGCGCAGCCCATGCCCCATGGTTGGCCCCCTGATTGGCCCCGGCCGCCGCCGCTCACGCCCGCCTTCGCGGTCACGTCGGTGAACGTGCCATCGCCGTTGTTGTGGTAGAGCACGTTCCCGCCATAGTAGGTGACGTAGAGATCGTCGTAGCCGTCGTTGTCGTAATCGCCCACGCACACGCCCATGCCCCAGCCGGTATGATTGAGGCCGAGACGATTGCTCGATTGGGCCGTCACATCAGTGAACGTGCCGTCACGGTTGTTGCGATATAGCGCCGAAGGCGGGCAATGCTTGGCGTGCCACAACTCGAACGTGCAGCCGTTGACGAAAAAGAGGTCCGGAAAGCCGTCGTTGTTGTAGTCAATCCAGGCGACGCCCCCACCGCCCTTGGCCTCGATGATGTAACGCTTCTCCGCGCCACCGCTGGTGAGAGTGAAATGAATCCCAGTTTGCTTGGAGACTTCGATGAACTGGTCAAGCGGCGCTGCAGGTTCGGCGCGGCGCGCAGCCGGGTGAGTCGCCCGGCTCGTAGGCGCACGATGTACCTGCCCAAGGCTCGCCTTCATCCAGGCAGCGCCGAGCGCGAGGCACGCGACCCATGCGGCGACTACCGGCGTCTGAGTTCTGGCTTTCACCGGAACCAGTTTACACCGTGGGGCTTGTTTTCTGTTTGCGGCTTGTTACGCCCGGCTTGGCCATATGGGGCCATGGGCAGGATGCCTGTGCCACGTCACAGCTCACCCCGAAAGGCGCGGTGGAGCATGGACTGGAAAAGGTCGTCCAAGCGGCGGCGGCTGGCCGCCTGCTGGGCTTCCAGAGCCCGGATTTCGGCAACGCGAGCGGCGAACTGGCGCTGGAGGGGCAGTGGAGGCAAACCGAATCTCAGCCGTTCGATTCGAAAAAGGGCCAGTTTCCCGATTGTCACTTGACCGGTTTGCGCGCCAATCTGTTGTTGAACGTACTCCGTCTGGAATAGGTGGCACAGGAAGACCGTATGGTAGACCTCGGGTACCTTCGGGACAAGTTTCGCGGCGTTCTCGGTAAGGTTCGCCCCATCCAAAGATGCCGTAACAGGTGCAACGACGCCAGTGGTTCCAGCAATCGAAATGATCAAGTCACCTTCGGAGACGGTGTATCTCGCGATTTGAGCCTGCGTTTCGGGCTTTAGGAAGACAAGTTGATCCTCGCTCACTCTTCCATTCTCTAGGTCGGAGACCCGGATGTAGCGAAAGACTGTTGGCACCTCCGAATATTGCTCGCCTTTAGGAAGCCGCTTCCCCCCTTTGACATCGCAAATGGCCTTGACCGTCGCCGCAGGCCACCCCTTGGAATTTACGCTTGGGTCGCCGAACATGTCATGGAACAGGGCGGGGATGAGTTCGGCGGTACGGCGGTCGGCGGCGGCCCGCAGCCGCCTCAACGCCTCCGCCGCGTCCAGCAGCCTCACGATTCGCGCCTGCTCTGGGAGTGGCGGCAACGGGATCCTCACATGTGCGAGGTCCCGAAGGATGATCCTGCGAATTGCAGAGCCCGACTTGCGATCCGTTGCTTGCTTCAAAGTTTCAGGCCAGCGGAGAGCATAAGCAAGATAGCGCTGACAAAGCTGGCTCTCGATAGGCCTCAGGATGGCAAGAGACGAAAGAACCGCGAATTCTCTGTCGAAATCGACAACCGATACTTTGCCTACCGTTCCATCCTTTGAGAACAGGACGTCCCCCGGCAGGGGTCGGCAGTCGTTCTTCTTTAGGTCTTCGAGGTCTGCTTTTGAGATACGGCTGGCGGCGTCGAAGTCTATCTTGCCGTCGTCCCGGACATGAACGACTGTGACGAACGGGAAGCCCTCGTCGACGAACGGCGGAGTTCGATGTGAGCCGTCGGTAATTTTCTGGCAAACCGCCGACAGTGGAAGCGCTGGCCACTTCATCGGCGAACCTCAGCCAGCAATCTTCTCGCCCCCTGCGCGATTCCATCCTCGACATGGACAATCTCTTCCAAAATCTGCGTCGGCGGGTCATGTCTCACGGTGTTCGTCGTCACTGGGCGGTATCGCCCTGCCGTAAGACTCCAATCGTTCTCCTTGATTTTCTCAATGGGAACCCGGTAGCTGTTCGGACCTTCTTGGCGCTCCGGCCATTTCGCCAGCACGTCCGGAATATCATTTGCCTCGACGGGCGTGCGCTTGTCGTCGAGTGAGAAGCCGTCGGCGGTGAGATCGTACAACCAAGCGCTCTCAGTGCCCTTGAAACCCGGTCGTCCCTTTTCGAATGTGAGGGCGGCTGTGCCAACACCGGAATACGGTTTGAAGACGCCGGAAGGCAGGTTAACCACGGCCTGCAAGTCGCAGGTAGTTAGCAAAAGTTCACGCACTTTGCGGTCTGCCTTATTGGACCCGAAAAGCACGCCGTTCGGCACAATCACCCCGGCGCGCCCGCCAGGGTTCAGGTGGTCGATGAACCACTTGAGGAAAAGCAGTTCCGTGTCGCGCGTCTCCAGGTTGATGTCCACCAGAATGCTTTCTTTCTGAATCTTCCCTGCAAATGGGGGGTTTGCGAGAATCACGTCGAAGGTCAGGCCGGGATACGGGCTTCCCTTGCCGGCGGTGAGCGGATTGTGAAGCTCGATGTTGGCCTTCTCCAGCCGATGAAGATACAGATTCAGAATGGCGATCTTCACCATGTTGGCGTCGTTATCGTAGCCGGTGAACTCCTGCTCTTCGAGGAATCTCCACTGGGCGGGCTTCAGTAAATCGCCGTCACAAGCGCCGCGAGCGCGGGAGGCTTTTGACGTGTTTTCGCACAGCATGTGGTTGAACGCCGCAATCAAGAAGCCCCCCGTTCCGCACGCCGGATCGCAAATGCGCTGCCCCGCCTTGGGGTCGACCAGCGCCACGATCATGCTGATGATGTGGCGCGGCGTGCGAAACTGCCCGTTGGTCCCGGACATGGAGATCTTGCTGAGCAGGTACTCATACATGTCCCCCTTCAAGTCCTGGCCACTGTGCGGGTCGAGGTCAATCTGATGAATGCCTTGGATGGCCGCGCGCAGTGTGGGCCGATCATAGATCTTGAGGGTGGCTCGATTGAATAGGAGCTTGCCGGTAGCGGAAAGGCCGGGCAGCTCGTGAAGTCTTTCGATGGCAGAGCGGACGGCATCGAAGAGCTCATCACCGGTGAGCGTCACAAAATTACCCCAGGCATAGCGCACCCAGTCACCGGAGAAGATGCGGCGGTAATTCTTCTTGTCCAGGGCGGCGAGCAACTCATCCTTTTCACTCAAAAGGCGAAGAAACAGCAGGTAGGAAAGCTGCTCGATGGAGTCCATGGGGTTGTTCACGCCGCCGGCCCAGAGGATGTCCATGAGCTGGTCCACCTTCTGGCGGAGGCCGGAGGAGTGAAAGTTGGTACCTTCTTGCTTAGCAGTTTCCATGAGTTCCCGCTGTGGCATGATCATTGTGGCATGGCCATCCCTGGCCATGTTGAAACATCACGGGCTGGAAGCCCGTGCCACCTTACAAAGCACTACAACGCACGAGGGTGGATTGGCGCAGAGCCTCAAATACGTCGTCGCGCTCCCGAAACTGTGCGAGAGCCGCGAGGCCGCCCAATTGGTTGAACTGATTGGAGACGAAGATGGTCATGTCTCCGTTCACAAAGCGCTTGAGCGCCTGCGGGTCATCCGCCACAAGCTGCGCTGTGGCGCTCAGCCACTTCTGCTCGTTGTAGCGCAGGTTGAAGCGCGCCGCGATGGAGTCCACCGTGTCCGACACCACTTGGTCCTTCGTCGGAATCGGGCGCTTGCCGAGCGCGCCATAGACAAACGTGGGCGGAGGCGCCGGCACGCCGTAAGAGAGCACCAGTTTATCCGGCGAATAGAACATCTCCGGCTTGTGGAAAAAGCGCTCTCCCATAATGGTTTCGATGCTGTCGTCGTCTTCGCTCTCGACAGCCTCGTGGAAGTCGTCGTCTTTCTTATCGAACTCCTGAACGTCCCGCTCGAACGAGCCACGGAACGTCATGAGGTCCACCTTCTCACCGTCAGGTCCGACAATCTTGATTTCTTCTGAGACAATTCGATCCTTGCCTTCCCATACGGGAATCCCCGGCGCTGACGATGTCCCGGCTGACCCTGCCTCGCCGCCTTCTGCTGATTGCCCGGACTGTGGAGTTCCGGAGGCGCCGGGAGACCTCACCGGTGGCTTGGCGTCGTCCCCTTTCGGGCGGGGCAGCGCAAGGGGCAGGCTGTAGTCGTAAGTCTCCTCAAAATATTCGGCCACGCCACAGAAGTCGAGTAGGAAAAAATTCTTCTTCTCGTACTCACTGTTGTCGAAGCGAAACGTGTAGCGCCGCGTCCCGCGCCCCTTGATCTGGATGTACTCGGTGGGCGAGAAAACCGGCCGCATGAGCACCACGTTCAACAAGGGCCGGCAGTTATACCCGGTGGAGAGCATGTCCACGGAAACCGCCACACGCTCCGGGCGTTTGCCGTCGCGGAAATCCTTGGCGATGGATGACGCGTCCGGAACGCGCGAAGTGATGGTAACCGCGATGCCCGGCCGGATGAGGTTGAGAATCTTCGTCAGGGCCGTGGCGTGATTCTGATTGACCGCAAAGATGATCGACCTGCCGATCTCGCCCGCCGGATCACGCTGGGCGTGCCTCAGGAATGCCTCACACATGACCTTGTTTCGTTCCGGTGTAAAAATCTTCCGCTCCAGGTCCTGAACCTTGTAGCTTTCTTCCTGCTCGTTGATGACCACCGCCCAGCCCTTGTCCGCAAGGGCTTGCGTCGTGATGTCCGAGCGAATGTCATAAATCTTGGGCAGGCACAGAAACGGCCCCTCAGGGTCCTTGACCGCGTCCACAATGTCATAGCGAAATGTCGGGAATCCAGGTTCGCAGCCGAAGTAGTGATAGGTGTCGCGGAGTTCGCGGGCTTCGAGCGCCTTCGGATTGTCCTGCCGGAGGGCCTCAATGTTGACGTTCTTCAAGTAAGCCTTGGGCGTGGCCGTTAGGCCGACGCGCGTGGCCTGAAAGAACTGCACCACGTCGCGGGCATCACCGTAAATGGAGCGATGCGCCTCATCGTTGATGACAAGGTCAAAATAAAACGGCGTGAATTCCGTGCGGTAGCGCCGATCCACCATCAGAGACTGGATGGTTGCAACCACCACACTTGAACCGAGCAGCTCCGAAGGCCGGCGCCGCGCCGTCTTGAACACCACCGGACTGTATTCGCGCAGCACCACGTTGAAATCTTCCATAGTCTGCTTGGCCAGCTCGATGCGGTCCACGATGAAGAGCACACGCTCGGCGTTACGCGTGGCCAGGAAGCGGCGGATGAGAGCGGCGCAGAGAAGAGTTTTGCCCGTGCCGGTGGCCATCTCCAACAGGAACTTTCGACGGCGGTCCCGGTCAAATTGCTGTGACACCGTGTCAATAGCGTTGATTTGGTAGCCCCACAGCGTGATGTCAGGCTTGAAGGGCTTGAGGTAGTTTGGTTGAAGTACCTCGGTCATCAACGGGCGCGGCGGTCGAAGGTTCTTGAACCGCAGGCGTTCCAGGTCTATAGGTGAAGGCAGACGCTCGATGCGGTAGGCGTCGCGTTGGTCGGCGCGTTCGTAATTCCAAAACCAGTGCTCGTTGCCGTTCGAAAGGATGACGAACGGCGCCCGGATGTTCTCGGCGTAGCCGCGCGCTTGGTCCTTGGCGTCGTAGGGATCGAGGTCCGGGCGCTTGGCTTCGAGAACCCCCAAGGCGCCGTGTTTCCCGAGCAAGACGTAGTCGGCCCGGCCATCGTGACCGGCCGACTCAAAGCGCACTTGGTGAGGGTCGAGCAGGTCCCAGCCGCTGTCTTTGAGCGCGGCGTCAATCAGCACGCGCGAAAATGCCTCGGGTTGGTTAGGCACTCGCCTCTGTTACCTCCGTCGCAATATTCCGGCGCTCGAAGCTGGCCAAGTAATGAACGTTCTACTCACGAAACAAGATGGATTAGCTCTGGTTTGGAAAACCAACATACAATCTATCCCGGCGGTTATTCTAATATATACTACAATGGTAGGTTTATTGTGACTTGCCTGCAATCAACTCGTAAATTCGGTTCAAATCTTCCACCGAGAAGTAGCTAATCTCAATCTTGCCGCGCTTGCCGTTGCCGGAAATCCTGACGCGGGTGCCGAGCGTCCGTTCGAGCTCACGGGCGGCGGCGCGGACGTTGGCGTCCAGGGCGGTGGCCCGGGGCCGCTTGGGGGCCGGCGTCTTCTCGGCCCTGGCCCTCTCCTCGACTTGGCGGACGGAAAGTCCCTGGGTGCGGGCAACCTGGGCCAGCCGCAACTGGGCCGCCTCGGAATCCACATTAAGCAGCGCCCGCGCGTGTCCTTCACTCAGAGCGCCCTGGGCAACCATGTCCCGTACCGCCTCCGGCAGCCGCAGCAGACGGAGGGTGTTCGTGACGGTAGTGCGACTCAGGCCCAGGCGCTCGGCGATCTGCTCGTGGGTGAGGCCGAACTGGTCTGTCAGGGCCTGGTAAGCCTGCGCCACCTCCATGGCGTTGAGGTCCTCGCGCAGGAGGTTCTCCGTGAGCGCCAGTTCGAGCGCCTCCTGGTCGCTGAGCGGGCGGACGAGGGCGGGGATGGCACTGAGTCCGGCGAGCCTCGCGGCGTGGGCCCGTCGCTCGCCCGCCACAAGCTGGTAGCGATCCGCGGCCGGCCGCAGCAGCACGGGCTGCAACAGGCCCGTGGAGCGGATGGAATCCGCCAGCTCCTGGAGGCTTTCTTCCGGGAACCTGTGGCGCGGCTGGAACGGGTTCGGCTCGATCAGCGCGATCGGAATCTGGTGCAGGCCCCCGGCCGAGGCGGCCGCAGCCGGTGCGACTGTGGCGGGTCGCCGCGGCGATTCCTCACCGCCGAGTGGATCCCGATCGCCCGCCGGCTCGCTCGATGCTTGGGCCACGCCCACCGGCGGCATGGTTTCAACTTCACGGATGAGGGCGCTAATCCCCCGTCCCAGCGCCTTGCGCTTCATGGCGGATGACCTCCTGGGCAAGCTCCCGGTAGCTCGCGGCCCCGCGGCACTCGGGATCGTAAAGGAAGATGGGCTGGCCGTGGCTGGGCGCTTCGGCCAGGCGCACGTTGCGCGGGATGATGGTTGCGAACACCTGGCCGCCAAAGAAGTCCTTCAGGTCGTCGCGGACCTGGCGCGCCAGGTTGTTGCGCTCGTCATACAGGGTGAGCAGGATGCCTTCAATGGCTAGCCTACTATTGTAGCCTCGACGGATGCGGACCATGGTGTCCAGTAATTCCGAAACGCCCTCGAGCGCGAAGTATTCGCACTGCACGGGTACCAGCACCGAGTCCGCCGCCACCAGCGCGTTCAGGGTGAGGAGGTCGAGCGCTGGAGGGCAATCGAGCAGGATGAAGGGATAATCGTTGCGCAGCGGATCGAGCTGGCGGCGCAGCCGGTGCTCTCGCTCGGCCTCTCCGGCGAGTTCGAGGTTGGCGCCGACGAGGTTCTTCTCAGAAGGAATCAGGTACAGGTTCTCCGTGGGGCACTTCAACACAAGCTCGGGTAGAGGGACATCAAGCAGGAGGCCGTGGTAGAGGGAGCGTCGCACAGGGTCCCTCGCGTAGCCTAGACCGCCGGTCGTGTTGGCCTGAGGATCGCAATCGACGACGAGCGTCCTAAACCCTTCGCCGGCGAGCGCGGCTCCCAGGTTGATGGCGGTGGTGGTTTTTCCGACGCCGCCCTTCTGATTTGTGATCGCAATGACCTTGGACAAGCGCCTACTCCTCCGAAGCGACTATTTTATCAGCGGCACGACTGTATCAGGGGCCGTGCGTTTGTGCAAGCTGGGTGCTTGACTTCGCTGGGGGCAGGAGGGGTGTCTGTTTCACGTGAAACATACGTCTACGTCGGACGGATGATTTACCAGGAGACGTCACTTCACCGGTGGGCTGTCGCGGATCGTGGTGATCCCTGCCAGATCTCCCGGCTGGTACTGAGAGGAATCGGCCATGAATCCTGCCAGGCAATAAGCCCACTACTCTCGACTAGGTCGGCTGCCTGCCGCTTGGTGATCCACATGAAGATACGACCCTCTTGCTTAAGGTGAGATACAGCGGCTGGCACGAGCGCACGCAGCCCGCCGACCGCGCGCACCGTGATCGCGTCAAATCGACCGGGGCCATGGGAATGGGTCGGGGACACGGCTATCAATGGGTAACTCTCGATGCGCTCCGGGCGCACATCAACCGAGGTCAGATCACACGCCCGTGCGACCTCCTTCAGGAAAGCGCGCTTCTTGGCAGAGGGTTCGAGCAGTGTAACGGCGAGCTTGGGGAATGGGATCTTCAGCGCCAAGCCTGGGAACCCGCACCCGCTGCCGATGTCGAGCAGTGACCCCTCAAGCTCTACTTTCGCAGCGAGATAAAGGCTCTCGCCGAAGTGCCTCGTGACACACTCTTCGGGTTTGCAAATCGCCGTCAGGTTGATCTTGCTATTCCACCGCATCAGAAGATCGAGGTAGACCAAGAGCTGGGCGACCTGACCGCTGCTGGGTTCAATCCCGAAGGGATCCAATAGCTCTCGCACTCTCGCCTCATCTATCATGCCGAGTTCATTGTACACCGTTTGCCTAGGATTGTTTCACGTGAACCAGTCGGCTGTTTGTTTGATTTATACTATATCGATAGTTTATATGAGTCCTTATCGTAGTAGAGCGATTTGATAATTAAACTATAATAATAGCATTACTCATAAAACCCAGGTGCCGCACCTAGACCAACAAGCACGGCTGCGCCGGAGGGCCTAGCCGGTGCGTGGCCGCCCTCCGTCGATTGACAAGAGCGTGCTCAGTGGCAGACCCAAGCGCAGCCTCAGGCTTCTTCTCCGAGTACCACCACCGACACCGTGCGGGGCCTCGCCCGATCCAGCTCGATAAGGAAGATCCTCTGCCACTGGCCCAGGTCAAGGTTGCCGTCCACGATGTTTAGCGTCTCTGAGGCGTGCAGGAACAGCGCCTTGCAGTGCGAGTGCCCGTTTTTCTTCTCGTCGGGGCACATGTTCACCGTGCGCACGCCAAAGTCGTCGTGCCGGTACGCCGCCCCGCACGGCACCAGCCGCTCGAGCTGCCTCTTCAGGTCCTCCATCAGCAACGGCTCGCTCTCGCTCACCAGGATTGCCGTGGTGGTGTGCCGCGTCTGGACGTTCACCGAGCCGCACCGCACGCCAGACTCCCGCACCATCTCTCGCACGCGCTCCGTCAGGTCAATAAACTCCAGGCACTCGCGGCTCTCAAGCCGGATTGTCCCGTGCCTCACCCTGAGCCCGGTGAGTTCTGCTTCAGCCATGATTGTGTCAGCGATGATTGTCGGCATACACATCCTCCTTGCGATACTTGCATCGCTCGCCGCCTGCCCTGTCATTCTGAGGAGCGCGGACGACGAAGAATCCCGTATGGTACCAAGTCGACATGCTTCGCTCACGATGACATCCGTACGGAAATGGCAACATGAGAACTCCTCTTTCATAATGCAACGGTACCCAGGCGCGCTCCCGCCGCATGACCGATCCATTATGCTCAATTTCTGAGTGCCGTCAAGTACTTTGTTACACAAAGTTAGACAGCCTCTGTCAGCCCGCCGTCCGGAGGCTCTGGACCGCAGGGAGGGCGGGAGAGGGGAAGGGGAGAGGGAAGGCCTCGTTAACAGCTCGCGCCGTGGGCTAGGCTATGTCGCCCCGAGACATCGGGGCTAGGTTTTGCAACGAACTTGTGATTCGTAGCGATCGTGAAGACTCTCACAGCCTGGCGGCTTCGTAAATTCGAAACATTCGACTGGCCTTGGGGTAGCGCGGACCTCAAAGACGGAGGTCCGCGCTTGCGCTTCGACGACGGATAACCGACACCAGTCAAGTTTCGGGTTCTCGGATCGCGGCAAGTAGGGTTTGGAGCGCGGGGTGATGGGGTGCCTTCAAAATGCGACTCATTACGGCTTCGGCAACCGCGGCTGCAACTTTTTTGTATGCTTCGATCGCTTTTGTGACGTCGTCACCGCTGACTGGAGTTGGATGTCTGGGACAAGCCTTCTGATGGAAGCTAACCTGTCCGCTATCGTCGAGCCGAAGTTCGAAGATTCCTTGGTCATGGACCGCTGCGTTGCGGACGGATGAATAGTGGGCCAATGCTTCAGTCGTCTTTGGATCTAGGGCAATCGCCAGGCCGAAGGAGTCACGAAGGAACTCGATTCGAGCATCGAATCCCAAGTAGCTGACCTCACGCGTCCGTGCTGCTGCGGCTCTCGTCAAGGCCTCGTTCCGAGACGCCGCATCGATGAGTGTACGGAGCGGTACCTGCTGGTTCTTTCCCATGGAGCTAGGAAACAACAGGAAGAGAAACATGGTAGTGTCGGAAAGAAGGTATCGAGGAGCGTAGTCGCGTAAACCAAATGCGATACGTCCGTGACGTATCGGAGCGAGTCATACGAAGAGTATGGAATCCGGTCCAAATTCTCAAGGACCGACGCGGTCTCACCCTCTATACCGGCCCGTCCAGATAAACGAAACTCCAACAGAGCGGACATGAGTCGCGCAAACGCGGCCTCGGCGCTCCAGACTCGAAGAAGGCCTTGAAGGAACGAGATCGTGACAGCAATGTAGCTCTGAGCCGCTGGCGAAGTGTCCTCGTTGACCATCCGTCACTCCACAAGACGCTTAACAATGGTTAGCTGGCTGCCGCAGAGCGCAACTCTGCAATTCCGCTCGCTATGTTAGCGCTGGTCACGCCTACCCACAAACGCCATTTTGCATTTTCGGCATTCGAGATTGACGGGGGGCAGCAGGCGGGGTGGCGCAGCAAGCAAATAGCGCGGGCCGCACGCCCGTAGCGCAGGACGCCGGGGTCGCGGTCTGCGGTTCTTCCTGCCATTTGGTGCGCCGTTGGAGCAGCCGCACGACGAAGAAAATGTCGGTCGAAAGGAAGGACGACGGGAGCCGCGACACGGTCCCGCGATACAACAGGGGGCATCACTATCAGGCGAGAGCCGCGGACCTCAAACACGGAGGTCCGCGCCACTTGCTTGCTCAGAAAAGCTCAAGCTCAAAGAGGGGTGATTTTGAATCGAGACGGCGGAATACATTCACCAGAACCCGGTACGGGCTGGCCTGGTGAGGGAACTGGTCAAGCTGCGCCGAGTACGCCAGAACCGACGCATCGGAACAAGAACGCCGCTGCGGGTTGAAGATCGATCGGGCGCGCTTGCCAGCCGATGAACGAGCGCGGATTTGAGAGACAAGCCGTAGAACCTGCCCTGAGCAGCGCGAAGGGGTCTCGAAAGCCTGAGACTCTGCGCCACCCCCGCCCCCGCACCACGATCGTTTCCGTTATGCTGATCTTCAGAGTGTCGTCAGGTACTTGTTTGACGCAAAGCAAGGCGGTTGTCGCATAACAGACATGGTAGTGGGCCAGGCCCACTACCACAGACATAATTAGCTTGACTTGCCATTGGCGATGTGGAACTCTCTCGTGCCGTGCCGTTTCCCGGTCAGAAGCGGCCACGTGGAGAGTTAGGGGGTCCCGTTCAAAGAGGCCGACCTCTTTAGCCGGGCGCACGTGAGCCGGCGACAATCGCCGGCCTTCCTTCCTACCTACGCGGGCGACCTCGCGCTCTGAAGCGCGTCCGCCGTCACACATCCCTACACTGTGGTTAACCCATTTTGGGCGACGCCGCGCGCCGGGGCAAATTGCGCTTGGGTCTCCCGGATTGCATGGCACGAATCGAGTTGCACGGCGGTAAGAGCTTAGGGGCTAAAAGGAGATTCGCTCATGTCGAAGAAATCGACCGAGATGGAATTGATTAAGAAGAATCTGAGTATCTTGGAGGACTACGAAGTCCTTAGCCATGATCGTCACAACGAAATCATGACCGCGCTAGAGGGGCTACAGACACCAGAGCCAACGACATTCGAGACGTATTCGGCGTCCCTGAGTGAAGGTCTGCCCGCTGCGACGCAGGGCGTAATCGACCTGTACTACGCAACTGAGAGCGGTGATCCCTTTGCCATAAGTGTCGCCTCTGTAGGGATCTTCCAGGGTTTCTTGAGCATGGCGGGCCCGATGCTCGGGCCAGTCGGGCCTCTGGCATCAGCGCTGAGCGGCATGATGGCAACGATTCTGGCCCAATGGCTCCCGACACCCCCGTCGCTGCAAGAGGAGGTTGAAGAACTTCTTAACAAATTCCAGGCTCAGGAGAAAAAGTTTGCGCTTGGTACCGCCGCGGATCAGATTTGGAGGTTTCTCCGCACGCTGGAAAGAAGTTTTAAACAGGGGAAAGCTACAGCTTGGCAACCCCTCAATCTTCAGAGCGGTACGGAACTTAAGGCGATCGACGACGCATGGCAATGGCTTTCAGAGGAGAAAAAGCAATCGTTGCCATATTGGGGCGAGATGTTGAGCAAGACCTGCGAGGTGTTCACCCAATTGTTGCGCGCTGTGGCGGTAGCTAATGCTTTCCCATCGAAGATTGCGTCTCTTTACAAATCGAAAGTTGGGGAAGACATCACTCCGAGTGAGCTGATGAATGTCCACCTTCAATCTGCGTGCGAGCTTTTCTTGCTGAAGTCGCGACTGATCAAGCCCGTGGTCCAGAATCGGGGGGTGGCCTTTCACCTCTCGGCGAAAGGAGGTGGGATATGGGCCGGCGACCATATCGAGGAGGGTACGAATGCACAGCTAGATGGAAACGCCAGTAGGGTGTCAGTAGCCGTGTCGCGGCGAGAGGCGGGCTCAGCCGATCCCGTTTACCACGTTCTGCGGGTCCGAGAAGACGGTAAGCTCGCGCATCGAAAATTAAGTTCGCCCTACGTTGCCTACATACCGTTGAAACCATCCGAGTACGGGCCGCGTTACGCTGGAGAGAGCGAGGTGATCGGTCAATGGGATCTGGTTCATGGTGTATCCGACGTCTGGGGCATGGTCGGCGGCGATAAGCGCCTCGATACCGATCCGCCTTTTATGGGCGTCCGCAGAGGAGACCTCGGACCTGAAAAGAACGTGGGGGACCGTATCTACTTTTATGCGGCAAGAACAGAAAGAAAGGCCATCGCTGGGCGTGATCCTGCTTTGGGTGACCTTCTTCCAGGGATAATTGGGTATCTCCGGGAAGAAAATGGCGAGGCGATACAGATTTACGAGCGGCCGGTCAGCGGTCCCGAGCTAAAGTGGGTTCGTGTTGTACAGGGTCCAAGAGCGGTGGCCGGTGATCCGGATGACAAGATTGGCAGCAGAGAGCTTCCAGGCGTCCTGCGAAACATTGATTACCTCGTCTATGGAGGATGCCAATCCGTGT
This sequence comes from Terriglobia bacterium, assembly GCA_035934405.1. Lineage (GTDB taxonomy): Bacteria > Acidobacteriota > Terriglobia > UBA7540 > UBA7540 > DASYXW01. The sequence continues at coordinate 19,617 of DASYXW010000071.1, forward strand.
GGAACGGCCCGGACGGCGTTTCGCCGCGGGGAGATTATATTTACGTTGACTCTCGACGCTCCCCACGTGGGAAGGAACGCGTTGTGAAGGACGGCTTCGTGCGCGGTCCATGGGGAGGGACTTATTACTACGGACTCGGGGTCGATCAGCGCTACGTGTGGGTCCACGCACCTTTGGGCTTCGCATGCGCTACGCATGCCTCGGTGATGCGCTGCCTGGAAGGGAACCTTAAGGAGCCCACGTGGATGTTCCACTATATGGGTAGCCACCCCCACTTCGGCAAGGGTGCTGGTCCCAAAGGGAAAATCGTGGATTTGTGCCCCTGTGACGACGGGTCCCTTCTCGTTTCCCTGACGGAGGGCGATGCGGCATCGGCAGCGGCGGCGACAAATGGTGCGCCTCTGTATACTGCGGCCTATCACGTTAATCTTAAAAGCCGGCATATCGCCGTCCAACGCTGGACCAGGTGCGGGGGGGGCGCCGCATCATACCGGTCGTGCAAGGTACCCCTTTTCTGCTGGCCGCAGCTCGAGGGCTTAATCGAATTTGTTGAAGAAACCTACCCGGATCACGCCAAACAAGCCCACACACATTAGCAGCTTGGTGCGGGGTGGCGTGTGAAGCATCTTCACTTCACGATGCACGGAACCTACGCGGGCGGCCCGGCCGGGCACAAGGGTGGCGTCCGCTGCCGGTCCTGAAGGCTCGCAACATGCGGGCGCTCTTGCGGCGGCCATAGCCCGAGGGCCTGAACAGCAATACGAGGTTAAAGCAGTGTGATCTTTTGTGGCCAGCAGGCCAAAACCAAGCGAGAGGAGAATCAATCCATATGACCGCAACATTAAAACCGCCGCCGAAGAATGCGACAATCAAGCCGAAGCCGAAGGCAATAAAAGTCAAGCGTCCGAAAGGGGGTTAGGGCAGCCCGGGAGTCCGCCGCCCCAGTTCTTAGAGCCAAGCAGACCGATGGCGATAGCGATCGCAGGCACCAAGCCGATAATCGACAAGCGCTATGCCCGCTTCCGGCTGCGAGTCGCGTCCTCTCGAATTCACCGCTGGGGCGTTTACGCCGACCAGGCGATTCCTGCCGGGCGCAAGGTGATCGAGTACGCGGGCGAAAAGATCGACCGCGCTGAGTTCGAGCGGCGCCAGGATATGACCTATCTGTTTCGACTGGACGACGAATGGCTGATCGATGGCAGCGCGGGCGGCTCGGGCGCCGAGTTCGTTAACCACTCTTGCGAGCCCAACTTGGCCACTCGAATCTTGAAGGGGCATATCCTGTACTTCAGCCGCCGCTCGATCGGGAAGGGCGAGGAACTGACCATTGATTACCGCTACGACGACAGTGGCGAACGAATGACCTGCCGCTGCGGTTCGAAGAGGTGCCGTGGAACCATTAACGTCGAGGGCTGAAGCTGCGTCCGGCCAACGTCTAGGCTGGAACTACGCCGGCAAAACCAAGGAGGGGAAACTTTGCCCTTGTTGCCACGGGACAGGAAGAGAAAGGGAAACCCTGGATTAATTAACAGCTCCGCCGCCATTCCTCTCGAAGCGAGTAGCGGGTAGTGACGGTCACTGCTTCTGTGGCCGTGAGAGTTTTTCCTTTGCTGATGAACTCACGGTCAATTCCAAAGACGAATTGACCCCGATACCGATTCGGAATTGCACATCGGTAGTAACGACACTTAAGACTGATTAGGACTGATCCTTAAAAGGAGAGAACCCATGCCGAACGTTCCGCGTAAAGGTGGCATTAAGATAGGCCCAAAAACCAAAAAACCCAAGAAACCGTGGGTGAAGGGGACTGTGAAACAGGTAGGCGGGCCTAAGCGAGGGCCCCGGGAGTAGTTTTGTGGTCCGCCAGAACATAGAACGAAATAAACAATCCCCTCTTGCCGTGTCTTGCGGCGACGGTGGATTGGGCTCAAGTCAACCGGGTATCCACGGTCAGCGCCTTCCTGACCGTGGATTTTGTCGATAGAGAAAGCCCACGGTCAATCACAGGACGACAGACCGTGGCTACCAAAGCCTTAACTAGCGGCTCTAGTGACGGCGGGCGGGCCCCGATGGTACCGGGGCAGGCAGCACCCGCTGGGGAAATTCGCCGCTGAAGTCTGCCGTCAGCCAGTAGCTTCCATCGCGACCGATCGCGATACCCACCGCCGCCCAATGGAAGGTGGGGTCGAGCAGCGTGCCGCGATGCTCGGGACTGCTCATCCACAACCGAACGGCGTGGCGGGCCGGGTGAGCGTGCCCCTTCTCCCTGAGGATGTTTTCGCCCAGATTCGTGGTGTCCAGACCGGCAGTTCGCAGCCGCCCCGAGACTTCACCGAACTGCGGATCGACATGGTCCAGGAATCCCAGCGCCATCATCCGGCAACTATGGTGGCGCGCCGCGCCGGCCAGGGCATCGTTCCACTTCAGCTCCGGGAGGCCGAGTTTCCGCCGTTCTTCGTTCACGAGAACCACGACGCGCTTTTCCGTCTGGCGGCGGCCGGTTTCAACATTGCCGGCGCAATCGGCGACGCGCGCGGCCGCGTCCGGCGGGGCGGCGGCTGAAGCCTGCACAGCCCGAGCGGCTGCGAACGCGACACCCGCGGCCGCGACCCAAGCGACGAGGCTCAACACTGCTGCGGTTGCCGTTCTCATGTCAAATCACGGTCAGGATAACATGCTGCGAAAGGATCGGCGGATGGGCAGATTTCAGATACTCAAGGCGTGGTTGGGAGCATTGGTCTTTTTGCGGGGACCGCCGCTGGCCTCCATCGCGCTATAATGGAGTTCGCCCGCTTCGACGTGTGCCCTCACGATTGCGCCTATGGACTTCAAGCTTGTCTCCGACTACCAGCCGCGCGGCGATCAAGTGACCGCCATTCGCGAACTCCTGCGCGGCGTCGAGGAAGGCCAGAAGCACCAGGTGCTGCTTGGCGTGACCGGTTCCGGTAAGACGTTCACCATGGCCAAAGTGGTGGAGGCGGTTCGCCGTCCAACCCTGGTGATGGCGCACAACAAGACGCTGGCGGCGCAGCTCTACAACGAGTTCAAAAGCTTCTTTCCGCAGAACGCGGTGGAATATTTCGTCAGCTACTACGATTACTATCAGCCCGAGGCGTACGTTCCCTCCACCGACCTGTACATCGAAAAGGAAGCGACCACCAACGAGGAGCTCGACAAGCTGCGCCTTTCGGCCACGCGGTCGCTGTTCGAGCGGCGCGACTGCCTGATCGTGGCGAGCGTGAGTTGCATTTACGGCCTGGGGTCGCCCGAGGCGTATCACGGCATGTTGCTACTGCTCGAAACCGGGCAGCGCATTCCGCGACAGGACATTCTGCGGCGGCTGGTGGAAATCCAGTACGAGCGCAACGACGTGGACTTCCGCCGCGGCACATTCCGCGTGCGCGGCGACGTGATTGAGGTCTACCCGGCTTACGAGGACAACGCCTACCGCATCGAGATGTGGGGCGACGAGATCGAGCGGCTGGCGCTGATCGATCCGCTGCTCGGCCAGGTGAAGCAATCGTGCGCGCGCCTGCCCATCTATCCGCGCACGCATTACGTGGTGCCGCCGGAACAGCGGGAGCTGGCCATCGGGCGTATTCTTTCGGAGCTGGAGTGGTGGCGCGGCGAGCTGGAAAAGCAAGGAAAGCTGGTGGAGGCGCAGCGGCTGGACCAGCGCACGAAGTTCGACGTCGAGATGATGAAGGAGATGGGCTACTGCCACGGCATCGAGAACTATTCGCGGCATCTTTCGGGCCGGCTGCCCGGCGAGCCTCCACCTACGCTGCTCGACTACCTGCCGCAGGACGCGATGATGTTCATTGACGAAAGCCATCAGACCGTGCCGCAGCTTCACGGCATGTTTCACGGCGACCGCTCGCGCAAGCAGGTGCTGGTGGACTACGGCTTCCGGCTGCCTTCGGCGCTCGACAACCGTCCGCTGACCTTCGAGGAGTTCGAGCACCGCGCCGGGCAGTTGATCTACGTCTCGGCCACGCCCGGTCCGTACGAACTGACGAAATCCGCCGGCGTGATTGTGGAGCAGATCATCCGGCCCACCGGGCTGATTGACCCGGAGATGGAGGTGCGGGCGACGCGGAATCAAGTGGACGACCTGCTGGGCGAAATCCGGCAGCGCGCCGAAGCCGGCGAGCGCGTGCTGGTGACCACGCTCACCAAGCGCATGGCGGAGGACTTGACGGAATACTATTCCGAGCTGAACGTCCGCTGCCGGTATCTCCACTCCGACGTCGAGACGCTGGAACGCGTGAAAATCCTGCGCGATTTGCGGCGCGGCGAGTTCGACGTGCTGGTGGGCATCAACCTGCTGCGCGAGGGCTTGGATCTGCCGGAGGTGTCGCTGGTGGCCATCCTTGACGCCGACAAGGAGGGGTTCCTGCGCTCCGGCGGCTCGCTCGTCCAAACCGTGGGGCGCGCGGCGCGCAACCTGCGCGGCAAGGCAATCCTGTACGCCGACAAGATGACGGACTCCATGCGCTACGCCATCGGTGAGACCAATCGCCGTCGCGCCAAGCAGGTGCAATACAACCGGGAGAACGGCATCACGCCGGAAAGCATCACGAAGCCGGTGGACATGGCGCTCGCGGCGATCACGGAAGCGGATTACGTCACCGTGCCGCTCGACGAAGAGATAGCGGAGCCGGCGACGCAGGACCAGCTCGACGCTCTGGTTGGAAATCTCGAAAAGCAAATGCGCGAGGCCGCCAAGCAGTTCGAGTTTGAGCGCGCGGCGCAACTGCGCGATCGGGTGCGGGCGCTGCGCCAGAAAGAGGTCGGGCTTGTGTCGAAGCCGTGAGCCAACGGATTGTCGTGGCATCCCTGCCCAGCTTGGCGGAATAATGACTTGATGCCGCCCGTGCCCGAGCTCAATCCGGAACAACGCGCCGCGGTGGAGCACGGCGAGGGTCCGCTGTTGGTGATCGCGGGTCCCGGCACCGGCAAGACGCGCGTGATTACGGAGCGCATCGTCCACCTGCTGGGCGGCGGCGAGATCAGTCCGGAGAGAATTGCTCCCGAAAACATCCTTGCCCTGACTTACACGGAGCGCGCGGCGGCGGAAATGAAGCGGCGCGTGCGCCAGGCCCTGCCGCATCTCGAGACCCTGCCGTTCATCGACACCTTCCATGCCTTCTGCTATCACGCGCTGCGGGAGCGCCATTTCGAGCGGCAATTACTCGACAAAATTGATGTGTGGATCTTTTTGCGGCGGCGGATGGACGCGCTCGGCCTCGAGTTTTACCGCAAGCTGGCGGAGCCGGGCGCGTTCTTGCACGATCTGAATGACTTTTTTTCCCGATGCCAGGACGAATTGGTGGAGCCCGAGGATTTCGATGCTTACGTTGCCAAGCTGGAGCGCGAGGTCGCGGCGCAGTCCCCGGAGTTTGGGCGGGAGGAATTGCTCAAGAAGAAGGAACTGGCGCGCGTCTTTCGGCGCAGCCGCGAGATGATCGAGGCCGCTGCGTGCTCAAGCTTCGGCAGTCTCATCAGTGAGACGCTGCGGCTGTGGGACCGCGAGCCGGAGGTCCTCGAACGCGTGCGCTCCCGCTACCGCTACGTGCTGGTGGACGAGTTCCAGGACACCAATTTCGCCCAGGTCGAATTGCTGCGGCGGCTCGTCGCTCCGCCCTGGAACCTCACCGCCGTGGGTGACGACGATCAGGCCATCTATCGTTTTCGCGGCGCCTCCCACGGCCAGTTTCAGATGTTCGACCACAGCTTTCCCAACCACAGGACGGTGGATCTCGACCGCAACTACCGCTCAACCCGCAGAATCCTCCGCTCGACGGGCGCGGTGATCACGAAGAATGACCGCTACCAGCGCAGGCGGCCGTTGCGGACGGAAAATCCCGAGGGACCGCCGGTCTACCTGGTGACCTCACCGGATTTCGCGAGCGAGGCGAGTTGGATCGCAGGCGAAGTGGAGAGGCTGGCGCGCGGCGGAGCGAAGTTTGGAGACGTTGCGGTGCTCTACCGCAGCCACCATTACCGCGAACTGTTGGTGGAAGAGTTTCGCCGCCAGCGGATTCCGTTCGTGATCCGCGGGCTTTCGATTCTTCAGACGACGATCCTGCGCGACTTGGTCGCTTACCTGAAGATCGTTGACTCGCCTCACGAAAACGTCAGCCTGACGCGCGTGCTGCTCGCGCCACGCTGGCAGTTTCCGGAAGAGACGGCTCTCGACATCCGGCGTCAGGCGGCGAAGAACCATACGTCCATCTGGACGGCGCTTCAGGCGATGCAAGGAACGCTGTTCGCCGCCGAGATCGCCGAGACCGGCTGGCCGCAGCTCGAATCGTTGCTGGGCGAACTGCGGAGTGTGGCGGCGCAGGCGCCGGTTACGGCGCTCTTTGACCGGATCGTCGGCCGGCTCGGATTGAGTTTCCCGTCCGGCGATCGTGATGCGGCATACGTCAAAGCGTTTCGGAAATTTCTTAAGGATTGGGAGGACAAGAACAGGAATGGTGTGCTGAGCGCCCCCGCTCCCGTATCGGCGATCTCTGACCGCCGAGCTGCGGTGTCCCCGCTGCCGAACGGCGGTCAGAGACCGCCGCTACAGCTTCACGAATTCATGGAATACTTTCGCTACTTCCTCGATGCCGGCGGGACCATCGAGGCGCCCGAGCCCGAGAATCCAGAGAACTCCGTCCAGATGATGACCGCACATGCAGCGAAGGGCTTGGAGTTTCCGGTCGTGTTTGTTCTGAGCGTGGCGCGACAGCGGTTTCCGCATCGTGAAGAGCGGTCGGTGATTGATTTTCCTGATGAGCTGCGCAAGGGTCCGCCGCCGCCCGAAGGTATCCACCTGCAGGAAGAGCGGAGGCTCTTCTATGTGGCCCTGACGCGGGCGCGCGAGCGATTGTACGTTTCGAGCGTCGCTCCGCCCGGTCGCAAGCCTTCCGGATTCGTGGATGACCTGCTCTCGAACTCCGTGGTGGCGGCGCGCGATGTGGAGCGAATTCAGGCGCCCGCCGTGCCGGCGCTTGGCACCGTGCTGGTCCCGGCGCGAGACGGAGAAGCGGAGAAGCCGCCGCCTCGTTCGGGCCAGCTAGGCCTGTTTGGGCCCACGCCACCCGAGGCGTCTGCCGTGCATCCGGACATCCTGGGGTGGGCCAGCCGTCCGGTGGACGGATTGCAGGCGGCGGAATCCGAGCGACGTTTGCTCGTCGGAGCGGCTCCACCCAAGCTCCGGCTGAGCGCCTCGATGATTGAGGCCTACCGTGATTGTCCGCTGAAGTTCAAGTTCACCTACTCCTACCGCATCCCCGCGGCGCCGCAGGCTACCCTCACCTTCGGCAACCTCATGCACCGCTCGGTGCGTCATTATTTCGAGCTTCGGCGGTTGGGCTTGCCGCGCTTTGATGAGCTGCGCGATTACTACCTGCGCTCATGGAAGAATGCCGGCTTCGAGGACGACTACCAGGAACAAGCTTATCAGCAGGCAGGGCTTGCGCAGTTGCGCGAGTTTCTGGAGCGGCAGAACACCCTGAGCTTCGATATCGAAGGCGCTGAATTCGAGCGAGCATTCACGCTCGAGTTGGAAGATGTCATCTTGCAGGGCCGCATTGATCAGATCGATCCGATCGGTCGATTGGGACCGTCGGCGCAGGACCCTCGGAGCGGCCGGCAGACTCCCGGCCACGAGACCCTCCCTGGAGGGAGCGACGTCGAGCTGGTGGACTATAAGACCGGCAGGCCGCGCTCGCAGAAGGACGCCGACAAGAGCCTGCAGCTTTCGGTCTATGCGCTGGCAGCGCGCAGGCTGCTCGGCGTTACGCCGGCGAGGCTGACGTTCTACAACTTGACAAACAACGAGCCCATCTCGACGGTGCGCACGGAGAACGACTTGGAGCGGGCCGCGGGCGACATTCACGAAGTCGCGTCGCGCATCCGCGAGCGGTGTTTCGAGCCCACGCCGGGGTTCGTCTGCCGGCGATGTGACTATGTGCCTTTGTGCCCGGTATACGAAGAACCGTAGGTGGAAAGCCGTCGGCAGCGAGCGATAGACCGTAGGCCGTCGAAACAAGAAAGGAGTTGTCTATGGATCGAGCGCTCTTCATCGTTGCCGGGGTGATTGCCGGCGGCGCCGTCGCTTGGTTTTGGGCCAGCACAAGATGGAAGACCACTCTTGCGACGGAGCGGGTTGAAGCCCAAGGCAAGATCAAAGGCTCTGAAGGAACGATCAACGAACTGCGCGCCCAGGTTCAACGCTCCAACGACGACGCCACTTCCTTGCGCCAGCGGCTCAGCGCGGAAGAGAAGGCGCGCGTCGTCTCTGAGACTCGGCTCGAAGAGACCGAGCGTGGTCTCGAAGAGGAAAAGCAACTGCTGCAGCAGGGGAAGGCGAAGCTCACGGACAGCTTTGCAGCTCTTTCTGCCGCAGCGCTCAAGAGCAACAACGAGGCGTTCATCGAGCTCGCCAAGAGCGCTTTTGCCACAGTTCAGGAGCAGGCGAGGGGCGACCTCGAGAAGCGGCAGCAGGCGATCCAATCGCTCGTGAGCCCCCTCGAACAATCGCTCGCGCGATACGAGGGGCAGGTCAAGGAAATCGAAAAGGCGCGGCAGCAAGCGTATGACGACCTTCAGAACGAGATCAAGAACCTGAGTGCGGCGAATAAGAAATTAGAGACAGAGACCGGGAACCTGACGGTGGCTCTGAAGGGCGGACCGCAGGTTCGCGGTCGCTGGGGCGAAATGACGCTGCGGCGCGTCGTGGAGCTGGCGGGAATGTCGGAGCATTGCGATTTCAAGGAACAGGAAACGCTCTTTGCTGAGAGTGGACGTCTGCGGCCGGACATGATCGTGAACTTGCCGGGCGGTCGCCGGATCGCGGTGGACGCCAAAGCTCCGCTGCAAGCTTTTCTCGATGCCGCGGACGCCGCGAGCGACGAGGAACGGCAGGCTTGCTTGGGTCGCCACGGCGGCCTTGTTCGCGCTCACCTCAATCAGTTGGCAACGAAAGCCTACTGGGAGCAGCTCCAGCCGATGCCCGACGTGGTCGTCCTTTTCCTTCCCGGCGAGTCGTTTTTTAGCGCCGCGCTGAAACAGGATGCGACGCTCTTCGAAGACGGGATGGAGAAGCGAGTGTTGGTGGCGACGCCAACTACGCTCTTTGCCCTGCTGCGCGCCGTCGCTTACGGCTGGCGGCAGCAGCAGATTCAGGAAAACGCGCAACAGGTGGGTGAGATCGGCAAGGAGATTTACGACCGCTTGCGAACCTTCGCGCAGCACTTCGTGGGAGCGGGCTCGTCGCTGAAGCGAGCCGTGCAGGATTACAACAAAGCCGTCGGGTCGCTCGAGAGCCGCTTCTGATTTCAGTCCGCAGGTTCAAAGAGCTGGGCGCAGCGACCGGTGATGACCTCGAAGAGGTCGAAGTCATTGATGAAGTTCCGCGGGGGTTCAGCATGCCGGACGAGAACTGCACTGCGCCAACATCGTCCGTAGCCAGTAAACAAGCGGCTCCGGACGAGGCCACCGAGGATCCGAAAGCGCTGCCCTGAAAAACTTCGGGGATGCATTGCTGCATCCCCGAATGTTCCAAACCTCAGTGAAGAGATCTTATCTCTTCTTCTTGGCTTTCTTTTTCGCTGCCATTCTATTCTCCTCTCCTTGAATCGAGAATTTTTTCCGCCAGTTAAACTGACGGAGCGCGTATTCAGTAACAGGTATAGTGAGTGAGCGATGGCTTGTCAAGAGGAAAGTGCGATGCACGCAGGATTTTTTTCGAGGACGATTCGGCATGGAGTGATACAAAGCACGCGGTGCTGCTTGCGGCAGGTTCGATTCGGAAGCGGGACAGCCGTTGTGCGAGGAAGGTGCATCTAACCTTACCGACACACCAAGTGTTCTATGAAACGAAACGGACCGAAGATGCTGCCCGCCGCTGCCGCCGCTGCCGCCGCGCTGATCCTGTTGCCGCTCGGATTTGTTTCGGCCGGGAGGCCACTGGCCCGGAGTTCGCCACCCAGTCAGGAGAAACCGTTGCCCCAATCCGCGGGCACACTGAAGGTCTCGATCGAGGTCGTTAACGTGTATGCGGTCGTGCGCGAGCACGACCGTCTGATTCCGAATCTCGACAAGGGAGACTTTGAGATTGCGGAAGACAACGTGCCGCAGCAGTTGCGCTACTTCTCGCGACAGACTGATACGCCGCTGACGATGGCCATCGCCGTAGACACGAGCGGCAGCCAGCAAAAGGTTTTGCCGATTGAGCAGGAGCAAGCCAAGATCTTCCTGAACCAGGTGCTGCGCCCCAAGGACCTCGCGTGCGTGCTCCACTTCGATCTGGAGGTAGAACTTCTGCAGGACTTCACCGCCGACAACGGTCGGCTGGCGAAAGCCATTGGTGAAACCCAAATCAACGCCGGCGGTCAAGGGCCGCTTCCCGGCACGTTTCCCACCAGCCAGAGCACCGGCACCGCGCTCTATGACGCGATTTACCTGGCCTCGCACGATCTCTTGAAGGGTGAAATTGGGCGCAAAGTCCTGATCCTGCTGACCGACGGCCAGGACGAGGGCAGCCGAGAGACTCTCAACCACGCGCTCGAAGCGGCACAGAAAGCCGATGTGATCATCTACGCAGTTGACATCGCGGACCGCGTGTTCTACGGTGCCGGTGGTCTGAGCTTCAACGGCGACTCGGTTCTGAGCAAGCTCTCGAGCGAAACCGGCGGGCGAGTGATTCGCGTGAGTAAGGCGCGGGACGCCGCCGCGGCTTTCCAAGCGATCGCGGAGGAGTTGCGCACGCAGTACCTGCTGGGTTACACGCCCTCGAACACCAAGCACGACGGCGCCTACCGCAAGATCCGCGTCCGCGTGACTCACGGCAACTACAAGGTACAGGCGCGACGAGGCTACTACGCGCCGGCGGAATAATCGCCGCAAGGCGGGAGACTGTCATTCATCGAGATGGTCTTCACTTGGACGGGGCGAAATAGCCGGCCTTAGCGCGCACTTTCAGCCCCTTCTGGGCCGTTTCGAGACGGATGGTGCGGAACGTTCCATCCTTCGCTTGGTTGGTGGACGTGTAAGCCAGGCTGTACTGGCTCCGCAGTTCGCGCGAAATCTCCTGGAAGTTGGACGCCAGGTCGCGCGCTTCGAAAGGAAAGAAGACGCGGCCGCCGGTCTCCTCGGCGAGGTACTTCAGCACTTTGTCCCCTTGCGACAGAGACCGGGACCTCTCGTTCTCGCTGTCGGCGCCGCTGTTGTTCGTGCTGATGCAGAAGATGGTGGCCTCGGCGCGCTGCGCCATGGAAAGCGCCTCTTCTCGCACGTGCTCGCTCTGATTGTCCCTGCCGTCGCTGACCACAATGAGCACGCGGCGCAGGTAAGGCACCGGCGGCGGCGAGAAAACCATCTTCTCCTTGGCAGCGAAATAGATAGCGTCGTAAAGCGCCGTGCCCCCGCCCGCTTCGAGATTGCGGATCGCCGTCGAAAGCTTATCCACATCATCCGTGTAGTCCTGCAGAAGCTGCGGCTCCACGTCGAAGCCCACCGCAAACGCTTCGTCTTCGCCCGGGCGCAGCGTCTCATTCAAAAAATCAATTGCCGCCTCCTGCTCGAAGTGCAGGCGCTCGGCGATGCTGTTGCTGGTGTCAATCAGGATGCCGATGCGCAGGGGTAGATCGGTTTCGCGGCTGAAAAAGCTGATGGTCTGCGGCTTGCCGTCCTCGAAAACGCGGAAATCGTTCTTGGTCAAATCGAGGACCATGCGATCCTTCTTGTCGTTCACCGTGAACAGCACGTTCACCAAGTTGACGTGAACCTGAATCGGCTTCTGGGCACTGGCGGCGCCGGCGGAGCCACTCGTCTGGCTGGGCGTGCTGGTCTGTCCAGCGGCGAGAACACCGCCGGCTGAGAAGACTACCGCGACGAGCGTCGCTATTCTTTGCATTCCCTTTCTCCGATGCGTGAAAATTATAGAAGGCAGCTTCGCGCGCGTCAATCCGACAGGTTCGACATGTTCGAGGCTTCGCCATCCAGCGCGTCTCGCAACTGCCGTTTCGTGTTCTAATGGACCGTGCAGTCCGTCGTGCGACGGCACATGCGGGAGGGCGTGTGACACGAACCTCATTGATCTCGATAGCGCTCCTGAGCGCCTGGCTGGCCATCACCTTGTGCATGTGGTTTGTGGCCACGCGCAGCTTCCGGAATGTGGACCGCGTGCTCAGCAGGCCGAGCGGCCAGTTCGAGCAAATGGTACAGACGCTTTCGCAGGATCGAGCACGAGCCTCTCTGCGATTCGTCGCCTCCGAGCTCAATCGCACTCTCTTCCGCGCCTACGGCTTCGCGCAGATTGCTCTCGGCGCGCTCCTATTCATTCTGGTGTGGCGCGCAACGACGCGCGACACCACCGCCCTGGCGCTCGCGGGCGTCATGCTCGCCCTGGCCCTTGTTCTCACCTTCGTCATTCAGCCGCAGATTGTTGCGCTCGGCCGTACCCTCGACTTTCTACCCCGCACTCCCGCCCCGCCTCAGATGTCCCGCTTCTGGATGCTTCACGGCGCTTTTACGGGCCTCGACGGCGCGAAGTTGCTTGCCGGTGCCGTCTTGCTAGTGCGCTGGGTCGTGAAGCGATAACCGGCTTGCGAGTCGGGGAGGCGGCGTGGCGGGGACGCGGCTGGCACTGAGGACAAAAATGACTGCTGCGTCCGGCGATCACCAGCCGGCGCACCGGTCGGCGACAGCGGCGGCAAGGCTCGCCCAGCCGGCCGTAAACCCGGAGCTTGGCAGCAAAGTTTCCCGACCGGCCTTCGATGTCAACATAGTCCCGGAAGCTCGTCCCCTGCAGCCCGACGGAATGTTCCAGCACCTTCTTGATGGCGCGCAGCAAGCGCCGGGCGGCGTCGCGCCGGACGCGTCCCGGCTCGGTGAGCGGATGCAGCCGCGCGATAAACAAGGCTTCATCGGCGTAGATATTGCCGAGGCCGGAAAGCATCTGCTGGTTCAAGAGCCAATTCTTGAGGGCGCCGCGCCGCCCTTTCATGGCGTCGAAGAACTCATGCTCAGTGATGCCGGGAGCGTCCGGTCCCAGGCGGGCGAATACGGCGTCGAGTTCTTGGCGCGTGCAGGCGCGCAACCGTCCGAAGCGCCGCGCATCACTGTACCGGATTTCCTCGGCGCCGCCTTCGAGCGACATGCGGACATGCGTGTGCGGCTCCAGGGGAGCATCCGCCGGCTGCACCGTCAACTGGCCGGTCATGCCGAGGCGAACCAGAAGGTAAGCGGGGGCGTGGCCGTTCGGTGAGCGCAGCTCGATGGCCAGCGCCTTGCCCTTGCGCTCGAAGCCGGCGATGGCGCGGCCGATGACCGCGGCGGCAAACTCATCGGGCGACCCCGTGATGACCAGCGGACCGTTGCCGCGAACCTCGACCGCCGCCACGCGCCGGCCCGTCACGCGTCGCTGCAATCCGCGCCGCACGGTCTCGACTTCGGGGAGCTCGGGCATGCAATCAGGATTTGGGAGTTAGGATTCAGGATTCATTTAGGAGCAGTCATTCCCGCGAAAGCGGGAATCCACACGCCGAGGGGCGCGCACGGCTGGATCCAAGTCTTAAATCCTAGATCCTAATCTTGACGTCGTCTCCTTCAACCTGAACCGGATAAACCGCGACCTTGACGGCCGGGTTCATCAGATTCTCGCCGGTGCGGACGTTGTACTGCCACTGGTGCCAGGGGCAGGTGACCACGTCGCCTTCGAGCGTGCCTTCGCCGAGCGGTCCGCCGCGATGCAGGCAGGTATTGTCGAGGCAAAAGACCGCGCCCTCCACATTGAAGAGCGCGACGGTCTTGCCGTTCGCCTCAACGGCCTTGCAGTCGCCGGGCGCGAGCTCGGACAAATTGGCGTATTTGATGAAGTCAGCCATGTTCCATGCCCCTCGCTATGCCGCGGGACCGCGCATCCCGAATTCCTGCCCGATCTGCACGAACTCGGGCGCGCCCGCCTGGCCGATCCGGATCGACTTCTTAAACTCTTCCAACATGCTCGCGTCCAGACGCACTTCGGTGGGGCGCTTTACCAGTGACATACCGTCAATCTTTTCCTGCAGCTTCAGCAGGCCATAAAACAGGTTCTCGGGACGCGGCGGGCAGCCCACGATGTAAACATCCACGGGCACCACCTTGTCCACGCCTTGGAGAACCGCGTAAGTATTGAACGGACCGCCGACGCTCGAGCAGGCGCCCATCGACATGCACCATTTCGGCTCCGGCATCTGTTCCCAGATGCGCTTGAGCACGGGCGCCATCTTCAAGGTCACCGTGCCGGCGACAATCATCAGGTCAGATTGCCGGGGGCTGGGGCGAAACACTTCGGCGCCGAACCGCGCCATGTCGAAGCGCGAGGTGGTGCTCGCGATCATCTCGATGGCGCAGCAGGCCAGGCCGAAGGTGAGCGGCCACAGCGCCGACTTCCGCGCCCAGTTGAAAACGTAGTCCACGGACGACACGATGAAATTTTTCTCGTACCGGCTGTCAATTCGATTCTCAATGTCTGCCATGCATCCGATCCTGAGTTGAGAGTCCGCTCGCTTGCGCGTGCCTCGACCGCCATCATTATAACTCATTCCGGTCTAGTCGCCGTGTGCCAGCCTTCTGGCCGCGTCGGCGCCGGCCGCATCGCCCGCGGCTTCGAGCGCCCGGGCTTCGGCGGCGTAGGCCTGGCGGTAGGTCGGATCGGTGGCGGCGGCGGCGCGGAACTGCTCGGCGGCTTCACGGAACTTTCCCAGCTTCATCCAGCAGGTGCCGAGCATGAATCGCGCCGCGACGTTCAGCGGGTCACACCGGACCGCTTGCGTGAACTCTGCCGCCGCAGTGGCGTAATCTCCTCCAGGAAAGTACATCGACCCCAGTACCTGGTAGGCCTCAGTCTCGTTGGGCATGAGTTGGATGGCTTTCTTGAATTCGCGCACCGCCTCCTCACGCTTTCCCTTGCGATAGGCCACTTGTCCCAGGCCGACGGTGGCATCGTAGGTGACGTCGGACATGGGGCGAAGGTTGGCCTGGTTCAGCTGCAGCGCGGTCTCGAACTCGCGCGCCGCGCCGTCGAGGTCACCCTTGCGGTATTCCAGGATCCACCCTTGGACGATGTGCAGGGTGGCGGCGTCGGGCGATTGCGCCAGCGAGTAATGGATCAGGGTTTCGTTGTCACGCCACTGGCGCGCGGCGCGCGCCGTCTCGGTGGCCCATAGAAGCGCCACAACCGCAAGGCCGCCAAGAGCAGGGACAAGCACTCGCGCTGGACGCAAACGCGGCAGGCGCCGGGGCAATTCGACGAAGACGACCCACGCGGCTGCCAGGCAGAGGCCCACCGACGGGACATAAGAAAATCGGTCGGCAAGCAGTGGATTGCTGAGCTGCCGGATGTCGAGGCAGGGCAGCAGCGCGATGGGCCACCAGAGAACCAGGAAGCTCAGAAGCGGCTGGCGCTTTCGAAGCAAAACGGCGGCGGCGAGCACGGCCAGCGTGACCCACGGCCAGGGGGAGCGCAAGCTCGGTCCCAAGTCGAAATTGCGGAACGCGCTCAAGTGCGCCGGCCAGAAGAATAGCCTCGTGTGCTGGCCTAGCAACGCCACGCTGGCCGCAACCACGGATGACGAAACCTTCCAGAGATGCTGCGCGCGTACCAGGTGGCCCAGAACGCGTTGGCGAACCGCGAGGTAAATCGCAACCGAAGCGAGGTACGGAACCCAATGGAGTCCGCGCTTTCGCAGCAAAATGATCCACGAGGATTCCGAGGGGAAGCAGAACCAGTACGCGAGGATCATCAGGGGGAGGCTGACGGCCATTTCCTTAAAGAACAGCGCCGGCAGGTACGCCAGCGCCGCAAGGCCGTGCCGAGCCAGCTTTCCCCCTTCGGAGCCTTCGGCTCGGAGGAAAAGCAAGAAGGCGAGGAGGTAGAAAAGCCCGAATCCAACTTCCGGCCAGCCGCCGATCCAAGCCACGGCCTCCACGTGCAGAGGGTGAAGCGCCCAAAGCAGCGCGGCGGCGAAAGCAGCCAGCTCCGAGCGGAGCAACGTCGAGCCGAGCCGATAGAGCAGCGCAACCGCGAGCGAATACAGCAGCAACTGAGCCAGGTGAAACGCGGCAGGGTCAGGGCCGGCGAGCCGGTAGAGGAGCCAGTATGAGAAAATCTGCAACGGGCGATAAAAGTTGTCGCCGATCACAGCCTGGAACGACCACACCGAACCGGTAAAGATGCGGCGCCAGAGGTGGGGGTTCACGACGAAGGGATTCTGCAGGACCTGGTATTCGTCGTCGTAGACAAAAGTATTCGCCAGCGACCCGCCGTAGGCGGCAAAGGTCACCAGCACCAGCGCCGCCGCGGCGAGGCGCGGATACTGCCGCAGCCGTTCGTTCGAGCGCCGGAACACCGCGCTGCCCCAGCCCGCGACGGCCCCTCGCGTATCGTGAGGAATCGTGATAGCCATGCAGTCATGATTATAAGTGAGTTAAGGGGCCGCGGAAAGGCCTCACCTGTGAGCGCGTCAAGGCGACGCGGCACCGGGCTTCGTTCCGTGCACCAGCAGCGCGCCTTCGGCGCGGAACTTGCGGAATTCGTCAGCGTCGCGGAACCAGCGGCCGGTGTAAGGGTCGGGCACGGGCGCCTCGTCCGGGATTCGTTGGTGCTGGACGTCCACGAAGCCGGCGTCGCGGAAGAGGCCGGCCCATTCCTCAGCAAAGAGCCAGTGGGTGGGAATCTTAAACATGTCGGCCCACTGGCGGCAGTAGGGATTGTCACGGTAATACTCGATCAGAATCCAGGCCGACCCGCCTGAGGCGAGCACGCGGAAGATTTCGCGGATGCCGCGCGCGGGGTCCGGCCAATAGTACGCCGACTCCACCGAAATGGCCTTCGTGAAGAACCCGTCTTCCCAAGGGATGCGGTCCGCGCCGCCGACCAGAAACTCGAGGTTCTTGAACGCGCGGCTGGCGCGCGCGGCGCGCCGGATCATTTCATCCGAGACGTCCACGCCCACCACCCGCCCTTGCCTCACGCGGCGCGCGATCAAGCGCGGCAGCCAGCCTGCACCGCAACCGACATCGAGCACGCGGTCGTCCGGCTGAACGCTCATGAGCGCGAGCGTCCGCAGCGTGATGGGCAGATGCTCCTGCTCCATGTCTTCGCCGCGGCCGGCCTCGGCCCAGCGGTTGAACTCTTCACGCAGTTGTTCTTCCTGTACGCTCGCGGGCATCGTCGTCTCACTTGTATGAAACGATCACCGACTCCGGCGTCGGCGGCAGCGGGTGAAGTTCGCTGCGGGTAAAGCCGGCGTTGCGAAACATGCGGTCGAACTCGGAGAACGTGTAAGCGTCGCCGCTCGGAGTTGTGCCCAGCATGATCATGGCGAAGCCGGCGGTTTGCGGCGGGGAAACGCGGTCTTCATTGGGGACGAATTCGAAGGTAACGGCCCGGCCGCCTTCGACGAGCGCCGCGTGGACGCGCCGCAGCAGGCCCTCGCAGGCGGCGGCGTCGAAGTGGTGCAGGAAATTCGTGAGCAGTACGAGATCGTAACCTGCGCCGAAGCCTACCTCAAAAGCGCTGCCGGCGAGCGTATGGTACCGATCGCTCACGCCCGTCTTCTGAGCATTTTCTTTTGCCACTTCGAGAACGGCCGGCCAATCGAGCGCGAAAATCTCCGCCTGCGGATTCTGCAGCGCGATGTTGATCCCGAACAACCCGTGCCCGGCGGCGATGTCCAATACCTTGCGTATCCGGCCCGGCTCAGCGCTGATGAGCTTTGCGATCATCTGCGCTGGCAGCGCCATCATGGGCGACATGGAGCGCGCAAACTCAATCCAAATGGGATTCTCGGGCTCGACCGAGCCTTCCTGGCCCATCATCGTGCCGCCCTTGCGAACGGCGGCGGTGAGCTCGCGATAGGCGTCCATGATCTCGGGCGCAGTCAGGAACCGCGCCGCCGACCCCATGTAGGCGGGCGAGCGTTCGTCGAGATAGAGCGCAGACTCCGGAGTCAGACCGTATCGCGCCTCAACCTTGTTGAGAAACCCCATAACCACGAGGTAGTCGCACAGAATGCGCATGCCGCGCTGGGCGCTTTTGCAGCGCTCGGCGAGCTCGTTCGCCGTCGCGCGGCCCTCCCCTGTGGCGGCGATGGCGGTGAAGACTTCCAGCTCAATCGCCGCCTTGAGCGCGGCGGTGCGCTGGAAAGCGTTCAAGGCCTCAAAAATGGGCATAGGCGAAGGTTGCTGCACCTGCGGTGTCGTAGTAGCCATCGGTCTTCCCTTCAAGCTCTAATTGGGCTCATTTCGCCCTTGCTGTAATTTCCAGCCGGCGGCAAATCGGGCCTGCTGTGTTCGGATCCAACTTACGTATTTTCACTAACATTCCCGGTTTAATCGTCATTTCTGTCTTCCGTTCACACCCTCGCACCTGCCGGGTCGGGCCCGGCAGGGTCCGCCTAACGTGGAACCTTCTCCAGCAGCTCCTGGTATTTCTCCGCGCGCTCCTTCTGATCGAGGCCGAGGTGCTTCTCCATCACCTGGGTGGTGTTCATGGAGCAGAATTTCGGACCGCACATCGAGCAGAAAGCCGCGTCCTTGTAATAGTCGTCGGCCAAGGTCTCGTCGTGCATGGCGCGCGCGGTTTCGGGATCGAGCGAAAGCTCGAACTGCTTATTCCAATCAAACAGGAAGCGCGCGTAGCTGAGCGCGTCGTCGCGATCGCGTGCCCCCGGACGGTGACGCGCCACGTCGGCGGCGTGGGCGGCAATCTTGTAAGCGATAATGCCGGCGTGGACGTCCTCGCGGTTCGGCAGTCCCAGGTGTTCCTTGGGCGTGACGTAGCACAGCATGGACGCGCCGTGCCAGCCAATCATGGCCGCGCCGATGGCGGAAGTGATGTGGTCGTAGCCGGGCGCGATATCGGTGACGAGAGGCCCCAGCGTATAGAACGGGGCTTCGTGGCACAATTCCCGTTCCTTATCCACCTGGAGCTTGATTTGGTCCATTGGGATGTGTCCCGGACCTTCGATCATCACCTGCACGTCGTACTCCCAGGCCTTCTTCGTCAGCTCGCCCAACACCTTGAGTTCGGCGAACTGTGCCGCGTCGCTCGCGTCGGCGAGGCTTCCGGGCCGCAGACCGTCGCCGAGCGAAAACGACACGTCGTATTTCTGGAAGATTTTGCAGATGTCGGTGAAGTGGGTGTAGAGAAAATTTTCCTGATTGTTCTCCACGCACCATTGCGCCATCAGCGCTCCGCCGCGGCTCACGATGCCGGTGATGCGGTGGCGGGTAAGCGGCAGGAAGTCGCGCAGCACGCCGGCGTGAATGGTCATGTAATCCACGCCCTGCTCCGCTTGTTCTTCGATGACTTCGAGCATAAGTTTTGGCGTGAGATCCCGGACATGATTGACGCGCGAAATGGCTTCGTAGATCGGCACGGTGCCGATGGGCACCGTGCTGGCTCGAATATTCGCCTCGCGGATAGCGTGGATGTCGCCGCCGGTCGAAAGGTCCATCACCGTGTCGGCGCCGTATTTCACGGCCGTCCGCAGCTTGCTGACTTCCTCGTCCAGGTTCGAGCTGGTCGCAGAGTTTCCGATGTTGGCGTTGATTTTGCACTTGGCGGCGACACCGATCGCCATCGGTTCGAGCTCGACGTGCCGGATGTTGGCGGGAATAATCATGCGGCCCCGCGCGACTTCATCGCGCACTGCCTCCGCCGCCAAGTTTTCGCGCCTAGCGACGAATTCCATCTCTTCCGTGATGATTCCCTGGCGCGCGTAGTGCATTTGCGTTACCACGGGATCGCCACCGGGATAAGCGTGGCGGGCGGTGCGCTGTTTCACCCATTCACTGCGAATTGGAGGCAGCATAATGTCTCCTCCGGGAGAGAATGACCATAGTCAGGTAGCTCTCAGTCTACCGCGCACCCTGCGCCCAGACAAGCCGCAACGAAGGCGAATCGCGTTTCTTCTGCGCGTCGGTGAACAGCCCAGGGTCAATGGGCGTGTCGCACCACAAGCAAGGCTTGCGGAGAGCTCGCTCAAAAGAGAAACTTGAGCGCTAATTGAATGAGCCTCGGCTGCAGCGCTTGCTGAACCTGCCCGAACGTGGGCGAGCTGATATCGCTATTGGGGAGCCGGAAATTGGTGCGATTGAACAGATTGAAGAGTTCGGCCCTGAACTGCACGCTCTTGGACTCTGAAAACTGGATGCTTTTGAACGCCGAAACATCCCACTGGGCAAAGCCGGGTCCTTCGACCACGTTGCGGCCTTCGGAGCCATAGACGCCGGCTGGAGTCGATGCGAAATTGATCGCTTGAAAAGCCTGGGTGTTGAACCATTCTTGGGGCGTCTTAGGACCGTTGTTGGGGTTGCCGATGAGGTTCGGACGGAAAGATGAGAATCCGGTGATCTCCGGCGCGTCGTAATTGTAGCTCTGATCCACCACGGTGAAGGGCGTTCCGCTTGAGAACGTGGTAATGCCATTCAGTTGCCAGTCGCCGAGCGAGCGCTGGTACCAAGTGCGCGGCTGCCGCCAGAAAGGCAGCGCCCACTCGTAGCTCAGGACGAAGCGGTGGCGCGCGTCGAACAGCGACCGGCCGCGCTCGGCGGCGAGGTCGAACGGGTTCTGCGCCAGGTCGTTCTCTCCTGCCACGGGCTGAGACGCGGAGCCGGTGATGTTGAACGACGAAACGTCGTCGATGGCTTTCGAATAGGTGTAGGAAGCGAGCATCGAGACGCCGTGGCCGAAACGCTTGCGGAGGCTCGACTCCAGGGCGTCATACGAGGAGTTGGCGATGCCGGAGATCAGGCCCACGGAACTGTATGTGCAACGTCCTGCCGCGGTGGGCATGCAGTAGAGCCGTTGCGCGTCAATATTCTGCTGCTGGCCGGCCCACGTCTCGCCGGGCAGGGAAAGCGAGGGATTGTCTTCGATGAAGCGCGGCAAGCGCGTCCCTTTGGTTCCCACGTATCCGATTTCAACCAGCCAGTCGGCGCCGAAGGACCTTTCGACGCTTAGATTCCAATCCTGCGCGTAGGGCAGGCGCAGCCGGGGGTCGAGTGTCAGCAGCGTCATGGGCGTGGAGAACTTCGTGGCAAATGGGTTGCCGTTGGCGAACGGGTTGGAGAAGTTGCCGGGGAACATGAGTTGCGGGGTGCGCAGAAACGGGGGAGCGCTGATGGGCGTCTGCAGCGGGCCGCCCTCACCGTTGTAATACGGGTCATAGAAAATGCCGTAGGCGGCGCGGATCAGCCATCGGGCGCTACCCGTGGGGTCCCAGGCCACGCCGAGGCGGGGCGCGAAAGCCTTCTTTTCAGCCGGAATCAGGCCGGCAGGGATCCCGGGGTCTCCCGGATAGAGCAGGCCCGCTGGGGCATCGGGCATCACCTGCGACTGCATGCCGGGCTCAAACAGGTTCTGCCGGTTGCGAATCTCGGCGTAGGGGAAAGGAAGATCATAGCGGAGGCCGATGTTCAGCGTCAGTCGCGGCGTCGCTTTGTAGGTGTCCTGGGCGTAGAAGTTGAGGGCGTTGCCGCGCAACCCGCGCGAGAGGTCGCCCGAGCCGTTGGGTTGATCGCCGCCACCCTGCAAGAAGAGAAGAGGCTGGCCGATGAGGAAGCTGGCGAAGGCGTTGCTGACCGGGAAAGGAATGAAGACGAAGAAACCGTTGGAGGCAATACCCTGCACGGCATTGATCTGGTCACGGCGGTAGTCGCCGCCGAATTTCATCTCGTGCCGCCCGCGAATCCAGGTCAGCGAGCTCGAGGCAGAGTAGGCGTTCTCATAGGTATTACGCGGACCCGTGATCGGGTCGCCGATGCTGGCATAGCCTCCGCCTCCAAACTGGATGAACGGCGGCCCGGCGGCGACGCCGAGCGTGGGTTGATATTGGAAGCCGAGTGACGCTGGCGACGTGTTGTTCAAGTGCTCGTCGAACAGGAACTTGTTGCGGAGAAATGCCACGCGCGTGACCGCGGCGACCGAGGGCGAAAAGGAATGGGTCAACTGCGCGACGAAGTTTTGCGTGCGATGGTCCTCCCCCACCGGAAACCCGGGCACCCCCGCGCCCGACGTGGACAGCGGGTCAAAGCGCGAACCGTTGAGGAACATATAGCGGACGTTCAGCGTGTCACGAGACGAAAGGTAATGGTCCAGCCGCACGCCGAACTGGTCGTCGTTGTCGCGCAGGATCTGGGTGGCGTTGTAGAGGTCGAGCACACCGTTGGGATCGGCTGCATTCGGGAGCGGATAAAGCTGCACCACGTTCGCCGCCGTGGGATCGATGAAAGGCAGAGTGCTATTCGGAAACGGCGCCGGAGGCTGGCTGCAAGCGGGAGGATTGGGGCAGAGATCGAGCAGCGGGCCGTCCTGGGAGAAGTTCCCTTGTCGCTCGAGCAGCGAAGGCACCCGGACGTGGTTGATCGTTTCGCCCTGCCGGTTGCGGAATCCCTCGTAGTAGCCGAAAAAGAAGGTCTTGTCCTGGCGGATCGGCCCACCCAGTGTCGCGCCGAACTGGTTCTGACGGTATTCCGACTTCGCAAAGCCGTCGGCGTTCTCAAAGAAGTTGGCGGCGTCCAGCGCGTCGTTGCGCAGGAATTCCCAGGCGGCACCGTGGAACTGATTCGACCCGGAGCGCGTGACGATGTTCGTGGTGGAACCGGCGGCGCTGCCGAACTCGGCGTTGGCAGTGTGGGTGAGGATCTTGAACTCGGCGATGGCGTCGATAGGCGGCTTCAGGACGAAACCGCCGTCCACGCTGTTGAAGTTGTCGGCGCCGTCAATGAGGAAGTTGTTCGATTCCGGCCGCTGGCCGTTCACCGAGTACGGCTGCCCGTCGCGCAGCGAGCCTCCCGCCTGGGCAAGCCCGGGCGTTATCGGCGCAACGCCGGGTTGCAGCAGCCCCAGTTGAGAGAAGTTACGGCCGTTGAGCGGCAGGTCAAGAATCTCGCGCTCACCCACCGTCTTCCCAAGGGTGGTGTCCGCCGTCTCGATCAGAGAGGTGTTCGCCGTCACCTGCACGGACTGGGTAGCGGAGCCGACGACGAGATGAATGGGCACGGCCGCCGTCTGATTGACGCTGAGCGTGATCCCTTCCTGGACGAACTCCTGAAACCCTTTGGCGGACGCTTCGAGGCGGTAGTGCCCGAGGGGTAGCAGGACCAACAGGTAGGCGCCCTGGCGGTCACTGACGGCGGTCCGCACGAGGCCGGTCTCCGCCTGTGTCGCTGTGACCCTTGCGCCCGGCACGGTCGCGCCGCTCGGATCAAGCACCGTGCCGCGGATGCTGCCGGTGGTCTCCTGCGCCATAAGAATGCCTGCAAACAGCAAGCTCATCCAACCCACCGCCAGACCCCAAACCAGCCACTGCACCGGATCGCCTCGATCCCGCGCGGCGCGCTGTTTCACCCATTCGCTGCGAATTGAAGATAGCATCGTGTTCCTCTAGGGAAAAATCTCGAAGATTTCGGTCAATCGTCAGTCTACAGCCTGGCCTCCGGCGAGGCAAGCCGCCAGACGGGAAGTATCCATGGTATCTTGCCCCCATGGGCGCTCAATCGTTCTCGCTCGCTTCACCTCGCCGGCGCTCGCCGGCGGCGCAGTGGCTTCGCACCTACGCCGAGTTCGCGCGCGTCGGCTTTGTGGATACGCTGGCCTACCGGCTGCGCTACTACACCGGGATCGTCACTTACTTCATTTACGTTTCGGTCTATTACTTCATCTGGAGGGCGATTTACGCGCACAGCGCGCACATTGCGGGGTTCGATTTCAGCCAGATTCTCACCTATATTTCAGTCGGCTGGATCATTCGCTCGTTTTACTTCAACAACATCGACCAGGACCTGGCCACACAGGTGACGGAGGGCGCGCTGGTGATGAATCTCATCAAGCCTGTGAACCTGCAACTCATGATGACGTCGCAGGCGCTGGGCCAGGCGGTGTTCCGCTTGGCGCTTTTGACCGTTCCCACCGCGGCCATCCTGTTTCTGATTTTTCCTCTGCGCTGGCCGGCCGATGGGTTGCACTTTCTCGCCTTTTTCGTCAGCGTGATTTTCAGCTTCTTCATCGTGGCCGGAATCAATTTTGCGGTGGGGACGGTGGCCATTCGGCTGAAATCGATCCTCGGGTTGCTGCGCGCCAAGTTTTTCCTGCTGGATCTTTTCTCGGGCCTGCTGCTGCCGATTTCGTTTTTTCCGCACGCGGCCCAGTCCGCCCTGGCCGTGATGCCGTTCCAATACATCAGCTATGTCCCCGTGATGCTGTACATCGGCAAGATCTCGGGCGCCGGTATCCTGAAGGCGCTGGGCATTCAATTGTTCTGGGTGCTGGCGATGCTGGCACTGGGGAATGTGATGTGGCGATGGTCGAGCCGGAAGATCACCATTCAAGGGGGGTAGTTGTAGGGGCGCGTTTCAAACCCTCCCTACCGGGTTGGAATCTAAAGATGCGAAGGCACGTCAGACTGTTCCTCCTCTATTTCGCGCAGTACGCCAAAGTGCGCCTCGCGTATAAAGCCGACTTTTTCATCGCCTTCTTTTCCTCGATGGCGGCCACCGTGATCGGGTTCGGATTCGTGCTCGTGCTCTTCACCAAGATTCCGCAACTGCAGGGCTGGTCGTTCTACGAGATCTTGTTCCTCTACGCCTTCTCGCTCATCCCGCTCGGATTCTTCAACGTGGTCAGTTGGAACCTCTACGAGTTCGGGGACATTTACATCATCCAGGGGCGATTCGACCGCATCCTGTTGCGGCCTGTGAACACATTGTTCCAGGTGCTTTTTGAGAAGTTCCGCATCGAGTCGCTGCAGGAAGTCGCCACCGGCGTCGTCATTCTCGTGATTTGCGTGCGGCATCTCCGCGCCGCCTGGACTTGGACCGACTGGCTGTGGTTTCCGTTGATGGTCCTGTGCGGCGCGCTGATTTACCTCGCCGTGTTTCTCTCGCTCACGGCGGTCTCGTTCTGGTTTGAAGACCGCGTCGGCATCGTGCCGCCGGTGTTCAACATGCTCACCTTTGGGCGCTATCCGCTCACCATATACAACGTGTTCATCCAGTTCATGCTGAGCTGGATTATCCCGTTCGGGTTTGCCTCGTTCTATCCGACCACCCATTTTCTGCGGCGCGCCGACTTTGCCTCGTACTTCTATCTTGTGCCCGTGGTTGCCACCGCGTTCTCCACGCTCGCCGTGATCGTCTGGAACCGGGGCGTGGAGAACTACAGCAGCACAGGATCGTGAAAAAGTAGTGGCTAGTGGCTAGACTTGCGCGGGCACACTGCCCGCTGTTTCTAACCACTAGCCACTCGCCACTAGCCACTGCCTTCTAGCCACTAGTTACTTGATCGCGCTGATGGCTCCGAACGTTCCGTTGGCATAGTTACCCGAGCCCGCGGTAAAGAAGAGCGTGTTTTGTCCGCCGTTTTGAGAATTGCCCGCGCCAAACGCGATGGCCCAGAGCTGGTTGATTTGAATCACCTGGCCGTTCGACGTTTTCAGTTGACCGAGGAGTTTTCCGCTGGACCGGCTGAAGGCGCCGATCTGGCCGTTCGACGTGTTGTTGCCGACCAGTACGGAATTGCCCAACGATCCGAAGCTGGGCGGAGCGATCGCCAGGCCCCAGGGCTGGTTCAGTGTACCGCCGGACGTGAAGGTCCTGACGAAGTTACCGGCGGTGTCGAAGATATCCACGAAGCCACCCACCGCGTTGTTGTTGCCGGCGTAAGTGACGTAGAGTTGGCCGTTGAGATTCTGGACGTTGAACACCGAAAACGTGGGAGGGACGTTGGGATCCGTGAACGAGCTCACAAAGTTGAACGTCCCGTCGTAGATGTCCACCTTGTTGTTGGCGTTGTCGGCGGCGTAAATGAAGTTCGCGCCGTTGCTGACGCCGATGGCCAAGCCGGTGTAGCTCGCGCCCGTGCCCGAGTTGTCCACGGCCACCACGGCGGTCGAGAAGTTCACCGACGGCGCCCAGCCGCTGATGGTGCCATCGAGCGTGGCGAAAATGAAATTGGCGGCGCCGGACTTGCCGTTCTGCGTCACCACGAAATCCGTCGTGGTGTTCTCCACGATTCCAGTCGGCGTACCCGCCCCGGTGCCCGTGGCCGGAGGGACGGTCACCACCAGCCCCTGGATGGCGCCAGTGCCGGTATACAGCGTAGAAAGCCCGCTGCCATTGTCCGAAACCCAGAAGGGCCCCGACGGATCGAAGGCGATTCCCCAGGGATTCACCAGATTCGGATCCTGCACCTGCGCCCCGGGTTGATTCGAGACCAAGCGAGCCACTTTGTATTGCGCTGCCGCCTCGCTCACGAACGATGGCAGGAAGCACGCCGCCATAATCAGCGAGAAAACGAAGGCTGCTTTTCCAAGAAATCTTTGCACGGTCATTCTGCTCTCCTATGAGGGTGTGAGGTCGAGCCGCGCCCCGAGCGACGCGACATCAAAACTTGCCTGCCCGCCTCCAGGAGAGATGATCCGCTGCTTCCTGAAATCGTTTGTCAGGAAGGTCTCTCGCAAATGTAAACTTTTGGTCAGCCCATGGGCGCCTCCAAGCTATCCAATTGGTTAGCCCACCACCGGACGACTATCCGATCAGATAGCTCCTGTCGGGCCCGCCTCCCGTCCTGGGCGCCAGGTCTCCGCGCAAGTTCATGCACCATAATGCCTTGCGAGATTCTCCTGGTAGGCTCGTAGTTGGCCGCCTGCATGCTCCTGAGTAACGCAGTTAACGCCGCCCGATTTGAGGGGTGTTGGAGGGCGGCATGGAAGGGTATCGCCACCTCCAGTGATGGAGGCGCATCGCGTCAGTGAGCCCAGGTAGTTAGGGCGATGACCGGGCGGGACTGACCTCCGTGGCAGAGCGACGCTAAGGCGCGCGGCACGAGGCCAAGTCCCGCCCCACTTTTTCGATCTACTCAGCTTGACGCGAGAAGGCGACCGGCGTATGGTTTTTCCAGTAGAGGTGAAGTTGATATCGGAAATTGCCACTGAATAGTCCTACCGAGAGGCACCTATGTTCAGGCGGTATGTCGCACCCGCGTTGCTGTGGGCATGCGCAATCGGCGAAGGCTTTTCTGGCCAAGTTCCCGCCAAGGTCGATTTCGGCCGTGATGTCCTGCCGGTTTTTCGACAAAACTGCATTGAGTGTCACGGGCCGGCGCGGCAAATGAACGGAATGCGGCTCGACCGGAGAAGCTCCGTGTTTATGAAAGGTCGTCGCCGCGTAGTGCCGGGCAGCATCGAAAACAGTTTCCTCTATTACCGGCTGACCGGGACCAGATTTGGGATGCAAATGCCGCCCTCAGGTCCTCTCAGTGCGGAACAGATCGCTACGATCAAGGCCTGGATCGACCAAGGCGCCGAATGGCCTGACGCTCTTGCCAACGAAGCCGATCTTCCTCCGTTGAATCCCCAAGCAGTCTCCCTGGTCGAGGCGTTGCACGCCGGCGATCTGAAAACCTTCATGAAGTTTGTTGCGGAGGACCCGACGCTCCTTAACGCCCGGGGCCCGGAAGGCTCAACGCCCTTCATGTATGCGGTCCTCTATCTCGACGCGGCGACGCTGGAACAATTGCTGAAAAAAGGCGCTGACCCCAATTTGCGCAACGATGCCAAGGCCACTGCGCTGATGTGGGCCGCAACGAGCATCGAGAAGACTCGCGTCTTGTTGGCTCACGGAGCAGACGTAAATGCGCGTTCGGATGATGCCCGAACCCCCTTGATGATCGCGGCAGGTCATCCCGGCGGTACAGCGATCGTCAAGCTTCTGCTCAATCATGGCGCCAATCCGAACCCTACCGAGAATCCGCTCACGGAGAATTCACCGCTCATCCAGGCCGCCCTCGCCGCTGCCCCCGAAAGCATGCAGATGCTGATCGATCGCGGCGCCAACGTAAAAGACGCGGGTGGCCCGGCGCTGGCAATGGCCATTACGACGGATTGTCGAAAATGTGTGAACCTTCTGGTTGCGAAGAACCTCGACAAAAGTGCCTACACTTTTGCGCTCTTGGGGTCTGCCTCACTTTCCGGCGACGTGGACACAATCCGATTGCTGCTCGACCACGGTGCCAATGTCAATGCCGTTGATCGGCTCGGGCGCACGGCGCTCATGCATGCCGTGGTCTCGGATGTTATGCCTTTAGATGGCGTGAAACTGCTCATCGAACGCGGCGCCGACATCAATGCCAAGAGCCAACATGTGCAATCGGGCGATTCGGGCCAGACCGTGCTGGAGATCGCCAGGCTGCGCGGCGAAACTCCCCTTGTCAACCTCTTGGAAAAATCCGGCGCCACGGGCGCGCCTCGGCTGGTTCCTGTGCTGAGCGTCCAACACACCAACACGATCCAGAATGCGATTCAGCGCAGTCTTCCTTTGCTGCAACGTAGCGACGCCAATTTTGCTTCGAAATCGGGCTGCATCTCCTGCCACAATAACAGCCTCGCGGCCATGACCGTTGGTCTCGCGCGAAAGAATCGCTTCGGCGTCGACGAGTCAATCGCGGCGCAGCAGGTCAAAGCCAATGTCGCGTATCTTGAGGATCACCGTGAAACGCTGCACCAGGGTTTCTTCGCAGGCCAGTCCAGCGGCGCCGAGGCGTTTGGAGACACCTTCGGCGCGAGTGTCCTCAGCTACATTCTTGTGGGACTCGATGCGGAGCATTACAAGCCCGATCTGAATACCGACGCGGTTACCATGTACCTCAAGTCGCGCCAAATGCCCGATGGGCACTGGGCCTATCCGGCCGGCGATGCACGGCCGCCACTGTGCTCGGATTACATCGGGCAGACCGCACTCGCCATGCGCGCACTGCAGCTTTACGCGCCCGGAGTCGAGAGGGCGGAATACGAAGAATCGGTCCGGCTTGCGGCGGCATGGCTGGTGAAGACCGAGCCGAGGACCAATGAGGACCGGGTTTGGCGGCTTCTGGGTTTAGCGTGGGCCGCGAAGGATAAGGGCGCAACCCAGCAAGCCCTGCGCGAATTGCTGGCTCTGCAGCGGTCCGACGGCGGTTGGTCCGACCTCCCTGCGACGGAAAGCAACGCCTATGAAACTGGGAGGGCCCTGGTGGCGCTGCACACCGCCGGGCTTCCAGTCTCCGACCCCGCTTACGAACGCGGCGTGCAGTTCCTGCTGAACACGCAAGTGGAGGATGGCTCGTGGCATGTCAAAACGCGAGCGTTGGGGCTCCAGCCGTATTTCGAGAATGGCTTCCCGCACGGCGTCGATCAATTTATTTCTGCCGCCGGCACAGGCTGGGCGACGATGGCGCTCACGCTGGCTTCGCAAGCCCCCCCGGCCGGTTCAACATCTATTGCGCGTATTGCGCGGTTGCACTGAGAGGAAGGGCGTAGCGCAAGATTCGTTCTGCAAATCTTGCGGCTTTCGCAGATTTCTGCCCGCCTGGAAAACCCGCAAGCCCGAACTGCGGGACTTGCGTTACATCTCGACACAGGAAGCACCGGCGAACGCGCCGGGATTTTTCAGCCTGAGTCTCAGGAATCCGTGATGGATGACCTGGTAACACTCGCAGGATGCTGATTCCAGCTCAGTGTGCTGCCTGAGCCTCCGTCGCATCGTCCAACCCATATTCCTTCAGCTTGCGGTAAATCGTCGTCTTGCCGATCCCGAGCAACTTGGCGGCGCGCTGCCGATCGCCGCCGGCGGCTTCAAGCGCCTGCACGATGGCGCGGCGTTCGAGATCCTGCAGCGTGGCTGAACTCTTGCCTTTCGAACTCGCGTCTGCCTCAAAGGCCCCGCCGGAGCGCAAGCCCGACGGCAGGTCGCGCACCTCAATCACGGGGCCGGATCCCAGCGCCAGCGCCCGCTGAATACAGTTCTCAAGCTCCCGGACGTTTCCCGGCCACTCGTAATTCATCAGGCGGCTCAATACTTCGGGCGAAAATCCTGTGACTTCGGCGGCAGGTTCCTTGAACCGCTGGATGAAGGAGTGAACTAGCGCCGGAATGTCGCTGGGACGGTCGCGCAAGGGCGGGACGCGGATGGTGACCACGTTCAGGCGAAAGTACAAGTCCTTTCGGAAATTGCCCTTTTCGATGGCATCTTCAACGTTGATATTGGTGGCCGCCAGGATGCGCGCCTCGAGCGGTACGCGGTCGTTCCCGCCGAGCGGCCGGATCTCACGCTCCTGCAGCGCCCGCAGCAGCTTCGATTGCAGCTCCACCGGCAGCTCGCCGATTTCGTCCAGGAACACGGTGCCGCCGCGCGCTTCCGCCAGCAGCCCGGGACGCGCCTGCACGGCGCCGGTGAACGCGCCCTTCACGTGTCCGAAGAGCTCGCTCTCGATCAGCGTGGGCGTAAGCGCTCCGCAATCGACCGGCACAAACGGCAGCTCGCGCCAGGGGCCGTAGGTATGGATGGCGCGCGCCACCAGCTCCTTGCCCGTCCCGCTCTCGCCCAGAACGAGCACCGGATGGCGCTTCTCGGCCACCCGCAGGATCATCTGGTAGACCTTCTGCATGGCCGCGGACGCGCCAATCAGCCGCCCCAGGCCTTGCTCGCTCTTCACCCTTTCGCGCAGGCGCCGGTTCTCGTCGGCCGCCTCGCGTTTTTCGCCGAGCCGCGCGAACAGCCGCTTCAGTTCATGCACGTCGAAAGGCTTGGTGATGTAGTCATAGGCGCCGAGCTTCACCGCCTCCACCGCCTGCGGAATCGTCCCGTAGCCAGTCATCACCAGCACATCGGTCGAGGGATATTCCTCGCGGACGGTCTTCAGCAACTCGATTCCGCCCATGCCGGGCATCTGAACGTCGGTAAGCACCACGTCGATGCGTCCTGTTTTAAGGATGGGCAGCGCCGTCGCGCCCGAATCCGCTGTCGTGATTTCGAAGCCGAGACCGCCCAGCACCTCCACGCAAAGGTCGCGCACCCGAGCTTCGTCGTCCACCACCAGCACTGCGGTCTGCATGGCCATCCTTCAGCCAGCATAGTTCACAAAAGCTTAAGTGTAAAGATAGTTCTCTACTTCCGGGTTATCCCGCTTGGTCCGAGCCTTCCGCCGCCGCGGTTGTCAACGCCGCGTCCGGCTTGTTACAGTGGAACGCTCGGAAAGCAAGGATGCCAATCACCAAGCGGCCAACCCCATGACTCCATCGGACTACAGCGTGAGGTCTTGCCGGACGATTGATGAGCTCGCAGCCTGCGTCAGCCTGCAGCAACAGATTTGGGGTTACTCGGACGCCGAGATCTATCCGCTGCGGCTGTTCGTTAATCTGACCCACATCGGCGGTCACGTGCTCGGGGCTTTTGCCGGCGACCGCGATCTGGTGGGCTTCATCGCGGCCATGCCCGCCTGGCGTCGAGGCGAGCGATATTTTCATTCGCTGTCGCTCGGCGTTGCGGCGGACCATGAAAACCAGGGTCTGGGCCGGCGCTTGAAGCTGTACCAGCGCGAGGTCGCGCTCGCGGCGGGCATCGGGTTCATCGAGTGGACGTTCGACCCGATGCGCGCCAAGAACGCCTTCTTCAACATGGTGCGCCTGGGGGCGACGGCCCGTCGCTATGTGCCGGACTACTATGGGCCGGTCGGAAGCCGCCTGCAGCAAGGCCTGCCGAGCGATCGGCTGGTGTGCGAATGGTGGCTGAGCTCGCCACGGGTCAGCCGGGCTCTCGAAGGCCAACCAGTGCGGCATTGGGAAGGCCGGCCGGCGGCGGAAGTCGAGATTCCAACCGACTTCAAGCAACTCGCAGCGGCCGACTACGAAAGAGCCCAGGCATTGCAGTCCGCAGTGCGGGAGAAACTGCAAACTTACTTCGGACGCGGCTTCGAGGTGGCGGGCTTTGTGCGCGGTGAGACGTCGAGCCGGTATATTCTGGACGAGGCGACTCATTCGATGCGAGAACATCTATGAAGATTGACCGCGTTGAGCTGCGGGAGCTGCAAATGCCTCTCGTTCACTTCTTCGAGACCAGCTTTGGTCGCACCACCATGCGCCGGATCGTGCTGGTGCGCGTCGAAACCGAGGGTCTCACGGGCTGGGGCGAGGTGACCTGCGGTGAAGAGCCGTTCTACAACTACGAGACGCCGGAGACGGCGTGGCACGTCCTGCGCGACTTCCTGATTCCGTGGAGCCTGGGGCTTGAGTGGGCTTCACCCTCGGAACTCCCGGCGCGGTTTCGTCCCATTCGCGGCCACAACATGGCCAAGGCGGCGTTGGAGAACGCTCTGTGGGACATCGAAGCACAGCGCCAAGGGCTTCCCCTCTGGAAACTGCTTGGCGGGACGCTCGAAGAAATTCCGTGCGGCGTCTCGATCGGGATTCAGAACTCCGCCGGGGTACTGCTTGACAAGATTGAACAGGAACTCGCGGCCGGCTACCAGCGCATCAAGATCAAAATCAAGCCGGGGTGGGATACCGATGTGCTGGAGCGCATTCGCAGCAGATTTGCGGGCATTGTGCTTTCCGTTGACGCCAATTCTGCTTACACACTCGACGACTTGCCGCACTTGAAGGAGCTTGACCGCTTCTATCTGCTGATGATCGAGCAGCCGCTCGGCTGGAACGACATCGTGGACCACGCGAAGCTACAACGCGAGTTGCAGACGGCGATTTGCCTCGACGAGTCCATCCACGATGCGGACGACGCGCGCAAGGCGATTGAGCTGGATTCCTGCAAGATCATCAACATCAAGTTGGGGCGGGTGGGCGGGCACACGTCGGCTCGCGAAACCCATGATCTCTGCCGCTCTTGCAACGTGCCGGTGTGGTGCGGTGGGATGCTTGAGTCCGGCATCGGGCGCGCCCACAACATCGCCATGTCCACGCTCCCGGGCTTCACCCTGCCGGGCGACGTCTCCGCCAGCCGGCGCTACTGGCGGCAGGACATCATCGACCCGGAAGTCACGGTAAGCCCCCAAGGGACGATCCGCGTGCCACCGGCGCCCGGCCTCGGCTACGCGCCGAATCTGGAGCGGATCGAAAGGGCCACCGTGCGGAAGGAGACGATTGGATAGCGTCTCCGCCCCTCCACCCGCCTCGCTCGCTCGCGGCCCTGAACTTCGCGCTTCCCGGCGCTCGCACGCCCTGATGCACGCGCTGATGCTCTCCGCAACCGTTTTCTGGGCGGCGAACATCGTGGCCGGCAAGATCGTGCTGCGGGCTCTGGATCCGCTGACGCTGGCCCAAGTGAGGGTGGTGGGGGGCGCCGTGATCTTTGCCGCGCTTTTTCTCGGCTGGCGCAAACGGCCACGACTGCGGCTCGCGCCGCGGGAGTGGGGGCGGCTGGCGCTCATCGCCCTCTTCGGGATCACGCTGAATCAACTCTTTTTCATCAGCGGCATCTCACGAACTTCGGCGGCGCACGCCGGACTCATCGTGGCGCTGGGGCCCGTCATGGTGTTGATTCTTTCCTGCGCCCTGCGTCTGGAAGCGCTCACGGTTTTGAAGACGATCGGCGCCGTGGTGTCGTTTGCCGGCGTTGCGTTGCTCACCGCTGGCAAGGCGGCGGGGTTGAACGGCGCGGGTTGGGTGGGCGACGTCATCCTGATCGCAGGCAGCGGGGTCTTCGCATACTATACCGTTCTGGTCAAGGAAGTAGCCGACCGTTACGATACCGTGACTCTGAATACGATCATTTTCGCGCTTGGGGCCGTCTTCATGCTCCCGTTCAGTGCCCGAGCGCTCACGAGAGCCCACTGGACGGGGTGGCCCGCCGAAGCCTGGTGGGGTCTGGCTTTTATGATCTTCTGCGGGACAGGACTCGCTTATTTCATCTATGCCTTGGCGCTCACTGAGCTCACTGCGACACGAGTGGCTGCATTCAATTACCTCCAGCCCGTGATCGCGGCAGTGCTCGGTGTGTGGCTGCTTGCTGAGACCATCGCCGCCGCCGTGGTGGCGGGCGGCGCGCTGATTCTGGTGGGAATCTACTTGACGGAACACGAGGGAAGGCAGGAGTTAGGAGCTAGGAGCTAGGAGCTAGGAGTTAGGCTAGGGGCTAGGATGAAGGCCCTAGATCCTACATCCTAACTCCTAGCTCCTTCTTAGACCCATGACCCAACACATCGCATTCATTCCCGGCGACGGGATCGGCATCGACGTAACCGCGGAGGCGACGAAGGCGCTTGACGCGCTGATCAAGTCGCACGACCTGCCGATCGAATACACCACGTTCGATTGGGGTGCGGACAAGTACCTGCGCGACGGGGTCAGCCTGCCGCCGGACGCGTTCGACATGTTCCGTCGCGACTATCAGGCCATCTTCATCGGCGCGCTCGGCGACCCGCGCGTTCCCTCGAACCAGCACGCGGCGGACATCCTGCTGGGCATTCGCTTTGGCCTCGACCTTTACGTGAACCAGCGGCCGGTGAAGCTGCTGGATGCGCGGCTCTGCCCGCTGAAGAATCGCACCGAGCAGGACGTCGATTTCGTCATTTTCCGTGAAAACACGGAAGGCCTGTACGTCGGCATGGGCGGCAACTTTAAGCGCAATACCAGCGACGAAATCGCAATTCAGGAAGATGTGAACACGCGGAAGGGCGTGGAGCGGATCCTCGTGCATGCTTTCGAGCACGCCGCGAAGCACGGCTTGAAAAAGGTGTGCATGAGCGACAAGGCCAATGCGCTGCCGTTTGGACATGGCTTGTGGCAGCGCACTTTTGCCGACGTTCGCAAGCGGTATCCCCAGTTCGAGTCGTCGCACCTCTACGTCGATACCCTGAACATGGAGATGGTGCGCGACCCGAGCCAGTTTGAGGTGATCGTCACATGCAACATGTTTGGCGACATTCTGAGCGACCTCGGCGCCCAGTTGCAGGGCGGCCTGGGACTCGCGCCCTCGGCGAACATCCATCCCGGGCAGGTATCCATGTTCGAGACCGTGCACGGTTCGGCGCCGAAAATCGCTGGCAAGAACCTCGCCAACCCCATGGCCGCGATTTTGACTGTTGGGATGATGCTCGATCATCTCGGTTACGCCGTGCCCGCTGCCCGCGCCGAGAGCGTGGTCCGCGAGGCCCTTCAGAACGGCAAGACCACACAAGACCTCGGCGGCACTCTGGGAACTCACGAAATCGGCGACTGGATTTGCGCCCGGCTGTAGCGCTTCAAAGTGAGATGACGGGAGCCCGTCAGAGCGCGGGGAGGACCGTCGTTCGGGAGCGTCGCGGCGCGAGCGCCAGAGCAAGAATCATCCCGGCGACGAAGCCTCCGACGTGGGCCCACCAAGCCACGCCGCCGCCGGTGGCTGATTCGATGGCGAGCATCTGGTAGCCTTCGAGGAACTGAAGCAAGAACCAGTAGCCGAGTACAAAAACCGCCATCACTTCGAACGTCCAGAAAATCAACGGGAAGATAGTGATGGTAATCCGCGCGCGGGGAAAGCAGACGAAATAGGCGCCAAGAACGCCGGCGATGGCGCCGCTCGCGCCGATACTGGGAATCCGCGAGCCGGCGTTGAGAGCGATGTGAAGCAGCGCGCCCGCGAAGCCACTTGCGAAATAGATGAACAGGAATTTGAGGTGCCCGAAGCGGTCTTCGACGCTGCGCCCGAAGACAAAGAGGAACAGCATGTTGCCGAGCAGATGGAGCCACCCGCCGTGCAGGAACATGGAGGCGACAATCGAAACCACACCACTTTCGAGCGACAGGGCGGCGAGACCTTGCGGCGTGGTATAGCGGGCCGGGACGATGCCGTAATAAAAGATCAGGCGGTTCAGGTTGGGACCGAATTGCAACTCGATCCAGAAGACGTACACGTTCGCCGCAATCAATGCCAGGGTTGAGAACCAGAACGTGGTTCGGCGCACGCGGTCGTCGAGGGGTATGGGGACCATGCCTCAAGCATTGTATCCTGACCACCGCTGGTCCTGCTTTTGGAAGCTTGGCGCTTGTCAATTTTGGGAGTACTATACGCGACGCAAGAGTAGAAATGCGCAAGAAGTCGTGGTGGGGAAAGGCTTGAAAGTCGCTCCCGGCCGGAGGAGATCAGGAGAACTGTAAGCCTTCCCCGCACCAAGGGCAGGCTCAGAAGCGAGCCCGCCCAACCCGCGAACTAAAATCGTGGCAGGGGAAGGCTGGAATGTTGCTCCCGGCCGGAGGAGATCAGGAGAAACGCCAGCCCTTTCCCTGCCCGAGGCGAGCCCAGAGGAAAGCCCGCCCAACTGTTCGGACTATTCGTCTTCGCTATTCCCGGGGACCGAATCTCCCGAGTTGGATCCGAACGAGACGGGCATCCCGACCGTGAGAGCCCGTGGTTCCAGCGGCACGACCGCCGCCGAAGGTGACGAACCGCCGAAGACCAAAGCCTCCGACATTCCCTTGAAGCGAAGCTCAACAATCGAGCGCGATCCGTCCGGGTTGGCCTCAAGCACCACCGCGTTTTGCCCGTACTTGTTGTGCCGATCCACCCACTTTCCTTCCGCCGTCGCCACCACGTTGTGGCGCTTCTCGAAGGTCACCGTGGCTTCGGGGCTGTGTGAGACCCACCGGACGTCGTACTCTCCTGCCGGCACCTGTGTCCCGCTGATCGTGGCCGCACTGGTCAGGGTCAACCTGCGTATGTCTTTCGAGGTCTTACCGAATGCGATTACGCTCGTCATCACGAAGAAGATGCTGAGCACCGGAGTGAAGCGCTTGAAAAAACCGTGCGTGTTCATGGATTTTCCTTTCTCCTTTCAGATTCACCGTATTCCAGTGGTGAGCGCCCTCCGGCGGGGACTTAGTCGGACCGATATTGCTTGAACTTTACCCCAGTTTGTCCGCTCGATTTTTCGCTTGCATTTGAAAAACAGCGGTGTTAAGTATGCGGCGGGGTTAAATGAAAAGCGGCGAGCCCGCTCGGGCTCGTGCTTCTCCTCGGGATCGCCAGTCGCCCAGGCCGCCAAACCTTCAGCGACTGCGATCCATTTAGCCCCACTCTAAAATTCCCACACCCTTAGACGCAGTGTGAGCCCAATTCGTTAGTTGCCTCGTACCATCAAAAAGTCAACAAATTGTAAATCGCCGCGCCCTTGCTCTTATTGCGAGCATCGGCCACACTTGCTAAATACGCTCGGCGCGCCGTGGAAGTTTCAGATTTCTCGACCGGCTTCCGAAACATGTCACGCATCGCGCAACCTTCACACGCCATGTCAACTGTGCAAGCCCCTTGCCAATGCCGTTCCGTCGCTAACAGTCAGCAAACGCTTATGAACACTGCGATTCCGTTACCTTGCCGGTGTCCGCAAGTGGGATTCTGATGTCCGGCTTCGAACACCTCGGACCGTCAGACCGAGGCGCGCGGGCTGCTGTTGATGTAATCGCGCTTGGGTTGCCACCGCAGGAGCGCCGCTTGCGGCGCCCTGGGCAGGGCAAGCTCCTACCATAGCGACAGGGGCGTAGGCTACCCCATGAGGCTAGTTCCCTAGGGTGACGGTCACGGGAGCCTTCAGCGTGAAGTCAATCTTGGTTTCGGACGGGATCTTCACCTGACTGCGCCCGCTCGCCGCCTGCACGCCTGCTCCCGTCCCGGCGCCGGCCCCGGCCCCGATGGCCGCACCCGCGCGTCCGCCGGCAATGGCCCCGATGATGGCGCCGATGGCCGCGCCGCCCCCCACGGCTTCGGCCGTACGCCGCCCGCGCGACGAGCCGTTCTCGGTGTAGTAGCCGCTCCGGACATTGTAGGTGGCGCCGTTCGCCGAGATGGAGATGAGCTCAACCTGCAGTTGCGCCGCGCCCTTGAACTTGCCGGAGTCTGAGGCGTTCGCCAGCCGCACCTGCGCATCGGAACCCTGCGGAAACACGACTTGGTTCCCAACCACGACCGGGGAAACCAGGCTCGCGGCAAACGTCTGCCCCGCCTGGTTCACTTTGGAATCGATGCCGTCAATCATGCGCACGGTGACCGTGGTGCCCGAAGGCACGGTCGCCGTCGGTGGCGGAGGAGGCGGAGGCGGAGGCGGAGGAGCGGGTTCTGCGGCCTGTCCGACAACCGGAGCCGGTGCGGTCGGGGCCGGCGCCGGCATGGAAACCGGGCTCGACGCCGGGGCGGTGGAATCGGTCACTTGTGCGGCAGGCACGGGCCGTCGCGCCGGACGGGCTTGACGGGCTCGCCGTGCGCGTGCGGGCGGAGCGGCCGCAGGCTGCTCGACAGGTTGCGCAGCCTCCGCTGAAGGCACAGTTGCCGGAAGAGCGACCTGAGTGGGCGCCGAGAGCGTCAATTCGTCCACCACTTGCGTAACGCCGTTCGCCTGGCGCGCCAGACCCTCCGCCGCAGCCTTTTCCGTGTCGGATGCGACCGTGCCGGTGAGCGTGACCACGCCGTTTTGCGAGTCAACGCGGATGTCGCGCGTCTTGAGGGCGGAATCCTGAAAGAACCGGGACTGAACGCTCTGGATGATCGCTTGGTCGTCGGGCGCCGAAGCGTGGTTCACCAGGTTGCACGCGCCCAGCATCAATGCGCCGGACAAGGCCAGCAGGGCCCACAAGGTGAAAACCGCTCCGCGCGGGTTCAGTCTGCTCATGGTTCATTTCCCCAGGTCTTTGGGCCTTCGAGTGCGCAGCCCCCGGCCCTTTTGAGCGCGCCTGCGGCCCGCTTGCCCCTTTCGTACGGTTGGATTCCCGCCCGCGCCAACGGGATGCCCCTGACGCTCCGAGTCGCGCGGAGCCCGTCCCGACCGGTCGCCTGTCTGGAATCCGGGGCGTTCCGGCCCCGAAAGCAAATAGAGCTTGTCTAGAGGGGGGCAAAGGAATGCCGAGACGAGATCGCGCAACAGGTGAAACCGCAATCGGGGATGACATTTGCAGTCTCACTTTTAGAATCAGTAACATTCCGGCTTCAATTCTTGAGCTGCCGACAGGCTGGCATCCCTTGGCCTTGCCACGGGCACGCTCTGAGCGCGATGCCTGCCGCCGAGACGGTGGCGTTACTCTGCGCGCCTAATCGTGCGATTAGTTTCGAATGCCCCTCGCCCGGCCCGCTCCGGCTGGTGAGAGCGCCAGCGGCGGTCCACCCTCTCCCCAAGGGAGAGGGCTAGGGCGACTTGGAATCGGCAGAGGACAGTATTATGTTACATCACCAGTCCCGAAGGTGCGTGGCGAGCCACCAAGTGTGCCCGAACGCATCTTTCACGCCGGCGTTGCGGTCGCCATAGGGCTTGTCCTCGGGCGTCTGTACCGACGTTGCACCGGCTTGCAGGGCGCGCCTGTAAGTTGCGTCCACGTCCTCGACGTATAGGTAAATCGCGGCAGGCATCGGTTGATAGGAACCGCGCGGCTCGCCCATTTCGACCATGGAATCCCCGATCTGCACTTCGGCGTGCGCCACTCTGCCATCCGCGTCCGTATACCGCGCCACTTCCTTCGCTTCAAAGGCCTGCTTGAGGAATTCGATCATCTTGCCAGCGCTGCGGGGATGGAGGTACGGCGTGACGCTGCGGAAACCTTCACGGACGACCTGGCCGGAAAGCGGCGTGGCGAGGTACCACAAATTGCCGTGAGCGTCCTTGAGGCTCGCTCCACGCTCGCCATAGTCGTGATCTGCCGGCGGCGCGATCGGCGTGGCGCCTGCTTCGACGGCCCGACGGTACACGGCATCAATGTCGGGCACATAGAAGTGCAGCGCTGCCGGTGTCTCGTCGTAGGGCATGGATGGGGCGCCGTCGATCATCACGATCGAGTCGCCAAGCCGGATGTGAGTGTGCAGTCCACCCTTGGCGCTGAAGACCTCCACGCCACCGAACGCCCACTTGACGAAATCGGCAAGCGGGGCGGGCTGCTTGACAAGAAGGTACGGTGTGACGGTGGGAAAGCCCTCGGGGATGGGACGGGCCTTGGGCGGTTCCGGGGTGGGTTTCGGCGTGCTCGACATGGATGCTCTCCTTTCAAGATTGGCCTGCAATCGTGCTTGGAAACTCTCACTGAGCAATGGGCGCAAATCAGCGGCGATACGGCGCGCCAAATTATTTGCCGATGACTACAATCTTCTCAATCACGATGGCGTGAGCGCCGCTTCGCTGGTAGACGGCGCCGGTGGCGGAGACTCGCTGCCCGGCGTACTTCATCATGCGCGGGTTCTCGCCCACGGCCGGCATGGCGCTCGAAATCGGCCAGTAGAGCGTGCCGTCATTGGCCAGGATAACCAGCGGCGACCCCGCCCGGGCGCACTTCAAGGCGCAATCCTCACCGCGCGGCTTTTGGACGTTGCGGACGAAGGCACAGGCGGAGTCCACGACGTAACCTTCAATCGTCGCTGTCTTCCCGGCTGTCGCCGCCTGCGCGACCTCGGCGGGGCGGGCGCCGAACGAACCACTGGTCACGACGGCCAGGCCGGTGATCAAGACCGCCGTCCACGCTGCTTTTCGATAGTTCATGATTTCTCCTTTCACGGTGTCTGTGGGCTATCTTCCAGGGCCTTGCGCACCAGGTCGGCCAGAGCCCGAATGAAGGTGGGTGAGTCGTTGAGGCCGGACATGGTGGCAAACTCCGGAATGCCGAGCCGATGGGCCAGCCGACGCGCTTCGATGTCAATCTCGTGCAACGTCTCGACGTGGTCGGTAACGAAGGCGATAGGGACGACAAGCACGCGGCGCGCCCCTTCGGACGCCAGTTTGTGCAAGGTGGTGTCAAGCGAAGGGGCGAGCCATCGGCCGGGGCCCACGCGGCTCTGATAACAAAGGGTATGCGGATTCGGCCAACGGCCGCTCTCGCATACCAACCGCACCGTGGCCTCGATGTGCTCCCGGTAGGGGTCGCCAGCCTCAATTGCCTTCATCGGCACGCCATGAGCGCTGAAGACGAGGTGAACGTCAGCGGAGGGGTCAGGGGTCAGGGGTCGGGGGTCGGGGGTTGGGGCAGGCATCCGGCCATTTACTACAGATGTCGCTGCGTGATCCCCGAAACCTTGCAGCCCTTCGTTGATCCGCTCGACCACAGCCTCGATGTACAGAGGGTGATCGTAGAAGTGATGGATTATCCGAACCGGCGCGCGGGCGCCATTCAGTTTGGCGTACTGCCGCTGCCACTCATTCAAGCTGCTGCGTGTTGTGGTGGTGGAATACTGGGGGTAAAGGGGCAGCAGGATCAGTTCGCGGCACCCCTGAGCCCGCCGGATCGCCTCCTCGGTCAGAGGGCGCCAGTAACGCATAGCGACGAAGACCCGGGCGTCGAGTGAGCGCCGTAACTCCGCTTCGAGCGCCGCGGCCTGCTGCTCGGTCAGCTCGCGAATGGGCGACTTGCCGCCGATTTCGGCGTAGTGCTTCTGCACGTGCCGGGCGCGCCGCGAAGAGATGAGCCGCGCCAGAGCAGGACGCGCCAGGCGCGCGAAGGGGAAATCAATAATGTCGGGATCGGAGAAGAGATTGAAAAGAAAAGGCTCGACTGACACGAGTGAGTCCGGGCCGCCGAGCTGAAACAACACCACCCCGAGGGGACGGGTGTCGTTCATTCCGCCCTGCCGGTGCCCGGTCTGGTCGAACGCCTCCACGCCTGTACGCTCGCTCGACATTTTAAGCCATGTCGCGGCTGCTGGGAAACAATCTCGGGTACAATGAGTCCGCCGAAAAGCCGGGCCGCGGCATCCAAATAACTTATGCTTCAGACTATAACGCGAGGGCGGCGCCGGCCGGCCCGACTGACGCTTGCTCTTGCTGCGGTTTTAGCCACAGCGCCCGCCCTCGGCGCGCAAAGTCCGGCCCGACCCCAGAGCCAGGATTTGAAAGGCCAGGTGGTGACGGAGAAGAGTGCGCCGATTGCGGGGGCAAGCTGCACCCTGACCGGCCGCATGCTTCCCGACCAGGGACTTGCCGTGACCACGGGCGAAAAAGGGGAGTTCGCGTGCCCCGGACTGGCCCCGGGAACCTACGCGTTGACCTGCGCCGCTGTAGGGTACGAGCCGGTGTCCAAGGAGAATATCGAGATCACGGACCAGCCACCGCCTTTTCTGCAACTGGCTTTGCCCGCCGAGGTAGTGGTGAAGCAGAGCGTGGAGGTGCGCGAGAAGCCGGCGACGGTGGAGGAGCAGCACGCCTCGGCCGCCTCCACACTGAGCGCGTCCCAGCTCCAGACGCTGCCCCTCATCGAACAGAAATTCAAGGCGGCGCTGCCGCTCGTGCCCGGCGTCATCCGCACCCCCGACGGCAAGACGAACATCAAGGGGGCGGTGGAAAGTCAGGGGCTGCTGCTGGTGGATTCCGCTGAGATGGTCGACCCGGTTACGGGCGCGTTTTCCATCGAAATCCCCATCGACGCGGTCGAGTCCCTGCAGGTTTACAAGAGCACCTATCGCGCCGATTACGGCCGGTTCTCGGGAGGGCTGGCGACCGTCGAGACTAAGGCGCCTTCGAGCAAGTTCGATT
Organism: Terriglobia bacterium; assembly: GCA_035934405.1. Taxonomy (GTDB): domain Bacteria; phylum Acidobacteriota; class Terriglobia; order UBA7540; family UBA7540; genus DASYXW01. The sequence goes on from DASYXW010000071.1 coordinate 61,894, forward strand.
ACTCGCTCAGCGATTTTCTGCCCACGCCGCGCGTCAAGGGGGGACACATTGTGGGCATTGCCGACGACGAGCCGCGCCTTTACGTCACGGGACCCTTGCTCGAAAACAAGCTGAACATTTCGGAAGCCTTCGAGTATGACATTCTCAAGCAGCCGGTGCGCGGCCTCGCCTACCCGGCGAACGAGATCAAGACCCAGGGGTTCAATTCTTTCACCAGCCTGCAGTACATCCTTTCCGGTCAGCACCTGCTGAACGCGAGCCTCGACTTCTTTCCCAAGCGGGTGCAGTTCGCCGACATCAACTCGCTGGTGCCGCAGACGGCGTCGTCCGACTACGGACAGAGCGGATTCGCGGCCGGATTGACCGACCGTTACCTTTTCAGTTCCGGCAGCATCCTGAGCACGCTCTTCCAGTTCACGCGCTTCGATTCCAACGCCCACGGCCAGGGCCCGCTCGACCAGCAAGTGACTCCGGAGGGCTGGAGCGGCAATTTCTTCAACACCTACAATCGCACCAGTGACCAGCAGCAATTGAGCCAGACCTTCGAATTTGCGCGCCGGGATTGGCACGGCAAGCACCAGCCCAAGCTGGGCGCCGAGATCGTCCGGCGGACTTACACCGGGACGAGCGATTCGCGCCCGGTACTCATCCAGCGGGAGGACGGCACCGTGGCGGAACGGATTGACTTCATCGGTCCCGGAAAGCTGAACGCCACCGACGTTGAGGCGGCGGTGTTCGCCGAAGACCACTGGGCGTTCAACCGGCACCTGGCGGCGGACGCCGGTGTGCGATTCTCCGGGCAGAGCATCGGCGATCCGGCCACGGCGGCGCCGCGTTTTGGTTTGGTCTATTCTCCCGGCGAAAGTGGCAAGACGATCTTCCGCTCCGGCATCGGCCTCTTTTATGACCGCGTGCCGCTTCTGGCCGGGGATTTCGTCCAGAACCCCACCCGCGTGGTCACGTGCTTCGACCCGGCGTGCGGCCCGCAGGGGTTATCGGTGACCTTTCAGAACGCCTACGTCAAGTTCGGCGAAAACGGGCAGCAGATCGTGCCGACGCACAATCGCCTGGCCTCAACGCCACACAACGTGACTTGGAACGTGGAGGCGGACCGCGAGTTGCGCCCCAACGTGCTTCTGCGCCTGAGCTACCTCTCGAGCCGCACCTATCAGGAGTTCGTCATTAACCCGCTTCAGGTTACCGGCACCCAGCCCACCCTGCTGCTTTCGAACACCGGCGTTTCGCGTTATCACGAATTCGAATCCACCTTGCGGCTTCATCCAACCGAACGAGCCGACATCAACATTTCTTACGTCAATAGCCTGGCCCGCGGCGACCTGAACACGCTTTCGTCCATCTACGTGCCTTTCGAACAGCCGGTGATTCGTCCCAACCTATTCGGCTTCCTGCCTTCGAATGTGCCGAACCGCGTGGTCACCTGGGGACGGTTCAAGCTGCCCGCAGAGTTCACCGTGAGCCCCGTCCTCGACGTGCATTCCGGCTTCCCTTACTCGGCGTTCAATGTGGTCGAGAACTACGCCAGCGCGCCCAACAGCCTGCGGTTTCCGGCGTTCGCGTCGCTCGACGTGAAACTGACCAAGGACTTTCGCATCCCGCGGCTCCCCTGGTTCGAGAAGCACAAGTTCCGGATCGCCTTCACGGTGTACAACCTGACGGATCATGCGAATCCGCGCGACGTTTATAGCAATGTGACGTCACCATTGTTCGGGAACTTCGTGGGATTCCAGCACCGGTTCTATGACGCGTACCTAGACATCGTTTACTGATAAGATGAGTTCGAAATGCTGGCCAGCTCCGCGTCCAGCCTCGGAAGAATCTACAGCGCGCTCACGGAGCGCCGGCGGCTGAAGACCGTCATCTTCTTCGTCACCTCAGTCTGCAACGCCAAGTGCCGGACGTGTTTCTACTGGGAAGAGCTCAACCAGCGCGGCGACCTGACGCTCGACGAAATCCGGAAGCTTTCGCGGACCATGCCAAAGTTCACCGACCTGTGGCTCTCCGGCGGCGAGCCCATGTTGCGAAAGGAGCTGGTGGAGATCATTGACCTGTTTTGCGTTGGCAACGGCGTCCGCTGGGTGAACCTGCCCACCAACGGCCTGCTGCCGGAACGCACGGCGGAGTGGGTGGAGCGAATCCTGGTCGAAAACCCCGAACTTCACGTTGACTTGAACGTCGCCCTGGACGGCCTCGACGAGATGCAGGATTCCATCCGCGCGGTGCCGGGCAATTTTGCGAAGACCCTCGCAACGCTCGATGCGATTCAAACCTGCCGCGAGCGATTTGCCAACTTGCGGGTGAATATCAACACCGTGATTTGCGCCGAGAACTTTGACCACGTATTGGACATTGCGGAGTTCGTGAAGCGTGAGTGCGCCGTGGACGGGCACTACTTCAACATCATCCGCGGCAACGCGCCGGACGCAAGCCTCAAGCAGATTCCGGCCGAGCGTCTGCCCGCCCTCTATAAGGAAATTCAGAAGGTCTATCGGCACTACGCGCCCAGCATCCTGCGGCGGATCGAGGGGGTCGAGCGGACATTCGGTGAGGCGTATTACGAGGGCACGATGGCCTTCCACAACAAGGTACAGCTTGAGAACATCGAGTCACCGCACGCCTGGCCGATGCCCTGCACGGCGGGCGAGACGGCCGTGGTGATTGACTTCAACGGTAATGTGCGCGCCTGCGAGTTGCGCGGCAAGCTTGCCAGCCTGCGCGACTTCGATTGTGATTTCGGGAAGTTCTGGGAAACTCAAACCCGGAAAGAAGAACTCGATTCCATCGTGCGTGACCAGTGCTGGTGCACGCACATCTGTTTCATCCACGACAGCCTGCGGCAATCGCCGAAGGTGATGCTCTACGACATCCCCGTCACTTATCTCGAATCGAAATTCGCCAACCGGCTCGATTAATTCAGCGATCGGCTGATGGAGTCATGGCGCGATTGCCCGCCGCGACCTGTGCCACTGGCTGAATGCCATGCCCAGCCCCACCAGAAGGACCAAGAGCCATAGCCAGCCGCCGACATAAGGCAGATTGACCGCTACGAAGATGATCGCCAGCCCGAGCAGGAGCCCGAGCGCAGACGATCCCACCGCAGGCCGCGACGGCACGATTGTGCGACCGATCCACGCCGCCACAAAGACCTTGGCGAGATAACACCCCGCAATCCACGCCATCAGGCTGAGAATCGCCACCGGCAGGCCGACCAGCGTAATGCCTGCGATGATAGCGGCGATAGGCGTCGCAATCAGGATCAGGAATCCGATGCCCAGCTCCCGCAGCAAGGCGCCCGCCGTGGCTATTCGCGCTCCGAACAGAGTGGGAAAAAGCCAGAAGACCAGGAGCCCGAGGATGAGCGCGGCAACCAGCTCAATCGCCTGCCAGAAGTAGAAACTGCGCTCAGTGTACTTACTTCGGGGCTTCTCCTTCAAGCGAATGTCCGTCTTACCCGCGATCGTCGCGCCCGGCTCGATATCCACCTGCTCCTTCTTGTCAACATGAGCTTCTAGGCTGCCTCCGATGCGTGAGGAACTGAGCACGGCGACCTGGCCAGCGTAAGCTTGGAAATTCCCGCCGACTGCTCCTTTCAGTTCTGTGCTCGCGCCGAGGAAACTCACGTTCCGGCCCACGTTGCCGTCCACGCGCAGGTCCTCCCCACCCGACGTCACGTCCATATCCACTCGTCCGCCGGACTCGACCGTCACGGTCTGCGTCCAGCCAAAGACGCTGCCGGTGACGTGCCCCGAGATCGTCACCGTTTCCGCCCAGGCATAGACGTTGCCTTCCACCGTTCCTTCGATCTGGACGATCTGGCCGAAAGACACCACGTCACCCTTGACGTCGCCCCGCACCGTCATGCGTTGACAAGCCGCGAACAGGTTGCCGTTGACGTTTCCCACGATATCCACGGTGTCGCCGGTCGCGAGCAGCGAATCCTGCACCGTCTCGCCAGCCGCGACCGAGACCACATTGCCCTTCCGTCTCTCGATCGCGGAGGCAGGCTGCGCCATGAGCACAACCAGTCCCAAGCCGGCCAAAACCGCAAGCGACATGGGGTGGTGCTTCGCGAAGAAGCGAACGCTGGTGACAATGAGCGCCAGGAGAATGCCGAACCCTACGGCGGTCATGAGGCCGTTCAGCAGCGCGGGCCCTTCTCTCACCAGGTTGAGGCCGGCGTTGAACAGCAAGTTCTCAATCCAGGCGCGGCTGAACTGGTTGAGCCAGCCCGCCGAACTTGGAATCATTCTTTCGATTCCCGTCACCGCCTGGTCGAGGCCGAGGGCGGCCACAAGCGCCGACGCCGCCGTCCACAGAATGCTTAGCCCAACCTTGCTTCGACCGGACACGACGTTCGGAACTTCCTGAAGAACTTTCGCGAGAAGCCGACTCTCCATGCGCCACGCGTCCGCGAGCGCCCGGCAGCGCGGACAAACGGCGAGATGGGCCTCCACCTGCCGCACCTCTTCCGCCGGAAGCTCGCCGTCGGCGTAAATGGAGTAGGTCAGTTCGGGGAAGCACTTCATCGTGATTTCTCCTTCGGCGCCCCGGACAAAGCCGCGCGCAGCTCTCTCTTGGCCCGGAAAATCAGGGTGGCCACGTTGTTCCGCGTCTCACCCAGGGCGGCCCCGATTTCGTCGTAGCTCAGCTCGTTGTAGTAGCGCAGCGCCAATGGCACGCGGTAGCGCTCAGGCATCGCCGCGACCGCGGCGCGGACGGCGTCACGCGATTCGGCGGTGAGCAACTCCTGGAGCGGCGAAGCCTCCAAGGCGGGATACTCTACCGCCGTGTCCTCGGACGGCTCAAAGACGCGCTGCTCCGTGCGCCGTTTCCGCAGCAGGTCCACGCAATGGTTGCTCGCCACGCTTAAAAGCCAGCGCGGAAACGGGAACGAGCTGTCGTAACTTTGCAAGGCCTTCGGCAGCCGGGTGAAAATGTCGCTGGCGGCGTCTTCCGCTTCCATCTCGGATCCCAACATGTACCGGCACAGCCCGAACACGCGGCCGTGAAACTCGGTGTAGAGCGTGGCCAGCGAATTCTGATCGCCTGCCGCCGCCTTCTCCGCCACCCCACGCAGTGTCGTCTCGTCCATCCGCTCGTCTCTGACGGCACTCATCCTGTACTACGTCCGGGCCCGGCAAAGATTGCAAGCCAGGCCAGAAGTCCAGCGAGCCGAGGGCCGCCTCACCCCGACGCTCCGGACTGCCCCGCCTTCCGGCTCAGAACTTGTAATCGATCCAACCGGTCACCCAGTTGACGTTTCGCGCCGGACCTGTCTGGCGCAGGAACGGGCCGGGGAAAAAGTGGGCGTAGATGCCCACGACGCTGATGTGGCGCTGGATGTTCCACTGAGCCAACAGTGTAGGCTGGCTGCCGACATAGCGCGCGCTACTGTTGCCGGCCGGGCGCACCAGGTTTCCGCCCACGCCGTAGACCCCGTCGCCCAGGCTCTCGCGCCAGTAGACGGACCATTCCGGAGTGAGCGTGAAGCGGGGATGAAGGTGGGCCGAGAGGGTGGGCTGCAGCAGCAGAAAGTTGCTATGGCCGTTCAGGTTGATGATCTGGTCGTAGACGCCGCGCGGAAAGAGCGGGTTGAAAGTCTGGAGTCTCAGGTCGGCAGCACTCCGATCGCCGCTGGCGGCATCGGCAATCAAGCCGAGGCGCGGTTTGAACCGCACCGAAGTTGCCGTGTACCCCGTGTCCGACTCCACGCCCCAAGCGCGGATGGGGTTCGGGCCGAACCTGCCCCACTGCGCCGCCGGTTCCAGGTCGTAGTCCCAGGCGCCCCGCGAGCCCCAGAGCCTCGTCCCCAGCATATGACGGAGCTCGCGCGCCGTCCCCTGATTGAAGCGCGCCATGCCGTGCTCGAACCCGAGATAGTAAAGATCAATGTGACTACCGCGCACAGCGGGCAACGGCCGCACGACGTAGACGCCCCAGAAGGTGCGGCCTGGGTCCGGCTCATCGTCGAAGAAGCCGAAATTGGTCTCGACGGCCTTGGTGGCAAAGGCGTCCACGTGCCAAGGGCCGGCGGCGAGGATGAAGCGCACTCCGTCGAACGTCTGGTGGACATTCGGCCCTTCGCGGGTTGAGACCCAGCGGTTGGCGCCAAAAGCCAGCTCCTGCCGTCCGGCGCGCACCGTGAAGGAATGGCCGACGGCGTGAACCAGCGTGACGTCCACAAACGCCTGGTTCAGGTCGAGCTTATCCTCGTCGATGGGCGGGCGCGGTCCGCCGGTGCGCCCGAATTCGAGCCCGCTCTTGAGTTGGCCGAAGAATCGCAGGCGCGCGCCGAGATGCAGGTCGGCCTGACCCATGTAACGCTCGAGCGTGTAAGGCGGGCTCTGCGGGGCCTGGCCCCAGGAGGCATTGTGAAAGTATTCGAGCGTCTGCCTCGACTCTCCGCCCAGTGACAGGTACCACCCGCCCTGCGGCTTGAGCGCGATGTATTTGAGGGGATCCCACGGGTCCGTGCGGCACTGAGGACTGCGCAGGTAGCTGAAGTCCTCGTCGTAACGAAGATACTGGTAGGCCGGAGGCTTTTGGGGACACGGCTTTTCTTGCGCCGGCGACGGCGCGCTCCCAGCCAGGGCCAGGGCAAGACCGGTGAGCCCGCAGCCAACCGAGCGCAATCGGCTCAACCACTGCGCACGCCAAACCCTCGGCATTCGCTCCCCCCTTAAGGTGGTCCCGGCACAAGTTTGAATCTTCAACTACCCGATCGAGGACATCATAAGTCGAGATGGGAGGAGTTGCAAGGGATCGCCGATCCCGGCGCCGCTGCCGGTCTCGCTATTCCACGGTGACACTCTTCGCCAGGTTTCGCGGCTGGTCGACGTCGCAGCCGCGCAACACCGCGCAGTGGTAAGCGAACAGTTGCAGGGGGACGACGGTGAGAATGGGGGTCAGCATTTCGAGGTTGCGCGGCACTTCGATGACGTCGTCCACGAGCGGCCCAAGCCCGGTGTTGCCGGTGGAGGTCACGGCCAAGACATGCCCTTCGCGGGCCCGAATCTCCTGCACGTTTGACATCACCTTGTCGTAAGAGCCGTCCTCAGGAGCGAGAGCCAGGGTGGGAAACGACGGGTCCACCAGCGCAATCGGGCCGTGCTTCATCTCGCCCGCCGCGTAGCCCTCGGCGTGAATGTAGGCAATCTCCTTGAGCTTGAGCGCGCCTTCGAGCGCAATCGGATACTGGTACTTGCGCCCGATGTAGAGAAAATGCGCGGCCGGGCAGTACTTCTCGGCCAGCCCGCGGATGCGGTCCGACTGCTTCAGGATTTCGCGGACCTGCTCCGGAATCTGCTCGAGACCCCGCAGGATGGATTCGCCCTGCTCGTACGAGAGGTCGCGGCTGCGTCCGATGAGCAGAGCCATCAGGGTAAGAATGGTGAGCTGCGAGGTGAACGACTTGGTGGACGCCACGCCCACTTCGATCCCGGCGTGTGAGTAGACGCCGGCGTGAGCTTCGCGCGCGATGGTGGAGCCCACCACGTTGACCAGGCCGAGCACCAGAGCCCCCTTGCGCTTCGCCTCCCGCAAGGCGGCGAGCGTGTCCGCCGTCTCGCCCGATTGGCTGATGGCGAGCACTGCGGTGTTCTGCCGGATGTTCAGCTTGCGATAACGGAACTCCGAAGCCAGTTCGGTTTCGACCATCAGGTCGGTGAGGGACTCGAAGACGTAACGCGCATAGAGGCCGGCGTAGTAACTGGTGCCGCAACTGACAATGATGAGCTGTCGGACCTGGTGCAGCCGATCGAGCACCGACTCGAGGCCACCGAGCTTCGCCACTCCCTCGGAGTGATTCACGCGGCCGCGCAGGGCGTTCTCCACCGCCTCGGGCTGCTCAAAAATTTCCTTAAGCATGAAATGCGGAAACGCGCCGCGGTCCATCATCTCCGAACCGCCTTCGAGTTGGGTGGTCGAGCGCCTCACCGACTGGTTGTCGAGCGTCTTGATGGAGAACTCGCCCGGCGAGATGCTGGCGACCTCGTTGTCTTCGAGGTAGACCACCTGGTCGGTGTGTTGGGCGAGCGCCGAGACATCCGATGCGGCGAGAGTCTCATGCTTACCGATGCCGAGCACGATGGGGCTGCCGCGCCGCGCCAGCACAATTTGCCGGGAATGCGCCGTGTGCATCACCGCAATGCCGTAGGTTCCCTGCACGTCCAGCAGCGCCCGCTGCACGGCGGATTCCAGGTCGCCCCGGTAGTAGCTCTCGATCAGGTGGGCCAGGGTCTCGGTGTCGGTCTCGCTGCGAAAGGAGTGGCCCGCGGCGGCGAGCCGGCTCTTCAGAGGCTGGAAATTCTCAATGATGCCGTTGTGGACCAGGAAAATCGCGCCCGGACAGTCTGTGTGCGGATGAGCGTTGGCCTCGGTGGGCTTGCCATGCGTGGCCCAACGGGTATGCGCGATGCCCACCCCGCCCGCCGGGCTGTCCTCGCGGACGCGCGCTTCGAGCGCCGCCACCTTGCCCACCGCTTTCGCAAGATAGGCTGAACTGGTGTCGAGAATTGCGATCCCGGCCGAGTCATAGCCGCGATATTCGAGACGCTTCAAGCCCTCGACGAGAATCTCGCGGGCGGTCTGATGACCGGTGTAAGCAACGATGCCGCACATAGAAGAACAGGTTTCAGGTTCAGGGGCCAGGTACCAGGCCCCCCGGCGGTAAGGTACTCCGGTCTCAGAGGGCGAATGAAAGGTGTCGGTGGAACTGAGACCTGACACCTGACACCTGGCCCCTGCTTTTCACAGACACCCCAATTGCCGCCCGAGATCCCTAAGGGCTGTCCCGCCGATGTACAGCTCGGCTTGCGTGGGGTCATACCCTTGCTCCAGAGTCCGGCGAAGAAAGAGCGCGGCGATCTCAGCAAGTTGCTGGTCGGTGAGATATTTTCCCTGGCGCTCGCGGAGCTCGCTGAGCGCCGGGCAGGAGATTGAGACGCATACGCGCTGGCCGTTTAGCCGGAACACGGCGTCCATCGTATCGCTATGACGCGTGGCGATGCCCGAAAGCAGGTGCATGAAGCGGACTTGAACCGGCCCAGGCACTGCCCTGGCACTGACTTCGAAAGATGCGATAAGGTAGCTCATGGGTGAATGGGCGACTCCCGCCCCTCTTCTTGCCGTCGCCGTGCCAAACCATTATAACCGGCCATCGCCCGGCCTGCATCGTGGCCGCCCCGAGGCTCGTAGCGGCGGGTTTACCCCGCCATTTTGTGGCGGCATAAAGCCGCCTCTACATCAATTGACCCACTACCCCACCCCAGCGCCACGCCCGCCGGACGGGGGCCCGTGACCACCTTTTGTGTGCGACGCCGTCGGCCAAAAAAAGTTCTTGCATCCCCATTTGCTTTGGAGTATTTAAATATCAATCCAACACTTATGACTACCTGGGGAAGTGGGTAGCGGGGCAACTCGAAATCCACTTCCTCCTTCCTGAAATATCCAGAGTCGGGAAAAGTCAGGAACGTGTGCCCTTTCCTCTCTGCGTTCTGCTCTCCTCGGTCAGCCGCAACTTTACGGCTTGGCCGACGCCGAACTTGCGGGTGAGCCAATCCTCCATGTCACGCTGCAGGCCATTCAGGTCCACAAGAAGCCCCGCTTCGAGCTGGCCGTCGCCCGCCGGCAAGGTTTCGTCGAAAGCCGAGCGGCCCGTGAAACTGCGCATGGCGAAGCTATCCAGCCAGGCGAGCGAGCAAGGTCTCGGACCGGCGGGCTCCAGCACCTCGACATAGATTCTTCGAGCAAACATGAAAGACAAGTGGCTAGTGGTTAGCGGCTAGCCCCGCCTCAGGAACGAAAACCAGTTCCGCTTCGGCTTGGCCTCGTCTTCCGAAAGCGGTTGGGGCCCCGGAGGCAGGGGCAGACCTTTAATCACCGCCTCGGGGTTCCGCTGCATGAGCAGTTCGGCGCCGGCCGGCCCTTTGGTTTCCACGAGCTTCTGGTAGCAGGCGGAGAGGATGGGCGGGCGGTGCTTGGCGTCATGCGCGTCGCTGGCAAAAAAGTGAATCAGGTTGCGGTCGAGCCAGAACTCGGCGAAGCGCCGCGCCTCCGAGCCGAAGCCGCCGGTATACGACTGCGCCGTCACCTGCACCAGGCATCCCTTGGTGGCCCAGCGGTAAAGCAGTCCGGGCTTGCGGCGAAAGATGGCGTTGCGCTCCGGATGGGTAAGAATGGGAATGAGTCCGGCCACTTGCAGGTCGTAGAAGACCGAATCGTACTGTTCCGGAATGAAGTGGTCATCGAACTCCACCAGCACGTACCGCGTGCGATTGATCGTGTATTCACCCCGATGCTCGATGAGCCGTTGGATATTGTCATAAGACAGGTGGAAGTCGCAGCCCAGCAACAATTGCGGACTCCCGCCGACCGCCGCCTGGAGGCTCGAGAGCTTGTCGTGATTCCGCAACGGCTGGAACGGGTATCGGTAGTTGCAGTGCGGCGTGGCCACGAGGTGCGTGATCCCGTCATTGGCCGCCATACGGCACATCTCCACCGCCTCGTCGAAGGAGTCGGGGCCGTCGTCAATTTCGGGAAGGGGGTGGCAATGGATGTCGATCATCGGAGCTTGGAGTCTTAAGAATGCGCGGGCAAGCCCGTGCCCCTTCATGCCAACCTACCCTGGTGGGCGATGAGATGTCAAGACGCGCGAGGTCGACTCGGGCCGGCTTTGGTGTCACCTCCTTAGACGAGCTTGCTGCAATAATCGGTATCCGATCTCCCAAATATTGAAGATGGTAAGACGGTCAAACGCGTCACCTGACAATGATTCGTCCGCCCTCAGCCTCCTGGTTGCTTGAATAGGAACGGCTTAAGCAGAAGCGGGCCGTCGCGCAGCGGGAGGCTGGTTTGGAATCGTGAATGCTGTTCCCCGTGTGGGTACGCATTTCGGTGTTCCGGGCCCTGCTTGGAACGCCGGTAACGCTGTGCCTAGAATTTAGACCCAACACCCGACGCTTGGAGGGAGGGGCGAGAGCTTCTCCCTCTTTTTTGTTTCCAGAGCCCCAGTCAGCGCCCACCGGGATGGCAGCCCGCCACGCAGGGTCCTGCAGGCCCTGCCTCCAGAGATTCATAGCTTCTCATTACCTATCGGCCCCTGCCGTGGCCGCATCTTGGAAACGACGGCGTTGACAAAGAGCTTCGGAGCGGATCAGATAGTGGAGAATGAAAGACGAATATGGGCCACTCCGGCCGCGTCCGTCCTGCCACGACAGCCTGGCCTGCCGTTTGACGAATCCCCCCGCGCGACGGTAGGCGGAGTAGATGAGGTTGGCAACGGCTGGGGCGCTCGTAGCGCACGGCCACGGCAGCTCGGCCTTCGTGGCCGTCCTCCACTGCCATTTTCCGGTTCGTTTCCTGTTCATTCCAGAGATTTTCACTGATTCTAAAGGACATTCCAGATTCGGAACGTTAAAGTCTGATTATCACGTTACCTCCGGCGCTACCACTAAGTCTCTGCAGATGAGCGTGCTACTACGAACACGGGCTTGCGCTGATTGCGCGAACAGAGCCGCACCCAGGCGGCGGCAAATCGGGCCAGCTTGCAATCCATTTTAAGCAGCCTGTTTTCAGTAACATTCGCGCTTTATTCGTCACTTCTCTCTTCCGTTTCGATCCCAGGCGCCGCCCGGGTCGAACGGCGGGGGGGTACCGGCCCGCCAAGGTCCGCCCTGACCCGTGTCATAGGTGCGAAGGCGGAAGGGATAGAGTCAACGAGAACTGTACCATGCGTGTACTCTGTTGTCAACAGGTAGTATTTATACCAAACCCGCGGCCCCCTTTTTATTCGCCGGATCAAGCATGATAGTCATACGTCGTAATTCAAGAGTTTCGTCAGATATCTCTTTGATCTGGTGACTTGATCGGGCCGCTGAAGTTCGGCACAAGACTCAGCCCGCTGTCGCAGGGACCGAGAAACGTGGCCGATGCGTGGGCCACTTAACTTGAGACCCCTGCGTTGCCCGCTACTATTGCTATTTCTTGGCGGCCCAGGAAATTGAGGCACGGGTCATGAGGTCGGTGTAAATCTTGTAGAACTGCTCGGTGTTCAAGTCGAACTGCACGGTCGCCGGACGCAAATAAGGCGCGACGGTACTGCCTGCCTCCCAGAACAGCGTCATGCCGTAACTGGGGCCGTGGTCGATGTCCACGTCCACGTACATCTGCCGCTGGTCGGTAATGATGGAAGGCTCGATGAGCGCAATGCCGGCGATCTCGTCCCACATGTAGCCTGGAAGCGAGTACTGGGCGAGGTACCGCGCCACGGGTGTCGGAGAGCGGTTGATCGCGTCCTGGATTTCCGGGCCGAGGCGCGTCTTCACGGAAATATCGATGGGGGTAATCGTGACCTTCTTCCAGGGGGCGCGCAGCGCGATCCGCGCCGCTTCGGGGTCGAACCACCAGTTAAATTCGCGGCGCGCGTCGGTGGGGTTGGCCCCACCCTTGTCGGCGTACAGGCCGCCGCCCATCAGCACGAACTCCTTCGCCAGGGTTGCCACGTCCGGCGAGAGCCGCAAGGCCAGCGCGATATTGGTGAGCGGCGCTCCGGACCAGATGACGACCTCGCCGGGATACTTGTGGACGGCCTCGACGATGAACTCGGCAGCGGTTTCCGGAGCGGCCTTAATTTTCGGTTCTCCCTCGGGCAGTGGCGGAACGACGTCAGGCACGTGGTAACGCTCCTCGAAAATCGACGTCCGGCCAGCGGGGAAGTAATCCGTCCAGCAGCCCTTGTAGGGGATCTTCCCAAACATCGCCTCCCAGCGCTCGGTCTCCTCTTTCGAGTTCAGCAGGGGAAACTCCGCGCCCTGATAGACCGGCACGTCGGTGCGCTCGGCGATTTCGAGCAGCCGGAGGACGTGCTGCGTCTCTTCGCGCACCCACTGATCGCCGCTGACCGTGGTGATGCCGAGGACGTCAAAGCGCTCCGACTGCAGGAAGACGAGGATCGCCTGCATGTCGCTCGTGCCGGGGCCGCGCGCGTCCTGGTCAACGATGATTTTGATTTTGTCCACGACGGTCATCTCCCGCGCGACCCGGGCTCCGCTGCCGACGGCGGGTAATCCTCAATAGAATCGTGAGCGGCGGCCTGCTGGAGACGGCGCGGGGCGGGTTTGGCAACCCGCCCCCACCCCGGTTAGAAAGTGAGCTTCAGCGCGAACTGAATCAGGCGCGGGTTGTTCACCGTGCTGTTAATCACTCCAAAGCCCGCCGAGGCCACGTCAACGCCGGGCACATAAAACTGCGGGTGGTTCCACAGATTGAAGACCTCAGCCCGGAATTGCAGCGAGCTGCCCTCGCGGAAGGGGAGGGGAAAGTTCTTGACGGCGGAGAAATCGGTGTTCACGAAACGGGGTCCCGAGAGCGGGGTGCGATTGGCGAAGCCGAGTTCGCCGGCGGGCGGAGCCGCGAAACAGCTTGGATTGAAAAACTCCGCCACGGTCGGGTTGCTCACCTGCGGGTTGCAGGTTTCGTTGGGGCGAATGGCGTTCACGCCGTTATTTTGGAAATTCACCCCCGCGGTGCCGCCGTTGCTGTCAATGATGAAGAGCGGAAAGCCCGAAATGGCGCGCTGGATGACGTTTACTTCCCAGTTGCCCAGAAGGGCGTTCTCGGCTCCGTTCCAATCGTTGCCGAAAGTCTTGCCTTTGCCGAATGGCAGGTCGTAGACCACGCTGGCGGTGAAGTTGTGGGTGAGGTTGATTTGCGACAAGCCTTTGTCGGCGTTTCCGATGTTGGGCAGCGGGAAATAAAGGGCTCCGATGTTGCTGCCGAGGCCGTCGGAGAGGCCGGTGTCGGTGGCCTTGGAATAGGTGTAGCCCACGAGCGCGTATAAACCGTGCCTGGCGCTCTTGGTTTCGGCCTTCACCTGCAAGGAATCGTAACGGGCGAAACCGTTGTCGAAGGCGTCGTAGATGAAGCCGAAACACCCCGGCAGTGTGGAGTTCGAGGCACACTGGGCCGCCGTGGTCGAGCTGAGGGGGTTCACGATCCAAGGCTCACTGGACTGACCACAGCCAAACGTGTAACCCGGAATCTTGCCGCAACCGGTTGGAGAGGCCAGATTGAGGTTTTGGCCGTCTTCCAAGAGATGCGTGCTGCGAGCGCCGGCATATCCTACGGTCAAAAGAACGTCGCCGGGGATCTGGCGCTCGACGTTGAGATTGAATTGCTGGATCGTGCCCAGCTTGAAGTTGAGGTTCTCGATGGACTGCAAGGTACCCCCGAACTGGGAAGCGCTGGTCGGCCGGGTGAGCGGCTGGCAGATGGGGCTGCAGTTGATGCCGAATCCTGCCGAGATACTTTGTCCGAAGGCGGGGAAGGAGGCGCCAAAGTAGGGCGGGTTTTCCCACAAACCCTGCGCGCCCTGATTCCACGAGGAGTCGTGAAAGATGGAATAACCGGCGCGAATCGAGGTCTTGTGATCCCCGTGCGGGCTCCAGGCAAGACCGATGCGCGGCTCGACAGCGGTGGTGTCGAGGGAGGTGCCGCCGCTTGAGCTGCCGTTCTGACCGGCCACGATGAACTGACCGGTTTGGAAGTTAAAGTTCGACTGGCGATTGTGCGCCTCGGTGATGGGCGTGACGAAAGCCCAAGCCAGGCCGAGATTCAGAGTCAGATTTGGCTTGGCCCGCCAGTTGTCCTGGACGAACGGCCGATATAGCTTCCACCGGCGTCCCGTCACGGCGCCGTCGAAGGTTTGATCGTGCTCGCCAAAGGTGAGGATACCGAGGAGCATATCGGCCAGGGCGTTATTGGTAAAGGCTCCGGTAAAGCCGCCGAAGCCGTCCTGGAAGGCATTGGTCAAGACGTTCATCTGGTTGGCGCGGACCTGGCCGCCAAAGGTGATGTCGTGGTTGCCGCGGATCACGTCAAACGAGTCGGCGCCATAGAAGACGTTGGTCCCGCCCTGAAAGGGAGCAAAGCCCCGATCGCCCAGGGACCAGAACCCGCCGAAGCCCAGGAAAGACGACAGCCCGCAACTGACGCTGTTCGGTGGACATTGACCCTGAGAGTTGCAGTCGAGATTGGCGTTCGGGATGCCCAGTTTTTCCGCCTCGCAGGAACCACTGCCGAAGGAAAGGATGTGGTTGAAGATGCGGTTATAACCGAAGGTCACTTTGTTGATGCTGTTGGGGGAGAAAATGTGTGTCTCAGAGAGCGCGGCGTTACGACCGTGGTCGGCAAGACTTTGGGTGCTGGCGAAGGCGCTCAATTCGGCAAATCCCGATGAGCCGCCCGGCTGGAACACGGTGGCCTGATCGTAGCTGAAGCGCGCGAAGATGGAATCCCTGCTCGAAAAGTTGTGGTCCAAACGGAGGTCAGCCTCCCCCTCCTTTAGCTGTTTGTTTGGCGTGTTGAGGAAATCTTGAGAGAGTAACGACCCAACGTTGTTGGCAGCCGGATATAGGTTCGCTAACGCGAGGCCAATGGGGTTCTCCACGCCACCGCTCCCGAGCAAACCGGGCGGAAGCTTGTTGCAGGCTGAGGAACCTGGCGTAGGGACCTGCACGCCGCTCGAATTGGCGATCAAGGGATTGCCACCACTGTCGCAGAGGAAGGGAGAACCGCCAGGAAAGCCAAAATTGGTATATGGATTGGTGAGCTGAAAAGAGGGCACGTCCGTGAACGTCTGGGTAAAGTCGCCCATCAGCATCTGCGGTGTCGGCACCTGGCCGACAAACGTAATGCCTTGCACAGTCCGTCGCCCCTGGTAGTCGGCAAAGAAAAACGTCTTATCCTTCTTGATAGGCCCGCCGATCGAGCCGCCGAACTGATTCTGATTAAACTTTCCACGATTGGGGGCAAAAAAGTTGCGGGCATTCAGGCTGGTATTGCGGAGGTACTCAAACAAGCTGCCGTGAAACTGGTTGGTGCCGGACTTGGTTGTGAGCAGCACGGTGGGTCCGCCGCGGGTACCGTATTCGGCGGAATAGTTGTAAGTGAGCACCTTGAACTCTTGCAGGGCGTCAATGCTGGGCAGAATGGCGATTCCACCCGCGGTCAATTCGTTGTTATCCACGCCGTCGAGCAACCAGTCGGTGCTGTTGGCCCGCGAGCCGCCGACGGAGAGTGAGAACGAACCCCTGATGGAAACCTCGCTGCTGCCGCCGCCGTTGAAAAAGCTGTTGGGGTTGGTTTCCTGCACGGTGCCGGGCGCCAGCGTTGCCAATTGGACGAAGTCACGGCCGTTCAGGGGCAATTGCGCCACCTGCTGGGAGGTGATCACCTGGCCGAGCGTGGCATTTGACGTGTTCACCGTCACGGCCGTCGCCGAGACCTCCACCGTTTGCTGAACCTTTGCGGTGGGAAGGGAGAAATCCACCTCGCGGCTTTGGTCCACCTGGAGAACGAGGTCCTTCTGCTCGACCACTTGGAAGCCTTGGGCGCTCACCTTGAGGGAGTACGTCCCGATCGGCAGGAGCGGGATCAAGTAGTGGCCGTCAGCGTCCGTCTTGGTGTCGCGAGCGAGGTCGGTTCCCTGGGAAGTGGCCGTGACGCTGGCGCCCGGCACCACAGCGCCGGAAGGGTCACTCACCGTGCCGGATAAACTCCCGGTGGCCTGACCAAAGAGCGGCGAGCTCACCAGGAAGCACGCCAGGCAGAAAAGGGACCCGAGAACGACTCTCTGATATTTCATTTCTTGATCTCCTATTGGCAGCCGCACCGTGCGCGGCGATTTTGCGATCCTCATCAATTACGGTTTGCGCCGACCTCCGCCAACAAGGTCTCAAACTGACTTTGTTCCTCGGCCGCTTCGGACTGCCGGCCGGTGGCCTGGTAGACTTCGGCCAGGAGCCTGTGAGGTTCGGGCTCCTGCGGCAAAAGCCGGGCGGCCTCACTCAAATACCGGGCCGACACTTTGTAATCCTCACTCTGCAAGTTCTTTTCGGCAAGGCTGACGGTGGTCTCGAACAACATCTTAATCGTCTCAGGGTCTTGAGGGTTGAGTTCGTGTGCATGGTGAAGCGCCTCGTAGGCCGGCGCGTCGTCCCTCAATTGGAACAGGGCGGCGCCATAAAGAGCATTCACCGGAAACAAGTCCGGCCATACTTTGACGACCTTCGCCAGGGCATCACGCGCTTCCTGGTAACGCTGGAGCTGGAAGCAATCAAGCGCCAGGTTGTACTGCATCTGCGGTGAATTGGGGCTCAACTCAGCGGCGCGGCGCAGCGGCTTCAACGCTTCCTCGTAGTCGCCGTGCTGACCGTAGATCGTGCCGAGCATGGTGAGCTTGCCAGCATCGGCGGGATCGAAAAGCTTCCCGCAGACGGGGCGGGCCGAGTCGAGCGAACCGCTTTGGAGCTTCTGGACGCAATCGAGCTTCTCCCGGCTCACCTCAGAGTCGCGTTCGCGGAGCCTGGCAGCCAGCGCCAGAGCCCTTTGCGCTTCATCCTTGCGTCCCTCGCCCCGATAGAGCGCGGCCAGCCGTTCCTGGATGTGGGGATCGTTAGGGCTCAAAGTCGCCGCCTCGGTCAGCCACTTCTCCGCCGGGGCTCGTTCGCCATTTTTTAGATACGCTGACCCGAGATAGTAAGCCGTGTCCGGGAACGGCGGACTGGCGGCAGCCGTGGTCAATGCGCGAATCGCAGCGCCGGCGTTTCCTTCCATCAGATCGAGCCGCCCCAGGTAATACATCACGTCGGGCCGGTCGCCGGCCTGGGAGCGCACCGCGTCAAACTCCGTGCGGGCCTCGGCGAGCTTCTGGGATTGGAACAGCGCCACGGCCAGGGGGAATCGCGCGCGCAGCACGAGTCGGGGGTCGAGGGCCAGCGCGGCGCGAAACTCGCGCGTGGCATCGTCGTAGCGCTCGCTCTTGAGGTCGGCGTAAGCTTTGCCGAGGTGCGCTTCGGGAGCGTCCGTATGGCTCGCGGCGACCGTCTGGCCGAAACCAGCCGAACCCGCCGAGAACACGATTGCGGCGAACAGCGCAATGCGCGCCAAGTGAGTGGTCGCCCTCATGGTCCGAATGCAACGCATGCTGGTTCTTCAGAATGCAGTGCCCGGCTGACGCGGGCTTCTAAACTTGCGAAAGCGTCACGACTGAAGATTCCAACGCCCTTTTTTCAGCCGCCCGACACGGCTGCGACAAATAGACACCACCGCGCTTGAACCTGTCAAGGGCTTTCTGCCCAGCTGGCGGCAACGGCCCGTGGCGGAAATGTCAGGCTTGCAGCACTTCGCGGACCTTACGCGCCAGAGCGTCGGAAGTGAAGGGTTTGTGTAGAAACGCGCCTTCCGATTCCAATTCCTTGCCGTCGGCCGTGTTGCCGATGTAGCCGGACATGAACAGCACCCTGGCTTCAGGGTGGGACGGGGCCAGTCGCCGCGCCAGCTCTCGCCCGTTCATGTGAGGCATGACGACGTCGGTGAGCAGCAGCCGAATGGGGTCCGGGTGCTTTTCCGCCGCCTCCAGCGCCTGCTCGCCGCGGCTGGCTTCAAGAACCTTGTAGCCCTTGGCCTCAAGCACTCGCCGCACCAGTTCGCGGACCGAGTCCTCGTCCTCGACCAGCAGAATGGTTTCGGACGCCACCGTGCGGCCCACCACCGACGGATTCTTCTTGCCCGGCAACTCCGCCTCAACGCGAGGAAGATAAACCGTGAAGCAGGAGCCCTGGCCAGGTTCACTCTCCACCCAGATATAGCCGCCGCTCTGCTTGACGACTCCGTAGACCATGGAGAGTCCAAGGCCGGTTCCCTTGCCTTTTTCCTTGGTCGTGAAAAACGGCTCGAAGATGTGGGAGCGAATCTCTGCGTCCATGCCACAACCGGTGTCGCGGACGGCGAGCGCGACGTAGGGGCCTGGGTTCAGGCCCAGGTGCTCGCGAGCGTGCGCCTCGTCCACGACGAAGTTCGCGGTCTCAAGCGTAATCTGGCCGCCCTCGGGCATGGCATCGCGCGCGTTCACCGCCAGGTTCAGAATCACCTGCTCGATTTGGCCGGGGTCGGCTTTCACCCGGCCCAGGCGCGGCTCCGAGACGCTGGTGAGCTCAATGTCCTCGCCGATGAGGCGCCGAAGCAGTTTCTCCATTTCGGCGACGACGGTATTGAGGTCCAGCACCTGCGGGGCGAGCACCTGCTGGCGGCTGAAAGCGAGAAGCTGGCGTGTGAGCGAGGCGGCGCGTTCGCCGGCCTTCTTGATCTCGAGGATCTGGCGGCGCAGGGGGCTGGAATCGGGAAGGGTTTCGAGCGCCAAGTCGCTGTATCCGAGAATGGCCGTGAGCAGGTTGTTGAAGTCGTGCGCCACGCCACCCGCTAGGCGCCCCACCGCTTCGATCTTCTGCGACTGCCGCAATTGCTCTTCGAGCTGTTTGCGTTCTGTGATATCGAGCAACGTGCCTTCGATGAAAGGGGCTTCGCCCGTTGGGCTCTCAATCAAGCTGGCGCTACCCAGCACCCACACGGCCCGCCCGTCGATGCGCTTCAAGCGCACTTCGAGGTTCGTGAAGGTCTTCTGCGCCTGAACCACGGCAATCAGCATCCGGACTTCGGCTTCGTTGGGCGCGATGTCCCACAGCGTGTGCCGCATGGCCTCTTCCCGCGACGGGTAACCGAACATGCGGGCGCAAGCCTCGTTCAGGTCCAGAATGTGGCCATCCAGGGTGGTGCTGTAGACGCCCGCCAGGTTGCGCTCGTAAAGCAGGCGGTAGCGCTCCTCCGACGTCCGCAGGGCCAGCCCAGCGCGAGCCTGCTCCTCCCGCCTCTCCCTCTCTTCGATGGCAGCTCGCACGGCCACCGGCAGACGCGCCAACCGGTCCTTCAGCAGGTAGTCGGTGGCGCCTTTCTTGATGCACTCAACCGCCGCCTCCTCTCCCAGCGTTCCCGTAACCAGGATGAAGGGCGTATCGAGGCCTTCCTGCTTCAGGCAGGCTAGGGCGTCAATGCCATCCCAACCGGGAAGGTTGAAATCGGCCAGGACCACGTCGTAGTGCTGGCTTCGCACCCGTTCGAGAAAGGCTTCACGTGTCTGCACAATATCGTGGGCGACCGACAAGCCTGCTTTCTCCAGCTCGCGAACACAGAGTTCCACGTCCGCTGGCTCGTTCTCGACCATGAGGACACGTAACAGTTGAAGTGAGCTTGGCGGCGCGATGGTGGAGTTCGCGTTCATAGGCTGTTGAACCCTTCTTATATAACTATACCGTTAAATTATAAAATAGTAAAGGAGCGGCGTCAAGACAAGATGAGAAATGAAGCGATGCCCGCCAGAATCTCCTTGACTTGCCCGAAAGGTTCGGCGAAAATACCGGCATTTTGCGGTGGTCAGTTACTTTATTTGGGTCGCGAAACGGGGGTGTTTAAACTTGGCTGAAGTTCGGCTTCAGGAAGGTGAGTCGCTGGAGAACGCGCTGCGTCGCTTCAAACGCAAGGTACAAACGGAAGACATCATCAAGGAAATCAAGAAACATTCCTTCTACCTGAAACCCGGCGAAAAACGGCGCGTGAAAGAAGCGCTGGCTCGCAAGCGGGTTAGGAAAAAGGCCAGGATGGAACGGGATTAGTGTGGTTGAAGACGGCGGATCGGGAGAATCCGCCGCCTTTGTGATCTCAGGCGCGAGCAGCGGGACAGAGGACCGCTCTGCGCGGGGGGTGCCTCATGGATTATCAGGATCGGGTCCTCAAGTGTGTCGAGTGCGGTCAGGAGTTTGTGTTCACGGCCGGTGAGCAACTGTTTTACGCCGACAAGGGCTTCAAGAACGAGCCCAAGCGGTGCAAGCACTGCAAGACTCAGCGGAGCCCCTCGGCCGGCGGCGAAAGGCGCGAACGCTCGGTGACTGCGACCAAGTGCTCGCAGTGCGGCAAGCAGACCACCGTCCCCTTTAAGTTGACCCAGGGCCGGCCGGTATACTGCCGCGAATGCTTTCAGCAGCGGCGCGCCACGGGGGCTTGATCCCGCCCGTCGCATTCTGCCTCGAACCTGGAACCGAGCGTTCGTGTGCCCAGGGTCCAGTTCGGACTGAAAGTCGGTGCGGGGGTTGGCGTTACGGCCCTTCCGTTGGAACTGCACACTCCGAGTTCAAAATCCAAAGTGCCGGATTGGGCTACAATCAAATCGAGCCCATGACAACCTTTCATCTGACCAATTTCGGCTGCCGGGCGAGCCAGGCGGACGGCGCTGCGATCAAGAAGCACCTTCTCGATGCCGGCCTGAGCGAGGCGGCCTCGACCGGCGAGAGTGACGTGGCCGTGCTGAATACATGCACGGTAACCGCGAGTGCCGACGCCGAAGTGCGGCAAATGGTCCGGCGCATCCGCCGGGCGAACCCACGGTGCCGAATCCTGGTGACCGGGTGCTATGCTCAGCGCGCCCCGGAAGAAATCAGCCGGCTCGACGGCGTCGCCTGGGTGGTGGGCAATTCGCACAAGCATTTGGTGACGGAGATCCTCGGAACGGGGGTCGGGAACAGCGAGGCAAAGTGTGGTGCCCAAGGCGCCGTTCACACATCAATCGTCAATCATCAATCGGCAAATCCCTCGCCCCCGACCCTTGACCCCCGACCCCTGGTTCTGGTGGGAGAGGTCTCCCCGGAGTTCCACTTTGCTCCGGTCTTTGCCGATGACCGCACCCGGCCGACCTTGAAGGTGCAGGACGGATGTGATGCCCGCTGCTCGTTTTGCATCATCCCGGAGGTGCGCGGCCGAAGCCGGAGCCTCGACCCCGAACGGGTGATCGAGCAGGTGCGCGATCTCGAGCGCCAGGGTTACAAGGAAGTGGTGCTCTCGGGCATCAACCTGGGGCGCTACGGACGTGACCTCGGCGGCGAGCCCGGTGGCGGGATCACCTTCCTCGGGTTGGTGCAGAGGATCCTTGCCGAAACCACGATTCCCAGGATTCGCATCAGCTCGATCGAGCCCATGGACGTGTCGCCTGACCTTGTTCGTCTAGTCGGGCGCGAGCGGCGGTGCGCCGACCACTTCCACGTTCCGCTGCAGTCCGGCTCCGACCGCATTCTGCGGCTGATGAACCGCCGCTATTGGACCAAGCAATACGCCGAGCGCATTCTCGCCATCCGCCAGTCACTGCCCAACGCCGCGATCGGCGCCGACGTCATGGTGGGGTTTCCGGGCGAGACCGGCGAGGACCACGCCCAGAGCCTCCGCTTTATCGAGTCGCTGCCGTTCACCTACCTCCACATTTTCCCTTACTCGGCGCGGCCGGGAACGCCCGCCGCCGCGCGGCCGGATCAAGTAAACGGGCGCCTCGCTCACGAGCGCAGCCAGGAAATACGCCAGGTAATGGCCCGGAAGCGGGCGGCGTTTCTCGAAGCCCAGGTCGGTCGCACGCTGTCGGCCCTGACGCTGGGCGCGCCGTCCAGTGGGAGCCCCGTGGCGCTCAGCAGCAACTACCTCGCAATCACTTTGCCCGCGTCGGACCTCGCTCCCAACACGCTGGTCAACGTCCAGGTGGGACGCGCCCAAGCCGGAATGCTGTGCGGTTATCCTGCATGAGGCGTTCTGAGAAAGAGCATAACTAATAGGTTATTCTTTCCATTAGGCTTGACTCGATGGGAATATCATTTGACATGCCCGCCCGTGCCGTGCTATCTTGGCGCGACTTCATACTGGATGAAGGGTTAAAGACATCATGGCTTACCCGCAACTTGGAGGCTTTATGACGACCAAACATATTTCCCTGCCGCCCCGGACAAGCCGGCTGGCGGGCGTGCTCGGACTCTCATTGGCACTGGGTCTTACCGGACTGTTTGTCGGCGGCATTCGGCACACGCCGCGGCCGCCCGGTAACGCCGTGTCGCGCCGGAGCTCGATCTCCGGGACGGCGGGGCACGGCGGCGCCGGAGCGGTGACGGCCCGCGTGAGCGACGCCTACGCCAAGCTGCCTCTGAGCTTCGAGCCCAACCGCGGGCAGACCGACGGCCGCGTCAAGTTCCTGGCGCGCGGCAGCGGGTACGGACTTTTTCTAACCGGCGACGGAGCGGTGCTGGGATTACAGGGGTCAGGGGTCAGGGGTCAGGCGTCAGGAGCACATGCCACGGACAACGGACCACGAACCACGAACTCAGTCTTGAGAATGCGGCTTGTGCGTGCGAACCCGGTCTCTCGCGTGACCGGTTTGGACGAATTGCCCGGCAAGAGCAACTATTTCGTCGGCAACGATCCACACCGGTGGAAGACCAACGTGCCCACCTTCGCGCGCGTCCAGTATTCCAACGTCTACCCGGGCGTCAGCCTCATTTACTACGGCAACCAGCGTCGGCTTGAGTACGATTTTGTGGTCGCCCCCGGCGCCGACCCGGGCGCCATTGCGCTGAAGTTTGAAACCCAAGACCTGAAAGTCAAGAGTCGAAAGTCGAAGGTCGAAATTGATCCCGACGGAACCCTGCTGGTTCGTGCCGGGAGCGGCGATGTGCTGTTCCACAAGCCCGTTGTCTATCAACCCTCGCGAATCCCGCCTGCGGGCCGAAGCTTTTCGGTGGGCGCCGGCCCGAACCCCGAATCCCGAATCCCGGTTGACGGTCAATTCCTGCTTTCTGGCGATCGAGTGGTGTTCAAGATCGGCTCGTACGACCGAAACCGGCCCCTGGTGATTGACCCCACGCTCACTTACTCCACCTACCTCGGCGGCAGCTCGGACGATTTCGGCAATGCGGTCGCTGTGTCGGGCGGCGAAACCTATATCACCGGCCAGACCGCCTCGACGAATTTCCCGATCGTCACGCCGGAACAGAGCGCTTGCGGCGGGTGCGGCTTCGGCCTTACTGACGCTTTCGTGACCAAGCTGAACGCGGGCGGCACGGCCATCGTCTATTCCACCTACCTCGGCGGCTCGAGCTCTGACGTGGGCGCGGGCATCGCGGTGGATTCAGTGGGCAACGCCTACATTGCCGGCACCACGTTTTCCACCGACTTCCCGCTGATGAATCCTTTCCAGGATGTCGCGGGCGGCATCGAGGACGCTTTCGTGACCAAGCTGGATGCGGCGGGATCCTCCCTGGTTTATTCCACCTACCTCGGCGGAGCGCTGATCGACGAAGCCTTCGGCATCGCGCTTGACCCCACCGCCAAGTGCAGCCCGGCGGGCACCTGCGCGGCGTACGTCACGGGAGGCACCCAGTCCACCAACTTCCCGACGCTTGACCCCTTTCAGGCGACGCTTTCGGGCAACTTCGACGCGTTTGTGACCAAACTCAGCGGAGCCGGCAATACCCTGGTTTATTCCACTTACCTGGGCGGCACGGCCGAGGACAAGGGCTTCGGCATCGCGGTGGATTCCTCGTCCAACGCCTACGTCACCGGTCACACGTTTTCCAATAATTTCCCGACCATGAAGGCCTTCCAGTCGGCGTTCGGCGGCGTCATTGACGGTTTTGTCACCAAACTGAGCTTTGCGAGCTCCAAACTAACCCTGGGGTTTTCCACCTACCTGGGCGGCAGCGCGTCGGACGAGGGTTTCGGGATCGCGCTCGATTCCTCCGCCAACATCTATGTGGCCGGCGAAACGCATTCAGTGAATTTCCCGACCACGAGCGGCGCCTTCCAGACCGTCTTCGGCGGCGGCGCCAGTGATGCCTTTGTGTCCAAGTTCAAGCCGGACGGCTCGGCGCTGATTTATTCCACCTATCTCGGCGGCAGCGGCCAGGACCAGGCGCAGGCCATCGCCGTCGATTCCACCGGCAAGGCCAACGTGGCCGGCTTTACTTCGTCCGGCACGTCCGGCACTCCGACCGCAGCGGGCAGCTTTCCCACCGCCAATCCCATTCAGGCATCAGGCTACGCCGGCAACCAGGATGCCTTCGTCGCTCGCCTGGTTCCGAGCGGCTGCGGCCTCGGCTTCGCCACCTACCTGGGCGGCAAGTCAACCGACCAGGCGAACGGTCTGGCGCTCGACTCGGCGGGCGATGCCTTTATTACCGGCTTCACTTTTTCGAACGACTTTCCGGTTTCCAAGAGCCCGGTGCAGGGCGTGACCGGCGGCGGCAATGACGCCTTTGTCAGCGAGGTCTCGGCGGCCACGGCGCCGGCCGTTTGCCTTTCGCCCTCCACGCTCACCTTCAACGCCCAGACGGCGACCACCACCAGCGCCGCCCAGACAGTGACGCTCACCAATGGCGGCGATGCCGCGCTCACGGTCTCTGGCATCTCCACCAGCGGCCCGTATATGGAGACCAACACCTGCGGCAGTTCGGTCGCGGCCGGAGCCAATTGCTCCATCAGCGTCACCTTCGCTCCGACGGTCTCCGGCGTTCAGGCAGGCACCTTGACCGTCATGGACAACGCCGGCGGCGTCCCCTGCCAGTCGAATACCGCGCTCACCTGCCACACGGCGGCGCTTTCGGGCACCGGGACCGATTTCAGCATTATCGCCAACCCCGCCACCGCTTCGGTGTCGCAAGGGCAGTCGGCCACCTTTATGGTGACCGTCACGCCCTCGCTCAGCTTCACCACCCCGGTCGCTCTCACCTGCAGCGGCAATCCAGCCCCGGGCACTTGCAGCTTCTCGCCGGCTACCGTGACGCCGAGCGGCACCACGCCGCAGGTCTCCACCATGACGATCACAACGGTGAAGAGCTCGATGGCACCGCCCTGGGGCCCGGGCCAGGGGATGAGGCTGCCGCCACCCTTGCGGCGCATCGGCCTGCCCTGGCTCATCGCGCTCCTTGCGCTCGCGTTCGCATCGCTTCTCGGGCTCGCCGCCGGTGGTGATCGCCGTCTGGGCCGCAATGGGGTTCCGGCATGGCTGCGTCTGGCCTTGCCGCTGGCCACTGTGCTCGTGCTGGTCATGATGTGGGCGGGGTGCAGCCCGAGCAGCAGCCTGCCGTCCACCACGCCGCCGGGTAATTACACCGTGGCGATTTCCGGCACCGCCGGGACGCTGGTGCATGGCGTCACGGTACGGTTAACGGTGCAGTAGACAGCCACCCCTGCCCAAAGGGTTAGCCTTCTCGAGACGCGTGGCGTTGGCGTGCCTTCACGCCACGCCAAGCACAAGGCGGCACAACGACTCGCCGATGAAGCTCAATGGATACTGGCTTGCTGTAAAATGTGACGAGGGCCCTTGGTCCCGGCCCGTGGCGGGCCGGTCTCACGGGTTGATGGGCTGCAGCCAGAGAGGTGGTCTGTGAAGCTTGAGTGGGCTGAGGTAGGCGCCGCTCTCGCCTGGGTAGCGGGTGGAGTATCCGCCACCTATGGCGTGGTCAAGGCTTTCACCGATGGCCGCGAGCTCATCACCGATTTCATCGAACGGCGGAAACCCGAATACCGTGATGGCTACAAGGTCAGGTCCACCATCGACAAGACGGTGATCAGGACGGACCGAACGGAATCCATAAGGTTGCGAACGGTAAGGACCTATCGCAGAATGACGTCTCTTCGGATGGACCGTCAACCGGAGATCGTTCCGCAGGGGGCAGGAGGGCGACGCGCTCGTATCTCGAACTACTACGCCTTCCCGGGTCGAGCCAGCCTGACGCCGGACGGCTTCTTTCAAATCGATTTGATGGAGGATGAGGCGTTGAGCGCGCACGACGATCATTCTGTCGTCTTAGGTTATGTCATGGAGGAAAGTAAGGATGCGCTTTTTACTCCGCCCGGAGTCATCGTTGAGCCTCCGGTGGGGTCCGATTGCCTGGTGATTGAGGTTCACTTTCCTCCCAATTGTATTCTGTCCCTGGACGTCCGGAACAGGTTCGAGGCACGGGTCTATTCCAAGGACGCAACCAATAAGGAAACCGACCTTGCCGCCGACGTCATTTCCCCCGACCGCACCTGGATTCGCGCCCGAATCCAGAAGCCGCCGCAGCACTGTCAAATCTGCCTTGATTGGCAATGGCAGTGTGCTTAGAGAAAGCAGGTCGAAGAAACCAGGATGAAGCAATCCGCCGAGGCTGCCCGGCAGAGATTCCGGCAGCTTGCGCAAGTCGAGTTCAATCCCAAGGATTTCCTGCCCGCCGAGACCGGCTCGAAGGAAGCTCGTGATTTACTGCGGGCCGCGGACGTTATCGATGACATTTTCTGGCGTCAAACCTCGCCCGGGCTTGGTGCGTCACAGGCGTTGTCGCTGGCCGGCGAAGACGATGAGCTGAGGGCGATGGTTCTGTTCCATTACGGGCCGTATGACCGGCTCGACAATGATTCCTCATTTCTCCCGGTGGATCCCAAGCTGCCCGGTGCGGGTTTTTACCCGCGTGACTTGACGCGCGAGGAGTTCACGACTTATATCCAGAATCACGCGGATTGCAAGCCTTCTTTCGAGTCCCCTTATACGGAGATCCGGCGGGGCGATCATTCGCATCTGGTGGCGGTTCCCTACCATGAAGCTTACTCTCCGCAGGTTGCGTTCCTGAGTGAGCTTCTTGCCCGGGCGGGCCGGACCGAAAGCCACCCGGGCTTCCGGCAGTTTCTGGCGCAAAGGGCGAAGGACCTTCTTACCGACGACTATTACTCGAGCGATAGCCTCTGGGTTCGTTTGGTTGACAATCCCTTGGACCTGGTGATTGGCCCTTGCGAGGTTTACGAGGACCAGCTCATGGGCCTGAAGGCAGCGTACGAGGCGATGCTCCTGGCGCGGGATTTCGCCGAGTCCGCTAAGGTTCATCACTTCCAACGGGAACTTCCTTCCTTGTGCCGGAGTCTCGAGGCTGGCATCGGGAATAAACTGAGTGTGGAATCGAGCCGCGTTGCCCTCTCGGTGGCCAACTTGATCTATGCGGGCGGAGACGCGCGCAAGGCGATTCCCGCCATCGCCTTTAGCCTCCCCAACGACGAACGCATCATCGAGGAAGTCGGAAGCAGGCAGGTCATCATGAGAAATGTGCTGGAGGCCAAATTCCGGCTGGTCGATTGGCAGCTCCACCAACGGCTGCTTCAGATTCCGGTCGACAACGAGGAGCTGGCTTTCCAGTTTTTCTTCGACCATACTCTGTTTCACGAGATCTCACACTCCATCGGTCCGCACAGAATCATCCGCAACGGAGAACCGACCACGGTCAATCGTTCGCTGAAGCAACACTACTCGGTTCTCGAAGAGAGCAAAGCGGATACACTGGCGGCCTGCTTTATTTTACACATGAGTGACGACTCCGCGGCTGAGCTATTCCTGAAAAGTTACGTCGCGGGCTTCCTCCGCGCTATCCGTTTTGGCCTGAACAGCGCGCATGGCGGCGCCAACGCCATCCAGTTCAATTTCTTGCTTCAGGAAGGCGCGCTGTCCCTTGATCGCGAGTCCGGCAGGTTGATGATCGATCAACCCCGGGCCCGCGAGTCGCTGATGCGGTTGGTTTCACGCCTCATCGGCATTCAAGAGTGCGGCGACTTTGAAGCCGCCCATCGCTTTGTGGGCGCCTTCTGCGTCATGAGCCCTGAGATCGCCCAGCTCACGAATCAAGTCAATGACCTTCCGATTGACATTTGCATTCGCTTCAAGGCCGATCATGCGTATTCTCCCGCCGAGCAACTGGGCGATCGCATGATGGCAACTTAGACTCGCCCGGGCACGATGGGACGGCTCCAACCTGAGGGCTGGCGAATCCTTACCGGAGGACATTTCCATCCCATCTCGAACAGGTCAGGTAAGCCCAGGGTTGAGGATGCTGCCTGGCCAGCTGTGCCGGGGAAGGTCCGCACCATGCCCCGCCATCGATGAGCCGGGAGCGGGCGGCGTCGCCAGGACTAATCCTGAGGTGTCCGTCCATGACCGCCGAACCGAACCTTCGTTCTGGCGACCGGGTGATCGCAGCGACATAATGCTTTGCAAATGCTCTGAAATGTGCTAGGCTCATTCTGGACATGTATAAGAGATCACTTGAGAGAAGCGAGGAGACGAACGGATGCCGTTGACGCGGGAATCGAAGTCCACTGTGATTGAGCGCTACCGGGTTCATGCGAAAGACGTGGGCTCACCCGACGTGCAGATTGCTCTTTTGAGCGAGCGTATTTCTTACTTGAACGAGCACTTTCGAGTTAACCGCAAGGACCACGCTTCGAGGCGGGGACTGCTCATGATGGTGGGCAAGCGCAAGCGTCTGCTGGAATACTTGAAGCGCCAGGACCCCGCGCGGTACCAGAAGGTTATCGAACGGCTGGGCATCCGCAAGTAATCTTGGTTTGTGAAGCGAAGTTCTAGTAACCTGGGATTCGAGAATCCTTCCGACGAGGGCGACCCCGCGGCGCGAGTTTGCGGTCGCCCTTCCCGCGCGCCCCAGTATTCTATACTCCTCCGCAACACCATTGGAAAGATCGGAAGGTGTGCCTGAGAGAGAGGCTCTCAGGCAGTCGGTGACCTGGAAAAGTAGAAAATGTTACGAACGAAGCCGTCAACATATTGAAAACAAAGGATCGATGTTTTTGGAAGCCATTGAAAGCCGTCAACTAATTGAAAAAAGGCATCTTATCGCAACATAAGCCGTCAAGTTATTGATAAAAAGCCTGTTGGTTTATAGCGTTCTCGCTAGCGCACCGAGTAGAAAGCCCATAGCGACAACACGGAGCAAGTCTGGGCGACCTGGCCAGCAGCGGGCCAAGTCTAAATCATCGGGCCATTGAGCCCGGCTCGCCGCGTACCCTGACCGGGCGCGGCTCGAGCACATGGAGGAACAACGATGGAGCAAGTGAGTATACCTTTGGGAGCCAGCACGTTGAGCATTGAGGTCGGGAAACTCGCCAAGCAAGCGAACGGATCAGCTTTGGTACGATTTGGCGACACGGTGGTACTGGCCACCGCCTGCACCGCCGACCCGCGCGAGGGGATTGACTTCTTTCCCTTGACCGTGGACTACCGCGAATATAACTACGCCGCGGGCAAGATTCCCGGCGGCTTTTTCAAGCGCGAAGGGCGGCCCACGGAGAAAGAAATCCTCACCAGCCGGCAGATTGACCGCCCGGTGCGTCCGCTGTTCCCGGACGGTTTCCGGGACGAAACACAGGTGATCTCGATGGTGCTTTCGGCGGACTCCGACTACGACCCCGACGTCATCGGCGTGGTGGCCGGGGCGACCGCGCTTTATCTTTCCGACATCCCGTTCCCCACGCCGATTGCCGCCGTGCGCGTCGGCTTGGTGGACGGCCAACTGATGACCAATCCCACTTACACGCAGATGCGCAGCAGCCTGCTGAATCTGGTGGTGGCGGGAAGCGAAGAAGCCATTGTGATGGTGGAAGCGGCGGCGAAGGAAGTTTCCGAGGCCACCATTCTTGACGCCATCCAGCACGCCCACGGCGAGATCCGCAAGATTGTGGCGGCGGTGAAGGAGCTTTACAAAAAGCTCGGGGTGAAGAAGCGCGAATTCACCGCGCCCCAGCGCGACGAGGCACTGCACGCGGAGGTGGCGAAAAAGTCGGAAGCGGCTCTGCGCGACGCCATGGATACCTCAAAGTATCCCAAGCTCGAAAGCCAGAAGCGAGTGGAAGCCGTCAAGGACTCACTCCTCGAAGGTTACCCCGAAGACGACGCAGCCAAGCGCAAGGAAGTGAAGCACGCTTTCGAGGCGCTCTACGAGCGGATTTTTCGCGACGACGTGCTGAGGAAGCGGCAGCGTCCAGACCACCGGGCGTTTGACCAGGTGCGGGCCATCTCCTGCGAAGTCGGCCTGCTGCCGCGAACGCATGGCTCCGCCCTGTTTACTCGTGGTGAAACCCAGGCATTGGTCACGGCCACGCTCGGCACCGCCCAGGACCAGCAGCGGCTCGACGTGCTCGAAGGCGAGTCGTTCAAGCGCTTCATGCTGCACTACAATTTCCCGCCCTTCAGCGTGGGTGAAGTCGCCTTTCTGCGCGGCCCCGGACGGCGCGAGATCGGCCACGGCAATCTGGCCGAGCGCGCCCTCATTTCCATGCTTCCCGACGAGGACAAGTTCCCTTACACGGTTCGCGTGGTCTCGGACATTCTCGAATCGAACGGGTCTTCCTCGATGGCCACGGTCTGCGGCGGATGTCTGGCGCTGATGGACGCCGGTGTGCCGATCAAGGCGCCGATGGCCGGCATCGCCATGGGCCTGGTGAAGGAAGGCGACAAGTACGCCATCCTTACCGACATCGCAGGCGCCGAGGATCATTACGGCGATATGGACTTCAAGGTGGCCGGAACCAAGGATGGCATCACCGCGTTGCAGATGGATATCAAGATTCAAGGCATCACGCCGCAGATCATGGCAGAAGCGATGGCGCAAGCCAAGGCCGGCCGCCTTCACGTGCTCGGCAAGATGCTCGAAGCCTTGCCGGAATCCCGCAGCGCCATCTCGTCTTACGCGCCACGCATCTACACCCTGCACATCAACCCGAAGCGCATTGGTGAGCTGATTGGCCCGGGCGGCAAAGTGATCCGCGGCATTACGGAGGCGACCGGCGTCAAGATTGACGTGGATGACGACGGCAAGGTCAACGTGGCCGCCACCGACGGCGAAGCCGCCGATAAGGCCATGAAGATGATCCACGACATCATGGAAGAGGCCGAGATCGGCAAGACGTACCTGGGCAAGGTGGTTCGCCTGGCGGAGTTCGGCGCCTTCGTCGAGATTTTCCCCGGCACCGACGGCTTGCTCCACATCAGCGAAGTGGCGGAGCACCGCATCCAGGACATTAAGAAGGAGCTTAAGGAAGGTGACCAGCTTCTCGTTAAGGTCATCTCGATTGACGGCAACAAGGTCCGCTTGAGCCGCAAGGCGGTGCTGCGCGACCAACGCCAGAAGGCGGAGAGCGGGGGCGCGGCGGCCGCGGCTCCGCATCACGAAGCGAAGTAACTTCAGTTGGTCAGTATTTCAGTTTGTCAGTCGGTCGAACACTGGCCGGATGAGCCGACTAACTGGCTAGCGTTGTCGGACTGGCTGACGAACTGACCAACTGAAATACTGAAGCACTCTTTTTTCCATGTCCCTCCATATCGTCGATAAACTCATTCAAGGCGTGTGCGTGCTCGACCTGCGCGGGCGCATCACGCTGGGGCCGGAGACGGAGACCGTCCGCACCCGCGTGAAGCAGGCGCTCGCGGCGGGACACTCGCGCATCATCCTCGACCTCGGCGAAGTGAACTACATTGACAGCGCCGGTCTGGCGACGCTCGTGGCCAGCTACACATCGGCGCAGCGAGCGGGCGGGGAACTGAAGTTGCTGCGGCTCACCAAGCTTGTCCGCAGTCTGATGCAGATTACCCGGTTGAGCACGGTGTTTGAGATATACGATTCGGTGGACGACGCCGTCCGGTCGTTCGACCGCAAGAAGCCGGCGGCGGCAGAAGGCGCGCCATAGAGGCCGCGGGGTTACTCTGGGGGCTGACTGGCTAATCCCCATAGATTTCTCTTTTGACATGCTCGCGGATTATGGTAGAGTGCCCCGTGGCGTAAGAGGGGTTTCTTTGCGGGCTTGTCGTCGGCGTCTGGACCTGGCGAGGACGTTTTCACTTTTACGCGATTGAGGTGTACTGTGCAGGGAACAATCAAGCGAGTGATCCGGGACCGTGGATTCGGTTTTATCCGGTCCGCTGACGGGCAGGAAGTGTTCTTCCATCGTAGCGGCTTGCAGGGTCTCAATTTCGACAGTTTGAGCGAGGGAGAAAATGTCGAATTTGAGATGGAAAGAGGCGACAAGGGACCGCGCGCCGTGAACGTGCGCGCGAGCGGCGGCTAATCCTTCCACCTCCCAGTGACTCGTTCGACGCGCGCGGCTCATGGGATCGTGAACGGTTCGCTCGGCTCGAAGAAAGGCCGGGCGCGGTATGACGCGGGTGCTCCGATGCGTGGCACGCTTCCGTGTTTGAGCCGCCGGCACAGGTTTGCGCAAAAGGCCGTAGCGCCGGCATCTTGCCGGCGGTCACGCGGATATCCTGCCCGCGTGGATGCAGAGGCGAGGGACCGCAGGGCCAGCCGCTGGGACGGCGGCGCTGCGTTGACGCGAGAGTGATCCTTCCCACCACAGTTCCGATCCTGTCGCCATGAAAAACCAGATACGCTTCCCGGCTCTGGGAGTTCGTGTTTTCGTTCTCGCTGCACTCGCGGCGGGCGGGCTTCGCGGCGCCACGGCCTTGCCGGCGCAGGCAGGCGCCGCTCCGGGTTCGAAGTTGCCGCTCAGGGATGGATGGCAAATCCAGCCTTCCGCGGAGGTCCGCGAGCAGGGCGAAACACTCTCCACCACGGCTTATCACCCGCAGGGCTGGCATCCATGTGCCGTTCCCTCGACCGTCTTCGCCGCGCTCGTCGCTGACAAGACTTACCCCGATCCTTATTTCGGAATGAATCTGCGCAAGGTTCCGGGCGAGAGTTATCCCATCGGCGCCAATTTTTCCAATCTGCGCATGCCCGCCGACAGTCCATTTCACAACTCCTGGTGGTACCGCACCGAGTTCGATTTGCCGCCGAGCGATCGCGGCAGAACGGTCTGGTTGCATTTCGGCGGCATCAACTATCGCGCCAACATCTGGCTGAACGGCCACGAAGTCGCCGCGTCGGACAAGGTGGCCGGCATGTGGCGCGTCTTCGAGTTCAACGTCACCGGGATGGCCCGGCCGGGCGAGCGAAACGCGATCGCCGTGGAGGTCTTTCCGCCGCAACCCGACGACCTGAGCATAACGTGGGTGGACTGGAATCCCATGCCGCCGGACAAGGACATGGGCCTCTGGCGTGAGGTGTACGTCACGACCCGCGGCCCCGTTGCCTTGCGTTATCCGCAGGTCATCACGCATCTCGTAGCGCCGGGCTTAAGCCCGGCACATGCCGCCCTGAAGGGCGGCGCTACGGCTGCCCGGCTGACCGTAAGCGCGGAATTGCAGAACACGAGCGATCGTCCCGTCAAGGGAATGCTGAAAGGTCGCATCGGTAAGATCAGCTTTTCACAGCACGTCGAACTCGCCGCTCGCGAAACGAAGCGTGTTACGTTCTCTCCCGATGAGGTTCGCGAACTCACGATTTCTCATCCTCACCTGTGGTGGCCCTATCAAATGGGCAAGCAGTACCTTTATGACCTGAACCTCGAATTCGAAACCGGCGGCCAGGTATCGGACCGGCAGTCGGTCACTTTTGGAATTCGCGAAGTAACCTCGGAGCTTGATGCGGAGAATCACCGGCTTTTCAAGATCAACGGACGCAAAATCCTGATCCGCGGCGGCGGCTGGGCTCCGGACATGCTGCTGCGGGCGTCGCCGGAGCGGCAGGAAGAAGAGATCCAGTACGTGCGCGACATGCACCTGAACACGCTTCGCCTCGAAGGTAAAATCGAGGACGAGCACTTTTTCAACCTCTGTGACCGTTACGGCATCCTGGTGATCGCCGGCTGGTGCTGCTGCGACCACTGGGAGATGTGGAAGAAGTGGAAGGCGGAGGACTACCTCGTGGCCGGCGAGTCGTTGCGTGACCAGCTTCGGCGGCTGCGGAATCACCCCTGTATGCTCGACTGGCTGTACGGCAGTGACAACGCGCCGCCGCCCAAGGTCGAAATGGTCTACCTTAAGGCGCTTAGGGAAGAACAGTGGCCGAATCCCTACCAGGCGTCCGCCGCCTCGCGACGCACCCAGGGCAGCGGCCTCACCGGCGTCAAGATGAGCGGCCCCTACGATTACGTCGCCCCGGGTTACTGGCTGGAGGACACCGCGAACGGTGGCGCCTTCGGCTTCAACACCGAGACCAGCCCCGGCGCCGCGATTCCCGTCATCGAGAGCATCCACGAAATGCTGCCCGCTCGCCACCTCTGGCCCATTGATGAATACTGGGACTTCCACGCCGGCGGCGAGCAGTTCAAGAACCTGAATACCTTTACGCGCGCCCTGAGCGCCCGCTACGGCAAGGCGACCAGCCTAGAAGATTACGTCGAGAAGGCGCAACTGATGAACTACGAGGGCGAGCGCGCCATGTTCGAGGCCTACGGGCGCAACAAGTACCAGTCGACCGGCGTCATCCAGTGGATGCTGAACAACGCCTGGCCCTCGGTGTTCTGGCACTTGTACGACTACTACCTGCGGCCGGGCGGCGGCTACTTCGGCACCAAGAAGGCGTGCGAGCCGTTGCACGTGCAGTATTCCTACGACGACCGCTCGGTGGTGGTCGTGAACTCGACCGAAAACGCTTTCGCGCATTACCGGGTCGCGGCCAGAGTTTACAACCTCGATCTGGCGGAAAAGTTTTCCCGTGAAACCACGGTTGACGTCGCCCCGGATTCGAGCGCGCGGGTATTCACCCTGCCGCCCACCGGCAGCCTCGCCGGTCTAAGCCGCACCTACTTCGTCAAGCTCACACTCGAAGATTCCGCCGGCAAGACGGTGAGCGACAACTTCTACTGGCTCTCGACTCACCCGGACGTTTCCAACTGGCACGGGTCCACCTGGTACTACACGCCCATCCAGTCTTATGCCGACCTGACGGAACTCGCCAAGCTGCCGCCCGTCGAGCTGAAGGTGACCTCGCAGGACGAGCGGCAAGGCGACGCGGCGCTCGACCACGTGACGCTCGAAAACCCGAGCACACACCTCGCGTTCTTCGTTCATCTCGAGATTCGCAAGGGGCAAGGCGGGAAGGTTGGCGGCGATGTCGCGCCGGTCCTATGGGAAGACAACTATTTCTCCCTACTGCCGGGAGAGAAGAAAACCGTCACAGCAACCTATCAACTGAGAGACCTGGGCGGGGCCGAACCGGTGGTTCGGGTGGATGGCTGGAACGTGAAACCGGCCACCCATTGATTGCTTATGAAGCCGTCGCTGGGTGGCCTGGCTTGTCTTCGAACCGTGCGGGGGTCGCCGCCTACCAGATGACGTGCCAGACCTTCTTGGCCGCGCCGCTCACACCGTTAGCCGCCACGTGCGGCGCTTCCTTCGCGCCGTTCGCAGTGTCGGTGGCCCCGGCCTTCACCGCGCTGCCCGTGGTCGTAGCCGCGTTGCCGACGGCATCCGTCGCGGATTCCGCTGCGTTCTTTGTGGCGTCGCCGGCAGACTCCATCGCTCCGGTTGTCTTCCTGCCGGCGCTTTCGGCATCGGTCATCACAACCTTGGTGTCTTTCACGGTAGCCTGGGCGGCGTGATTCGAGCCGCCCTTGATTTTCCGCCCCAGGTAACGCAACGCCCCGGCGTGGGCGCCGGTCGCAGTGAGCCCGAGCGCTGCGGCGACAAAAAGTGTCGAAAGGACCTTCGATCGCATATCCGTCTCCTCCAATGCCCCCTTTCTCATCCCGATTAGACGCAGGCTTGTCGTCGCGGGGTTGCGCCCCGAGGGAGCCCTCCGTGTCGCGAAGCACGAAAGGTAGCCCGAAATCAAAGCCACGATATCCCATGTTATCAATGACTTGCTTGAGTTACGTGCCTGCCCCGATTGACGCCCTTTAGAACGAAATCCGGGCACGCCGAAGCTTGACGCCATTTCCCCGCAAACTTCGCGCCAATGCGTCAAAGCGGACGAGCCAATACACATGCTTTGTTTCCTGCTACACTTGAAGAGGAAATTTCCTGCCCCCGAGGCCATACATGGTCCGAGGGCACCGGCACCCGGGAATCATGAATCCAAATACCTGACCAGTATGGAAAACTCTGACCGCTACACCGACGATCTGGCGCCGGAAAAGATCCTCAAGGTGGCGAAGATGGCCGCCCGCATCGCCAGCGGTCCGGCGCGGAGCAGAGTTGGAGTTTCCTTCCACTTCGGGATAGAATAACAGCCTATGGACGAGCGTGAATTCTTTGACGAGGCGGAGAGCCTCAAGCCCGCCGTACTCAACTGCGACAAGTGTCACCAGACTGAGAGTTACGAAGTACGCTGGCTCGTGCGTACCAAGAAGAAAGCGCTCGGCGGGCGGGCGGACGAGCGCGACCGGGCGCGCTTCGCCAAGGCGCGATCATACATGACGCGGGTGGACACTTACCTGCAGTGCAAGAATCCGCGATGCCGGAAGCGCTTCGAGATTTCGGGCTTGCAATCGGTTGTCCTGATGTAACTGGAAGCATGAAACAACCCGCCTTTCCGGACTGCATCATAATGAAAATCGAGGCGTCGGGAAGCACCAGGGGATTCTATTGCGTAAACTAAGAGTGCTC
This sequence comes from Terriglobia bacterium, assembly GCA_035934405.1. Taxonomy (GTDB): domain Bacteria; phylum Acidobacteriota; class Terriglobia; order UBA7540; family UBA7540; genus DASYXW01. The sequence continues at coordinate 98,870 of DASYXW010000071.1, forward strand.
GTAACCGCACTTCTATTGCTGGCCAGCGTGGCTGCGGCGATGCTGGTGAGGAATAGAGATTCCGTCGTTGCGCCGACACCTGCGCCTGCGCTGCAGTTCCGCCGCGCTCAGCTGGCAGCGGCCTACGGCAGATTGCCGCTCAGCTTTGAGCCGAACGCCGGCCAGGCGGACCCGCAGGTCAAGTTTCTGTCGCGGGGCCAGGGATATGCCTTGTTCCTCACGAGCGACGAGGCAGTGCTCGAACTGAGGGGGTCAGGGGCCAGGGGCCAGGGGCCAGTCCAGAAGTCAGGAGCCAGAAGGCAGGAGCTAGAAGGCAAAGGAATTCTTTATTCCCGAACCCCGAACCCCGAATCCCGAACCCCAGCGGTTCTGCGAATGAGCCTCGCTGGAGCAAACCGGCAGGCGCCAGTGATCGGCATTGACGAGTTGCCCGGAAAGTTCAACTACTTGATCGGCAACGATCCCAGCCTCTGGCGCACGAACGTCCCGACCTACAGCCGGGTGGTGTATCGCAGCGTCTATCCCGGCGTGGATCTGGCTTACTACGGCAACCGGGGGCGCTTGGAGTACGACTTTGTGGTCGCGCCCGGAGCTGACCCGAACGTCATCCATCTGAACATAGGGTCACCTGGCGAAACCCGAACCTCGAATGCCGAACCTTGCGTCTCTGCAAACGGAGATCTCGTTATCGACACGGCGGGCGGCGAAGTCCGCTTCCACAAGCCTGTCGTGTATCAACCCTCGCGAACCCCGAACCCCGAACTCCGAACCCAGATCCGCGGCCATTACCGGCTGGCAGGCAATCAACTCCGCTTCGAGATTGCGAGTTACGACCACGCCCGTTCTCTGGTGATTGACCCCGCCTTGACGTATTCGACCTATCTTGGCGGCGGCGGGGCAGACGCGGCCTCGGCCATCGCCATGGATTCGTCCGGGAACGCATACATTACCGGCTCAACGCAGTCCGTCAAGTTTCCCACCGCGAGTCCATTTCAGGCGACCAATGGCGCGGATTCCGACGCCTTCGTGACCAAGCTCGGTCCGACCGGCTCGACGCTCGTGTATTCCACTTACCTCGGCGGCAACTCCAGCGACCAGGGCAACGGAATCGCCGTGGATTCCTCCGGCAACGTTTATGTCGTGGGCTCGACCACGTCGGCGAATTTCCCCACCACCAGCGGAGCGTTTCAGACCACTTACGGCGGCGCTGGTGACGCTTTCGTGGCCAAGCTGAACCCGACCGGCGCCTCGCTGGTTTATTCCACGTTCCTCGGCGGCGCCGGCGCCGATTTCGGCCAGGCCATCGCGCTCGATTCGAGCGGCAATGCTTATGTGACGGGATCAACTTCGTCGAGCAGCTTTCCTATGGCGGCGCCACTGCAATCCGGGCTCGCCGGCGGCTTTGACGCCTTTGTGGCCAAGCTCAATTCGGGCGGTTCCGCGCTCACTTATTCCACCTACCTCGGCGGCGCCGCGAACGACTCGGGCCAGGGAATCGCGGTGGACGCGGCCGGCGAAGCGTTCGTCACGGGCTACACGCTTTCGACGGACTTTCCCACCGCCGCCGCGCTCCAGCGCGCGAGCGGCGGCGCCGGCGACGCGTTTGTGAGCAAGTTGAATGCGGCGGGCGCGGCGCTGGTTTACTCCACTTATCTCGGCGGCGGCGGCCTCGACCGCGGCTTCGGCATCGCGCTTGATGCCGGCGGCGCCGCCTACGTCACAGGCGACACCGCTTCCACCAATTTCCCGGTCACCGCCGGCGCGTTTCAGGCCTTGAACGCCGGCAACGGTGACGTTTTCGTCGCCAAGGTGAGCCCTGCCGGAACACTCACCTACTCCACTTTTCTGGGTGGCGCCGACGCCGACCGCGGCCTCGGCATCGCGGTGGATGGGTCGCTCAACGCCTACGTGACCGGCGTCACGCAGTCTTCAGATTTTCCTGTCGCGGCGCCGCTACAACCGGCGCTCGGTGGGGGCGCCTGTGGCGCGAGTCCCTGCTCAGACGCCTTCGTCGCCAAACTCAACGCCCAGGGCGCGGCGCTCGACTATTCCACTTACCTCGGGGGCAACGGCGCTGACTCCGGGAACGCCGTCGCGGTGGACGCGGGTGGCAACGCCTACGTCGCGGGCGCAACCGCATCGCCCAATTTTCCCGCCATCGCGCCCGCCTTTCAGTCGGTGTACGCGGGCACGAGCGGACTCAGCAACGCCTTCGTGGCCAAGCTGAACGCCTCGAACGGCGCAGCCCTCGCCGCCTCGCCGCAAAGCTTGACCTTCGCGAGCCAGGGGACTGGCTCCACAAGCGCCTCACAGATCGTCACGGTCACCGACGCCGGCAGCGCATCGCTCGTCCTGCACAGCCTGAGCCCGAGCGCCGGGTTCGCGGTGGATTCTACCGGCACCACCTGCGTGGCCGGCGCCTCGCTCGCTGCCGGCGCATCCTGCGTCGTCGCCGTGACCTTTCATCCTACGGCTACAGGCGCCGCGACCGGGACCCTGACGATCACGGACAGCGCGCCGGGTAGCCCTCACGTGATTGCCTTGTCGGGAACGGGCGCGACACCAGCCCCAGCCGTCACGCTCCTTGACTCCGCCGGCGCCGTGGCCACCAGCCTCACTTTCCCAACTGAGTCAGTGAGCGGTCACAGCCCCGCTCAAGCGGTGACCGTCGAGAATACTGGCAGCGCTGCTTTGAACATCACGAAAATCGCCTCCACCGGCGACTATACCGAGGTCAGTGACTGCGGCACTTCGCTCAGCGCCGGCGCCAAATGCACGGTAGGCGTCACCTTCGCACCCACCGGGAGCGGAGCACGCGCTGGCAGCCTGACCGTCACCGACAACGCCACGGGCAGCCCCCAGACCGTCACCCTCAATGGCACCGCGAACGCGGTTTTCACGCTCTCAGCCACCAAGGCCTCCCAAACGATCGCGGTTGGTACCACCTCGGCGATGTTTACCGTGGCCGTCGCGGCGCCCAAGAGTTTCACCACCAGCCTTTCGTTTTCCTGCACCAACAACGGCTCCGCCACCTGCAGCTTCAATCCCACAAGCATCGCAGGCGGGAAGACGACTGTGCTCACGGTCAGTGGTCTTTCCGGCTCCACGCCCAACCCGTTCACCTTCGACGTTATGGCGTCCAACGGGGTGACGGGCACGACGCTGCAGACGGCGTTGCTCCCCTTGACCCTGGTGTTCCAGGATTACACGGTGGCAGCGACGCCGGCCTTGGCACAGGTGGTGGCCGGCCAGAGCGTCACCTTCACGGTCACGGTGGCGCCGACCAACAGCTTTAACCAGACGGTGACGCTCAGTTGCAGCAACCAGCCGCCACAGACCACTTGCGCCTTCTCGCCCGCCTCGGTCACGCTCAATGGCACAACGGCGGCCAGCTCCACGATGACCGTCCAGACAACCGCGGTGTCCGTGAGCTCTCGCTTGGTCCCGTGGCGTCCGCTTCGATCCCCACGCCGCCCCAACTGGCCTACAGGTGTAGCCTTCATGGTGCTCGCGTTTGCCGTTCTGGTCACGGCCGCCCGGCCGCGTCGGTCCGGCCCGCATGGCGCCCAGGCGGCCCGCCGAGCGAAAATGATGCTGGCGATGGGCGTGCTCCTCGCCGTTGTCTGGACCGGTTGCAACACCAACGTCGGGTTCAACGTTGTCGGCCCGAGCCCCCAGCGAGGCACCATTCCCGGCAATTACACCCTCATTGTGACCGGTACGCTTGGAACGCCCACTACGTCAAGCGGCTCGTCCACAACCACCGCGGCCGTCACGCGCTCGACCACGGTGAATCTCTCCGTGAGCCAGTAGATGGCCTCCGAAACGCTTTCGCTCCGCGAGGCGCGCCGCATCGCCCTTGCGGCGCAGGGTCTGGATCGCCCGCGCGCGGCGGGTCCTGTGGGCGCACGGCAGGTTCGCCAGGTCATTCGCCGGCTCGGCCTCGTCCAGCTCGACTATGTCAACGTTCTCGTTCCGGCGCACTACTTGGTCATCTTCTCGCGCCTGGGCCCGTACGACCGGACGCTCCTGGACGGCGCCGTCTATCAGCAGAAACAGCCACGGGGCCGGCGAGCGCCCGAATTCACCGAGCAGTGGGCGCACGAGGCTTCGATCGTGCCGGTCCAGATCTGGCCGCTGCTGCGCCACCGAATGGAGGAGCATCGCGTCCGGCCTTATGGCTTCGAGAAATTCCTCGCCCAGCATCCCAACTACGTTCAGGCGGTATTGGATGAGGTGCGGGCGCGGGGCCCCATCGGCGCGGAAGACCTTTCGCAGCTCGGCAACGCTTCGGGCGTCGCGCCCAAACTGCGCGCGATCATCCCGGGCGCGTGGGTGGGTACGGTAGCCCGCGCCGTCCTCGAAGCCCATTTCGGACGCGGCCTCGTGGCTGTCGCCGGCCGGCAGCCCAATTTCGCACGCACGTTCGATCTCGCGGAGCGCCTCATTCCCTCCCCGCACTACGGCCGGCGGCTCGATCGCGCCGAGGCCGAGCGCGGCCTGTTGCTCCTGGCCGCGCGTGCCCACGGCATCGGTACAGGCCACGACCTCGCCGACTACTATCGCATGGCGATTGGCAAGGCGCGTCCGCGTCTCGCGGAGCTGGCGGAGGCAGGCGAGTTGCGGGAAGTGAAGGTGGAAGGCTGGCGCGAGCCAGCGTATGTTCACCCGGGCGCGGGACGCCCCATCCACACCGACACGCCGAAAGAGGGTCACGGTCCAGGCTGGCGCGACGGCGCCGGAGTAGCGGCCCTGCTCGCGCCCTTCGACCCCCTGGTGTGGCATCGGCCGCGCATCGCCCGGCTCTTCAATTTCGACTACCGTCTCGAAATCTTCGTGCCCGAGACTAAGCGCAAATGGGGGTACTACGTCCTGCCGTTTCTTTTCGGCGACCGCCTCGCGGCGCGCGTGGACCTCAAGGCGGATCGGACCGGCAAGCGTGGCGGTCGCCTGTTGGTCCTCGCGGCCTATCTTGAGCCCGCGGCAAAGCCAGGCCCGGTGGCTGAGGCGCTGGCGAGCGAATTGTGTGCGCTTGCTGGGTGGCTCGGTCTCGGCTCTGTGGTGACCGGCGAACACGGCGATTTCATGCCGGCGCTCTCCTCAGCGCTCCGGTCCAGGCGGCTTGTGGTGACCGGCGAACACGGCGATTTCATGCCGGCGCTCTCCTCAGCGCTCCGGTCCAGGCGGCTTATTGCTCGCTCGGCTCAGCGTGGATGCTGACCTTCGAAATCTGGGGAAACTCTTTGCGGAAGCGAAATTCGAGATCCTCGGTGATGTCGTGGACGCGGGCCACGGGCAGGCTAGGGTCGAGGGTGCAGTGGAGCGACACCAGAACGTTAGCGCCCACGGTATGAGCTTCGAGCGAATGGCAATCCACCAAGCCGGGCGTGTCGCGCGCGATGTTCATCAGCTCCCGCTCCATACCCGCGGCAACCGCCCGCGCCTCGTCCGCAGCCTCAACCCGCCGCAACAGAGGCTCGATGTGAACGGTCACTTCGTCCACTTCAGGAAGCTGCCTCTCGATCTCCGCCTCAAGACGCGTGGCGCGCCCATGGGCGGCTTCGAGGCTCAGGCCAGGATCGACTTCGAGGTCCAGGCTCACTTTCACCCGCCCCTTGACAATGTAAGCGGTGACGTCATGCACCAGAAAGTTCTCGCGATGGGCGACGGCCCGAATGCGCTCTACCAGGTCGCTCACGGCCGGCTTCCGCGGCGCGGCATGGATGGTGACGTCGGCGCCCGGAAAAATCTCGCGCACCTTCCGTTCGACTGATTCGACGACCAACTGTGCGTGCTCGAAAGGAATGTTGCTTTCAAGCGTGACCCGAAGGTCAACAAACAGTTGCTGCCCGCTCCCCCGCACGCGGATGCGGTCGTGTTCGACCACGCCCGGCAGGCCCGCAATCCCGCGGGCGATGCGCCCCGAAGCGCCGGCTGGCGCCGCATCCACCAGCGCGTCCACGGTGCGCTTGCCCAGGCGCGCGCTGATGTAGATGGTGATGGCCGCCACGACCAGCGCCGCCAGCGGGTCGGCCCGTTTGAGCGCGGGCAGGTGACGCAGCCGAGCCACCGAGACGAGAGCCAGCCCGAGGATCACGGCCGTCGAGCTGTAGACGTCCATCGAGAAGTGTAAGGCGTCCGCTTCGAGCGCCTGGCTATCGTACTTGCGCGCCACGCGGAAGAGCGCCCGCGAACGGAAGGTGTCGAGGGTGACCGAAACCAGCATGACCGCGAACGCCCACACCGAGGGTTCCACCTCGACGCCGCGGAAGAACAGCCGGCGGACGGCTTCGGTGATCATCCAGCCGCAGACAACCAGCAGCAGCCCGGTCTCGATGAAGGCGGACAGTGACTCGATTTTGCCGTGGCCGAAAGGGTGCGAGGAATCGGCAGGCTTGTCTGCCGCTCGCACCGACAGATAAGTGACGGCTGCCGCCACGACGTCGAGCGCCGAGTGCGCGGCCTCGGAAAGAATCCCCAGGCTGCCCGTGAGCAGGCCGGCCACGATTTTCAGCGAGGTCAGAACCGCGGCCACGCCGAGGGAGCCGAGCGCTACGGATTGCTTCTCGCGTGTCGGAAGGCTGTCGGACGGCGGCATGTTGTTCGAATTATAACATCGAGCGATGGCGTGATTGGGTTACCCGGCCAATAGACAAGAAGAGGAAAGATGCGCTGCTTCCCTTCGGGGAATGAAAGCGGAAGGCTTTCATTCCCGATCGGGTTGCTGACTGTCCGCTGGCGGAGGAGTTTGAGGCTGCGACGCGGGGGCCGAATTCTTCTTGTGCTTGAAGATCGAGAAGATCTTTTTCACGACGCCGTCTTTTTTCTTCGCCGGTCGCCCTTCACCGGAACCAGAGGCCGAATTGCTCGCCGGGTCGCCTAAGGCGGGCGCGGCCGATTCACCCGGCGGGGACCCTGCATTCGGCACCTGTGAACTCGCTGCCTGCACGCTCGGCTCGCCCAAGTGGAGAATCCGGCTCACGATGCCGCCCGCCTCTTGGAGAATCGGTACACCCTGTTGCGGCTCGGTTCCGGCGACAAAAACCTCGTCCTGAGTGGCCACCGGATCGGTGGCGCCCTCAGAGATGTCGCCGGTCGGGAGCTGGATCGCCTCGGTGACGACCCCTGGCGGCTCGGCGAAGGGCTGGGTGTTGTGATAGTCGGGCAACGCCGTTGCCTGCTTCATGAAATCCGTCCAGACGGGCAGAGCGGAGGAGGCCCCCGAGAGATTCAACTCGCGGTCGTCGTCGTAACCCACCCAAACCACCGCGAGCAGGTTGGACGTGAATCCAGCAAACCAGCCGTCGTGGGAGGTGCCCGTCTTACCAGCCGCCGGCGCGTAGAAACCCCGGCTGCGCGCGCCCGCCGCCGTACCGTGGTCAATGACAGTCTGTAGCAGGTTCACCATCAGATAGCTGACGCGCGGATCGAGCACCTGGCGGCGGGTCTGGTCGCTGTGCCACAGGGTGTGACCGGAGGAGTCCTCGACGGAAACGATGAACCGGGGGCTGAGGTACTGGCCGTTGTTAGCAAAGATCGTGTAGGCGCCGGAGATTTCGAGCGGCGTGGCCACGTAAGCGCCGAGCGCGATGGCAGGGGTGGCCAGCAGGTCCTTGTTCACGCCGGCCTCGATGGCGAGGTTTTTCACCTTTTCGTAGCCGACCATCTGTGCCAGGCTCACCGTGGCACAGTTCAGCGAATACTTGAGCGCCTCGCGCAGCGTCACCAGGCCGTGGTATTCCGCTTTGTAATTCCGCGGGTCGTAGGTCTTGCCTTCGTACTCAAAGGTGGTGGGTTCATCGTTGAGGACGGTGGCGGTGGTGATAGGCGGCTCAGTCCCATCAAGCGCTGTGCTCAGCGCGGCGGCGTAAACAAACGGTTTGAACGATGATCCGGGCTGGCGCCGGGCGAGCGCGTGATTCAACTGGCTTGAGCCGTAGTCGCGTCCCCCGACCAACGCCCGAATCTCGCCCGTATGCGGGTCGAGGGCTACGAGCGCCACTTGGGGTTGGTTGGGCGCGGGCGGCGGGGCGTCCTTTAAGGGTTTGCGGGGCCTGCGTTTCGCGAGCTGCGCGTCCACTTCCGCCATGCCGCAGCGCGCCGCGTCCGTCGCCGCGCGCTGCAAGTCAAGATCGAGCGTTGTGTAAATGCGGTAACTCTGCGAGAGGAGGTCTTGGTCGGAAAACTGGGCCAGAAGCTGGTCCTTCACCATGTCCACGAAGTACGGCGCCTCGCTGCCCTCGACGGCTGTGGACGAAACGCCCAGAGGCAGCCCGGCCGTCTGCCGGGCTGCGGCGTCAGAGATGAAGCCGTCCGTGGCCATCTCATGCAGGACGTAATTGCGCCGCTTGGTCGCCAACTGCTGATGCCGGTATGGATTGTAGAGGTTCGGTCCGCGGATGAGGCCGGCCAGCAAGGCCGCTTCAGGGAGCGTCAGGCTCTTTACATCCTTGTTGAAGTATGCGTCCGCGGCTTCGCCAAAGCCGTCAATCGAAAAGCTGCCGCGTTGGCCGAGATAAACTTCGTTGGCGTAGAGCGCAAGAATCTGTTCCTTGCTCAACCGCTGTTCCATCAGCAGTGCCAGAAAGATTTCCTTCACCTTGCGTCCGAGCGTGCGGCGGGGCGTGAGGAAGAAATTCCGCGCCATTTGCATGGTCAAGGTGCTGCCGCCCTGCAGCCGCTCGTCAGCGCGAAGATCTCGGAGGGCGGCGTCGAAAATGCGGTAGACGTTCACGCCGTGGTGCGAGAAGAACCGGCGATCTTCCGCCGCGAGCACGGCGTTGACCAGCACCGGCGGCAAGTCTTCGTAGCGCACCACCCGCCGCTTGGCGCGGTTCTCGTCAAACAGCGTGGTCACCACCTCGGGCTCTAGAAGATAGTTCGCGGCCGCGCCCGGCGACGACGCGGATGAGAACTGCCCGCTGATCGATACAATATGGCCGTTGCGAAACTCGATCGTTGCCGGTCCCTCGTGCGCCTCGCTTCCTGCGAAGAAGGAGTCGGGGCCGGGCACGATTTCAAGCTGGTTGCCCGCGAGGTGATAGGAGCCGAACCGGGAGCTGCCGCGCTGCTCTGAGTATAGGGCCTTGCGCAGCCGGGCCGTGATCGATTCCGGCGTAACCGGCTCGCCCACCCAAATCGGCGTCGGCGCGGAAAAAACCGTCGAAGCGTTGTTGAACACCTGGCCGCCGAGCCGGGCGTCAATCAATGCGGAAAACTGGACGTAGTAGTAGACAAAAAGAGAAGCGCCAAGGAGGAAGACCAACAAACCACCGGCCCAGAGAATCTTTTCCCAACGCGCGAGCGTCCTGGGACGATGGCGCGCGAAGGGCCTGAAGCCATGATGTCTCCGGCCATCTCGACCTTCCCGGTTTGTAGGCAGGGCTTGACCTGACACGGCTTATAACGCCCGGCTTTCCGCCGAGGGAGTGAAGTGGAGGACCCAGGTGTAGACCTTCAGGTCGATGGGAACGGTGTAATCAAGCTGGATCTTGACGCTGGAGGAAGTTACGGTCACTTGAACGTTGTCGCTTGTGACCGGCAGGCCCAGGTTTCGCGCATAGGTCACCACTTCCTGGCGTAGCGTCTCGGCCGTCGAACGGTCCACCGTGGCTTTCACGGCCCGATCGCGAAGATAGTCCGCCAGTTGGTAGTTGTCGACGTAGACCGGGACGGCTTCGATGCTGACATAGATGAGCCCGGCCAGAATGGCCAGGGCTAGGATCGCCTTGGCGTAGCCTTCACCTGAGTCAGATCGTCGCATACACCGGAGGTCAGGTGGCGCGAAGGGGGTTGCCCCCCAGCCTCTCCTTCAGCGTTTCGACCGCCTGGTCAAGGATAACATCCTGCACCTGCCTTGTCGAGCGCTGGAAGATTTCCACCTGTCCCTGCTCCAGCTTGCGCTTCCCCACGGTGACGCGATAAGGCACGCCGATCAGGTCGGCGTCCTTGAATTTCACCCCTGGACGTTCCTCGCGGTCGTCAAACAGCACGTCGATGCCGCGGGCCAGCATGCCGGCATAAAGATTCTCGGCCGCGGCCCGCAGCCTCTCGTCGTCCATGTTGGCGGCGGTCAGGATGACCTCGAACGGCGCGATCGAGCGCGGTAGGAACATGCCGTCCTTGTCGTGATTCTGCTCCACGGCCGCGGTGAGAACACGCTCCACGCCGAGACCGTAGGAGCCCATCACCAGCGTCACTTCCTTGCCTTGCGCATCGAGCACCGAAGCGTGCATGGTCTCGGAATATCGCCGCCCCAGCTTGAAGACGTGTCCCAGTTCGACGGCCTTCACCACCTGAAGCGGCTGGCCGCAGCGGATGCAGAGGTCGCCTGCCTCCACCACGCGCAGGTCGTGAAACTCGGCGATGAAATCACGGCCGGGCGTGACGTTGCGCAGGTGCTCGTCGTCGCGATTGGCGCCCGTCGTCAGGTTCTTGCGTCCCTCGAGTGCGCGGTCGGCCAGAATCCTGACACCTTTTTCTTTGAGCCCCACCGGCCCGAGCGAACCTAGTTGAGCGCCGTGCAGCTTGCGAGCTTCTTCCGGCGTGGCCGGACGGAACACCGCCGTCCCCAGCGCCGACGCCAGCTTCGTTTCGCTCAGCGTGTGGTCACCCCGCAACAGGATGACCGTAGGCTTGCTCTCGGCCACATAGACCAGTGTCTTGATCATCCGTGCCGGGCTCTCGCCGGTGAACTTCACCAGGTCTTCAATTGTCTTCTGGCCGGGCGTGGCAAAGGCTTCGGGCGGAGCGCCGCCCGGCAGGTCTTCTGCGAGCGATGCCTTTGATTCGGCCTTCTCAAAGTTGGCCGCGTAGCCGCACTCGGAGACGGCGATCAAATCTTCGCCGGCGTCGGTGGGCGCGGCGAACTCACCCGAGACCTTGCCGCCCATCATGCCGGAGTAGGCCTCGACAAAGAGCGCCCGGACGCCGCAACGCTCGCAGATGCGGCGGTAGGCCTGGACGTGCTTCTCGTAGCTCGCGTCAAGGCCCGCATCGTCGGCGTCGAAGGAATAGGAATCCTTCATGAAGAACTCCCGCAGGCGCAGCAAGCCGGACTTGGGACGCGGCTCGTCGCGGAATTTCTCCTGAATCTGATACCAGATCTGCGGCAATTGCTTGTACGACCGCAACTCGCTGCGGGCGATGTTAGTCATTTCCTCTTCGTGCGTGATGCCCAGGCACAGGTCGTGCTGGTTGCGGTCTTTGAACTTGAAGATCACATCCACCGCGTCCCAGCGCCCGCTCTCACGCCACAATTCCGCCGGGTTCAAGACCGGCAGGTAAAACTCCTGGCCGCCGATCGAGTCCATCTCTTCGCGGATAATCTGCATGATTTTGAGCAGCGACCGGCGCGCCAGGAACAGGTGAGCGTAGACTCCCGCCGCCACTTGCCGGACGTATCCGGCGCGCAGCAGAAGCTGGTGGCTGGGCGCTTCGGCCTCCGCCGGCGCCTCTCGCAGGGTGGGAATGAAGAGCTTGCTCCAACGCATTTTGGATTCCTTGTCCGCCGGATCCGCATCCGCGAATCTCAGGCGATTGCTGGGTGGCCGGATGGGTACGGATCTCTAGGCGAGGAGATGGTGCGGAAGGGGGGACTCGAACCCCCACGGTCTTGCGACCGTCAGCCCCTCAAGCTGGTGCGTCTGCCAATTCCGCCACTTCCGCGTCAAGAGCAGTTCTTGGTGATCCGTTGCCAGTTCTCAGTCCAAGACCTCGGTCGAGGTCACCGAGGTTACAACCGACCGAGAACTGAATGCTATTTCTTCGCCGGAACTGGCACCGGCTTCGAGGCCGGGGCAGGCGCTGATTTCACCGGCGTGTTTTCCAGCACCGAGCCGGTGCCCTTTTTCGTCGCCCACACGGAAAGCGTGATGGACGTACACACGAAAATGAAACCTAGCGCCCACGTGGCCTTCGCCAGCGTCGTCACGGTGCCGCGCGGGCCAAAAGCCGCCTGGCTGACTCCGCCGAAGGCCGCCGTGATGTCCACGTTCTCACCGCCCTGAATCAGCACGATCAGGACCAGCAGAACGCTCACCAGGATGTGTAACGCCCAAACTGCCGTAACCATCAGACCTCTCAGAGAGAGCTTTCAGCCATCAGCGATCAGCCGTCAGCACTTGTAATTGACAATGGCGGCGAAAGACTCCGCTTTCAGGCTCGCTCCGCCCACTAGCGCGCCGTCAATCTCTTCCTGAGCCATTAGCCCGGCAATGTTCTCTGGCTTGACGCTGCCGCCGTATAGAATCCTGACTTGGCCGGCCACTACGTTGCCAAACCGCTCCGCGGCCTGCGTCCGCAAGTAGCCATGGCACTCAGCAGCCATTTCCGGAGTCGCAGTCCGGCCGGTCCCAATCGCCCAGCATGGCTCGTAAGCAACGATGATACGCGAAAACTCCTGCGCGGTCAACCCGGCAAAGCTGCCGGCGAATTGGCGCTCGAGCACCGCCCGCGTCCGCTTTTGCTCGCGCTCGTCCAGGGTCTCACCCACGCAGACAATCGGTAGCAATCCCGCACTCATGGCGGCCTTGAGTTTGCGGTTCACCTCGTCATCGGTCTCTGCATGATCGTGCCGCCGCTCGGAGTGCCCGAGGAGGACGTGCGAGCATCCGGCGTCGAGCAGCATCAAAGTTGAGATATCCCCGGTGTGCGCACCCTCTTTGTCCCAATGGACGTCCTGTGCGGCAATGGCAATGTTCGACCCGCGCGCGGCGTCAGCCACGGCGCGCAAAGCAGTGAACGGCGGCGCCACAATAACTTCGCAATGATCGGCAGCGGCCACGAGCGGCTTCAAGTCGCGCACGAAAGCGACGGCTTCGCCGATGGTCTTATACATTTTCCAGTTGCCGGCAATGACGGGACGTCTCTGCATGTCGCTAACTTTGTGCCTCCGTGCCTCGCTGGCGGCTTTCGTTCTCCAGCGCGACGGCCGCTTCCTGAATCATCTTCCACGCCCGTGCGACGTGCTGGAACTCAGTGTGCGTCTGGCCGACACATAACCGGAGCGTGAGCCGGTCGCGAAGCCGCGTGTGGGTTAGATACAGCCGGCCGCTCTGGTTTAGGCGATCCATCAACTTCCGGTTCAGTTCATCACCGCCGCGATGCCGGAAGCAGATCAGGTTCAGCGGCGCAGTCGCGGCGAGCTCGAATCGCTCATCAGCTTTCACCCAGCCCGCGAACTGCTGCGCCAGCTCGACGTGACGCCGGATATGATACTGCAAGCCTTCAATCCCGTAGTGCCGAATGACGAACCAGAGCTTCAGCGACCGGAAGCGCCGCCCGAGCGGAACTTGCCAGTCGCGGTAATCGATCACCCCGCCGGACTCGGTAGCCTGGTTGCGCAGGTACTCCGGCAGGACGCTCAGCGTGCGAATGAGCGGCTTGCGGTCGGCCACATAAAAGCAGTTGCAGTCGAAATTCGTGAACATCCACTTGTGCGGATTGAAGGTGTAACTGTCCGCGAGCTCGAGGCCTTCGTGGATGTAACGAAACTCGGGGCAGAGCGCCGCGGTGCCGGACATGGCGGCGTCCACGTGGAGCCACAGGCCGTGCCGGCGGCAAATCTCGCCGATGGCGGCGACGGGGTCGAGCGCATTCGAGGACGTTGTTCCGACCGTGGCGCAAACGAAGCAAGGCTGCTTGCCGGCGCGCTTATCGGCCTCGATCAGACGGGCGAGTTCTTCGGGCCGCATGGCGAAATTATCGTCCACCGGCACGAGCCGCAGGTTGGCTCGGCCGAGACCGGCAATCTTCATGGCTTTTTCAATCGAGGAGTGAGCCTGCGACGACGTGTAGGCCACGAGGCGGCCATCGCAGCCGCGTTCGTTCGATGCGTACCCGGTCGAGCGTTCCCGCGCCGCCAGCAGCGCGCCCAGCGAGGAGCTGGAAGCGGTGTCCTGAATCACGCCGCCGCCCGCGCCCGTCGACAGGAACTTTGCCGGCAGGCCGAGCATCTGCACTAGCCAATCGAGCACGTGCGTCTCAAGCTCGGTACAGGCAGGGCTGGTGGCCCATAGCATCCCCTGCACACCCAGGCCGGCGGAAAGCAGTTCACCGAGTACGGCCGGCGGCGACGAATTGCAAGGGAAGTAAGCGAAGAAATTGGGCGACTGCCAGTGCGTGATGCCGGGAAGAATCAGCTTCTCGACGTCCGCGAGCATCGCCTCAAACGGCTCGCCGCGGAGGGGAGGCTCGGTGGGCAGCGAGGCGCGAACCTCGCCGGGCTGGACTTGCGCCAGCACGGGAAGCGATTCGACGCGGCGGTAATAGTCCGCGATCCAGTCGACGAGCGCGCGGCCGTGGCGACGGAAGTCCTCGGCACTCATGTGGAAACTTTTGCCGCGGGCTACGTGGCTTTCCATGTTCTGCTCTCGGACTTCAAGGTATACGGAACGACACTCGCGACGGAAGCGACAGCGTCAGAAGCCCGCGATGTTACTTCGGCGCTCGAATAAAATCACATCGCGCCACACGCCGTCTAGCCGGCCGAGCCGTTCACGGCGGCCGACTTGGCGGAAGCCGCACTTGGCGACCAGTGCGATGCTCGCCACGTTTTCCGGAAAAATGCCGGCCTGCAGAGTCCAGATGCCATTCCTTTCCGAAACCTCGATGAGGTTCCGCATCAAAGCCGTACCTACGCCGCGGCCGGAGTGAGCGGCTGCGACGTAAATGCTGACCTCGGCCACGCCCTCGTAGCAGCGGCGGCTTGAAATCGGACTGAGCGCCGCCCAACCTATCACCGAGTCCCCGGCGCGCGCCGCCAGACGTCCGAAGGGCAGGTGAGACGAGTCCCACTGTTGCCACTCAGGAAGCTCGGTCTCAAACGTAGCATTGCGGGTTGCGATGCCTTCGAGATAAATGGCTCGCACCTGTTGCCAGTCCGACAGCTTGAGGGAATCAATGACGTAATCCATCGATGTCCGGCTTAGTTGTAAGATCGAGGCCATGTGGATTGGCGGCCTGTAAGAGCCCGTCTGTGGCTAAACGCGCTGGCTTTCCGTCAACGCCTCTACGCCTGGCAATTTCATGCCGGAGAGAAACTCCAGCGACGCACCGCCGCCGGTCGAGATGTGGCTGATCTTGTCGGCCACACCCATCTGCTTCACCGCGGCCACCGAATCGCCACCGCCAACAATCGAGATGGCGTGCGAAGCCGCAACCGCCTTGGCGATGGCCAGCGTCCCTTCGGCAAATTGCGGAATCTCGAACACGCCCATGGGGCCGTTCCACACGATGGTCCTGGCGCCGGCAATCTCCTGCGCGTATTCGGCGCGCGTCGCGGGACCGATGTCGAGGCCCATGCGGTCGGCGGGGATTTCCTGCGTGTTCACCACTTCTGCTTTCGCCGTCGGATCAAGTTTATCGGCAACAATGTGGTCTTGCGGCAACCGGAAGGCAATCCTGCTTTCGCCCGCGTTGGTCACAAGCTCCAGCGCGAAGTCGAGCTTGTCCTCCTCCACCCGCGATTTCCCCACCGCGACGCCTTGCGCCTTGAGAAACGTGTAAGCCATCGCGCCGCCCACGAGAACGCTGTCGGCAAAGTTCATCAGATTCTGCAGCAGCTCGATCTTGTCCGAGACCTTGGCGCCGCCGATGACCACTACATACGGACGCTCGGGATTGCCGATGGCCTTGCCGAGGTATTCGAGCTCCTTCTCCATCAGCAACCCGGTGCCGCACGGTTGCAAATAGCGGGTGATGGCTTCAGTGGAAGCATGGGCGCGATGCGCGGCGCCGAAAGCGTCGTCCACGTAAACCTCGGCCAGCGCCGCGAGCTGGCGCGCGAACGCGGCGCTGTTCTTTTCTTCGCCGGCATGGAAACGCAGGTTCTCGAGCAGCAGAACTTCGCCGCCCGCGAGCGCCTGCGCCTTGTTCTCTGCCTCCGGGCCAACGCAATCCGTCGCAAACGCCACCGGCTTCCCCAGCAGTTCGGAAAGCCATCCCGCCACGGGCTTCAGGCTCATCTTCGGATTCAGCCCGCCCTTGGGTCGCCCCAAGTGCGACGCAAGAATCAAGCGCGCGCCACGGTCAAGCGCGTACTGGATGGTCGGCAGGGCGGCGCGAATGCGGGTGTCGTCGGTGATGGCGCCGGTGTCGTTCAGTGGAACGTTAAAGTCCACGCGAAGGAAGACTCGCTTGCCTGTGAGGTCGAGGTCACGAATGGAAAGTTTAGGCATTGGTCTGTTGTCCGCCGGGTGGTGCTATCCGCCGAATCCGAGACACGCCAAAAAAACCAGCATGTATGATGCCATGAAGAGGGCGGCTGAATTCGAGTAGGATTCGGGTGTTCGTTTGGAACCGAATCTGAGACGAAAGGAGCAGCCCCGATGAAGTTATACCTGGGAGTGGATTTGCACAAGAGGAGTTGTTGGATGACGGTCATGGACGTGGAGGGTGGATTCTGGAATCGCAGCGCCTGGGGACGGAGCGAGAAGGCCGTGCCTAGTCGGCGTGGCCGCAAAGATTGCTAGGGCACGTCCTTTGCCCCTCGGTTTCCAAATGACACCAGCACTAGGACGAAGGGTAACGTCCTACGTTTCACGGCGATTGGAATGTAGGGTAACCTTATCATTAGGGCCGGACGCATTGACGGAATCAGACTCAAGAGAGAATCTACCCGCAGCCCGGCGTGCGGCAAGTCGAAGTGAAGATCAGTATGAAAAACTGGAGCCAGCGCCAGCGACGACCTGATAGAATGGCCCCGCTGGCCCGCGAGTCTGATAACCGGAAAAGGAAGCATGTCGGGAATTATCGGCTACATCGGAAACAAGCGCGTGGTCCCTGTGCTGCTCGAAGGGTTGCAGCGGCTGCAGTATCGCGGCTATGACTCGGCGGGACTCGCGGTGGTCAAGGACGAAACGCTTCAAGTGCGGCGCTCCTCGGGAAAGTTGCGTAACCTGGAAGAAGTCATCCGCTTGAGCCCCGTGGACGGCACCTACGGCATCGGGCATACCCGATGGGCCACGCACGGCGCGCCCACCGAGCAGAATGCCCATCCGCATCGCGACTGCCAGGGAACCGTTGCCGTGGTGCACAACGGCATCATCGAGAATTACCTGGAGCTCAAGCGGGACCTTCAGGCGGAGGGCCACACGTTCTCCACCGAAACCGATACCGAAGTGATTGCGCACTTGATCGAAAGGTATCTGAACGGCGGCGGATCGACGGCGAAGGGAAACGCGAAAGTCGAAACTCGAAACTCGGCTCGGGGCCGTTCGGTGAGCTTGGAGGAGGCCGTGCGCGCCGCGGTTCGGCAATTGACCGGGGTTTTTGCTCTGGCCATCGTCTCGACGAAGGATCCCAACAAGATCGTCGCGGTCCGGCAGGGCCCGCCCGCGGTTATCGGCCTCGGCAAGGACGAATACCTCGTGGCCAGCGACGTTCCCGCCATTCTCTATCACACCCGCGACCTCTTCTTTCTTGCGGACGGGGATGTGGCGGTGCTCACGCCGAACGGCGTGACGCTCGCCGATTTTGCCGGCAGCCCTGTCACCCGCCCGATGCAGCACATCACCTGGGACCCGATCCTGGCCGAGAAGGGCGGCTTCAAGCACTTCATGCTCAAGGAGATTTACGAGCAGCCGCGCGCCGTCCGCGACACCGCGCTGGGCCGCATTTCGTCCGCCACCGGAGAGGTAACGCTCGACGAGATGGAAATTTCTGTCGAGGAGTTTCGCTCCTTTCGCGAAATCAAGATGGTGGCCGCAGGCACCTCGCGCCATGCCGCGCTCGCCGGCAAGATGATGATGGAGCGGCTGGCGCGCCTGCCCGTCGAGGTGGATTACGCTTCCGAGTTCCGTTATCGCGACCCGCTGGTCGATCCGCGGACGCTCACCGTGCTCATCACCCAGTCCGGCGAAACCGCGGATACCATCGCGGCCGGGCGTGAGGCGCAGGCCAAGGGCTCGAAGACGCTGGTCGTCTCGAACGCGCTCGGCAGCATGGCACCGCGCGAGGCGAATGGCACGATTTACACGCACGCCGGTCCCGAGCTCGCCGTCGGTTCCACCAAGACGTTCACGTCACAGTTGGCGGCGCTCTATCTCTTCGCCGTGTACCTGGGCCAGATTCGCGCCGCCCTTCCCCCGAACGACGCGCGGCAGATGCTGGCGGATCTCACGGCCTTGCCACAGCAGATGGAATCCGTCCTGCGGAGGGAAGAAGTCTTCGAAGACCTGGCTCGCCGTTTCTATCGCTCCGCGGACTTCCTCTTTCTCGGCCGCGGTGTCCACTTCCCGGTGGCGCTCGAAGGCGCGCTGAAAATGAAGAAGGTGTCGTACATCCACGCCGAGGCTTACCCCGCCGGCGAGATGAAACATGGCCCCCAGGCGCTCATCTCCGAGGGACTGCCCGTGGTCGTGATCGCTACCCGCGATGCCGGGCGAGCGGATTCGCAGTTGCGCTACGAGCGGACAGTTTCCAACATCAAGGAAGCCAAGGCGCGCGGCGCCACGATCCTGGCCCTGGTCACCGAAGGGGACCGCGAGGTGAGCGACATGGCGGATCACCTCGTCGTCCTGCCGCCCACCAACGAGTTGCTTTCGCCGATTCTCGAAGCGCTGCCGCTGCAGTTGCTCGCCTACCACGTCGGCGTCCTGCGCGGCTGCGACGTAGATCAGCCGCGGAACTTGGCCAAGTCGGTCACGGTGGAATGAGAAGTCAACATTATGGTGACCAGAGGCTCCCTTCCGGATAGCGTCGAGGACGATGGCCTTGCGACTATGGAGGTTTGCGCGTGGGTC
>DASYXW010000085.1:0-18612 GCA_035934405.1 Terriglobia bacterium
GTAGTGACTCACTTTGATGTTTACAGACACTCTTCACCGCCGTCATCCCCGCGAAAGCGGGGATCCATGTCGCGACAAACTGAGCGTGCACTGCGCCTTGCGCAATGGATTCCCGCTTTCGCGGGAATGACAGTAAGGGAATAGGCCGACAAAGAATCGCCAAAGTGAGTCACTCCCGAGAATAATGAGTAATGGCTCATTTTCGAAGTTCCTGCTATACTGAGAATTCCAAACTTTCCCTCGAAGGAGACTGTGTGGCAAGTCACAAATCTGCCCTGAAGCGTATCGAGCAAACGCACGCCCGAACGGAACTGAACCGCGCGCATCGCAGCAAGCTGCGAAATCAGATCCGCAAGCTGCGAGCGGCCATCGACACGAAGGACAAGGCCGGGGCCCAGGCACTGCTCTCGCCGACCTTGGCCCTGATTGATCATTCCACTCACAAAGGCATCCTCCACGTCAACACTGCGGCGCGGTACAAGTCGCGGCTCACCCTGGCTTCGCGTTCGCTGTAGGGGCGGCCGGACCTATGGACGCTTCGGGCCAATCGCCGCGCATCCTCGTGATTCGCGCCGGCGCCATCGGTGACACGCTGATGACGACCCCGCTCGTGCGGGCCCTTCGCCAGCGTTTCCCCGACGGCAGCCTGAGTTTCCTCTGTTCCCGCGCGGCGCACGACGTCCTGCGCCATAACCTGCACCTCGATCGCGTGATTCCGCTCACCTACCGTCACCTGCCGGCGTGGCTCAGTCGGGAGAAATTGCGTCTCGCGCGGGAGCTGTGCCGGCTCGATCTCGACTGGGCGCTGGTTCTCGAGAGCCATTCGAGCTTTCTGGAACTCGCGCGCCGCAGCGGTGCCCGGCGCGTTGTAGCTTACGGTGAACCTGCCGGCCACAGTCTCCCGCAGGGATTCCAGCTCGCCTACTTTGATCCCGAAAAACACTCAATTGAGAATCATCTGCGCGCTGCCGCACCGCTCGGAGTTGAGCCGAGCGGTCCGCAGAGTCTTGAGCCACAAGAGAGGGCGATGGAGCTGTATTATCCTGCGGTGCTCGACGCCGCCGTGCGCGAACGACTGGCCGGCGCCGGCGTCGCAGACGGCGATTTGCTGGTGGGCATTCACGCCGGCTGGGGAGGAGAGTCCAGGCGAGGAAGCCGGCGGCAGGCTCTCGAAGATACCCGCTTGCGGAGTTGGCCGCCGGGAAGATTTGCCGAGGTCGCCCGCTGGCTGGCGGAACAGGCCGGAGCGCGCATCGTGCTGACCGGCGCCGCCGCCGATCAGCCGCTCACCGAGTTTATTGCCCAACAGTCGAAGATGGCGTGCCTGAACTTCGCCGGAAAGCTTTCGCTTTTGGAGCTCGCGGCGTTGATTCGCCGCCTGGACGTTTATCTCACAGTCGACTCTGGGCCGGCTCACATGGCCGCAGCGCTCGGCACGCCGCTGGTGACGCTTTGGGGACCGGGTATTCTCGAACAGACCAGGCCGCTCGCCGGCCGCGGCCCGGTTCGCCTGCTCTACAAGCGGGTCCACTGCGCCCCGTGTTATGGCACGCCGCTGGTGAAATCCTGCCAGGATAACATTTGCATGAAGCAGATCGAAGTGGCCGAAGTGGTGGAAGCTGTCGGAAACATGCTCGCCGGCACGCAAGCCAGTCGAGCTGGCCGGACAAGCCGGGCCAGCGAAGCGGGCGCATCCGAGTCTATTCGGGCGCGATCTTAGCTTCGTCGATGAGCATGACGGGAATGTCGTCTTTGATGGGGTAGACGCGCCGGCACTGGCCGCACTTAAGCCCCTGGCCGTCGGCGGTGAGCTTAACCGGGGCTTTGCAGATCGGACAGACGAGAATGTCGAGCAGTTCCTGACTGACGGCCATGGTTCACTCCTCCGGCGAGGTTGCGAATGTAGCAGACGGTCGACCGGAATGCAAGCGTGACAGGCGGCGATGATGGTGACAAGCGCGCACGGCCGGACCAGGGAGATCGCGAGCCCATCGAACCAGCTCGTCAAAGTGTTCCGCCGTGCTCTGGCCGACGGGACAACGCGCGAAGGGTGGCTCGCGGTCGAAGGTCCGATGCTCGTCGGTGAGGCGCTGCAGGCGGCGGACGAAGCCGCGGCCGTGAGGGTGACCATCGAGAGCGTGCTCGTCGGCCGCAGCGCCGCTGCGAAGTTCAGCGAGCTGATCGGCCGCTTGCCGAAAGAGGCGGAAGTGACCGAGGTCCCCGACCCAGTGTTCCAGAGTGTGGCGCAGACCGAGACGCCGCAAGGAATCGCGGCGCTCGTGGAGCTCGCGGCGCCCAGCCTTGATGATGTGCTCGCCCGGCCCGACGCGCTCCTCGTGGTCGCGTGCGGGGTGCAGGATCCGGGGAACCTGGGCACCATGATGCGCAGCGCCCAGGCGCTCGGGGCGACGGCGCTGGTCACTCTGCCGGCGACGGTGAGTCCGTTCAATCCCAAGGCGGCCAGATCCTCCGCCGGCGCCGTCTTTCGTTTGCCGGTGTTTCGGAACCTCGCGCTGGAGGAGCTTGTGGAGCGGTTGCGCGCCGTGGGTGTGCGTACCGTCGCCGCCGACAGCCATGGCCCGGCGACGGTCGCCGAGGCGGATCTGCGAGGCCGCGTGGCGCTGCTCATCGGCAACGAAGCGGCGGGTCTCGACGAGGCCGCCGCCCGGCAGGCCGACCTGCGAGTGAGTATTCCGATTCGCCCCGGCGCGGACTCCGTGAACGCCGCCGTCGCCGCCGGTATCTTTCTGTATGAAGCGGCGCGACAGCGAGGATTCAAATATTGAGCCATTGAGTCAATTTCATGAGTCTTTTTGAAACTGCTCCACTCGTTGCCCATGCCGAGGGCCGCCGGCCGCTCGCCGACCGCATGCGCCCGGAGACACTCGAGGAGTACGTGGGGCAGCGACATATCCTGGCGCCCGGCAAGCCGCTGCGCCAGCAAATCGAGCGTGACCAGGTAAGCTCAATGATCCTCTGGGGGCCGCCGGGCTCCGGCAAGACGACGCTCGCCATCATCATCGCGAACAAAACCCGAAGCGACTTCGTCAAGTTCAGCGCCGTGCTTGCCGGCATCCGCGAAATCAAGGACGTGATGGCTGCCGCCGAAAAAGGCAGGCGCGTGGGCCGGCGCACGATTCTGTTTATCGACGAAATCCATCGCTTCAACAAGGCGCAGCAGGATGCCTTCCTGCCTTACGTCGAACGCGGCGACGTGGTGCTGATCGGCGCGACCACCGAGAACCCGTCGTTTGAGGTGAACTCCGCGCTGCTCTCGCGCGTGAAAGTTTACATGCTCTCGGCGCTTTCGACCGATGAAGTCATGGCGTTGCTCGCCCGCAGCCTCAAGGACGAACCGCGAGGGATCGGGGGCGAGCGGGTGGCTATTTCCGAAGACCTGCTGCGGCAGATCGCCATCTTCGCCAATGGCGATGCGCGCGCCGCCTACAACACGCTTGAAACCGCCGCGGCCGCCGCCACTCGCGACGCCGAGGGTCGGGCGGTGGTGACCGAAGCTCTGATTGAAGACGCCATCCAGCGCAAGATGCTGCTGTACGACAAGGCGGGCGAGGAGCACTACAACCTGATTTCGGCGCTGCACAAGTCGGTGCGCAACTCCGACGCCGACGCGGCGCTCTACTGGCTGGGCCGGATGCTCGAAGCGGGCGAAGATCCGCTCTATGTGGCGCGGCGATTGATCCGCATGGCGTCGGAAGACATTGGCCTCGCTGACCCGGAGGCGTTGGCGGTGACCGTCGCGGCCATGCAGGCGGTCCATTTCCTGGGGATGCCGGAAGGAAATCTGGCGCTGGCGCAAGCGACGGTTTACCTGGCGCTCGCCCCGAAGTCGAACGCGCTTTACACCGGGTACGGTGAGGTGCAAAGAGACGCGCAGCAGACCGTCGCCGAGCCTGTGCCGCTTCACCTGCGCAATCCGGTCACCGGCATGATGGCCCGTTTCGGGTACGGTAAGGGCTACCAGTACGCGCACAACATGCCGGACCGTCTGACGGAGATGCAGTGTCTGCCCGATAATCTGAAGGATCGTCGTTACTACCGGCCCACGGACGAGGGTTTCGAAAGGAAGCTGAAGGAGAGGCTCGAAGCGGTTCAGGAGTGGAAGAAGAAGCACGCCATCTGAGGCTGGTTTCGCCGCTGCTCGCTGCCATTTGAAAGGCGTGGAGAAACTCCACACTCGTGGCCTTCTTCTGCGGCAGCGGCGTTTTATGCGGGTAACCCCCAGAAACGAAAGAACTAAGGAAGTGTCTCACTTTTCTCACTTGTCTCACTTTTCTCACCTTTCGACCCTCATAGGGCCTTCAGGCGCTGTAAGCCATGGAAATGTAGCCTAGATAAGTAGGCCTACAAAGCTACGAGAACGCTCCGGCGACGGCCATGCGGCAAACCTGGAAGGAATACCTGAGGACGCGGGAAGCGGTGGAAGGTGGCGAAGCAGCGCGCGAAAAGTTCGGACGCTTGACGCGCCTCGCCCGGAGGGGTGGCGTACACGTGGCGCCCCGGGGCGACAGCGGACAGGGATGGGCACGGCTGCGTTCGCTCGGCTTGGCCGGTCCCGTACCGTACGGCGCCGGCCTCGCTCGCGGCGCGATAGCGGAGAAGAGACTTACAAAAACATCTTGATTCACGCCGCCCCTTTCATAGATGCGCGAGCCTCACGGAATCAGTTGGCGCAGTAGGTCAGAATCGCCGCGCCCTTCCTGCCGATGAACACTCGATCGCCATTCCGCAAGGCGATCTTGCTGATGCGCGGCGAATCCGGAGAATTCACGTAGGTTCCGTTCGCCGACCCCCGGTCGATCACGACCACCGCTCCGTCAACGGGAACGATCCACGCATGGTGCATGGAGACCGTATCGTCGCTGATCACAACATCGCACTTGGAAACATCCCGACCGATGTGGAGCCCCTGTTTCGTGATGGGAAATCGCTTTCCCGCCAGCATGCCGGCTGTCACCTGGAGACGCCCCCGAGATTGACCACGGTCCAGCGTTCCGTTTGAAGCAGGATCACCATCGAAACGCCTTGCCGCCATTTCCTCACGTCGTGGTTCTCCCCAGTGATGGACTGCGTAAGTGATCAAGCCCCAGAAAACCACAACGGCGACCCAAACCAGGGCAGACGACTTGGAGTCCCTCGAAGTGGCCACGAGCCATAAACCGCCAATAATCACCGCCCCAAGCACTCCCATTGTGAGCGCTTGGGCAAAACCGACAAGTTCTCCGTACCGGCCTTCAGGAGTTGGCTCGCCATTGTACTGAAACACGACTAGCATGCTCACCAGGTACGCGTACAGCAAGTGAATCCAGGTCGGGGTCGGCAGTGGCAGTCCAGACCCCCTTCCACCAACAAAAGCCGAGTGGTAAGTTGCCGGCCAGGAGCGACTCCAGAAGATGCTCGCGGGTATGAAGAACACAACGAGACCACACACGAGCAGGATTGGCACAGCCTGCCAGGTTCGGCTCCCTTTCGTCAACTTCCTGAAGATTATCCGCGCCGCGTAGTACCAAGCGCTGGCAAATATTACAAGGACGAACCCTAGGAGAAGAAAGACCTTCAGCAGGCATCCGAAGATCTCCCCGAACCCGCCGGACTGGGGGTAGTAGACTCCGTCCGACCCGATATATCCCCCCCGGACCCATTCCATTGCGGTCCTCCTGTGAGGTTGTCGCCAGCAGTCAGGGTCGCAATTTCAGCTCTTTAGCCCGCCGCTCCTTTTGACATTGCGGTGGCGTTTTTGTTTTACATGACTACCAGAGTACGACAGTGCCCGCCCAGGTCGGTCACTTGCGCCGTCGAGCGCGAATTGTTGGTGCGAATGAAATGCGTGAAGCGGTTCGCCGTTCTGCGCCAGCCTGCCAACTACCTGCCGGCGGACAGTAGGATTCTTATTTGATGCTAACCTTCTTCGCTTTCGACGCAATTCCGTTGGCGACGACAACGAGTGAGCTCGAACCGGTTTCAGCGGTCGTGGGAACGACGAAGCTGGCGGAAACGACCGTGCTGCCCGTGGCGATTCCCATGGTGCTGAAGTTCGACGTGCGGGCGTAGAACACGTGCTTGGTGGATAAGTTGGTGATGCGAACCAGCGGGAAGTTGGTAGCCATCTGGGCGTCATCCCCGTAAGCGGTGCCAGCGGAAAGACCATTGAACTGGGTGCCGGAGATGGTGTATGAAGTGCCCCGGGTTATGGAAGTGGGAACCGAAGTGATGGTGGGCGCCCAAGCTGCGTTGATCGTGCCTGGAGACGAGTAAAGTTCGACGTCTGTGGTCGAGCCGTCAGCTGGGCACCAGAGTACCTGGCCCGTGGGCAGTAGCAACTGGCGAGCGTGATCAGACTGCAGGAAGCCGGACGTTGAAGTGGATGGGGCTGAAACGAACGTGTTTTCGGGGTATGTGAATTCGTAAAAGGCGCCGGGCGGGTTGAAAACACCCGGGCTGGTGTAGACGAGGATGTTGCCGTCGGGAAGGATCGTCGCATTGCCGTCAGCAATGTCGTCTGAGTTCGGGAAAATGGGGCCCGCAGTCCACGTGCCGGTCGAACTGTCGTAGATGGATGTGTTTGTGGTTGCCCCAAAGGCAATAACGCTCCCGTCGGGACGCTGCATTAGCGGGCCCATCTCGCCGCTATTGGGGAGGGTAACGATGGTGCTGCCCGCACTCGTCCATTGCTGAGTCGACGGATTGTAGACCTCGGAATTAGTGCCATCCGCGGTGTCCACCGTCAGAACCGAGCCATCGGGCAGAAGGGCAAAACCCTCCTCGGAGAAATTGTCGGCCTTGCCGCTGTTCGTGACGGAGGTCCAGGTCAACGTAGATTCATCAAAGTTCACCTGCAGCGTAGAGGATTCCCCTCCCTGACCCATCATGAACGTCCCGTCAGGCAAAACGATCCCCGGGGAGTCGCCGATCGTGCTCCACCCAGTGGGTGGGCTGACCGGGGTCCACACATTGGCGGTGGGATCGTAAATCGCCCCTTGGTTGGTTTCGTCGAGAGATCCGTTGTTGTACTCTCCACCTTCCACGAGAACCTTACCGTCTATCATGACGGCAGAGGCAAAGAAGACCGGCTCGTACCCCGACTGCATCGAGGCCAACTGGGTCCATGTGCCAGCGAGGTAGCTTCCCGTAATACTGGGAGTGAGAAGCCACCAGTTGCCGCTGTTGTACTCGTGCATCATGACCGTGCCGTCGGTGAGTAGGAGAGCTGTGTCGGTGTTGAAGCTTGGCTGATTAGTAAGCTCTTGCCATTTTGCGGTGCTTTTGAACGTGGCCGTGGGGCTGAGATTCTGGTTCATCGTAACCACGCAAGGGTTGCCGCCGTTGCAGTTGGGCTGGGTGCCACTGCTCCACGCTGAGAACTTCCAACCGGACGTCGTCGTGGCGTTCATCGTCACCGTTGTATTGTTCGCGTAGGCGGCGCTGCATGCCCCAGTTACGCCGCCAGCGTTGCTGGTGCAGTTGATCTTCCCGTCAGTACTGGTTACCGTCCCTTGCCCTGACAGGATCGGGGACAACGTGTAGCTCAGGGTGAAGTTCGCGGCGGGGCTGAGGCTGCTGTTCATCACCACTGTGCAGGAAGGATTGGTCCCGCTGCAGCCTGTGCCGCTCCAGTTGACAAACACCCAGCCCGACAGCGGCGCGGTGTTCAACGTGACCGAGGTCCCGCTGTTATAAGTGTAGCTGCAGGTTCCAATGTCATTCGTGCAATTGATCTTGCCGTCGATGCTGGTGATGGTTCCTTGACCGTTCTCACTCACTGTGAGCGTATAACCGAAGGTGGCGGTGGGGCTGAGGTTCTGGTTCATGGTGACCACGCAGGGATTGCCAGCGTTGCAGCCCGATTGGGTGCCGCTGCTCCACGCCGAGAACGTCCAGCCGGAGGCTGCCGTGGCGTTCATCATCACGGTGGTGCCGCTCGCGTAGGTGGCGCTGCAAGTGCCGGTGACACCGCTAGCGTTCCGGGTGCAGTTGATCGCGCCGTCCGTGCTGGTCACCGTGCCTTGTCCAGACAGATTCGGGCTCAACGTATAACCGCCGGTGCCCGTCAGGGCGACTTGCTGTACAGTGCCCGAGACGTTGTTGTTATTGTCCGTGATGCTGATGGAGGCCGTGCGCGTGCCAGTGGCCGTGGGTGTGAAAGTGATCGTGAAGGTGCATAGCCCTCCGGGAGCGACTGTCGCGGGGCTGAGAGGGCAGTTGTTACTCTGAGCGAAGTCGCCGGCGTTGGCTCCCCCCAGCGCAATGCCGGTGATGGTCAGGGCGGCCGTACCGGTGTTGGTCAATGTAACTGTTTGTGCCGTACCGGTCGTACCTACCGCCTGGAGAGGGAAGATTACATTCGTGCTGGAGAGCGTACCGATCGGGGTCCCGGAGGTGAAGGTGGCGGTGGGGCTGAGGTTCTGGGTCATCGTGACGATGCACGGATTGCCAGCGTTGCAGCCCGATTGGGTGCCGCTGCTCCACGCCGAGAACGTCCAGCCGGAGGCCGCCGTGGCGTTCATCGTCACCGTTATGCCACTCGCGTAAGTGGCACTGCAAGTCCCCGTGACGCCGCCAGCGTTCCGGGTACAGTTGATGGCTCCGTCGGTGCTGGTCACCGTCCCTTGTCCAGACAGATTCGGGCTCAACGTATAACCGCCGATGCCCGTCAGGGCGATTTGCTGTACGGTGCCCGAGACGTTGTTGTTGTTGTCCGTGATGCTGATGGAGGCCGTGCGCGTGCCGGTGGCCGTGGGTGTGAAAGTGATAGTGAACGTGCAGCTCGCCCCAGCCGCCAGACTCCCGCCGCAGTTGTTCGTCTGAGTGAAGTCGCCGGCGTTGGCTCCCCCCAGTGCGATGCCAGTGATCGTAAGGGTGGCCGTGCCGGTGTTGCTCAGGGTCACCGTTTGCGCCGTACCGGTCGTGCCTACCGCCTGGATGGGAAAGATTACATTCGTATTGGACAATGTACCCATCGGGGTCCCGGAGTTGGTGAAGGTGGCCGTGGGGCTGAGGTTCTGGTTCATGGTGACCACGCAGGGATTGCCGCCGTTGCAGGTGGACTGGGTGCCGCTGCTCCAGGCCGAGAACGTCCAGCCGGAGGCCGCCGTGGCGTTCATCGTCACCGTAGCCCCACTCAGGTAGTTGGCGCTGCAGGAGCCGCTGGTGCCGGTGCCGTTTCTAGTGCAGTTGATCGCGCCGTCGGTGCTGGTCACTGTGCCCTGGCCCGACAGGATTGGCGACAACGTGTAGGTCGTTTGGACGAACGTAGCCGTGGGGCTGAGGTTCTGGGTCATCGTGACGATGCACGGATTGCCACCGTTGCAGTTGGGTTGGGTGCCGCTGCTCCACGCCGAAAACGTCCAGCCGGAGGCCGGCGTGGCGTTCATCGTCACCTGAGTGCCGCTGGCGTAGGTGGCGCTGCAAGTGCCAGTGGTGCCAGTCCCGTTGCGGGTGCAGTTGATCGCGCCGTCCGTGCTGGTCACCGTCCCTTGTCCCACCAGATTCGGGCTCAACGTGTAGTCCTGCGCTAACCCACGCTGGCCAGCAATCATAATTAGCAGGACAAAAGTGCCAGGGAACAGAAATGGTCTTGACATTTTGGCCGGACGTGTGTTGAGCATAGCGGATCTCCCTCTTGGTTGCAGTCGCTTACCGTGGGGCCACCTGCCGGGTTTGCCCACGCACAGTGCTTGTCATATAATCAGCCTGGTTGCAAGAGGCCCGAGCGGGCCGAAGCGAGCATCGAGCGGGCAATAGCGGGCAACCGGCATTCGTGGCCGAATTAGTGGGGGGCTCGAAATGTCCGAGACGGGCCAGGATCGGTTGGACTCCTGGAAGGCTATCGCCGCGTACCTCAAGCGCGACGAAAGAACGGTCCGCCGCTGGGAGCAGGAGCGGTCCCTGCCTGTGCACCGGATGCCCGGCGGGGGCCGCGCCGCCGTATACGCCTTCCGTGGCGAAATCGACCTGTGGCTGCGCGACGGTCACGCTCAACTCGACTCTTTTTCCCTTGCCGTTCCAACTTCCAAAGCCTGGTACCGGAAGCGCTCGGGTATCGCCGCGCTCCTGGCTCTAGCGGCTCTGGCGGCAGGGGGGACCGCTGTCTGGCTGAGGGTCAGGCGCTCTCAGCGCCAAAGGCCCGAGGAAGTGGCGCAAAACCCTCAGGGAGTCCTCCAAAAGCCCGAGCGAGCAGCGCAAGAGCCCAAGGGCATCGCGCAAAGGCCTACTGCCAGCACGCAACGGCCCCTGGTCATCATGGTCACTTTCAACCACGGGCGGGGAAAGTCCCTGGGTTTCCATCTGGACGGGTTAGGGTTCGGTAATCCCCCCGTTCGCCTGCCGGCAACCAGAACCTTGCCGTATTTCCGCATCGGCGACGTTAGCTGCTTCGCCGAGAATGTCGGTCACTGCGAGGCGGGGTACGAGGAAGATGACTACAAACTTACGTACACCTCATGGTCAAACAGCCAGATCGTTGTCGACAACTATACCGTGGCCTCGCCGGGTGATGCCGTCGAGGTGGCGGTGTGGAAGCCAGGTTCGAGCGATCCGCAGGACGCCGCGGCGTGGGGCGGGAACATTCCGCCTTTGAAGCCCGGCACGCCGCACATCAGCAACGTCACCTTTAGGGGCGCCGGAAAGAATCTGCGCATCACCGTGGAAGGATCGGGTTTTGGCGATGCGCCACCCGGGGTTCCGGGGACGGGCACCACGGCGTTCCTGCAATTGGCGGACTTTGCTTACCATTCGCCGTCCGCAAGTAACCTGGCGAACTATTTCCGAGCCGGCTACAGCGGTGAAAACGGTATGATCGACAGTATTTCCCTGGTGTATTCCGGCTGGACGGACTCGAAGATCCAGATCGATGGATTCGGCGGCGACTACGGTTATAACGGACTCGGCGTCCGCAGTGGCGACCCGGTGGCAATCGAACTGTGGAGCACCAGGACCCGTTTCGCGACCGTGTGGGGCGGCCGGGTGCAATAGAATGCATGAGCTTCGCGCCCATGCAGGTCATTGGGCTCTCATGATCGCCCGATGGCAAGCGGATCGCCTTTCGCGCCAGCCAGCCGGGCAGGCTATTCAAAATGTGGTTGCTTCGGGGTCGGCCCTCGCCTACAGGATCTTGCGCTAAACCAACTTGGTCGCGGGACAGCCGTATCGCTATTTTCTATTTCCGCGCTCGGAGCTGAACCGCCTCAGCGGCCTGGCGTATAACATGGTCGAGACACTCGAGGCCGGTGACGGCTTCTTACGGGTCGTCGTCAAGGAAGCCCCTGATCCTTCGGACCGGTATAGTTACGACTGGGCCCAATACAGTTTTTCCCAGAGTTTCGATCCCCTTGGAGTAGCCTTCAGCGACCACTACTGGGAGGACCACCGTCGGCTGAGCGCGGCAGGTAAGATCAAGCACACCGTCGAGAACTGCCCGGAGCGCGTGAAACCGATTACGGTCCGCGAATGGAGCCCGCAGGCTGGATGGACTGACGTTGAACTGCCGCCCGTAGCCGCCGCAGGTGGGACGGCTCCGCTAAGTAAACCCTAAATACCTTCGGTCACGAACCGTTTGGCGTGTTCTTTCAGGATGCAGCGGTCCTGGACGACCTCGAGTCCGGCGGCGCGGGCGCGGGCGGCGGCGGCATCGTGGCGGACGCCTTCCTGCATCCAGACGACTCGCGCGTGGTTGCGGATGGCGTCCTCGACTACCTGCGGCACATGCTCCGGGCGGCGGAAGACGACCACAATCTCGAGCGGCGCCGGAACCGCGTCGAGCGAGGCGTAGGCCCTCTCGCCAAGCACGGAGGTCTCGTGGGGGTTGACGGGGATGATGCGGTAGCCCTTCGCCTGCATGTAGGCGGCGACGCCGCAGCTTGGGCGCGTGGGCTTGGACGAGAGGCCGACGACGGCGAGCGTCTTATAAGTTTCGAGGATGGTCCGGATCGCGTCTGTCATGCGAAACTCCCGGTGACTCAGACGGCGCTCCGCCGGCCATCCGGTTACGTGAGGAAGATGAGTTGAGGCCATGTTAGTCTCCGCGGCGGAATTGGAAAGTCGGAAGTTCAAAGTCTAAAGTTCAAGGTCGAAAGTCCAAAGTCCAAAGTCTAAAGTCTAAAGTCTAAAGTCTAAAGTCTAAAGTCTAAAGTCTAAAGTCTAAATCAATGGCCCGATGACCCGATGGCCCGATGGCGCAATGGCTCGATGACTCAATCACTCAATCGCTTAACTCTTTTACTTGGCGCCGACGAGCGTCTTCGAGTCGCGCGTCGCGGCCCCGCGCGCGCCGGTGGTGATGCGCTGCAGGGCGTCGAGGAAACGCTCGTTGTCGGCGTGAGCGCCGATGGTCGCCCGCAACGACGTCGGGAAGCCGTAGAGCTTCATGGGCCGCACGATGACGCCATGGTGGAGCAATCGCACAAAGTCCTCGTCGCCATCGCGGCCCGTGTCCATCAATACGAAATTGGCGACCGAGGGTGTGTAAGGGACGCCCATGAGGGCAAGCTCCTCGGTGACGAACGCCATCTCGCGGGTATTCGATTCGACGGAGCGCTCCACGTGCTCGCGGTCGTCGAGCGCGGCGAGGCCAGCGGCCTGGGCTACACTCGAAGCATTGAACGGCGAGCGAATGCGGTTGAGCGCCTCGATGAGCTCGGGATGCCCGCAGCCGTAGCCGATTCGAAGCCCGGCCAGGCCGTGGACCTTGGAAAAAGTCCGCAGCACCAGAAGATTCCGGCCGGCGCGGACGCGGTCGAGAGAACGGGAGTAATCGGCGCGACGGACATAGTGATAGTACGCCTCGTCGAGCACCACGAGAACGCGCGCCGGGAGCGAATCGAGAAATCGATCGAGCTCGGTGGCGGTAAACATGGTGCCGGTGGGGTTGTTGGGATTCCCGAGGTAGATGAGCTTGGTACGCGGGGTGACAGCGCGCGCCATGTCCGCCAGATCGTAGGCGAAGGCCCGCATGGGAACCAGGACGAGACCGGCGCCCATCTCTTCGATGGCCAGCCGGTAGATGTAGAACGCCGAGGATGACGTAATCGCTTCATCGCCGGGAGTCAGAAAAGTCTTGGCTGCAAGCTCGATGAGGTCGGTCGAGCCGGCGCCGAGGATAATCTGGTCCATTTCCAGGCCGTGATGTTCGGCGAGCTTCCGGCGCAGGGCGTAACCGTTGCCGTCGGGGTAGAGATGTACGCGGTCGAGGCAGCGGCGCGCGGCTTCGATGGCCAGAGGCGACGGGCCGAGCGGATTCTCGTTCGAGGCCAGCTTGATGGCCGCGCGGCCGAGTTCGCGCTCAACTTCTTCGATGGGTTTGCCGGGAGGATAAGGGCTGATGGCGTGTGACCAGGGCGGAAGTAATTCGTCAATCGGAGATGGGCGCATACTAAATTATGAATGATGAATGGTGAATGATGAATGCCGTTGGCGCGCGGCAAACCGGAGGCGCCCAAGATCCCTTCGAGGCTTCATCATTCAGAACTCATCTTTCGTGATTGGCTCTTCTTCAGGCGTTCAACTTCCCCAGTCGTCAAGTGTCGAAACCGGCCGGGCGCAAGCCCCTGGTCAGTGAGAGACCCCATTCGTACCCGTTTCAACTTTATCACCTGCTGCCCAATGCGCTCAAACATTCTTCGCACCTGGTGGTAGCGTCCTTCAACCAAGGTGACTTCGTACCAGGGCTTGTCTGATTTTGGATTTTGGATTTGCGACTTTGGGCCTGACTTGGCGATGTCGCCGGGGGTGCGTTGCGAAGGCCGCCGCCTTTCCGCGACGCTCGGGGCCAGCCGGCGAATCTCGGCCGGCGCCGTTCGGCGGCCGTCGAGGGCGATGCCCTGCTCGAGCCGTCGGATATCGCCGGGGCTCGGAGCGCCCTCCAGCTTGACGTGATAGGTCCGCGGCGACGCCGTGGCCCGCGACATGAGGTGATTGGCCAGCGCGCCGTCGTTGGTGAGCAACATCAGCCCGGAGGAGTGGAAGTCCAGCCGGCCGACGGGATAAACGCGCTCCTGCACGCCGTGCAGCAGCGAGATGACGGTGGGGCGGTGTTGCGGGTCGCTCAGCGTTGAGACCACGCCGGCGGGCTTGTTGAGCAGCAGGTACACGTGCTCACGCACCGGCCGCAGCAGCTTGCCGTTCACCTTGATGTGATCGCGCTCGAGGTCGGCTTTTGATCCAAGCTCGGTGAGGACATGGCCGTTCACGCTGACGCGGCCCTGCGTGATCAGCTCCTCAGCCTTGCGGCGCGAAGTGATGCCGGCGGCAGAAATGATTTTCTGGAGTCGTTCCTGCATCGCTCAGCCAGCCTTCTCGTCGGCGTGATCGTCGGGCGCGGGCGGCGTGACTTCCGCATCCGCTGAGGGCAGGCCGCTGATCGCTTCGTTCTCAAACTGCGTCAAATCGGAACCGAGCGCCTGCCGCGCCATCTCCTCAAACTCACGCAGGCTGGGTAACTCACTCACATCGCGGAGGCCGAAATGCACCAGAAAATCGCGAGTGGTGCGGTAGAGAATCGGGCGGCCGACCACGTTCTTACGCCCGGCCGTTACCACCAACTTTTTCTCCAGCAGCGTGTGAATGACGCCGCCGCAGTCCACGCCGCGAATCTGCTCCATCTCGGGCAGCGTGACCGGCTGGCGGTAGGCAATAACGGCGAGCGCTTCGAGCGCCGGCTTCGAGAGCTTGACGGGCGGCTTAAGGCTCTTGACGAACCGCTGCAGAATCTCGTGGTGTTCAGCCTTCGAGGAAAACTTGTAACCGCCGGCGACGGGCCGGATGTGGACGCCGTGCTCCGGCCGCGCGTAATCGTTCATCAATTCAAACAGCATCCCTTTAATGCGATCCTTCTCTTCACCCTCGATCGCCTGCGCGAGCGCGTCCACCGCGACCGGCTCCGGCGCCACGTAGATGATGGCCTCGATAAGGGCCTTCAAAGTTTCGTCGGTCAGCATAAAAAGACAGTGGCTAGTGATTAGTGGCTAGTGGTCAGTTGTCAGTCATCTTTCCTTCATCGTCCGGTGTCGTTCCCGATTCTTCCAGACTTGCTTCGAGCGTCTCGGCGTTGACGTCCGCCATGATCTCCTCGAATCGCTTGTTACGGTGAATCGTGATAGGAGCGAAGAGTTCCTTCTGCCGGAGCTGCAGCGCGCGCAACCGGACCATTTCGAGCAGCGCCAGCAGCAGGGCCACGAGCGCCTGCCGTGTAACGTAACCCGCCATGAGATCGTCGAGCCGTACCGGGCGCGGGCTGGCCTGGAGAACGTGCCTGACGTGCTCGATCATCTCCGCCACGGTCACTTCGTCGCGGTGAATGTCCATCGGGGTCCGCTGGCGGGCGCGTTCCAGAATCTCGCGGAAAACGGAAATCAGGTCGAACACCGACACCGCGAATCCCGGCTCGTCCTCGGCCTCGACAAACTCGCCGATGCCCGGCTGCGACCACATGGCCTCTTCCATCATGCGCTTCGACTGCAGCATCTGCGCCGCGTTTTTGAACTGCTCGTGCTCGAGCAGCCGGTGGACCAGCTCGGCGCGCGGGTCTTCCTGCTCCTCGGGCGGCGCGCTCGGATCCGGGGGCAGAAGCATCCGCGATTTGATGTAAATCAGCGTCGCCGCCATAAAGATGAACTCGCCGGCCACGTTGATGTTCAACTCTTCGAGCCGGTGAAGGTAGTCGAGATACTGTTGAGTGATCGCGGCGATGGGAATGTCGTAAATGTTGATCTGCTGCTTGCGGATGAGGTCGAGGAGCAAGTCGAGCGGGCCCTCGTAGGCGTCGAGCTTGACCGGCGGAGGCGCGGCGTTAGCGTGGGTGGCGCGCTTGGGCGCCGATTCCTGCAGGCCGCTTTCTGGTTGGAGTATGGCCGGGGTGGGATCGAGTTCGTTCATCATGGAAGGGGCGATCACAGGCTCGAGACCGGAATCCGCAGACCGGGGAACGTAGGAGATTCGAGCGAGTCGCCAGGTCCGAAGTTACCCACGGCGCGATATTTTCCGGCCTCAAGACGCAGAACCTCGATGCGCGGCTCGAACGGGTCCACCAGCCAGTATTCCGGCACGCCAAACTCGGCATAGCGGTCACGCTTCACAAAGCGGTCAATGGTGCGCGACGAATCGGAGAGGGCTTCGACGACCAGATCGGGGGCACCTTCGATGCACGCCTCTTTGATGATGGAGCGCCGCGCCGTGGAAACGCAGAGAATGTCAGGCTCGAGCACCGTCGCCGAGTCAAGCACGACGTCGTAGGGTGCGATGAATACCTCGCCGCCACCTCGCTCGCGGACATCCTGCCAGAGCCGTGCAAAAAGGCTCCCTACTCTGCGCTGGTGCTCCGTATTAGGTGATGGAGACACGAAAAGCTCTCCTTCGATCAACTCGTACCGGTTGCGGTCGGGCGGAATATGCAAGAGGTCGTCGTAGGTCAGGAGCGCGGTCGCCGTCCTCATACCAGGATTATACTCCAGCATTCTCAAGTCAGGTTCATCGCCTTCCGCACTTCGGTCATCGTGGCTTCGGCCACACTGCGAGCCTGCTTCGTGCCCTCGGCCAGGATATCCCACACCCGTTTCGGATTCTCCATGTAAGGTCTGCGGCGCTCCTGAATGGGCCCCAGCCGCTCGTTGATGCGGGCGCTCACCAGCTTCTTGCAATCGAGGCAGCCGATTTCCGCCGTCCGGCACTCGCGGTTCACACGGTCAATCACGGCCTGCTCGGAATAGACCTTGTGCAGATCAAACACCGGGCACTTGTCCGGGTCGCCGGGGTCGGTGCGGCGCTTGCGGGCCGGGTCCGTCATCATGGTCGCCAGTTTCTTGTCGACCACGCCGGGCGGGTCAGAGAGGAAGATGGCGTTGTTGTAACTCTTCGACATCTTGCGGCCGTCGGTGCCGGGCAGGCGCGGCGAGGGTGTGAGCAGCACCTGGGGCTCGGGCAGGACCGGGCCGTAAAAGTTGTTGAACCGCCGCGCCACTTCGCGCGTGAATTCCACGTGCGGCACCTGATCCTCGCCCACCGGCACGAAATCGGCCTTGTAAATCAGGATGTCCGCTGCCTGAAGCAGGGGGTAGCCGAGAAAGCCGTAAGTGTGGATGTCGCGATCCTTGATCTGCTCCATCTGCTCCTTGTAACTCGGCACGCGCTCGAGCCACCCGAGCGGCGTGAGCATGGAAAAGAGCAGGTGCAGTTCAGCGTGGTCCGGCAAGCGCGATTGAACAAAGAACGTGACCTTGGCGGGATCGAGGCCGGCGGCCAGCCAGTCCGTCACCATTTCCTGGATATTTGTCTGCAATTCGGAGGTATTGGCGTAGTCCGTCGTGAGCATGTGCCAGTCGGCCACGAAATGGAAGCTCTGGTACTTGCCTTCCTGCTGCAGTTTGATCCAATTTTCGAGCGCGCCGACGAGGTTGCCGAGGTGGAGTTTCCCGGTGGGGCGCATGCCGCTCAGGATTCGCGGACGCTGGTCGGCTTGGTCAGTCATCGGCTAGGTTCTTCTCCTGCATGGGCGGGGCGCATCCAGGCGTTCATCGTAACACAGGCTGCTCCGAAACGGAACGTACGCCATCGAGGGGTACTGTCCTGATTTCAAGGTAGAGCCGACCTTCAGGCCGGCAAATGCCGGCCTGAAGGCCGGCTCTACAGACGGACTAGGGAACCCATGGGAGAGATCAGCCCGTTGCGGGCTGGTACAATGGTCCTCGCCAATGCCAGCAGAGGAGCCGTGATGAAAATCGCAGCCGTTCAGATGGATGTGAAGATCCTCGACAAGGGGCACAACCTGGCGCGAATCCTCGCCAGAATCGAGGAAGCGGCGCACGCCGGCGCGAAGCTGGTGATTTTCCCCGAGTGCGCTCTTACCGGCTACGGCTTCACCTCGCGCGAGGAAGCGTGGCCTGTGGCGGAGACCGTTCCGGGTCCCTCGAGCTCGGCCATCGCCGAGGCGGCGCGACGACTCGATTGCACCGTGGTTGTCGGCCTGCTCGAACGCGACGGCGACCGGCTGTACAACGCCGCGGCGGTCATCAGCCCGGAAGGAATCCTCGGGACGCACCGCAAGGTCCACTTGTTGTGCCTGGGTATCGACCGGTTCGACCTGCCGGGCGACCAGCCCTTTCCGGTCTTTGCCACGCCGCACGGAAAGTTAGGCGTCAACATCTGCTTCGATTGCAGCTTCCCGGAGTCGGGCAGGATTGTGAAGCTTGGGGGCGCGCAACTGTTGGCCATCCCCACCAACTGGCCGCTCGAATCCGACACCTGGGCGCACACGCCGAGAGTCCGCTCGACCGAGAACCACATTTACGTTGTCGCCGCCGACCGCGTGGGTGAGGAGCGTGGCTTTCGCTTCGCCGGGCACTCGCAGATTATCGATTGCGAGGGCCGCGCGCTCGCCGAAGCCGGCGACACCGAGGAGACGATTCTCTATGCCGACGTGGATCTTGCTCTGGCCGATTGCAACCGCGTGGTTCGCGTGCCCGGCGAATACGAGTTCGACCGCATTGCGGCGCGCCGGCCCGAGATGTATGGGGCGCTCACGGAAATCAGAAGGCAGTAGGCATCCAGAGCACCATGAGTCGGCGACGCGCCATTCGGTAGCGCGGGTCTGCGACCCGCGTTTTTAGC
>DASYXW010000043.1:0-19266 GCA_035934405.1 Terriglobia bacterium
GTTCGAGAAGCGCGCCGCCGCCGACCGGCAGGCGCGCGCCGAGCTCGCCGGCCCCAAGGTGGAGTGCGAAATGCTCTACGCCTCGCCCGACCCCGACCGCATCGCGCTCGCCCAGGAGCGCCTGGAGCGCCGCTTCGAAAAAAAGTTTGAGATGCTGGTGCGCTACCGGCGCATGCGCCGGGCGGGCGACCTCTTCGGCTTGCCACCGGCCGACGAGTCCGA
Organism: Terriglobia bacterium; assembly: GCA_035934405.1. Taxonomy (GTDB): domain Bacteria; phylum Acidobacteriota; class Terriglobia; order UBA7540; family UBA7540; genus DASYXW01. Next base: position 223 of record DASYXW010000043.1, read on the forward strand.
ACCAGACCAGGCTCCCGGCGTAGCGCCCGGCCTCAGCCCGGCCGGCGCCACCCGGGAGGACAGCGTTACCGCCAGCGGCTCAGAAAAGGCAAAAGTAAACGAACGAAGCCGTCAAGTTGTTGAAAACATGGAGTCGACTTTTTACACGAGCACGGAAAGCCGTCAACTTACTGAAACTAAGCCAGTTACCGGCAGCACGAGCCAACCCGCTGAAAACAATAGGCATAAAGCGCGCTACTTGCCCCCTCGACCGCGCCGCCAGCGTTAGCGGCGCGCGCCACCCGGCGCACCGTCGCGGCGGCTCAAGGCCGCTACCCCGAGGGGCGGGCAAAAATCTGATGGACGGATAAAATCCAGCGCGGCGAATCGAGCACGAGGCTACTTCGATACGCTACACGTGTAGCCTACTTCTCAGGAACCACGGGAAGGCCGGGAGCTCCCGTCGCCGCCGAAGTCACCCGGACGTTCTGAGTAGGGAACGGCATCTCAATCCCTTCCTGCCTGAAGCGCTCCAGGATCCGCTGGCGCAGCTCGCTCTGGACGGGGCCCTGGTCGCTGAAGCGGCGCACCTGGACGATGAGCGTGAAGTCAAGCGTGGACGGGCCAAAGCCGGGATTGAGTTGCGCCACCGGCTCGGGAGAAGCCAACAGACCTTCCAACCCGCTGGCCAACCCGCTGGCCACTCCGCCGGGCGGCCCGTCCGCGCCGGCAGCCTCCCTTGCGATCTCCGTCAGCAGCTTCTCCACCTGGCGCGGGTTCGAGTCGCAGGCCACGCTGACGGCAATGTGGAGCGCCAGACGGTCTTCGGGCATGGAGTAGTTGATGATGACCGCCTTGGCGAGCGTGGAATTCGGGACCACCACCAGGTTGTTCTGGCCCGTCCGCAGCAGCGTGGAACGCCAGCCGATGTGCGTGACAAAGCCCTCCTGGCCGGAGTCGAGCTTGATGTAGTCGCCGTGGTTTACCGGACGGTCGGCCACGAGATAGAGGCCCGCAAAAAAATTGCCGAGCGTATCCTGCAGCGCCAGCGCCACGGCCACGCTGCCGATTCCGAGCGTGGTCCACACGGCGGTGAGGTGAATGCCCAGGTTGTCGAGAACGATGATGACCGCGACCAGGCCGAAAACCGCGTGCACCAGGAACGCCGCCGGCTGGGTGACGCGTTCGAGGCCGGGCTGCTTCTGCCCCAGCCGCCGCAGGAACAGGATGAGGATCCGGGCCGGGAAATAGAACACGATGAGCAGCGTGACGGCCAGAATCGCTTGCGAGCCCAGGTGTTCCCACTTGCGCGGCAGGGTGAAGTTCTCGAGCGCGAGATACAGCGCCAGCAGCAGCAGGAGCGGCACCGCAAACGATTCGAGAAGCGCGAAGAAGAATTCGCCCCAGCTACGGCCGAGCTTGCGGTGGTAGAAGTGCAGGAGGCGCTTCAGGATGAATCCCCCGACCAGCGCGCTCACGACCAGCACCACGGCGGCGAGCGAATCCGCCAGCATGGGGGAGATGTGAAGCGCGCGCGCCAGGTCTTGGAGCATTCGACCTCCGGCTAAACGCCGGAACCGGACCGAGGGCCAAGATACCCCGCGCCGGTCGGCGGGCGCAACCGCTTTATGCTGTTGGGAAGTTTGCTGAAAACGCTGGATGTCACGCGAGCGGGCGCGGCTCTAACCGTGCCGTGTGCTACCGGGTGGTGATCCCGGCGAGAAGCGCGGTGGCGTTGGCCGCGAGGCCACTCCAGGCGTTCCGCGCGCATTCCAGAGAGAAGAAGATGGCCGTCAGCACCAGGAGGCCGTCAATCCCGGAGGTCGAGAACAACGCCACTAGGAAATATAGTTGTAAAACGCGCTCGATTCGTGCCGTCATCGTCCGACCTTTGTTGCCACAGGGGGATGAAGCTTGTAGTTCTGCCCCGCACCATGGGCTGTGCAAGATTGGTGCCAAAACAAAGCTCCGGCAGCCATGCCTAAGTATCCGCAAATGTGCGCAAAGTTCGTGGCTGGTAAATTGAAGGCATTATCTCAGACGATAAAGGGGTGGAACGATTTTGCCCATATTGCCCCAGCGGCTTCAGCGGTGCGGCGGCGCCGGCGACAGCGAGGGGATATTTACATATGGTAAATGTTTCACCAGTGAATAACACACGACTACGATAGACCTTGCCTTTGGTTGCGCAAGAATCCTATATTCAAGCGGTTGTCGGCCCGAACGGCCGGAAAGGTCAAAAGGCGAGATTCATTTGGGCAAGTCCACTCCAGCCCGGATTTTTGTGACCCTGGCCGGCTCCACGTTGAGCGCCATGGAATCGCAGGCCGTCTCAGTATTGAGCTCGGCCGTCGGTTACGAGTTCCGGCTCGACTATCTGCGCGAGTACGACGACCTGGCGTCACGCTTGCACCAAATGCTGCTGCGCCTGCACCTCCCGCAGAGCATTGCCACCTGCCGGCGCGCCGATGCGGGCGGCCTGTTCGAGGGCGACGTCGAGGAGCAGGCGGTGGTGCTCGAAGCCGCCGCCAGCGCCGGGTGCCGCTGGGTGGACGTCGAGATCGAATCCGTGGCGCGCGCCGGGCCCGCGCTGCTCGGCCGCTTCCGTCCGGCCAAGGTCATCGTCTCGTATCACAACTATCGCCGCATGCCTCCGCTCGGCGACGTTCTGCGCAAGCTCGCACGCATGCCGGCGCAAGTGGTGAAGATTGCCGCCCACGCGCGCCAGCTCGAGGACAACCTTCGCATCCGGCGGCTGCTGAAATCGCGCCGCGGCCGCAGCCCGAAACTCGTGGCGCTGGCGCTCGGTCCATCGGGATTGCCCTCGCGACTGTTAAGCTTGAAGTGGGGATGTCCCTTCACCTACGCCACCGCGGGAAGCCATCTGGCCGTGGCCCAGGGCCAGCTTCCCGCCGAGATCATGCGTTCGGTGTACCGCGTGGATCACCTCGACCAGCACACCCAGCTTTACGGCATCGTCGGCTCGCGCGCCTCAATCTCGCTTTCGCCCGCCATGCAGAACGCGGCGTTTCATGCCAAGCACGTGAACGCCGTCTACCTGCCGTGCGAGACCAATCGCCTGGCGGATTTCCTCACCTTCGCGCGCGAGCTGGCGTTCACCGGTTTCAGCGTCACCATGCCGTTCAAGACGGCTATTATCCGCGAACTCGATTGGGTGGAACCGCTGAGCGCACAGATCGGCGCGTGCAACACGGTGGCTGTCCAGCGCGGCAAGTGGATGGGATGGAACACCGACGCCGCCGCCGTGATCGAAGTGCTCACCAAGCGCCTGCGCCTGGCCGGAAGCCGGGTGCTGGTGCTCGGCGCCGGGGGCGCGGCGCGCGCCGCCGCTTTCGCCTTGCGCGCCGAGGGCGCCGTGGTCTTTATCGCCGCCCGCCGCGAAGCCGCAGGACGGAGCCTCGCGCGCGCCCTCTCGGCCCAGGTGGTCGCCTGGGGCAGCGCCGACGGCCTCGACGTGGACGCCGTCATCAACGCCACGCCCATCGGTATGGCGCCGCACGTCGACGCGTTGCCCATCGATCTCGCGCGACTGCGGGTGCGCGTCGTCTTCGACATGGTCTACTACCCGCTCGAAACCCGCTTCCTGGTGGAGGCGCGCGGCCGCGGGCTGACCGCGATCTCCGGCCTCGAAATGCTGGTGGCCCAGGGGGCGCGCCAGTTCGAGATTTGGAGCGGCCAGTCGGCCCCGCGGGCGCTGATGGAACAGGCCGTGCGCGGCGCGCTGGGCGAAGACGTGGGATGAGGACGATGGAAATAAAAGGGCAAACCAAACCGGCCATGATGCGTGCCATTCGTATTTATGCTTACGGCGGTCCGGACGTGATGCAGTGGGAGGAACTGCCCTTGCCGGTTCCCGGACCCGGACAGTCTCTGGTGCACGTCCAGGCTGCGAGCGTCAACTTTCTTGATGTCCAGAAGCGCCGGGGCGAGCTTATGGGGCAAGCTTTCTATCAGCGCTACGCGAGCGAACCTGACCTGCCGGCAACCTTGGGAAGTCAGGGAGTCGGGGTGGTGCAGGCTCTCGGTCCGGAGGTAAGCAATGTTCAGGTCGGAGACCGAGTCAGCTTTTGGGGGAGTTCCTACGCCACACATGCCGTCGTCCCAGCCGCGCGACTGGTCCGCGTACCGGACGGTGTCAGCCTCGAACAGGCCGCTGGAGGATTGAACCAGGGATTTCTGGCATACGCGTTCACGCATTTTGCCTATCCGGTCAAGCCGGGAGACTGGTGCCTGGTCCAGGCAGCGGCCGGAGGGATGGGCCTCTTGCTTTGCCAGACCGCGAAGATTCGAGGAGGCCGGGTGATCGGTGTGACCTCGACCGGCCAGAAAGCGAACTTTGTCAGAGAGGCCGGAGCCGATGAGGTTATCATTTCTAAAGAATCGGACATCGCGAAGGAAGCAAGGCGCATTACTGGGGGCCGTGGCGTGCAGGTTGTCTATGACGGCGTCGGCAAAGATACATTTGAGGCGAACCTCGATAGCCTTGCTCCGGCTGGTTACCTCGTGATCTACGGGCAGTCGAGCGGGTACGTGTCTCCCTTCGACCTGATGACCTTGCAAGAGAAAGGGTCGCTGTTCGTTACGCGCACCAATGGACTCCCTTACGTCAAGGAGTTCCCTCACTACGTGCAGCAGTTCGCTGCTTGGATACAGGAGGGAAAGCTTTCCATCAGAATTGACCGCACGTATCCACTCTCCGACGCCGCTCAGGCCCATGCGGCATTCGAACAGCGGCAGATCAGCGGAAGAGTGTTGCTTCTTCCATGACATGGACCGATGTCGGATGTGAAGACGATGAAGAAAATATCCTCGCGTAAGAAACATCCGATTACACCGGATGCGATGCGGAAAGAATATCGGTTCGACTACAGCCGGGCCAAGCCGAATCGCTTCGCAAGCGAGATCCCGGGGGCGCGGTAGCGGCTGTCCTCGACCCGGACGTGGCGGCGGTATTCAAGTCGTCGGAGGCTGTCAACGCCCTCTTGCCTTCGGTCATTGCGGCGATGCCGGAGTCCGAACGGCAACTGGGATAACCAGCGGCTCAAGCGGATCGACTTTACCGCTTTGAGTCTTGTCTCGCTCTCTCATCATGTCCGATGCCTGCCCAAGCTTCAGAGACTTCAGGCGCCTTGCAAGCAAGGACAACGTCGTCCCGCTTTACCGCGCGGTCGTCGCCGACTTGCTCAGTCCGGTGGCGGCCTTCCTCAAACTCGCGCCGCAGACAGTGAACGCGCGGCGGCGGGGCGGGTCGCGGACCCGTCCTTACAGCTTCCTGCTCGAAAGCGTTGAAGGCGGCGAGCACGTCGGACGCTACACTTTCTTCGGCGTCGATCCCTTCCAGGTGGTCACCTGCCGTGGCCGCCGGATCACGCTGCGGCGCGGCGCGGAACGGCAAGAGGAGTCGGGGAATATCTTTGATTATCTGCGCCAGACCGGCGCGCGCTATCGTCCCGCCGCAGTTCCGGGACTGCCGCCCTTTACCGGCGGCGCGGTAGGTTATCTCGCTTACGAAACGGTCCGGCAGCTCGAACTCCTGCCGCCGCGCGTCGCGCCCGACGTGGACGTGGACGACGCCGTCTTCATGTACTTCGCCAACCTTGTCGCCTTCGACCACGTCCAGCACCGGCTTTTTCTTATTGCCAATGTGCTGACGGAAGAAGGTAAGGGAAGCCTGCGAGCCAAGTACGACGCGGCCGTCAAGCAGCTCGATGGAATGGAACGGCGGCTCGCCCGTCCGCTTCGGTTCGCCCGGCATCGGCCGCCGCGCGGGCCGTTGCGGGTGAGCGCCAACATGACCCGCCGCAATTACGAGGCGCAGGTCCGGCGCGCCCAGCGGTACATTCGCGCCGGCGACGTTTTCCAGGTGGTGCTCTCGCAGCGATTCGACCTCGCGGCGCGCGTGCCGCCCTTTGAGGTCTACCGCGCGTTGCGCGTGGTGAATCCCTCGCCCTACCTGTACTACTTGCAACTGGGCGAGGCTACATTGCTAGGCTCGTCGCCGGAGATGCTGGTCAAGGTCACGGGACGCGAGGTGGAGTATCGCCCCATCGCCGGCACGCGGCCCCGCGGCGCGACCGAAGAAGAAGACCTGCGCCTGGAGCAGGAGCTCAAGTCGGATGAGAAAGAACGAGCCGAGCACATCATGCTGGTGGACCTGGGACGCAACGACATCGGCCGGGTCTGCGAGGCCGGCACGGTGCGGGTGAAAGAGCTGATGGCGGTCGAGCGTTACTCGCACGTGATGCATCTGGTCTCGCGGCTCAGCGGACTCCTCCGCGAGGGCTCTGATGGCTACGCCGCGCTGGCCGCCTGCTTTCCCGCCGGAACCCTTTCCGGGGCGCCCAAGATCCGCGCTTGCGAGATCATTGACGAGCTTGAGCCAACTCGCCGTGGGCTGTACGGCGGCGCGGTGCTTTACCTCGATTTCTCCGGCAATCTCAACTCCTGCATCGTCATTCGCACCGCTCTCATCAAAGACCGGCGGGCGTACGTGCAGGCCGGCGCCGGCATCGTGGCCGATTCCGTGCCTCGTCTTGAATACGACGAGTGCGTCAACAAGGCGCGGGCGATGCTCAAGGCGTTTGAAACCGCGGAGCAAGCCCGGAAGCAAGGACTGTAGGCTAGTGTGGACGAACTGATGGAGCAGCGAGGCAGCCCGCTAGGAACGCCGGAGAGCGCCGAAGCCACCGGCCGCGCGGTCCGTGGCATGTTCGCGGCCGTGGCGCCGCGGTACGACTTTCTGAATCACGCGCTCTCTCTCGGTTGCGACCTCGCATGGCGCCGCGCCACGGCGCGCGCTTTGCGGGACGTGCTGGCGCGGCGCGAATCGGTTGTGGCCGACGTCTGCTGCGGCACCGGCGACTTGGCTTTTGCGCTGGCGCGTTTCTCTCGCGGCGCGGTGCTCGGAGCGGACTTTTGCCATCCCATGCTGCAGCGCGCGCGCGCCAAACTCGACCGCGCCGGGCGACAAAGTTCGGCGCCGGTGCGCCCGGGCGCATTGTCCTTCATTGAAGCCGACACCTTGCGCCTGCCCTTCGCGAGCGGCTCGCTTGATGCCGTCTCGACCGGGTTCGGCTTCCGTAATCTGGCGGACTACGAGCGCGGCCTCGAGGAAATGCGCCGGGTGCTCAAACCGGGAGGCGCGATCGCGATCCTGGAGTTTTCGCGGGTGAGTTGGCCGGTGCTCGGGCCGCTGTTCCGTTTCTACTTTCGCAAGCTCCTGCCACGTATCGGCAAGCTGGTCTCCGGTGTCGCGGGACCCTACCAATACCTTCCCGACTCGGTCGCGCGCTTTCCCGATCAGGAGGCGCTGGCGGCGCTGATGCGCGAGGCGGGATTCGAGCGGGTCAGGTATCGCAACTTCTTCGCGGGCGCGGCGGCGCTGCACCTGGGAGAGAAAGCAGAAAGCGGCAGACGGTACGTGGTAGATGGTAGGTAGGCGGTGCTTTCTGCCTTCTGCTTACTCCGGCGCGCCGCTTTGCTGGAACTTCCTCTCCAGATCGTCAAGTTCCTTTTGCGCTTTTTCAGTGGCCGCGCGCTTTGCCTCCACCTCCGCTTTCTTGTCGGTGATCTTGGCTGTCTCGTTCGCTCCCGTGGCGAGTTCGCGGGCTTCCTGGGTCTGGAGCAGGGTTAACTCATCTTCCGCCAACTGCTGCTCTTCCTTGGCGCGGGCCAGGCGAGCCTTGGCTTCCTTGAGCGCTTGCTGCCATTCCTCGCGCGTGTGCGGTTCGGCAGTTGGCGCATGCGGAGCCCCGGCCGCTCCCGCTTGGGCAGACGCGGGACCGCGCAGCCAGCCGGGATCGCCGCCTTCGCGACGAACCTGCTGATCGAGCGCAGCGACGGCCTTCTGATCCTCTTCCACCTGCGCTTTCTTGGCGGCAATTTCCGCAGTGAGTTTATTGATGTCGCCACGGGAATATTCCTGGCGCAGCGTCTCGTTGGGGTTGTTGTAATACTGCATCTGATTCAGGTTGAGCTTCTGCTGTAACACCGCCAGCTCCCGCTCGTGCATCTGGAGCTTAGCCTGGAGCTGGCTCGCCTTTTCCCGGTAGTACTGCTCGTCGCGCTTTGCGGCCGCTGCGCCTTCTGAGCCTCCGCGCGCCTCGGTAGACGCGGGGGGCGCCGGACCCGGTCCCACCACACTGATTCCGCCAGAGCCCGATTTCAGATCGTCATTGGTGTAGACCTTGACGGCTTTCTCACCCGATTGCTCGCGCTTGGCTCTCAAACGGCGCGCCACTTCGCCGAGCGACGGCTGCTGCACGGCCTGCGACTGCGCTTGGGGCGCGGTCGCTGATGTCGGGGCTTGCGACTGCGCCCGGCACCGGCCCACCGGAAGCAAGCCAGCCAGGCCCGCCAGTCCGGCCATCATGGGGACATACTGGAATACATTTTTTCGCATCACCATCCCTCCTGTTACCCAAGTTATACCTATTAACCGGCGGGTTCAAGCACGGATGTTCCGAACCTCGAGTCAGGCTGGGCCGGGCGAGGTTAGCACTTTAGCGGGAAACGAACATTCCACGCGCTCGCGCCCTGGCGCTGCTGTTACAATAGCCCTGACGCATGAACAGCTCACACTGGACCGCAGAGGCGCTTCTGTCGGGGAGCCGGCTCGGCGCGACCTCGGTGCTCCTCTCGAACGGGCGGCGTCGCATCTGTGTGGACACCGGCATGGCGCACGAGGCACCGCTGCTGGTTGCAGCCCTCGCCAGGCGCGGCCTGGCGCCTCGCGACGTCCCGATCGTCATCAACACGCACTTCCACATCGACCATATCCTGAACAATTCGATCTTTCCCGGCGCCAGGATTTACGCCAGCCAGCAGTCCTACGACTGGTGCCGGTCTCTTTACTCCGACCTCGCCGACAACATGAGGTGGGAGAAATTGATCCTGAAGTACTATCCCGAGACGTTCGACTACGAGCGCGCCCGCGAGCTGATGGGCAAGTTGCGCAAGGTGGGCCTGCGCTGGTGGGACCTGAGACGCGTGGGCGCGCCCGAGCAGTTTGTCTGGATCGAAAACCATCCCCTGCCGGAAGGAATCGAGGGACTGGTGACTTCGGGCCACGTGCCCGGGCATCTCTCTCTCGTGATGCGGGGAGAAGGTGAACCGGTGATCGTCGCCGGCGACGCCGTGCTCACCCGGGAGAGCGACGACCAGGTGCTGACGATGATCCCTTACAACCGGGAGCAGTTCCGGCGCGACCGCGCTGCGATTCTCGCCATGCCGGGCCGCATCCTGCCGGGCCACGACCAGGAGTTCGAGAATCCGGCCTGCGCGGCCGCGCTATAGCCGGTGGCCGCGGCGACTCCTCAGCGAGGGACGCCGGTGAGGACACCAGCGCTACAGCAGTACTCGGCGAGCGCTTCGGTCCAGGGGCGCGGAAGCGGGAAGCCCGCCCGGCGCAGCGCTTCCATTTCCATGACGGAGTATTTCAAACGCTCGGCGCGGCGGCCCATCTCGGCTGACGGCTTGCCGATCACCCGGGCGGGATTAAGCCCGGCGAGCTCGGCCGCGCGTCGCGCCAGTTCCAGCCGCCCGCAGGCGCCGGAGTTCGAGAGATGGTACAGACCGTAACGCCGCGCCTCGATCACCTGCATGATGGTTGCGGCCGCATCGAGTGTATACGTGGCCGTGCTGGTCTGGTCGGAGGCCACAACAACATCCTCGTCCGCTCGGATGCGGCCCAGCGCCTTGTCAATGAAGTTTGTCTTGCCGGGACCGAAAAGCAGCGACACGCGGAAGATCCAGTGAGTGGCGAAAGTCCGAGTGATCTGCTCGCCTCGCAGCTTGGTGCGGCCGTACACAGTGGGTGGATTGGTGGAATCGGACTCCACGTACGGCGTGCGTTTCTGCCCGTCAAAGACCGCGTCGGTCGAGATATAGGCGACGGCAGCGCCCGCTACTCCCGCCGCTTCCACCACATGACGCGTGCCGTGAACGTTGACGAGGTAAGCTCTCGCCGGCTCCGCCTCGCACAGGTCGAGGTCGGGGATGGCGGCGGAATGGATGACGACGTCCGGCCGTATCCTGGCGAACGCGGTTGCGACCTGGTCACCGCGCGTGACGTCAATCTCTGCCCGGGTCAGCGGATAGACCGTGTGACGCCGCTCGAACACCTTGACCAGGCCGTGACCGAATAGACCCGCCGCTCCTGTAATCGCGATTCGCATTGACTAACCGTGGTTGACGCTTCCCCGTCTGCTGTCTGCCGTCTACCGTGTCACGCCCTTCCCCAAGCTCTCGACGTATTCCCGGAATGCTCGCGCGACCTTAGCTCCGAGCCGGTCGGTGGAAAGTCCGCGCGCGAGAATCTGCACGTGCGCTCCGGGCGGCGGCGCAGGCGCTCCCTCCTTCACCTTCTTGTCCACGATGTCCGCCTGCCACAGGATTGCGCCCGTCACCCAGTCGAGCACTTTGACTGAAGGTGTGGGAGGCCCCTTGCGTTGCCTGGCGGGCTGCGGCACGCCCCGGCGCAGCTTGAGTCGCGTATCCTCATCGGGGATGACGGCGCGAAACACGATGTCGACCCCTTCGGGATTGGCGGTCACCTTGTAGCGTTGCCAGGCGGTCAGGCTTTGCGTAATCCATTGATCCAGATTGTCCGGCATCGGAGCGACATAGATCATCTTGCCGGTCAGAAGCTTGTTGGCCGGCTCGGAGGCCTGACCGTTTGCCTGCGCCACGCCAGCAGCGCGTGTGACGCGCGAGCCTGGAAGCGCAACGGCGATGAAAAGGGCGAAGCCGCCCGCAGCACGCTTCCACGTCATCATCAGAACACCTCAACTCAACATGCTTCAAGGGGCCCCAGGCCGGCCTTAGGGTAAACTGTTGCGGCATGCGTGGAACTGGAACAAGCCGCGACCGCCGGGCGAAACCGACGATACATGCCCGCAGCATCGTGGAGCGTCTCGCCACCGACCGCCCACCCGGCGAAGCCCGCGGCGACATTCTGCGTCTCCACCTGAACGAGAACACGGTGGGCTGCGCGCCGGCAGTGGTCCGTGGCCTCCGTCGCCGCTTGAGCGCGCCCTGGCTTTCGCGCTACCCGGACTACGAAGAAGGGCGCGCGATCCTGGCCCGGCACTTCCGGGTGAAGCCGGACGAGCTGACGCTCACCAACGGCGTGGACGACGCCATCAAGCTGATCTGTGACACGTTCGTTGAGCCCGGAGACCGGTTGCTCGCGCCGCAGCCGACTTTCCCGATGTACGAGTTCTTTCACCGGCTCGCCGGCGGCAGGGTTTCGCTCATCCGCTATGACGCCGAATGGCAGCTTCCGGCGGCGAAGGTCGTCACCGCGCTGCGCCGGCGCCCTCGCTGGCTGGCGCTGGCGAATCCGAACAACCCGACGGGCGGCCTGGTGTCCAAGAAGGATTTGCGAACCCTCCTCGAGGCAGCGCCGCGAACGCTCATCCTGGTGGATGAAGCCTACTTCGATTTCTCCGGTTCGACCGTGCTGCCGTGGATCAACCGGTTCCCCAATCTCGTGGTCGCCCGCACGTTCTCGAAGGCCTACGGATTGGCCGGCCTGCGGCTCGGCCTGCTTTTCGCCAACCGCGCGCTCACCAGCCTGATGCGGCGCGCGCACGCGGTGTTCCCGGTGAACGCGCTGGCGCTGGCGTGCGCTGTTAAAGCCGTCCGCCATCAGGGATCCGTCCGACGTTACGCGGAGATGGTGAAGGCCAATCGCGCCTACCTCTCGCGGCGGCTGGAAGCGATGGGCGTCCACTGCGCGCCCAGCGCCGCCAATTTCGTCTTCGCCCGCCTGGGCGAACGCGCGCCGGAGCTTGCCCGCCGCTTGCGCGCCCAAGGGATTCTCGTGCGCGACTGGACCAACGACGCTCAACTGCGCCCCTATTGGCGAATCACCGTCGGCACGCGCCCCGAGATCGAGCGCCTGCTTGACGCGCTCGAAGGTCTGTGAAGGAGTCAAACTCTCCCCATTTCCCATTGCCCTTTTTTCGCCGTTACTCAACGTACAGCCTCGGCACGCGCTTGCCAATGGAGCAGAGCACCTCGTACGGCACCGTGGCGAGCTCGCGGGCGATTTCAAGCGCGGTGATCGAACATCGCTCGGAGGCGCCGATGAGCGTCACCTCATCGCCCACCTCCACGCCAGGGATGTCGGTCACATCCAGCAGCGTCAGGTCCATGCTGATGTTGCCCACGATGCGCGCGTACTCGTCCTGCACGATGGCGCGGCCGCGGTTCGAGAGCGCGTGGTCGAGGCCATCCGCGTAGCCCACGGGTATGGTGGCGATGCGCGACGTACGCCGCGTGTGGAAGGCGGCGCCATAACCGAGCGGCGTCCCACTCGGCACATCCTTGAGATACACCACGCGCGACTTGAAGGTGAGCACCGGCTCGAAAATCGGCATCTCGGGAAGCCGGTGGCCGGGATGAACCAGCAGCGGCAAACAGTATCCATAGAGCAGCGCGCCAATGCGCACCAGGTTCTCGGAGAAATCACAACGCCCGAGAAGGGCCGCGCTGTTCGAAACGTGAATCCATTCGGGCTCGACCTTGAACCACGGCAGTTGCTTGCGCGCCGCCTCGAAGCGCGCCAATTGTTCGTCCGTCTGCGAGGCCACAAAATCCTCAGCGGAAGCAAGGTGGGTGAAGAAGCCGGCGAGTTCCAAGCCCTCAAGCTCCTGGAAGCGTTCGAGGAATTGCGGCACGCGGTTGGGCGGCAGGCCCAGCCGTCCGAGCCCGGTGTCGACTTTGAGATGGAACGAAATCGGCTTCTGGTAGCGGCGCGCGCACTCGGCATAAGTGTCGAGGCGTGCGGTGGAGGAAACCGACGGCGTGAGCCGGTACTCCACCAGGTCCGCCGGATCGCTCAGGTAGAGGCCGCCGAGCAGGAGCACCGGCTGCTCGATTCCGGCCTGCCGCAACTCGACGCCTTCCTCGACGCTCGCCACGCCGAACCAGTCCACCCCACACCCGGCCAGGCAGCGGGCGACGGCGAGCGCTCCGTGACCGTAAGCGTCCGCCTTGACCACGGCCATCACCTTGCGCCGGCCTGCGAGCTGCCGGATGCGCTCGAAGTTGCGGCGCAGCGCCCCGAGCGAAATCTCCACCCAGGTGGGACGCAGCAGCTTGTCAGCAGAAAGCGCCACGGCGTTCGGGTTTTCGAGGAGTGGCGGCGCGGACCGGTCTTTACTCATGCTCACTAACTTAGAACCCATCATCCCTTCCTGGCGCGACGATCTCAAAACTCGTGTACGACTCTTATCTACCGATGGGCGAGTCCGAAGCACTGGCCGTTGACTGCGTATTCTGTCGAATGACGTTCGTCTCGTCCGTAAAATAGTAGTTCTGCCCTGTCTGCCCAGGCGAGACAGGCACGGCGATGATCGTGTAGGAGTTCGTGCGGCCGCTGGAACCCGCAAGGTCGGCCGTGTATATGAACGAGTAGCCGCTCTTGTCTCCCGTCGCAAGTACGCTGTCGATCAAGCCAGCAGCGGTGGAGCTGGCGTCGCCGCTCGCCGGCGGCCCGAGCTGCGCCAAGCTGGAGCTGTAGCCCACGTTGAATGTGGAGGCGTAGGTGATCTCCGAGGTGTTAAGTGTCCTCAACGACGCCACTGCCGACGCCTGATTGGCCGCCATCTTCGACTTCAGCAGGTTGGGAATTGCAATCGCCGCGATAATCAGAATCATCACGGGCACACCGTATCCCAGAATAAGTCCCGCCAGCGCCATCCCATCGCCTTTGAGCCGGCCTCCGCTCCGCCGTATCTCGGCGCGGGCCATATGCCCAAACACGATCGCTAGAATGGTACCTACCAAAGGAACAACGGGAAAAATGCCAAGCACGAGACTGGCGATGGCCTTGCCGCTGTTCCGCGGCACGACAGCTTGGCCGGGCGGCGCGACGGCGAGATCACTTCTGCACCACCGGCATACGCTCGCACCCTCAGTAATCTCTCGTCCACAATATGGGCAGTTTCTCATGCTCTCCCCTCCCAACGTTGACCCTAGAACCCATCGTCCCTTTCCGGCGCCAGATTTTCGAAGCTGGTGTACGCCTTCTGGAACACGACGGGAATCTCGCCCGTCGGACCGTTGCGCTGCTTGCCGACAACGAGCCTGACCTCGACGCCCTCGTGCGGCGCGTCGCCATTCCCGGCGCCCGCCCCGATTGTATCGGGGCCCGCCTGACGCCCGCGGGAGATGAAAATCACCACGTCGGCGTCCTGCTCGATCGAGCCGGAATCGCGCAGGTCGGAGAGTTGCGGCTCCCGGCCTTTGCCGGCCTCCGGCGCGCGGCTCAGCTGCGAGAGCGCCACCACCGGCACGTTCAACTCCTTGGCGATACTTTTGAGGCCGCGCGAGATGAAGCTGACTTCCTGCGTCCGGTTGTCGAATCGAGTCTGCCCTGTGGCCGCGCCGTGCCCGGAGACCAACTGCAGGTAGTCCACAATGATCATGTCGAGGCCTTTTTTTTCCGCCCGCAACCGGCGCGCCTTGGCCCGGATCTGCATGATGCTGAGCGCCGGCGTGTCCTCGACGTGGATCGGGGCCAAAGCCAGCCGCCCGATCGCCCCCATGACTTTGGGCCAGTCGTGTTCGCGACTGAGGAATCCGCCGCGCACCCGGTGACTATCCACTCGTCCCTCCGCGCACAAGAGCCTGAGACCCAAAGCCTCTTTCGTCATTTCCAGCGAGAAGAACCCCACTCTTTTTCCTTTCTCGATGGCGGCGTGAGCGGCGATGTTGAGCGCCAGCGCCGTCTTGCCGAGCGAGGGCCGGGCCGCGATGATAATCAGTTCGCCGGGTTGCAACCCGCAAGTCATCTCGTCGAGCTTCTCGAGGCCGGTGGGGATGCCATTGGCGATTCTGCCGCCCTCCAACTGTTTTTGCAGGCCGGGAAGGATTTGCGTGATGCTGGTGAAGCCGGAACCCGCCTTTTCGTCGGCGGCGACCTCGAATACCTCCGTCTGCGCCGCGTCAATCAGGGTCTCCGCATCGTCGTTGCCTTCGAGGCAGCGCGAGATGGTGTTGTTCGACGCATTGATGAGCCGCCGGATGAGCGATTTTTCCTTCACGATCCGCGCGTAGGCGCTGGCCGCCGCCGTGGTGCCGATGGGGATGCCGTCGGTGAGCGAGGCAAGATAGGAAGCGCCGCCGACTTTTTCGAGAAGCCCGTCTTTCAAGAGCTCCTCCGCCAGCGTCACCAGGTCGATGGCGCGGCTGCCCT
Source organism: Terriglobia bacterium (assembly GCA_035934405.1). Taxonomy (GTDB): domain Bacteria; phylum Acidobacteriota; class Terriglobia; order UBA7540; family UBA7540; genus DASYXW01. Next base: position 15,428 of record DASYXW010000043.1, read on the forward strand.
CCGAAAGCTTCTGCATCCTCTCGAACAGGACGCGGTTCGACTCCGAAAAAAAGTCGTCGCGCCCCAGAGCTTCGAGCGCCACGTTGAGGGCTTGATTGTCGAGCAGGATGGAGCCGAGCAGGGCGCGCTCGGCCTCCAGGTTGTGAGGAACCACTCTCTCGGCTGCGGCGCTGGCTGGCATGAGCTGCCTCGAACCCACGATTATATCAGTTGCCCCACGGCCCCGCCTTGGGCTGCGCAGCATCCAAGCTAGGCTATCAAACTAGCCTACTCCCTGGCCGCCTTCTTCAGCCGCCGGCCGCCGGGCGGCGGGTGAGGGCCGCGCTCCCCCTGCTCGGGCCGCGGACCGTGGTCGGAATGGGCGCCGGGAACCGGCCGGTCGAGAGCCGAACTGAAGCGCGCGCCGCCTTCGGGCGCGCTCAAGCCGCCCGTGGGCGTGTACATCGCCTCGTTGAACGTTGCGCCGTTCTTGGCCTTGGCGACGGCGAACACGCCAAACGCCTTGCCGTTCACGAAGGAGGTGGAGATGTAGTCGCCCACCATCTGCCCGAGCGTGGTCGAAGGCAACCAGCCGAGCTGCATGGGACCCGCCAGCAGCAAGGGCGCCCGCCAGGTGGCGCCGCCGTTCGACGAGGAGATGAACTGCGCGCCCAGGCGGCACGTGGAGGAAGTGCAATTCGACTTGGCGTAGAAGTAATAGGTGACGCCGACGTGCGCCGTGCTTCCCGAGGTGTTCTTGTCCACGTCAATGCCGGGGATGAAATGGTCCACGCTGCTCGTAACTGGATCTTCCGGAATGCGCGAGGGACTCGTCCAGGTGAGGCCGTCGGTGGAGGTGCTGAACACGATATCGTTCTCGGCGCACTTGGAGCGGAAGCGGCAGTCCTGCCAGGCCACGTACACGGTGCCCGCGCCATCCACCGCGGCGGAAGGCAGCGGACCGCTGCGCAGGTTGCCGGCCTCAAAGTGGTCGCTGATGCTCGAAATCGTCACCGGACTCGACCAGGTCTGGCCGCCGTCGGTGGAGCGGAACGCGATCATCTGGTTGCCCTCGATGGGCACCACCACGGTGCCATCCGGCTGCACCACGGGCTGTCCGCCGATGCCGAAGGAGTTGTTGGCGGTGTTCTTGGTCGCGCCCCAGGTGAGGCCCCCGTCGGTGGAGGTGTTCATGTGGATGAGGTCGCCGCTCGAAGGGTCGTCCCACTCAACGTAACAATTGCCGTAGAACGGGCTGGAGGATGTGGTATCGCACGCAATCCAGTCCTTGTCGGAACTCGGCACGTTGCCGGTAACGGAAATCGGGTTATCCCAGTTGATGCCGTCCACCGAGCGGCTGACGATGACGGCCGGGATGGACTTGAAGGCATCGACGATGGGGAGCGAGGCCACAATCCACTCGCCATGCGCCGAGTCGTAGGCCACCGAGGGGTCGCTGATGCGGTCGTAGGGATTGCCGGCGCCCTGGATGTTGGTGATGCCGGGAAGGAATCCGTTGGTCCAGGTGGCGCCGCCGTCGGTGGAGGTGGCGAAGCCGATGTCGGAACAGCCGCCGTCGGTAAAGCGGCCGGCCTGAAAGACGGAGACGATGGTGGAGCCGAAGGAGAAAGTGTCGGGCTCAACTTCAGTGGCGTGCTGGCTGCTGGAGTTGTTGAAGGTGTCCACGCTGAGCTGGGTGAGCGGAACGGGAATCACGTTCGGGGTGATGGCCGGAGACGCGTCCTGAGCCTCGATCGCGGCGGGCGCAGTGAAAAGCGCCAACGCCAGCGCCGCAAGCGCGAGGGTGGCTGCGAATCTGAAGCTGCACCGGATGACCGTCTTTAGGCACTTGGTGCTCATCATGCGTATGTTCTCCCTTAGTGTGAGTTTTTGCGCGACTACCTGGCGGAGCCGCCCGGAACGCTCCTTGCGGACTGCTTGGGCACCCTGGCAAGGTAAGTCAGAGATGCTACACCGAGCGGGCGTCGCTTGTCCAGCCAGCCGCTTCGGCGGTAGTGGGTCAGTTTGGGCGTTGTAGCGCCGGTCTGCGACCGGCGGTCTTTCCTTTTCAATTGAGGTCCGCCGCTCATAGAGCGGCGCTACAGCAAACTGACCCACTACCGCAACCTCCTGAATCCTGGCATCTCACTTCTCCCTCTCTATTGCAGAATCGGCGTCCGAACTCCGGCTCTCAGCCGGACGCCGGCTTTCGGCCTCCGATCCGGAAGCCTGGTTGACTTCCGGCTGCCGGCTCCCGGCTTCCCGATTCTCACGCCTGGTTTCCCGCTTCCGCTTTCTCGCTTCCCGCTCCCGCGCCAGGGCGTCATTCCACTCCACGAGGTTAGCGACGCCGCGCCTGGCCATGGCCTGTCGCACCTCCCAGTCAATCAACTGACCCACCAGCTCGTGGGCCTCGCGCAGGGTGTCCGGGGGCTCGGGCTTCAGATCGTCGAACTCCGGACGCGGTCCGTAGCGGCTTTGCAGCAGCTCGCGGAGGGCGCCCTTCACCCTCTCCAACGCGGCCTCCGCGGCGTCGAACGTTTTGCAACCGTCACAGAACACGCTCAGGATTTTCGCCGCCAGCGTTTGTAAATCTCGGGTTTCGGGGTTCGGGGTTCGGGATTCGCCGAGGATCTTGTCAAGAGCTGCCGCCTCCTGTTCCGCCCGGCGCGCAAAAATTTGCAGGCGCTCCCACAGCGCCACGGCCAGCGAACGCACGGGATTCGGGGTTCGGGACTCGGGATTCGGGAAGGAAGAATCCAAGCCGGGACTGGGGTTTCGGGGTTCGGGATTCGGGAAGGAAGAATCCTTAGTCGCGAACTCCGAATCCCCAATCCCGAATCCCGGCTCCTCCCCGAAGGCCTGCTCCACCAGGCGGCAGAAGGCTTCGAAATCCCCGGCATTCGTCGCCCTCAACTCCGGCATTTTCGCGCGCCGGGTGAGGCCCGGCAGCGTGTAGCGCAGGAACCGCTCGCGCTCGCTCATCCAACCGTCGGTGAGCCACCTCGCATCGCCGCCCGTGTGCCGTCCCCAATCCTCCGTCGGCCGGACGGCTAGCTCACTAGCCTCACAGGAGCGCTCGATGGCCTGGCGGCCGGCGAGGGGATTCGAGAGCCACTCTTCGCGCTCGTCGAGCGGCGCCGCCTGCTCGAAGCGGCTCACGCGCGCCAGGTAGTGAAAATGCGGGTCGGCGCCGCCGTTTTTCTCCCGCAGACGCATCCGCAGCAGGCGCTCGAGACGCCGCTCGAGCACGCCGGACTCTTCCAGGCGCCGCCCGTGGCCCAGCAGGCCGAGCCCGCCCACCAGCTCCTCGCCCAAACTCGCCAGACGCCCGGCCGGGAGCGGCCCGGCGGAGCGCTCGCGCTCCAGAATCACCTCGCCCAGCAGGAACTGCACCCGTCGCATCTCCCACGAGGCCTGCGCGCCAAAGGCGCGGAGCCGGCGCCAGGAGACGAGCGCGGCCGAGCGGGCCAGCTTCACGGCGACCGGCCGCGGGGACTCGTCCGGCGCAAGGCGGCGCGAAAGGCGGGCGAGGAATCGGTCAAACTCATCGCGACTTTCCCCGCACAGCGGGGCGCTGCGGCGGAGGTCGAGGCAGGTGAGGCCGTGAAAGAAGTGATTGCCGTAGTTGGGCGCGTCGTAGAGGCGGGTGACGGCGCGCGCGGCAGTGATTCCGCGGTAGCAGGCTTCGAGCCGGGCCGAAGTGAGGATGTGCGGGGCCCGCGGTTTTGGGGTCCGGGGTGGGGGGTCAGGGGCTGAATCAGGGGTTGGGGGTCGGGGGTCAGGGGCCGGCGGCGCGGGCCTTTCAGATTTCAGATTTGAGATTTCAGAAGGCGAAGACTGCGCATATGAGGTTTCAG
>DASYXW010000002.1:0-2883 GCA_035934405.1 Terriglobia bacterium
CCAGGGGAGAGGGGGAACAAAAACGAGGGAAATAGCCCTCTCCGAGGGGAGAGGGTGGCCGGTAGGCCGGGTGAGGGGTCACGTTTATAGGTCCCCTCCTTAGGCTTCTTTCTAACGCGCATTAATGTCACCAAGTACTAGTTCAGAAAATAAGTTCGATAGAGGGTATCCCGTTTCACAGGACGGAAGCCGGCGTCGGAAATGATGCGCCGCAGAAGCTCTTCGCTCGACGTGTTGCGGCAGCCGGCGGCGTAGACCACGTTTTCTTCGATCAGGATGCTGCCGACGTCGTTGGCGCCGAAGCGCAACGCAATCTGGCAGATCTTGTGGCCCGGCGTCAGCCACGACGCCTGGACGTTCTGGATGTTATCGAGGTAGAGGCGCGAGACGGCCAGCGTCTTGAGGTATTCGACGGCGCTGACCTCCTGTTTCACGAAGCGGCCGAGCGACGTGTTTTCGCGCTGGAAAAACCAGGGGATGAAGGCGGTGAAGCCACCCGTCTCGTCCTGCAATTGCCGGATGCGTTCGAGGTGATTTACCCGGTGCTGGATGGTCTCCCCGCACCCGAACATCATGGTAACGGTGGTGCGCAGGCCGAGCTCGTGTGCCGTGCGGTGCACCATCAGCCATTCGTCGGTGCGGCACTTCAGGCGCGCGATGCGGAAGCGCACTTCGTCATCCAGGATTTCGGCGCCGGCGCCGGGGATGGAATCGAGTCCCGCGTCGCGGAGACGAGCGATCACCTCGCGAACCGTAAGACCGCAAAGGTCGGCAAGATTCAGGATTTCAGGCGCCGAAAAGCAGTGGAGATGGAGCTTGGGATAGCGCTGCTTGATGCTCGAGAGCAGGTTCTCATAATAGTCCATCTTCAGGTCGGGATGCAGCCCGCCCTGCATCAGGACGCCGGTGCCGCCGAGCGCCAGCGTCTCGTCAATCTTGTGAAAGATCGATTCGAGCGGCTGCAGGTAACCTTCGGACGAGGCAACGGGGCGGTAGAAGGCACAGAACGAGCAATACTCGGTGCAGATATTTGTGTAGTTGATATTACGATCAATCTGATAGGAAATGACATTGCCGGGATGCAGCCGGCGGCGGGCAGCGTCCGCTTCGGTACCGACGCCAATGAGATCGTCGGACCGCAGCACGTCGAGCGCTTGAGTGTTGGTGAGACGCATGGTCAACAGCCCGTCATCCTGAGGAGCCGCAGGCAACGAAGGATTCCGGCAGTTGCTCGGAACCAACAAAATGCAAATCCTTCTCCGCCGGAATCAAGTCGAGCTCCCGTGCCAGCCGATAAAACAGCCGCAAGCCTTTAAGGTTCTCCTCGTCCAAAGTATAGTCAATGTTCTCGGTGAGGTAAACCTTCACGTCCTCGACGGTCATGCCGAAGCGCGAGGCGTATTCCGCCGCGATCTCGTCCAGGTGTGCGAGGCCATAGTCGCGCGACGCGGCGAAATCGGCGGTGAGGCCCGCCGGCGCCGCGTCGCCTTGCCGCGCCCGGACCGCCCAGACCGCAAACACGAACGGCAGCCCGGTAAACTTCCGCCACTCCGCGGCGAGGTCGTAGACGTGCTCGACCGAACCGCGCCAGGTGAGCGCCGGATCGCCAATCACGAGGGCCGCGTCGCCGTGCGCGAGCATCGCCTCGGGATCGGGGTTGGCAGGCAGCGACGTGAAATCGCGCCGGTAAAATTTCCGCAGCAGAATCGTGGTGAGCGCGACGGACGTGCGCGAGGAATTGTCCATCGCCACCGTTCCCACCTCTTCGAGTGGCACGCGGCTGAAGAGCAGCACGCTTCGCACCGGCGCCTTCGAGGCGATCGAGACGCCCGGAATAATCTCGAGCCCGTCGATCCGCTGGTATTCGATGGCCGGAATGATCCCGACGTCCACTTTTTGATCGCGGAGGTGGTCGGCACAGCGCGCTGGCGTGGTGAACTCCAGCTCGAAGCGTCCTCGTTGCGCGCCGTGCAACATCCCCCAGACGAGAGGCGCCGTGTTGAGGTATTGGACGACGGAAACCCTGGGTTTTGGCCGCTGCGACATGGTAGGACTTTATTGTACCCCAACCAACCACGCCCCCAGCAGCAAGCCCGTCACGATTCACCCGTCGCGCCGAAAACACTTTGACTCGCCTGCTCGGTGTTTCTAAGATGAAAGACGAACAAAATCGAGGGCAACCGTCACTCATGGCCACATCAGACGATGCACGCAAAAAGGGCCGGAGGGGACTTGCGGGCACGGTCGGCCATGGCTGGCGTCAAGCGCGGCGACTTTTTCACATGTTGATCGGGCTTGTTTTTCTGGGGCTCGCGGGGGCGGGCGCCGCGGTATCGCTCGCTGAGTGGCAGTTCTACCGTGAAGATCCTTCCACCGGTATGCTTCGCTTTGACCTCGTGGCCGGCTTCACCGTGATTCTGGTTCTGTTCGGATTGTACTCATTCGCGAAGGCGCGTAGCGTGCGCTGAGGCCCTGAGGATTGATGGCCGATCACTCCGACAAGTTCTTCTCCACCCCCGATGACCTCGCCGGCTTTGACGCCGCCGGTGACCTCGGTGTTCCCGGCGAATACCCTTTTACGCGCGGCATCTATCGCGAGATGTACCGCAGCCGGCTGTGGACGATGCGGCAGTACGCCGGATTCGCCACGGCGGCGGAATCCAACGCGCGCTACCGCTATCTGCTCTCGCAGGGTACCACCGGGCTTTCCGTCGCCTTCGACCTGCCCACCCAGATCGGCCTCGACTCCGATCATCCGCTGGCGCAAGGCGAAGTGGGCCGGGGCGGTGTGGCGATCGATTCGCTCGAGGACATGGAGACGCTCTTTGCCGGCATCCCGCTCGACCGCGTTTCGACCTCGATGACCATCAACTCGACGGCGGC
>DASYXW010000039.1:0-28356 GCA_035934405.1 Terriglobia bacterium
GCCGCCGGCCTTCCGAGAGGTGGAGTGTGGCTCGGTTCAGGTGTTTTCACCTCAAGTCCACCCGCGGGGTTGGCTGGGCGCAGAAAACAAAGCAAGAACAAAAACGCTTGACTCCGCCGCCCCCTTCATAGATGCGCTACCGCGCTCTAGCGGAGGAGCGCAGAACCTTGACATTGGCTACGTTTAATAAGAGACACTTTCGCCGCTTGCCGCATCCCACGCTGGTTCCCTGACGCGTCTCTCCAGGGAATCGGTGCGGGCCAACACCGACCCACGGACAAGGCTCCTCAACCGATATATAATCGGTCTTACAAACCAGTGACCCGGCGATGCCGATTCACACCGTCTATACCCTCTCTCAAGATGATGCCGAAGCCCGAGGCTGGCTCGGCTTCTTCCGGCGTCACGGACATGACACTCTCGGCGATCTGGTGATCGAGCGGGTGTACTGGCTCGAAGGCAACATCTGTGTCGAGAGACTCCTTCCCCTGCTGGTGAATCCTATCTATCAGACTGCGGCCGAGCGTTCTGCTCTCGACCCTGACCGCGGCCCCATCGTGGAAATCGCTTACCAACCTGCCGTGACCGACCCCGAAACGCCATCACTTCTGGCCGGGGCGAGGGCGCTGGGTGAAGAGGGCCTGGAATTCGCGCGGCTCAGCCGGCGCTACCAGTTCATTGGCGTTGACGAGGCGGAAGCGCGCCGGATCGCGTCCCGGTTCCTCTATAACAAGATTGTCGAGTGCATCCGGGAGCCTGGCGAGGCGGTTGGAACTCTGCGTCCGACGGGAACGCCAGACCCTGTCAGGCCGGTTTCGCTCCTGGGCCTGTCCGATGCGGAACTCGCGGCGCTTTCGAAGGCGCGTTCGTGGTACGCGCCGCTTTCGCAGATGAAGGTGATCCAGCGGCACGAGGCGGAGCAGGGCCGCTCGCACACCGACGCCGAAATCGAAATCCTTGCGCAGAGCTGGAGCGATCATTGCTACCACACCACGTGGAAGGGCTTGGGCCTGCTGAAGCGACTGGCAGAGGCCACGGCGCGCATCGCGCACCCGCTTGTGGTTTCGGCATTTAAGGACAACGCCGGCGGCATGGAGTTCTACGACGATTGGGTGGTCACGGTCAAGGGCGAGACGCACAACTTCCCGAGCTCCATCGCGCCCTTTGGCGGTGTCGCCACCAAGCACGGCGGCGTGATTCGCGACACGCTGGGTTTCGGCAAAGGCGCGTACCCCATCGGCGGCACCACCATCATGGGAACGATGGACCCAACGCTGCCGGACGGCGTAGTTCCCGCGGGAGCGCTGCATCCGCAGTTAGTTGTGTCCGAATCGGTGCGCGCCACCTCGTACTACTGCAATCCGATGGGCATCCCTATGATGCACCCGATTTACCGCATCCATCCGGGATACGCCAAATGCCTGGCGCTTGGTCACTCGGTGGGGCTGGTTCCGAAACAGTACGCGCTGAAGGACGCGCCGCAGCCCGGCGATGTGGCCCTTCTCATCGGCGGCGAGACGGGTCGCGACGGCATCCACGGCGCGACGGCGAGCTCCACCGGCATGACCGGCGATACGGTCCATAAGGAATCCGCCGCCGTCCAGATCGGCCATCCCATCACTGAACGCCGCTTCACCACGGCGATTCCCGTTCTGCGCGACGCGGGTTGCATCCGCTCCATCACTGACCTCGGCGCCGGAGGCATTTCGAGCGCGACGGGCGAAGTGGGAGCGGAGACGGGCGTCTCTCTCAATCTCGATGCCGTGCCGCTGAAGGATCAGAGCCTGACGGCGTGGGAGATTCTGCTTTCGGAATCGCAGGAACGCATGCTGATGGTGGTCTCACCGGAGAAGCTTGCCGAAGCGGAGGCGATTCTTGACCGCTACGAGGTGGCGCGAGCGGTTATCGGACGCTTCACGGATAGGAAGCGGCTGGAAGCGACGTGGCGCGGCGGGAGGGTGGTGAATCTCGACATGTCGTTCCTGTGGGAATGCTGCCCCATCGAGCCGATTCCCACTCGCGAGCCCGTCAGAAAGCTCGCGCCGCTCAGCATTCCGGAGCCGGAAACGCCTGAGGAATGGTCGCGCGCCATGCGCGCCGTGCTTGGGCATTACCACTGCGCGGACCAAAGCGCGGCGGGCGCGCGCTTCGATACCACGGTGCAGGGTAGAACGGTGATCGGCCCGTACGGAGGCAAGAACCACCGCATGCCGACGAACGTCTACGTTTCAGCGCCGTTGCGAGGGAAGAATTACGGCCTTATCACGACAATGGCCGTTAACCCGTTCTACGGCGAGATTGACCCGGCGCAAATGGCGAGGCTGATGGTGATTGAAGCCATTACCAAGGCGGTGGTGGCGGGCGCGGACTACCACGAAATGGTCCTTTGCGACAACTTCTACACGCCGCGCGTGCGTCCGGAAGTCGCCTGGGATCTAAAGCAGATGGTCGAGGCGATCGCGGAGCTGTCGGAGCAGATCGGCGTTCCCTTCATCTCCGGCAAGGACTCGAGCTCGGGCACCTTCGAGGCGGCCGGACAGAGTATTGAGGTACCGCCGACGCTGGCGGTGCTCGCGATGGGCCGCGTGCCGGATGTGAAGAAGATCGTGACGAAAGAGTTTAAGAGGGCGGGGAACAAGCTGTGGCTGGTGGGTTGCGGCGCCGGCCCGGATGCACTGGGTGGCAGTGTTTACTCCGATATCTATGGCCAGCGCGGTGACCGGCTGTTTCATCCCGCCGATGTTGCCACCATGCGAACGGTGTGGGACGCCTTGCTGGAGATGCACCGCGCCAGGTCTTATGTCTCCGGTTCGGCCATCGCCGAGGGCGGTCTGGCGTTGCGCTTGTTCGAAGCTTCGCTCGGGTCGGGGTTGGGTGCGGCCGTGGAAGCGTGCCTTGATCATACCTGTAAGGGTGTTTCGCGAACCACCCCTACGCCCTCACAGCGCAAGGACAGCGCGTTGTTCGGTGAGCGCATCGGCGCGGCGCTGGTTGAGATGCCCGGGTTCCCGCCTTCCGGAAATCCGTTTGATCGGGTTTGCATTCGGCAGATTGGTGCAGTGCTGGACCAACCCGTCCTCGAGTTGGTTGAGCAGGGCAAGGCGGTCTGGCACGAGTCGATCTCCCAACTGGATGACTGCTGGAGCAAGACGTTCCGCGAGGTCCTGGAATGACTCAAGCGACTACCGCGATCCTCTACGCGCCCGGCACCAACTGCCACGAGGAAACTGCGGCAGCTATCGAGCTGGCCGGGGGCAAGAGCGAGCTCGTCCTGCTGCGCGATCTCCTCGACGGCCGGGCGGAATTGAATCGGTTTCAGGCGGCGGTGATTCCGGGCGGATTCTCCTATGGCGACCATCTGGGCGCCGGACGTATCTTTGCCACGATGCTGGTGGCCAAGCTCCGGGACCCGTTGGTGGAGTTTCTGGATTCGGGAAAGCCGCTGCTCGGCGTATGCAATGGGTTTCAAGTATTGAGCGAGGCCGGAATCCTGCCGGGCCGGACGCCGGGCGCTCGGTCGATGGTCCTGCTCGAGAATCAGTCGTCGCACTTTGAAGACCGCAAGGTGCGCTTGATCGTGTCTGGCCAGAAGTGCATCTGGACTGATGGCCTCGCGGGCCAGGTGCTCGAGATGCCCACGGCACACGGGGAAGGAAGACCGTTTTTCTGCGCCACCGCTCCCGTCGCCGCGCCACGCGTGGTATTCCGATACGGTGATTCCACCGGCCGGCCGACCATGCAGCATCCCGCCAATCCCAACGGCGCGCCGGACGCAGTCGCCGGAGTCACGGACGAGAGCGGCATGGTGCTCGGCCTCATGCCCCACCCGGAACGCGCGGCCTTGCCGGTGCATGACTCGCAGGATGGAAGGAAACTGTTCAGGAATCTTGTTAAGTGGCTGAAGTGAACTCCTCGGTGACACAAGGGCTCTCCCAAAAATATATACGCTAACGATTAATAGCTCGGCTACAATCACAGGAGTTTATCTTGGCCTCTCGGAAAGGGGCTGACCCATGAAGCCGGGCGCTAGGAAAGCTGGCGGTATCCGAAATGGTTCGGGGCGTGCATTGTCGGCCCCTAAACAGATTCATGGCTTCGGCTGGAGCTATCTGCTGGTGTTTGTCGTCGGGGCGGGCATCATTGCCGCCTTGACCGGCTATCACCTCGGCCGCGAGTATCGCAACACCCGACGGTATTGGGAAGCCCGGCTTTCGGTGCTGGCCGACGATCGGGTGTGGCTGGTTACGAAGTATCTGGACGACCGGCGCGAGGACGCGCAGCTCCTCGCCGCCCTTCCGACCTTCCGAACCTGGCTCTCCTTGATCGCGAAGAACGCGCAACCCACCGTCCCTCCGTCGCACCATTCCTTCACTGACTTTCTGGCGGCGTTCAACTCCGTCCACCACTACCCTGGCGTCTACATTCTCGATCCAGCCGGGAACATTTTGGCCGGATCGCCCGGAGCCGCCCCCCTCGATGCGGAGGGAAGCGCGACCTGCCGTCGCGCCGCGGTTGAGGGAGTGTCCCTGGTTTCCCTCTCCAGCGGCAGGGCGGCGGCTCGCCTGTTGACCTTTGTAGCGCCGATCTTCGCGGAAGGCGCGACCCAGGCGTCTCGGAGTGTCGTCGGTGTGGCCGCCATCCTTGATGACCCATCCGTCTCGCTCATTCCCGCCCTCAGCGCCGAAGCGGTTCCCACCCGCACGGGCGAGACGCTGCTCGTGCGGCGCGAGGGAGGGAGGATCGTATACCTATCACCTCTGCGCCAGGGGACAGCGAGCCCATTTGGCTTCCCGGATCTCGCCGCGGTCATTGCCGTTGAGGGGCGAGAGACATGGGGAGAGCTTGTGGACTACCGCGGCGTCCAAGTGCTGGCGGCCACGCGCCCGCTGCCCCTTGTCGGTTGGGGGTTGATTTCGAAGATCGACCGCGACGAAGCGCTCGCCGACTTTTACCGGACGGCGCGGCTAGAGGGGTTCGCGGCCGGACTCGTGGTCCTGGCTCTGGGCGGCATCCTGGTCGCCTACCGCCGGCGGCAGGCGGCGAGTTCCCTGGAGGAGAGAATCGCGCACCAGCAGGACGTGCTGAATGAAAGGCACTATGCGCAGGAGATCGTGGATAGCATCCCGGCGTGGCTCCTGGTGTTGAGCGCCGACCTTCGTATTCTTTCCGCCAATCGCTCGTTTCTCGAGCACTTCAAGCTTCGGCGCGAGGAAGTGGAAGGGCGCCCCTTGCAGGAGATCCTGCGCACCGAAGCGCTGCCTCATCGGGTGAGTGAAGCGGTACACGGCCGGGTGACGTCTCAAGACGTGCTGCTCGATGTCACTGTTGCGGGGCACGAAGAAAAACGTCCAGCGCGAATTACTCTGGCCGACCTCGTTCGCATGGCTGAAGGCGCGGCACAGGTGCTCCTGGTGGTGGAGGACTTGACGGAAAGCGAGCGCCTGCGAGGGGCCGCTGAGCAGTCCGAGCAACGCTTGCGGGACATGGTTGAGAGTTTGGATGCCATCGTGTGGGAGGCGGATCCGGCAACGTGGCAGTTCTCGTTCGTCAGCCGGCGCGCCGAAGAAATTCTCGGGTACCCAGTTGAGCAGTGGCTGACCGAACCGGGTTTCTGGGTGAACCACATCCATCCTGACGATCGGGACTGGGCGTCTGCCCTGTGCCAGGAAAGCAGCGCTCACGGCAAGGACCACCGTTTTGAGTACCGGGCCCTCGTCGCTGACGGGCGTGTTATCTGGCTGCGTGATATCGTCCGTGTGGTTGTGGACGAAGAAGGCATACCCCGGCAGCTTCGCGGCCTCATGGTGGACGTGACGGAACGTAAGGAGCATGAGGAGGCGCTGCAGGCGAGCGAAGATCGTTACCGCGACTTGGTGGAGCACAGCCGGGATCTGATTGGCACCCATGACCTCGAGGGCATGATCCTCAGCGCCAACCCGGCGGTGGCGCGCCGCGCCGGATACCAGGGCGCTCAAGAGCTGGTGGGGCGGAACGTAACGGATTTTCTGCCGGCCGCTGTTCGCCACGAGTTTCAGGACTATCTGCGGGCGATCGTCCGCGACGGCCGGGCGCGCGGTCTGATGAGGGTCGAGACGCCTCAGGGCGAGAGAATCATCGAGTACGACAATTCGCTCCGAACCGAAGGGCTGGAAAGGCCGATCGTGCGTTGCCTGGGCCATGATGTCACGGACAGCGTCCGCGCGCAGTCGGCGCTACGGGCCTCGGAGGAGCGTTATCGCCTGCTCTTTGAGCGCAACCTGGCCGGCGTCTACCGCTCGACGTTGGACGGCCGCATTTTCGAGTGCAACGATTCTTTCGCTCGAATCCTGGGCTATGCCTCCCGGTCCGAGCTTCTGGCGCGGCCCGCCTGGGACCTTTACGCCAGCGCCGAGGATCGGGAGACATTCGTGGAAGCACTGCAGGCGCACAAGCGCCTGACCAACTTTGAATGCCGCCTGCGGCGAAAGGACTCGACCGCGGTTTGGGTGCTGGAAAACGCCACATTGATCGAAGAGAAGGACGGATCGGCAGTTATCGAGGGCACGCTCATCGATATCACGGACCACAAGAGAACCGAAGAGACGCTGCGAATCGGTGAGGAACGCTTTCGAGCTCAGTACAAGAGCCTTCCCGTCCCCACCTTCTCGTGGCAACGAGTGGACGATGACTTTGTGCTCGTCGAGCATAACGACGCCGCAGTGGAGTTCACGCGCGGTGATATCGCCTCGCTCATCGGGCGCAAGGCGACGGAAGTGTACCGGGATAGTCCTGAGATTGTCTCCGACCTCTCTCGATGCCTCTTTGAGAAGACTCCCGTCAAGCGCTCCATGGTGTACCGGCTCCGCTCGACTGGCGAAACGAAGCTGCTTGACGTGACCTATTCTTTTGTTCCGCCGGACCTGGTGATGGTGCACGCACAAGACGCGGCGCAAGGCAAACGGGCGGCCGACGCGCTGCACGATGCTGAGAGAAGATTCCGCCCCCTGGGGCGGCAGGCGCCGGCGGTGGTCTATTTGTGCCGCAACGATGCCCGATACCGCATGCTGTATATCACCGACTCGGTGGAGAGATTGACCGGCTATTCCCAAGAAGACTTCCTGGAAGACAAAATCAGCTTTGTTGAGCTCTATCATCCTTCCGATCTGCCGCGGATCCAAAGCGAAGTGCAGCGCGCCCTGGCGGAACGCCGGCCGTTTCACGCCTCTTACCGGCTCCAGCACAGGTCGGGAGAATGGCTCCTGGTGGACGAGCTTGCGGTCGGGATCCGCGAGGGCGGCGAGGTGGCTTACTGGGAAGGCATCCTGAGTGACGCAAGCGGAGAGGGATGGCCGGAGGTCGAGATCGAGAACGCGGGCAGCGCCAAGCGCCCAGGCGCCGGGAAGCAGAGTCGCGAGAATCCTCATCACATCTCCAGCTAAGGCCCCAGGCCCGACCAGCGCAGGTAGGCAGCGAGCAGCTCGTTGCCCCGCAAGCTCGCGTAAATCGCCGCAGCGCCGAGGAAACTCCCGTAAGGCCAGGGGTACCTGCCGCGGAAACGCGGGCTCGTGCCATACAGCGCCAGGGCAACCACGATTCCGAGCAGCGAGCCGAGGAGAATCGTCAACAGGGTGAGTGGCGCTCCCAGAAAAGCGCCCACCATCAGCATCAGCATGACGTCCCCGAAGCCAAGCCCCTCCACGTGGCGAATCCGGTAGAAGGCCTCTCCGACGATGTAAAAGAGCCCGCCGCCGACAAGCGCGCCTCCGAGCGCGCCAAGCAATGAAGAGAGAGGCATGGCGAGTGTGATGTTCGCGCGGCTGAGCATCCATGCGAACGGCTGGTCGTTGACTTGGACCACAAGACTGAAGAAAAGGCCGAGGGCGATGCCGGGGAGCGTCACGGCGTGAGGCAGCCGGCGGTCATTGAGGTCGGTAAAAATCAAGACCAGCAGCAACATGATGAAGGCTGCCGCCTTGACGAATCCGAGAGTGGGTCCAAACTCGCGGAACGCCAGCACGAACAAGGCCGCGGTCAGCGATTCCACCAGCGGGTAAACCGGCGAAATCGGCTGCCGGCAGAACGCGCATCGGCCGCGCAGGGCGAGGTAACTCGCCAGTGGAATGTTGTGATACCAGGCAATCGGACGGTCGCACCGGGGGCAGTGAGAGCGGGGTGTGATGATGGATTCCCGCCGGGGCAAACGCACGATGCAGACGTTAAGAAAGCTTCCGAGAGCGAGCCCGAACAGCGCGATGAAGACATCATTCATCGAGAGCGTCCTGCATCAACGATCACGGCGTCTCAAGATTGTCGATTTCGTCGAGCAGCGCTCGACGTTAGAACTCACGTTGCCAACAGTTCTTCATAGACGTTACAGGTTTCTTCCGCCGCCCGGCGCCAGGTGAACTGGCGCGCTCGCGCCAGCCCTCGCGTGACCAGGGTCTCCCGGAGGCGCGTGGCCTCTACGGCGCGCATCACCTGTTGAGCCATCGCGTCGGGATCCTGCGGGTCCACATAGAGCGCTGCGTCGCCGCCCAGCTCGGGCAGCGATGAGACGTTCGATATGACCACCGGCAGGCCGTGGCTCATTGCTTCCAGCACCGGAAACCCAAACCCTTCGCCGAACGAAGGGAACAGCAGCACGCTTGCCGCTTCGTACAGCTCGGGTAGGCGCTCCGCCGGAACGTATCCGAGGCGGACGACCCGCGATTCCAGACGCTCCTGGCGGATGAAGTCGTCCACCGCTTCGCTGCCGTAACCGTTCGCCCCCGCCAGCACCAGCTTGTATCGCGGCGGCAACAGGCTCACGGCGCGGACGGCGTTCAGCGTGTTCTTGCGCACTTGAATCGCTCCGACGCTCAACACCATTTCGTTGCCGGGGCCAACTCTGTCCGCTCTGAGCCTCACCCGCTCCCCGACGCTCAACGTGAGCTGCGGCGCATCGACTCCCGCCGGGATTACGCGGATTCGATCTCGCGGCACGCCGCACAACTCCACCAGGCGGTCCGCGGTGTGCTGTGACAATGTAATCGTGCGGGCGGCGCGCGCCACCGCTTCGATGAGGAGCGTGGAAAACTTTTTTCGGAAGTCGGGCGCCCAGTAACTTTGGTCGGTGAGCGTGAGCACATCGAAGACCGTGACGACCTCTCGCTCGAAATGAAAAGCGGGCGGGCGCTGGTTCAGGCTGTGAAAAAGCTTCGCCTGCCAGGGCAGCCAGAACGTGAACGGTTCCTGGAAGAGCCGAGTGGAGAAGGTGGGGCAGGGAGCAGCGTGGGAGTTGCCGGGGCGCAGAAAGTGCCGCCGCCGGCCGAATCTTGACACGCGGTAGCAAAGCAGGAATCGGTGACTCCGCTGGAGCGCGGCCAGTCCCGCGATGAGGCCACGGCAGTAGGCGGTGACGCCCGTAGGCTCGTGATCGAGGGTGTAGGTGGCGTCCAACGCTATTGTTGCCATCTTGAATCCTGCGCACGCGTTCTGCCGCGGCTTGATTCTTTTCCGCGCCCAATCTAGCGGGAGAGCGCACAAGAGTCAACGGCAGCGAATCGTCGCTACAACGCCCCTCCCAGGGTCTGCCGGATTCGCCGAGTACGCCCCGCCCACGGCCAGCTCCCGGCGTGCCTGTCTGGCGGCGCGGGCTGCGTCCCCACGAGTGCGTCCGGAAGGTCAGCCGGCAGTTGGGTTGGTCGCGCTCGAGCCGGAAGGCAAATCGGGCCAGCTTGCCTTCGTAATTTACAGGCTTATAATCAGTAACATACACGCTTTGATCGTCATTCTTCCCTGCCAGGCGGGCGGGGGGCCAGGGTCCGGCAGGCTTGCGGGAGTTGGCGCGGCAAGCAGCCACGAGGGCGGCGGAACAGACTGGGGACTTTCGCAGGGGCATCGGTGATCTCAAGTGGAAGTCATAGGTTACCATTGAGGGACGTGGCTGTCAAGTAAAAAATGAGATTCGAGGGGCCGCCGCTTTCCCAGCCGGAGCGGGCGGTCCGTCCCATTTTCAACCACACGGGAACATAAGTGACTCATGGAACGAAGCACTACGCCCGCGCCGCCAATCGAACATAGAGCGCTTCCGTACATCTCACCATGTTCTCGACGGAAAACTGCCGGGCGCGCGCGCGCGCGCGGACGCCGAACTCGCCGAGCCGGGCGCGGTCCGCAGCCGCTGCGGCAATCGCCTCAGCCAGAGCCTCCGGGGATTCGGGAGGGATCAGCCATCCCGTCTCGCCCGGGGTCACAATCTCCGGCAATCCGCCCACGCGGCTTGCAACAACGGCCATACCGTGCGACATCGCCAGAAGCGCGGCCGACCCCAGACCCTCGGCACGCGACGGCATGAGGTAGAGGTCGAGCGCGGCGAAGAACTCCGCCAGATCCGGCGGCCCCTGCGGTGAAGGCGCGAAGCGCACGTTGCGCGGACTCTCGCCCGCGGCGCCACGGATGCTAGGGCCGGCGAGCACCAGTCGCGCCTCGGGCAGCATCGTCTCAAGGAGCCGCGCCGCTTCGACGGCCACGTCGAGGCCTTTTTCCGCAGTCGAGGCGCCGAGACTGCCGGCGACGAAATCGCCGGCGGCGAAACCCCAGCGTTCGCGGGCCTCGCGTCGCGCAGTTTCGCTTGGCAACTGGGGCGGGATTTCGATGCCGTCGGGAATTACTTCGATCATCCGCTCCGGCACGCCACACTCGACAAGCTGTTGCCGGATGAATTCCGACACAGCGATGACGGCGTGGCAGGTGTGCTGGTACTTGAGGCGATAAATGGCGCGGCCTCCCGAGCGTCTTGAAGGCAGAAACGTCACTCGCCGGTGCGCGACACGGTGGAGCGGCAGGCCCCGATACGATCGGGGCAGACCGAGCGACGCGAGCCAGGCGAAGGTCTGTCCGCGCCCGTCGTGGGCGTGCAGGATGCCGGGCCGTTCCGCGCTCAGGCGCGCGCGCAATTGGGCGACGCCCCAGGCGCCCAAGGGGTCGTGCTCCGGTAGTTCGAAGGCCGGAAAGTGCTGGTCCCCGGCCTCCGTCGCGAGAGCGCTACGCTCCGGGCACACGATAAGCTGCTCAAGACCGCGCTCGCGCAGGCCACGGGCGAGCAGCAGGAGCTGATGCTGTCCGCCGCGCAGATCCATGCCGGTATCGAGGTGAAAAATCCGTAGAGCAGAGCTCTGCTCGAGCTGCGAGGCCGTCCGATCCTGACCCTTCTCGGCCATAGTTCGGCCCCTCCGGGGCCGCCGCCATCTTTTCTCGCTCCGCTTCCGTAGGTTTCACCTACGGCTACTCACGGTCTTGCCCTTCGGGCAAGGAGCTCATGGCTCGCAAGCGTTCTAGCTTGGAATACTTTCGGCGCACATACCGCGCCGCCATGCGCGCGATGTGAAAGCCCTGAACGCCGTCAAGAACGCCGAGCCGCAGAAAGTAAGTTTGCAGAAAGATCCAGGGCGCGGCGATCAAGCCGGTGGCGGCATTTGCCCGGGCACCTCGCTCGAACATTTCGCGGGCGGCGAGATCGGTGTAGAACTCGATGCGCGCGCGGTGTTCGTCGAGGGAATCGCAGGTGTAGTGGAGAATCTCGCCTGCGAGCGTTTCCACCCGCCCGTCCACCGCCACAGATTCGTGGACGTAATCGCCCTGCCAGCGCCCCCGAGCGCGATCAAAGAGCCGCAGCTTATCGTCGGGATACCAACCGGAGTGAAGGATCCAGCGGCCGAGGTAACGGGCGCGGCGGGCGAAGCGGTAGCCGGCGGCGCCGGGTGGGGAGGCTTTCCATTGGTTCACCGCGTCTATTGCCTCCAAATCGAGTTCCTCGTCCGCGTCCAGGCTCAGGATCCACGAGTGGCGGGCCTGTTCGGTGGCGTAATTCTTTTGCGCCGCGAATCCGGCGAACGGATGGACCATGACCCGCGCGCCGAGATCAGCGGCGATTCTGGCGGTCGAGTCAGTGGACTCGCTATCCACCACGATGATTTCTTCGGCGCAGGAGAGCGACCGAATCGCCCGCGCGATGTTCTGCTGTTCGTTGCGCGTGATGATCGTGGCGGATATGGGTGTCACAGAACCAGCGCTCGCACGACCCTAGGGGGTGCCGAAAATATTGCGCACGGCCCTCGTTGTAGCAGCGCTCTCTGAGCGCCGAAGATGGCTCGAAATGACGGCGGCCAGAGGCCACCGCTACAAAGCGAGAATCTGGGCGTACTCTCCCGCCTCGACCTGCGCGGCGACGCGCGCGATTTCCGGGGCCAGGGCGTGGTCGGCGCCCCGCGCCGGCGCGACCTTGCGGACGAGCGCGCGGGCTTTTTCCGCCAGGCGGCCAGTCCGCAGCGGCGCCAGTAGGTCAAGCGCCCGCGCCGCCGCCAGCAATTCGATACTGAGGATGGCGGTGACGTTGGCAAGAACCGGGCGCAGCTTCAGGCCCGCGGCCATCCCCATGCTGACGAAATCTTCCTTGTTGCCCGAGGTCGGGATGGAATCAACCGAGGCGGGGTGCGCGAGCACCTTGTTTTCGGAAGCGAGCGCCGCGGCGGTTACCTGAGCCATCATGAATCCGGATTCAAGGCCCGGCGAGCCGGCGAGAAACGGCGGCAGATCTGAGGTGAGCGGGTTCACCATACGATCGATCCGCCGCTCGGAGATTCCGCCGAGCTGCGTCAGCACGATCGCCATGAGGTCGAGCGCCGTCGCGAGCGGCTGGCCGTGGAAGTTTCCCCCGGAAATCACGTCGCCGGCTTGGCCGTCTTGGGCGAACACCAGCGGGTTATCGGTGGCGCTGTTCATTTCGATTTCAAACACCTGGCGCGCAAACGCCAGCGCGTCTCGCACCGCGCCGTGAACCTGCGGCATGCAGCGCAGGCTGTAAGCGTCCTGCACGCGCGAGCACGCGGCGTGCGATTGGCGGATGGCGCTGCCGCGATTGAGGCGCAGGAGATTGCGCGCCGTCTGCATCTGGCCGGGATACGGCCGCGCGCGTTGCAGCCGCACGTCGAAGGCCACGGGCGAGCCGCGCAGGGCGTCGAGCGAGAGCGCGCCGGCAACGTCTGCGGTATCGACCAGAAATTCCGCCTGGCGCAGGGCCAGAAGGCCGAGCGAGAGCATCGCCTGCGTGCCGTTGATGAGCGAGATTCCTTCCTTGGCTTCGAGCGTGAGGGGCGCGAGGCCGGCGCGGCGGAAAGCTTCAGCGGAAGGTATGGTTTTCGCTGAGCCGCCCTTGCCCCCGTGCAGCGCGACTTCACCCTCGCCCACCAGAGCGCACGCGACGTGAGCCAGCGGCGCGAGGTCGCCGCTCGCCCCCACCGACCCGCGCGATGGAACCACCGGGTGAATGCCGTGATTCAGAAACTGGCAGAGCAGCTCGGCGACGGCGGGCCGGATGCCGGAAAGGCCCGACGCCAGGCCGTTGGCCCGCAGGAGCAACAGGCCGCGAGTGGTGGCCGCGTCGAGCGGCTCGCCCACACCGCAGGCGTGGCTGCGCACCACGTTCAGTTGCAGCTCGCGCGCCCGAGCCGGCTCAATGCGTTCAGTGGAGAGACTGCCGACACCGGTCGTGACGGCATAGACGGCCTGCTTGCCAGCAATCATCCTGTCCACGACAGCACGCGAGCGCCTCATCGCCGCGCGGGCGCGCGGGTGAAGAGCGACCAGACGGCGGCCGAGAACCACCTCGTAAAAATCCTGGCGTGTCAGGTTGCGTCCAGTCAGCAGCAGCGTCTTGGGCATGGGGGAACTAAGCGACTTAGCAGTTGGCATCCGGCCCGTTTCGCAACCCGGCGCAAGCTCGAGCTTCATCGCCCGCTGGCTTCTCCTGCCGTGGCGCGCAGGTTGCCGAGGAACAGCTCGCGGAACTTCTCGGGCAGCGCCCGCGGATGTCCTTCGCGGTCGGTAATCACGTGGATGGTTTCACCCTCGGCCAGAAGCTCGTCATCGGGCTGGCGAGCGATCTCGTATCCGAACACCAGCACGCGCCGGCGGACGGCACGCAGGCAGGTGCGGACCACGATTTCGTCGTCATAGCGGGCCGGCGCCTTGTAGCGGCATCGGGTCTCGGCCACCATGATGTAAAGCCCGTCCTCGCGCTCCATGTCGCGGTAAGCGAAGCCGTGAGCACGGCAGAAGTCGGTGCGACCGATTTCGAACCAGACGAAGAAGTTGGCATAGTACACGATCCCCATCTGGTCCGTTTCCGCATAGCGGACCCGAAGCGTCGAATGCGTCCACTCAGTTTCAACGGCGCCAAGCATAGCAACCTATTGTATCGCACTCTCACGCGCGCCCGTGACGCGCGGTGGGTTCTCTTGCGCGCGCCGCGTGCTTGCTGCTAGCATCGAACCGTGTTTGAGCCGATTGGCCGCGGGGCAAAAGTCTGGGCAGGTGTGCTCGCGGCGGCAATGGTTTCGATCGGCGCCATCGCACAAGATCGCCGGCCGTCGCGCCCAGCAGGCGCAAGCCAGACAGAAGGCATGGTCCGGGTCCGCGTCACCGTGCTCGACCGCCATCGTCACCTGCTCCTAAATCTCACCCAGGGTGACTTTCGCATTTTCGAGGACAAGCAGGAACAGACCATCCGGTATTTTTCTTCCCACACCGAAGAGCCACTCAGCTTGGGCATTCTGATTGACGACAGCCGCAACACGCTCGACGAGCCTGACGCACCGGACTGGCGGCTGCTGTCACAATTCGTGCATCAGACTATCGGCGCGGGCGACCAGGCCTTTGTAGCCAGCTTCGATGAGAGCACGCGCTTGCGCACGCCCTGGACTAAAGATTTGGGCGCGCTCGATGATGCTTTGCGCGAATCTCTCGCCAGCACCCAGGATCGCGCCACCGCCCTCTACGACGCCATCTACACAGTCTGCGAAGAGCGATTCTCCGGGGCGCCCGGCCGCAGAGTGCTGGTGGTGGTCTCGGACTCGCTGGACGATTACAGCGCTCGTCCCGAGCTCGACGTGCTCGCGATGGCCCAGCGTACCGGCACCATCATTTATCCGGTCCTGCCCTGGGTTGAGGCGCGCGGCGAGCCGCTTTTCCGAAGCACACATTTTGCCGAGCTCTTTGCCGATGAGACGGGCGGCATCTTCTTCACTGTGGTCAAGCCACGAGACCTCGAGAAGAGTCTCGCGGGAATTCGGGAGCTAGCGAACCACTACTACGTCCTCGGATATGTGCCGCGACGAGCGCCACGCGCCGCGTCCCATGCCGCGCCGGTTCACCAGATCAAGGTCACCTGCAGGCGGCGCGGGTGTAAGATCTATGCCCGCCGGGGCTACGTTGCTTCAGCCCGTTAAGGTCAAATCACGTCTATACCCAGCGTCGAAAATTGTCGCCCAGTGGGCAAGCATCCCGGTATTTTCTTTCGTGCTGGCAAGACAAATACGGAGATTCTTCACTTCGCTGCGCTTCGTTCAGAATGACACATGGCCGGGGTCGCGCGCGGAGTTAGGCGATTGTCCTTAAATCAGCGGATCATCATTCTCGTCCACGGGATTCCTGAGCACCTCACCGAGCGACCGGCAGAAGGCGTGGCACACGATCTCAATCGTCCGTCGCGGCGGCGGGGCCTCACTGGCCAGGTGAGGCGTGAGCCGCCCGGCCTCCACCTGGCCAAAGAACTCGGCGGCGGTTGGCCAGGTGAGCGTTAGAGAAGGCCGCTTGCTGGGCCGGCGCTCAAAACGCATTCGTCCGCGGTCGAGCATGACGGTCCAGGTAAACTCCCAGTCGGCGATGGTCCACAACGTGGTGAACTCGGCCTCGCGGATGTGCTGGCGGACGTTCCGGTCGCGGCCCGCGAGCACGAACGCGCGCTGGATCACGCGCCGCGCCGCTCGCCGGGAGAGCCCGGGTGAATCCGAATCGGTCCCGGTTTCGTTCATGGGGATTTCCACTCGAGGAGGCGTGATTATGAAAACCGTTGCGCGGGCGGGGTGCCAGACCGTTCTGGTTTCTATCGCATCCCGGTATCGTACATCACGGTGACGGTGGTGAACTTTCCCGCCCGCACGCTGACGTTCTGCGGCGCGCCACGGGGGTAAGGCTTGCCATTGACGGGCACCAAAAGATACTTTCCCGGCTCCAGAGTTATTTTGAACCGGCCATCGCTCGCGGAGGTGAAGTGCGTCACCTCCTCTTTGCCGTCCGCCGTCTTGACCGTGATCGTTGCCTGATAGGGTCTTGGAGCGCACTGCGGAAGGGGAGGGTTGTGTTCCACCGGGCACACGGGACTCAAAAGAACTGTGCCCTCGATTCCGCTCTCGGAAGAGGGCGAGGCGAGAGCGCGCCCGGCAGGCGCCGCGCCAAGGGCCAGCACGACGATGAGTAGTGCCAACGCGGCCCTCTGCCTGGGCTGCATAAAGATCTCCCGCTCCGGGCCCATGCGCCGGAGGCTCATCAAGGGCTTATTCACCTGCGGTCACCGCCTTTTTCACGTGGGCGCGGATGAATTCCACGATGTCTTGGGTGGAGGCGCCAGGCTGAAACACCTCGGAGACTCCTGCCTGTTTCAAACCTGGGATATCCTCATCCGGGATAATACCGCCAACAACGATTAAGGTGTCGGTTACGCCTTGGGCGCGCAAGAGTTCTGTGATGCGCGGCAGGATGGTATTGTGCGCGCCGGAAAGGATCGAGATGCCGATGGCGTCCACGTCTTCCTGGACGGCGGCGCTGGCGATCTGCTCCGGCGTCTGACGCAGACCGGTGTAAATCACTTCCATGCCGGCGTCGCGCAAGGCGCGGGCGACGATCTTGGCCCCGCGGTCGTGACCGTCGAGGCCGGGCTTGGCGACGAGAACTCGAATACGCTTATCGGGCATGGATCGTAATAGCGCTGCTGGTGCCCTCGTCAGGGCGGGGCAACCCCGTCCCAGTATCAGAATGCCGGCTCGTCGTAAGTGCCGAACACGCGCCGCAGGACGTCGCACATCTCGCCCAGAGTGGAATAGGCCCGGACGCATTCCATAAGGTAGGACATCAGATTGGCGTCGCCGCCGGCGGCGCTGCCCAACGCTTCGAGCGCTGATTGCACTCGCGCGTTATCGCGCGACTTCCGCAGCGCTGCCAGCCGGTCGTTCTGGTGATGCGCCACCGATTCGTCGATGATTAGAAGCTCAATCGGACGCTTCTCGTCGGTCACAAACTCGTTCACGCCAACGATGATCTTTTCCTTGCGCTCGAGCTGCTGCTGGTACTTGTAGGCGGCTTCGTGAATCTCGCGTTGCGGGAAACCCTTTTCGATGGCCTCCACCATGCCGCCCATGGCGTCAATCCGGTCGAAGTATTCATAGCAGGCGCGCTCCGTCTCGAGCGTCAGCTTCTCGACGAAATAAGAGCCGGCGAGCGGGTCCACGGTGTTGGGCACGCCGCTTTCGTGCGCGATTACCTGCTGTGTGCGCAGGGCCAGCGTCACCGCGGACTCGGTGGGCAACGCCCAGGCCTCGTCGAGCGAATTGGTGTGCAGCGACTGCGTGCCGCCCAGCACGCCGGCGAGCGCCTGAATCGTGGTGCGGACCACGTTGTTGTACGGCTGCTGCGCGGTGAGCGAGCATCCCGCCGTCTGGGTGTGGAAGCGGCAGAGCCAGGAGCGCGGATTCGCGGCGCCAAAGCGCTCCCGCATCACGCGCGCCCACACCTTGCGCGCCGCGCGATACTTGGCGACCTCCTCGAACAGGTCGTTGTGGGCGTTGAAGAAAAAGCTGAGGCGCGGCGCAAACTCGTCTACGCTCATGCCCGTCCGAAGGACCCAATCGACGTACTCAATCCCGTCCCGCAGCGTGAAGGCCAATTCTTGCACGGCGGTCGAACCCGCCTCGCGGATGTGATACCCCGAAATCGAGATGGGATTCCACCGCGGCACTTCCTTCGCTCCGAAAGTGATCGTATCCACGACGAGGCGCATCGAGGGCTCGGGCGGAAAGATGTATTCCTTTTGCGCGATGTACTCCTTCAGGATGTCGTTCTGCGTGGTGCCGGAGATTTTCTTGAGGTCGGCGCCGCTCTTTTCCGCCGCTACCAGGTACATGGCCCAAATCATGGCGGCGGGCGAGTTGATGGTCATGGAGGTCGTGACCTGTTCGAGCGGCAATCCGCGCAGCACGGTCTCCATGTCGGCGAGCGAAGACACATTCACGCCGCAGCGCCCGACCTCGCCCTCGGCCAGCAAGTGGTCACTGTCATAACCCATTAATGTCGGCAGGTCGAAAGCGATGGAAAGCCCCGTCTGGCCCTGCTTGAGGAGGTAGTGCAGGCGGGCGTTGGTATCCTCCGGCGTGCCGAAGCCGGAGAACTGGCGCATGGTCCAAAGCTTGCCGCGGTACATCGTGCGGTGGATGCCCCGCGTATACGGGTAATCGCCGGGGTCGCCAAGCTCCCGGCTGTAGTCGAAACCGGCAAGGTCGTCCGCCGTGTACAACGGCTGGACGGGCACGTCCGAAAGCGTTGTGAACCGCGTCCCGGCCGGACCGGCAGGCGCGGGCTTCGGACGGGCCGCCTTGGAGAGCTCTGGGCTTTCTTCAGCGGCCGCAACCGTCGTGCTGGCAGCTTCTTTGAGCTCCTCTTTGGTAGTCATACTCGCATCTTATGTTACTTCTGAAGCGTTGCATAGTGAAACGTAGCCATGCGGCGGATGCGGGAATTGCCTCGCAGCGGGCGGCTGGTGCTAACATGAACCGCGCTTGGATGATGACCGGGGGTGGGTGAGCGCGAATCCAACGCCACAGATTAGCTAGGAGGTTTTGAATAATGAAAACAGCAACCACCGTAGTCCAAATGATGATTCGACTGTTCGGTCTGATTCTGATTGTTCTCGGAATACTCTTCTGGGCTGGCCGTTCCATAAACCTGGTTCCCGCTCATATCTGGGTTGGGACCGCGTTCGTACTCTTGCTCTGGATTCTTGCCTTCATGTCTCTTCGAGTCAGAGGGAACGCCGGGCTCGCAGTGGGGGCGATCGTGTGGGGCTTGGTGGTGATGGCCCTCGGCATGACGCAAGTCCGGTTGCTGACCGGCAGCGCCCACTGGGTGGTTCAGGTACTGCACCTGCTCGTCGGCCTGGGGGCCATCGGCTTAGCGGAGAGTTTGGCGGCGCGGGTCAAGCGGGCGTAAGGGTCCTGTAGCGCGTAAGGGCGGGGCTTCAGCCCCACCGTAGAGTTAACCCTCACAATGACAAATTAACTTCGTTGGCGCTGAAAACGGTGGGGCTGAAGCCCCGCCCTTCCACGCCAAGGTGAAAAGTCTACGGCTGCGACGAGTTGACGGGCGTGCCGGGGATGTTGGGAACCCGGTGGACCTGGCCGCTCTTGGCATTGGCGAACTGAATGTTGTTGCGATCGAGCAGCGTGCCGGTGGCCGTTTCATACTGCACCAGAGCCTGGGCGTATGCGGAGCGAGCCTTGACCTCGTTGCCCTCGGCGGTGTTCAAGTCGCGCTCGGTCAAGATGACGTTGAGCGTGGTGGATTCACCGAGCTTAAATTTCTTCTGCTCGGCGTCGAGGGTCTGGCGGGCAAGCTCGGTCGCCTTCGCGGCGGCGTCGATCTGCGCCTTGGCCTGAGTCACCGCGATTTCAGCGTTGCGGACGTCCTGCTGCACCTGGTTGATCTGCCGCTGCACGGCGGCCTGCTGCTGCCGCTGTTGCAGGAGCGCCGTGGCCGCGTCGGCCTGCGCCGTCCGGTTGCGGATGGGGATGGTGAGATTGAGGCCGAAAGAGTAATCGGGGAACTTGCTGTGCAGCACCTGAGTGAACGACTGCGAGACGCCTCCCGGAATCAGGCAGGGAATCGTTGTCGGCCTGCCGGTGGTGGGATCAATCGGCCCGTTGCACAGCACCTGGTTGCCGGAGAGGCCGGTGGGCGCGTAGGTGGCAAAGGCGTCCAGGGTGGGAAGCAAACGGTTGCGGACGGACTGAACGGCAATCTCAAAGTTGCGCAGGTTCAAGTCAGCCTGCACGATTTCCGGCCGGTTCTCGCCTGCGAGCTTGAGCGCTTCCTCGAGTGGAGGCACATCGCCGGGCTGGGGTTCGGGCAGCTTGTCGGTGACATCAATCTCGGCTTCGGCCAAGGCGGGTTCGACGTGCTTGGAGATCGCCGTCTTCAGCTTTTCCTGGTCCTCGCGGTAGGTGGTCTCGGCGACCACCAGATTCTGCTGGTCGGTGGCCTGCTCCGATTCGGCGCGCACCACCTCGATCGGCGCGAGCGTCCCAATCTCCACCTGCTTTTTGTTATCGCTCAGCAGTTTGGCGGAGTAGTTCACCGCCTCCTGCTGCACGCGGACCTGCTCCTTGTCGGAGAGCAGGGTGTAATAAAGGTTCAAAACCTGCGCGGCAGTGGTCATCACTTGCAGGCGGAAAGTGCTGTCAGCGATCCGCAAGCCGTTCTTGGCCTCGCGCAAGTTGGCGGCGTTGGCGCGATAGCCGAAGCCTTGCAGGAGGTGCTGGTTCACGCCGATGGTAACGCCCAGGGGCACCTCGGGATTGAACAGAGAGTTCTGGGCGGTGGTGGACTGGCGGAAGCCGCTGCCGGCAATCGTGTAACTGGTGCCGGTAAAGAAGCCCTGCCCGAAGAATGCCGTGTAACTCGTGTTCTGGGTGATAACTTCGGGGACACCGCTGACGATGAGGTTGCCGAGCGGGGTATAGCGGTGATCCCAGCCGAAATTGACGCCGAAGAACGGGTCGCAGCAGCCGTTCGAGCCGGTGTTGGTGGCGCCGCCGCCGCCGGAGAATCCACCTGCTCCGCCCGTGCTGCCGCTGCTGCCCGCGCCGGTTCCGCCGCCGATGGCGCCGGCAAAGATGGCGCTCGAAAGCTGCTCGCCCGAGACGCCGCGCGCCGCGCCGCCGCCCCGGGTACGCAGATAGTCCGCCTGGGCGAGCGGCAGGTTGTAACGCGCCACGGCGATGTCAAGATTGTTCTGGATCGCCAAGTCAAGGGCGTCGGTGAGCGAAAGCTCCACCTTGCCGTTTTGAGTGAGCGACTGCAGCAGGCTGGAATTGCTCAAGCTGGTCGCCGGCACAACGGGCTCGCTGTAAGGGGCGAAAGGGTTCGGGAAGGCGTTGCGGCTTCGGAAATCGACATTGGTCCCCGCGGCCGGCTGATTGGATTCGGTCGAGGACGGCTGCGCCATCGAGGACTGGCCGGAAGCTTGAGCAGGCGGACTGGTGGCGCTCGAGGAGCCAGTCTGCGCCTTCACCTGTCTCGAACCGAAGGCCAAGATTACCGCCAGGATCAGCCAGCGTAGACTTCTTGGATTCATAGAGAATTCTTCTCCTTGCATTGGAAACTGTCGCAACCCCAGTTTCGCCATGTTCGATGCGGGGCGAACGCGGGTGGTTCGCGGTACAGACTATATCTACGAAAGTGTGGGACGCAGAGTTTCACCGAAAGGTTAGCGCGCCGCCCCAATTCATGGTCTTGCGCCCGCCGGGGCAAGGTTTTTTAGTTTACCACGGAACGACGAATCGGCTCACTCGTGCCGCAGCGCCACCACCGGATCCACTTTGGTGGCGCGGCGCGCCGGGAGGTAGCTCGCGAGAAGCGCCACACCCGTTAATACGACGGCGACCGCCGCAAAAGTGACGGGGTCCGCCGGGCGGACGCCGAAAAGCAAGCTGGCCATGGCGCGGGTGAGCGCGAGCGAAATCACGAGTCCGGCGCCAAGCCCGGCGAGTGTCAGCTTCAATCCCTGCGCGAGCACCGCCTTTAACACGCGGCCCCGTTCGGCGCCAAGCGCCATGCGGATGCCGATTTCATGAGTGCGCTGGCTGACCGAATACGACATCACGCCGAAGAGCCCGATGGCGGCGAGCACGAGCGCCAGGGCCGCGAAGAGTCCAAGGAGGAGCATGTTGAAGCGCCGCGGCGAGACCGACCGCGCCACAATCTCCTGCATGGTCCTCACGTTGTACACCGGCTCGTCCTTGTCCACTGACTGGATGGCGCGCTGGACTTCGGACGAAAGGGCCGAGGGATCGCCCGCAGCATGCACCGCGATGTCCATGAACGGCCACGGGTCCTGCGCGTAAGGCGCATAGAAAATGGGTCTGGACGGCCGACTTAGATCACGCTGGCGGACATCGCCCACCACGCCGACAATCTCCCTCGGGGCATTGCTCACCGAGGTGTCGTTATCGGGGTCGTCCATCTTGAGCCGCTTGCCGACAGCATCCTGGCCCGGCCAGAAAGTCTTAGCCATGGTTTGGTTGATGATGACCACACCGGGTGAGCGTGCGTCGTCATGGGCGCTGAAATCGCGGCCTTCGAGCGGAATGTGCAAGGTGCGGAAATAGTCCGGGCTGACCACCGAGTAATCCATGGTGAGATCTTCGCCGGGTTGCGGCGGTCGGCCTTCAATCTCGATACTGCGGGCGCTGCCTCCTGGATTGAGCGGCAGGCGGGTGACGACGGAAGCGGAGCGCACGCCGGGCAGCGATCTGATGCCGCCGAGGATCTGCTTCACGAAAATGTCCCGCTGCCGCGGCTCGGAGTAGCGCGCTCGAGGCAGAGAAATCTGTAACGCCAGCACGCGGCTGGGGTCAAAACCTTCCGGGACTTCGAGCAGGCGCAGGAAGCTCCTCATCAGCAGCCCGGCGCCGACGAGCAGGACGAGAGCCAGCGCGGTTTCCGAGACCACGAGAACTTCCTGCGCGCGATGGCGACCGCCGGCCTCGGTCCGGCCGCCCTCCTTGAGGGTTTCGACGAGGCCCGCGCGCAAGCCGGCGACGGCGGGAACGATCCCAAAGGCGAGACCCGCCAGCAGCGACACCAGCATCGTGAAGACCAGGACGCGCGCGTCAAGGCTGAGCGCCGCAAAACTCCGCAGCTCGGCGGGAACCAGGGCGGCGAGGGGCGCAAAACCCCAGTAGGCCATGAGGGTTCCCAGGCCACCGCCGAGCGTGGCGAGCAGCACGCTCTCGGTAAGCAGTTGGCGCGCCACGCGCCCGCGGCTCGCCCCCACTGCGCGCCGGATGGCGAGTTCCTTTCGGCGGCCCTCGCCGCGCGCCAGCATCAGGCTGGCCACGTTGGCGCAGGCGATCAGCAGCACCAGGCCGACCGCGCCCAGCAAAACCAACAGCGCCGGACGGACATTGCCCACCTCATTGTCGTGCAGCTTCACAATCCACGGCCCGGTATCCTTGAAGTCCGAATCCGGATGCTCCCGGACGATGCGCTTCATGGTAGCTTCCAGATCGGCGCGAGCCTGATCGAGTGTCACGCCCGCCTTCAGTCGCGCGATGGAGTCAAAGTAATGCGCGCCCCGCATGGTCGCTGGATTGACGCCGGGCCGCAGCGGGTGTTCCGGCACGGCGTAACGTGGCGCCACCCAAAGCTCGACGCCCTCCGGGAATCCGAAACCGCGCGGCATGACGCCGACCACGGTGAATGGCTCGGCGTTCAAAATGAGATTTTGTCCGAGCGCCCGCGCGCTCGCGCCGAATCGCCTTCGCCACAGGTCATTGCTCAGCACCACCGCCCGGTTTCCGGAACTGCCGGCATCTTCGGGAAGAAATCCGCGCCCCAGGAAGGGACGCACGCCGAGCACGCCAAAAAGATTGGTGGTGACAACAGCGCCCTCAAGCCGCTCCGGCCGGTCGCCCGTTGCCAGATTGAAGCTCTCGGCCTTGAACGCCGCCATCTGCTCGAAAACATGATTCTGCGCCTGAAGGTCCAGAAAATCGGCGGGGGAGAACGAGTCGCCTGCGCCCCGCCACATTTGTCCGACCGCGACCAGGCGATCGGGCTGGGGATAGGGCAGCGGGCGCAGCAGCACGGCATTCACCACGCTGAAGATCGCTGTGT
The DNA here is from genome assembly GCA_035934405.1 of Terriglobia bacterium. Taxonomy (GTDB): domain Bacteria; phylum Acidobacteriota; class Terriglobia; order UBA7540; family UBA7540; genus DASYXW01. Next base: position 23,743 of record DASYXW010000039.1, read on the forward strand.
TGGCGCCGATGCCGAGCGCGAGCGTGAGTACGGCGACGGCCGTGAAGCCGGGATTCTTGGCCAGAGTCCGCAGGCCGTAACGCAGATCGTGCAGTAGAGTATTCATCGGTGTCCTCGATTCACTTCCATGGCACTGGCGTGAACCGGCGTCACTCGGCTCGATGGGCGAATGGAGCTCACAGCAACCCAAGGCCAACGTGCAAGCGCCGTGCCACCCCTGCCGCTACTGTAAGTGTTTGAGACGGCGCAAGTAGGTTGCATAAGCCCATCCGACCTTCGATCCCGTTATGCCCGTCTGTGGGATTGCTTTGTCCGGAAACGAACATTCCGGGGCTGGCGCAGCCCCTTCGGGTCTGCGAGGCGTTCGCAGCCTCTCTTCATCGCGCCTCTTGTCCCGCCCGCAAACCGGGATGCTGATTTACGAAGTCCGGGGCAGCGGCTTTCTGCACCACATGGTCCGGAACATCGTGGGGCGCTGATCGAGGTGGGGCGGGGAAAGTTGACTCCCGCCGACATGCTGCGGATTCTGGAGGCGCGTGATCGGACGTTGGCTGGCGCCACCGCCCCGGCGCAAGGGCTGTGTCTGGTCAAAGTCGAGTATTGAACGCGATGTGCCCGTGGAAGAGGCGCGCTGCTTGCCGCGCCCGCGGCGAAGGGGCGCAGTGTCGCCCGCGAGCTTGACTATCCTCTGCTAACTGATACCTTGTGACTGGCGCATGGCAAATCACACTGCGGCAGACCGGCCCAAGTTTCAATCGCTCAACCCAGCCGCCGGCGAACTCTTGGCTGAGTTCGGTGCTGCCAGCGATGCCGATGTCCATGCTGCCGTCGCCCGAGCCCGCCAGGCGGCCCGGGGAATTGAAAAAAAGTCCGTCTAGGATGTCGATTTTGTCCGTGCGCGACGACTATAGGATGAACGATCCAGCGCGCAAGGCTGTGTTGCTGGATCGAAGACCACTACAGGAGAAGACATGCCACAATATCTGGTTGCTGGTTACCTCCCCGACGACTTCGACCCGTCCCAAGTGGACGAAGCGATGGGCCGCGCCATCCACGCGCTCAACAAAGAGATGATTGCTGCCGGCGTCAGGAAAGTCGCTTGCGGCCTTGGGTCCGCGAAGTCGCTGCGGTTGCAGCCCGATGGTGAGGTTCTCGTCACCGACGGGCCGTACCTTGAGACCAAGGAACACATCGGCGGTTTTTGGATATTGGAATGCGCTGACATGGACGAGGCGGTGGCATGGGCGCGCAAAGGCGTCGCCGCCACCCGGGGGCAGGGCGAGGTGCGAGAGATCTTTTTCGATCCGTCAACCGACTAGCAATTGCATGCCGTCAATCCGTGTTGTATACTGAACCGTATGGCTCAGTATAGCCAAACCCACTTCGATGCCTCGTTCGGCGCGCTCTCGGACGCCACCCGACGCGGCGTTCTGGAGCAACTCGGGCGTGCGGACGCTTCGATCACAGCCCTTGCCGAGAGGTTCCACATGACCCTTACGGGCATGAAGAAACATGTAGGCGTCTTAGAGCAAGCGGGGCTCGTCAGCACGGAGAAGGTTGGGCGCGTGCGGACCTGCAAGCTCGGGCTGCGCGGACTGGAAGAAGAGGCGGCATGGATCGAGAGGTATCGCCAGCTCTGGGCCGCGCGCTTCGACGAGTTGGACATTGTTGTCGAGGAATTCAAACGAAAGGAGAAAGCAAATGGACGTAAGAAGAGAAAGTGAGGCCACCCCCACGAAGAACCGCACGGGGGTGGAGCGGAAGTCCGAGCGCGAACTCGTCGTCACACGCACCGTCAACGCGCCTGCGCGCCTCGTGTTCGAGGCGTGGACCAAGGCAGAACTATTCAGGAGGTGGTGGGTACCAAAATCGTATGGGCTGACCCTGCTTTCCTGCGAAATGGATGTTCGCGTTGGAGGGCAGTATCGTTTGGTGTTTCGCCACGAAGATTCGACGATGGAGTTCTTCGGCACGTACCTCGAAGTGACACCGCACTCGCGCCTCGTTTGGACCAACGAGGAAGGTGACAACGGCAAGACCGTCACCACGGTGACCTTCGATGAAAACGCAGGCAAGACGTTGTTGGTCGTGCACGATCGCTATCCCTCGAAGGAAGCACTTGACTCCGGATCGACGGGCGCGATGCCCGAGGCGCTCGACCAACTCGACGAGCTTCTCGCCAGCCTGGGATCAAGCTCGGTGACAAAATGACGCGGTCAAGCCATCAATCAACGAAGCGCGTGGCCGGCCGCCAGGGTAAGAAAACCGCCCAAGGCAAGACCCCGGCGAAGCTGCTGGTCGCCATGACTGGCAAGGCAAGCGCCGCGAAGACCGCAAAAGGCGCCGAACCCGTGTTCGCGTACATCGCTAGCTTGCCGCAGCCGCAGCGCGGCATCGCCGAGCGCATCGATGCCCTGGCGGCCAAAAGTTTGCCGGACCTCCAGCGAGCGATGAAGTGGGGCATGGCGTACTACGGGGTCGACGGGGGCTGGTGCTTCTCTTCCGGCGCCTTCGTCGGCCATGTGAAACTGATGTTCATACGCGGCACGGAGATCAAGCCGGAACCGCCTGTGACGCCGATCGGGATGGGCAAATCCACCCGCGGAGTCGAGTTAGCGTCGGTTGACGATTTCGACGAGCGCCAATTGGCGTCGTGGATAAAGCAGGCCGCCACCATGCCCTTCGTCGGGGGAAAGAAGCGATGACTACGCCGTGGCGCAGCGTCGAACACTGGCCTCGCCACCTCATGTTTTACTTTTCGCAGACCGACCCTGCAATCTGGGGAGCGGGTCTGCCGGGTTCTCCCATCTTAAGCTTTTAGCGACACCCGGGAGCACGTGACTACGTTCGTGATTGCCGTGCAACGCTGGTCAGACGGAACAGAAGATCGCTAAGCCGAATTGTGCAAAATGGCGCGTCATGCATATTGCGGCGCGGCGTCCTGCTGCGACTGCTGGTAACCGTGACGAAGATCGCCTGATTTACATCCGACAGAGCGCCCCTGGCAGCGAGGCGACGACTATAGGATGAACGCAAGGCTGTGCTGCTGGATCCCACCAGGAGGAGAAGAACGATGAAATACATCTGTTTTGGATACTACGATAAAGGCAAACACGAAGGCATGACCGAGGGCGAGCAACAGGCGATGTTCGACACATGCTTTGGATACGACGACCATCTTCGCGCCAACGGACATTTTGCTGGTGGAGAAGCGCTTCAGCCTCCGGAAACCGCCTTGACCCTGTATTGGAAGAACGGCAAAGTCACAACTACGGACGGTCCTTATGCGGAAACCAAGGAACAACTCGGCGGCATTCTCATCCTTGAGGCGCGGGACATGAATCATGCTGTACAGCTCATGGCGCAGCATCCCGCGCTGGCATATGGCAACATTTTCGAGATTCGGCCAGCGGCGGACATGAACGAAATCATGAAGGCAAGTGAGCAGCGACGGCGGCAGAAGGCTGCACGTTGAAGACGGCTGAAGGAGAAAACCGATGAGACGAAAGAAAATGCACAGCATTCAATTGAGCGCATTCATGCTCGGCGCCGCCCTCAGCGCGACCTGGCCTGCTGCCGCACAGGATGCCAAACAAACGTATCCGAGTATGGCCCCGGTAGAACAATATCTAATGGATCGCGACGCAGAAATTGCCCTCGCCCGCAGCGCCGCTCCAGACGCCATCTCCCACGACGCCTCAGTCATCGTCCTAACCCGCCACGGCTACGAGACCGCAGTCCAAGGCAAAAACGGCTGGGTCTGCTGGGTCGGACGCGGATGGATGGCCATGTTCGACCACCCCGAATTTTGGAACCCCAAAATTCGCGCCGCGGATTGCCTCAACCCACCCGCCGCCCGCTCCGTTCTGCCGTACGCCTACAAACGCACCGAGTTGCTGCTAGCCGGCCATTCCAAACTCGAAGTCATCGCCGCAATCAAAGCAGCGATCGACAAAAAAGAATTACCAGCCCTGGAGCAGGGAACTTTCGACTACATGATGTCCAAGTCCTCCTACCTCACCGACAACGGCGACCACAACGCCCCCCACCTGATGTTCTACGAAACAGCGAAAGACGGTGCAGCCTGGGGCGCAAATCTCACAAACTCCCCAGTCCTCTCCGTAAATTACTGGTACATCTCCGCGCAATCCTACCCCCAACTCAAATCCTTCCCACCACTGTCCGTCTTCCTAGTAGGAGTAGACAAATGGTCCGATGGAACGCCGGCACCGAGCATGTAAAGACCCAGCGGCAAACGTTAAGTCCCGCCGGGCCAAAAATAGAAATTCAGCAAGGTAGCGCGGACCTCCGCTCTTGAGGTCCGCGGCTTTCCGCGCCGTGAGCCCCCCGACAGCCGAATCAAATCCCCCTCTCCCGGAATAATTTGCTTGACAATAGTACTTAATAGGTAGTATAACATGGGTACCCTATGTTATCGGCTTGAACGCCAGCGCCCTTGCGGAGGTAACCCCGGATGCCGTTCGTCAAATCGCCTGTTCTTACTCCGCGCAAGCTCGCCGCCAATCGCGCCAACGCCCGCCACTCCACCGGACCCCGCACCTACCGCGGCAAGTGCCGCGTGGCCCTGAACGCCCTGCGTCACGGCCGCTTCGC
>DASYXW010000095.1:0-15560 GCA_035934405.1 Terriglobia bacterium
GCTGCTGGTGACCTGCGACGAAAGGCGTCAGCCGGCTGCCATGATGCTGCCGCTTGAGACGCATCACGTGCAGACAGTGCGCTACGCGGCGCAGGCGCAGTTGCCGCTGCCGGCGCGCAAGCGGCTGTGGCAGGCTATCGCGCGCGCCAAGATCAGGGCGCAGGCGCGCCTGCTCGAAGAGCGAACCGGAAAAGATTGGGGCCTGAGCATGATGGTCGACCGCGTGCGATCCGGCGACCCGGAGAACCTGGAAGCGCAGGCCGCGCGCATTTACTGGCCGCGCCTGCTGGGCGAAAGCTTCCGGCGGTTGCCCCGATCCGATCGGGGGTCGAAAAGGGCTCACGCTGTCATTCTGAGCGAAGCGAAGAATCCCGGCATTTCAGAATCAAACAAATACAGAGATCCTTCGTCGCCTCCGGCTCCTCAGGATGACACCCGGTTGCCTTCTCGTCAGGCCGTAGGTGACGGCTTGAATGCGCTCTTGAATTACGGTTACGCGGTGCTGCGCGCCACGGTGGCGCGAGCCATCTGCGCGGCCGGGTTGCACCCCACCTTCGGCCTGCACCACCGCAACCGTTACGACGCTTTCTGTCTCGCCGACGATCTCATGGAGCCTTTCCGGCCGCTGGTGGATGGCGTGGTGGCGCGGTTGCTCAACGAGCGCGGGGAGAGCGTGGCGCTCGATCGCGAATCGAAGCGGGCGTTGATTGAGCCGTTGCTGGGCCCCGATAGATCGGGGCGAGGCCGCTTCAGTTACCAAGGGGAGTGCCGCACGCTGTTCGATTGGCTGGCACGCATGACCTTTTCGCTCGCCGCCGTGGTGGGGGGCGAGGCGGCGCGAATCGAAATCCCCGAGCTTGTCTTGCCGGAAAATGCCGGGCTGAAGCCCGGCGCTACACGCGGGGAAGGTCGTGCTGCGAATCTTAAGGCGCATGAAGATGCCGTCAGCGGAACGGTGAACGACGATGCCTGAGCGGCGATTCGCGCTATCCGGTTATCGCGCTATGTGGCTGTTTGCCATGTTTGACCTGCCAGTGGACGACAAGGACCTGCGGCGAGAGTACGCCCAGTTCCGCAAGGCGCTGCTGCGCCGGGGCTTCACCATGATGCAGTATTCGGTGTACGCGCACTACGTGCCCAGCGAAGATGTGGACGAGATGCTGCGGCGGCACGTCCACGCCGCGCTGCCCAGTCACGGGCAGGTGCGTCTGATCTCGGTGACCGACCGGCAGTACGAAAAGATGGAGATTTATTTTGGCAGAAAACGCAAGCCGGTGGAGGATCCGCCGCAGCAACTGGCGTTTTTTTAGCCGGCGGCAGAGGGTTATCCCCTCGGGCCTGAGTCAGGTCCGAGGGGATGTAGTGTATCTCAGCCGCGATTCCCGGCAAACCATAGCCGTCACGGTGCGGACCTTAAAGCCCTTCGGAGTGTATCTCAGCCGCGATTCCCGGCAAACCATAGCCTCCGGAGAGTTCGATTCTCTCTAGGTCCAAGTGTATCTCAGCCGCGATTCCCGGCAAACCATAGCAGCCCTGACCGGCCCCCCTTTTCTGGGGTTCTGCACCAAATCGATTGTGAATTCAGCGGTTCGGTTCGCTCCGGGCCAGAAAAGGGGGGGCCGGTCAGGGCGGCTATGGTCTGGGGCTCGAAGGGGGCGCAGGGTCTCGCCGGCGCTGCCGCGCCGATGGCAGATTCCAAATCGCAAGTTGCAGAGTAAGCGCCGCACCAGTGGCGCATGGGAAAGAAGATCCGTCCCGATGCCTCGGGGCGCTGCCCACTGCGGTCAATCAAGCGGTCAATCAAACGGTCAGAATCTTGAGCCTGGGGAACGCGGCGCGGTAGAGGCGGTCGTTCCAGCGCTGCATTCATCGCCATCAGCCTATTTGCGACGTGGAGATTCCTTACGAACATCCGCCGCCGGCTTTCCGCGCGCGAACATGGTTCCATCCCACCGTTTCATCAAGTCCAGGTGAATGTCGAACTGGTCGAGCGTTCTCATAACAATATGGTTCACCACGTCGTCCAGGGTTCGCGGATGATTATAGAAAGCGGGCACGGGCGGCAAGATCACCACGCCCAGGCGGGACAGCTTCAGCATGTTTTCAAGATGAATGGCCTGGAGCGGCGCCTCGCGTACCACCAGCACCAGCTTGCGCCGCTCTTTGAGCATGACATCCGCGGCGCGATGAATGAGCTGGTCGCCGTAGCCATGAGCGATGGCGGCAAGAGTCCGCACGCTGCACGGGCAAACCACCATTCCGGAGGTCACAAAAGAACCGCTCGAGATCGCGGCGCCTTGGTCGTCCGCGGCATAGCTATGGGCCGCCATTTCCTTTACCTGCTCCACGGTGTAGGGGGTCTCGTGAACCAACGTCCGGCAGCCCCATTTGCTCATGACGAGATGCGTTTCCACGTCAGACCCTTGAAGCGCTTGCAGGAGCCGGACACCGAAGATGGCGCCGCTGGAGCCACTGATCCCTACAATGAGCCTCTTGCGATTTTCGTCATTCATGCGGAATGTCCTTGCGCTCCTCCTGCATCAACGGGGCGGGAGCCTGTTACCGGATGCCGAGCAGCGGCCAGGAGAATGGAACGGCAGGAGCACAACCAGCGACTCGAAAATGGTCAAATAGATCCCCATCTTGACCATATCGCGGGCATCGAAGTACCCGTAGAAGTAGCCGGTCACGATGACCGCGGACTGATTCTGGTGTCTCGTCCCGAGCCTAGCCGCCTAGTCCGCGAGCGTCACCTTGATCGGAGCCGTCAGCGCCAGGTTGCCCCAGTGCACCAGCAGCGTGACGCTCTTCGGGTCTTGCTTGGGATAGGAGAGGGTGATAGTCAGCTTGTCCGCGATACCATCCGCTTTGGCCACCGTCATCGGCGCTTCAAACTCGATCGGCGCCTTCTGAATCTCAAACGCGTCTCCGCGGTTCTCTAACACCTTGGCGGGGTCGATGAAGGCCAGACTCCACTCGGCGCCGTCGGCCGAGCGGTGCAAGCCTAGGAAGTACGCGCCCACCGGCACGCTCTTGCCGGCGATTTCGAGGGGCAGCTCGGTCTGCAATTCCGTCCAGAAATTGCTTCCCATCCGCCACACGTGTCCCTTGGTCATAGCATCGAACTTGGCCGGGGCTTCGTAAATCTTCTTCCACACCGGACGCCCGTAGTTGAACGCAAACTCACCGGCGGCGGTGTTCGCCGTATCGTTCCAATAGAGGACGCGGGCCGAGCCGCGATCGTCGGGCGAGCCGCCCTCGGCGGAGATGACGATCTTCGATTGCGCGGCGGCGCAGGTCGCGAGCAGAATCATGCCGCCCGCGAGCAATGAGTGAGTCTTCATGGTTTTCTCCTTTTCCTGTCTTCGATTTGCGCCCTCCGGCAAGAGCACTCCAGCGCGCGCCTGCGGCGGTCGGGGGAAGGCTTGACAGCCCACACGGTGCGTTCTTCTGGTAGCGCTACCGGGAATCGAACCCGGGTTTTGAGATTGAGAATCTCACGTCCTAACCCCTAGACGATAGCGCCGCAAAAGCAGTTCTCAGTTGTCAGTTATCCGTTATCAGTTGCTCGACCTTCACTGTCTCGTGGGCCACAAGACAAGAATACAACAGACAGGCTGCTAACTGGCCACTAACCACTAGAACTTTGTCGTCGAGGAAAAATTGAAATCCCGCACCTTCATTGCCGGGACGACCATCTCAAACGATTCCTCGCCGGCGGCGCGCTCGGGCGCGCTCATGGCTTCTACCTGGCTGAGCATTTCGATGAGACTCTGGTTGAAGCGGAAGTTCTTCACTCCGTGCCTCACTTCGCCGTCCTCGATCCAGAACGTGCCGTCGCGCGTCATGCCGGTGACGATTTTCTGATAGGGGTCCACCTCGCGGATGTACCAAAGCCGGGTGATGAGGAGGCCACGCTCGGTTGAGCCGATCATCTCGTCGGTGGTCGCCGCGCCGCCCTCGACCACGATGTTCATGGGCGCCTCGCCGATCTCATTGGGCAGCGGGAAACCGTGCCCTGTAGGCTCTTTGCCTAGCTTAGCTGCTGTGGCGCGGGCATAGACCAGGTTCTTCACCACGCCGCCTTCGACGAGCGAGACGGGCCGGCGCGGCGCGCCTTCGCCGTCAAACGGGGCACCCGTCTGCGCATGATGAAACACGTCGTCGTGAATGGTAATGTTCGAGCCGAAAAGCTTCTGCCCTACCCGGCCGGTAAAGCAGCTCCGCTGCTCAGCCACGGCCAGGCCGCTGAAGTCGAGCACGAGGAATCCCAGCAGGTCGAGGACCGCAGCGGGTTCGAGGATCACGGTGTACTTGTCCGGCTCGATCTCGCTCGGATCGTGGCTTTGGAGCGCCTTGCGCGCGGCGCGGTCGGCCAGCGAGGCGGGGTCGAGCGCGCCCGAACGCGGGTCGGTTCTCTTCGCCCAGCCCGAGCTATTCGGTCCCAGCATGGTCACGGAGAATTCGGAAGTGGTCTCCTCGTGAAAGGCGCGCAGGCCGAGCGAATTGTACAGCGCTGCCACACTGCCGCCGATCGCGAAAACGCCGGCTGCCGTCAGATGATCGCCCTGAGCGCGGCGGATAACCTGGGCGATAGTCGCGGCGCGGGCCTGCGGAGTGAGGTTGATAGTTTCGGGGTGGAAGCGGCTGACGGCCTGATACGTCTGAGGACCCGGCATCGGCAGCAGGCCAGGGTCGGGAGGCTGAGTGCGGGCGAGCTCCAGGGCCGATTCGCAGACGCGCCGGATGGAATCGTCGTCAAGCCGGTCGGTGGAGGCGCGGGCGGTGCGATGATCCGATACCGCGCGCACCGAGAGCATCGTGCCTTGCTCGGTCATGTTCTGGTGAATAGTATTGTTGGCGAAGCGGGTGAGCGAGTAGGCGGTGGAGGTGATAAGCGCCTCCGTTTCCCCCGCAGCGGAGTACTTGAGGACCTTTTCGAAAAGTTCGTCGGCGCGTCGTTGGTTCAGCATCATTCACTCAATCGCTCAATCGTACGCCACTCCAACTTTTACCTTGCGAAACCGCGCCGGGGCGGCGCCGTGACCCGTGCCCATCGTCTGCATGGGCTGGCCCTTGCCGCAATTCGGCGTGCCCCACAATGTCCAGTGTTCCGGGCCGCAGATAGCGTCACAGGAGTTCCAGAACTCCGTCGTGATGCCGCCGTAGCTGGGATTTTTGAGCATCCGTAGGCGCTTGCCGTGCTTGATTTCCCAGCCGATTTCGGTCCCGAACTGGAAGTTGTAACGCCGGTCGTCAATCGACCAGCTCCGGTTGGTTTCCATGTAGATGCCGTCGTCCGTGTCGGTGATAAGGTCCTCAAGACTTCCGTGTCCGGGCAGCAGGCTGACGTTGGTCATGCGGATGAGCGGGATGCGGTTCCAGCCTTCGGCGCGCATGGAGCCCGAGGAGCGCACCTGGCTGATGGAAGCGGCCGATTCGCGGGAACTGAGGTAGCCGACAAAGAGACCCTCTTTGATGATGGGTGTCGATTGCGCCGGCACGCCTTCGTCGTCGTAGGCAAAGGTCCCTAGCCCAGGGCCGTGGGCTACAGTGGCGTCGGCGACCACGTTGACGATGGCGGAGCCGTATTGCAGCGTCCCAAGCTTTTCCGGCGTCAGGAAGCTCATGCCGGCGTAGTTGGCTTCGTCGCCGAGCACGCGGTCGAGCTCGATGGGGTGCCCGATGGACTCGTGAATCTGCAGGCCAAGCTGCGAGCCGCCCAGGATAACGTCCATCACGCCCTTCGGACATTGGTCGGCCTTGTGCAACGCCACGCACTCTTCCGCCACGCGTGGCGCGTTCGCGACGAGGTCGAGCTCGCCGATCAACTCATAGCCTTTGGTCTGATACTGGCCGCCGAAGGAGTTGGGGTAAGACCGCCGTTGGATTTCGTTCTCGGCGAAAGACGTGGCGGAATAGCCGACGCCCGTCTGCGTTTTGATCTGGCGAATGTCGGAGCCGAGGCTGGAAAGGAAAATCTGGTCAATGTGCCGGAAGTCCATCGCGCCTTCGGCAAGGGTGACACCCTGAACTTTGCGAAGCTCGGCGTCAACTTTCAGCAGCAGGTCGAGGCATGCGGAAACGGGCACAGCAAACGGGTCAATGCGGCAGGCCGCTTCCCATTGGTCTACGATTTTCGATTCCGGCGCGAGGTTCACGTCGTGGCTCTTCACCAGGGCGCTCGAACGCGCGATTTCGACCGCCAGGGCCGCGATGCGATCGACCGAGTCTCGCGTCAGGTCGTCGGTCGCGGCAAAGCCCCAAGCGCCGTCCGCAATCACGCGGACACCCAGGCCGAACGACTCCGAGTCGCGCACCTGTGCGGCCTGTCCATTCTTGGTGGAGAGGTAACGCTGCCGGATGTCCATCACGCGGACGTCGGCGTAACTCGCGCCTCGCGCGAGCGCGGTGTCCAGGGCTTGTTGGGCAAACTCTTTCATGGTGGAGCAGGAGTCAGAAGTCAGGAGGCTTCGAAGACCGGCTCGCTCATGGCTCAAAACCGACTCGCGAGCCGGTGGCAAATCGGGCCTGCTGTGTTCGGATCGAACTTACGTATTTTCAATAACATTCCCGGTTTAATCGTCACTTCTCCCTTCCGTTTCCGTCCCAGGCGCCGCCCGGTCCGAACGGGAGCGCCAGCCCACGGTCCGCCCTAAGGCGCGGCGGTACAAGTGCGAAGGTAGAAAGGGTCAGATTCAGCACAGGAGTATACCAAAAGTACATCACATTGTCAATAACGCAACGTTAATACCAAACCTGCGGTGGTGGGTCAATTTTGATTCGTAGCGGCGGGTTTCCCCCGGTCGCCGCGGCGACCGGCATGAAGCCGCCTTTACAGCAAACTGACCCACTACCAAACCCGCGGCTCGCTTCTTATTCGCCGGATCAAGCATAATAATCGTGTCTTCATCTTTTTGATGAACGTATGCTCTGCAAGCACAAACGCGGGCAAGATGCCCGCGCTACTACGTTCCCTCCGACCAGGACGCCAGGTACGTCTCCTGTTCCGCGGTCAGCTTGTCGATCCCCACGCCCAGAGCTTCGAGCTTCAGCCGGGCGACGGTCTGGTCAATCTCGGCGGGCACGGGGTAGACCTTCGCCTCAAGCTCCTTGCCATGCTTCACCATGTACTCGGAAGCGAGCGCCTGATTGGCGAAACTCATATCCATGACCACGGCGGGGTGGCCTTCGGCGGCGGCCAGATTGATGAGCCGTCCTTCGCCGAGCAGATAGATTTTCCGCCCGTCGCGCAGCGTGTATTCCTCCACCGAGTCGCGCGTCTGACGTTTGCCGAGCGAGAGGTTTTCGAGCGCCGGGATGTCAATCTCCACGTTGAAGTGGCCGGAGTTGGCGACCACGGCGCCCGAGCGCATCAGCTTGAAGTGGTCAGCGACCAATACGTTTTTGTTGCCGGTAAGGGTGACAAAGACGTCCCCGATTTTAGCGGCCTCGGCCATCGGCATCACACGGAAGCCGTCCATGGTGGCTTCGAGGGCGCGGGTGGCGTTGATTTCGGTCACGATCACGTCGGCGCCAAGCCCTTTGGCGCGCATGGCCACGCCGCGGCCGCACCAGCCGTATCCGGCCACTACGAACCGCAGGCCGGCGATGAGCAGGTTGGTGGAACGGATGATGCCGTCAATCGTTGACTGCCCGGTGCCGTAACGGTTGTCAAAAAGGTGCTTGGTGTCGGCGTCGTTGACGGAGATCACCGGGAACCGCAGCACGCCTTCCTTGGCCATGCTGCGCAGCCGGATGACGCCGGTGGTGGTCTCTTCCATGCTGCCGATAATGCCGGGAATCAAATCCTGGCGCTTGGTCAGCACCGCGGTGACCAGGTCCGCACCGTCGTCCAGTGTGATCTGCGGCTTGGCGTCGAGCGCGGACTGAATGTGGGAGTAATACGTGTCGTGGTCCTCGCCCTTGATGGCGAAAACCGGAATCTGGTAGTCCTTCACCAGCGACGCCGCCACGTCGTCCTGTGTGCTCAGGGGGTTCGAGGCGCAAAGGCACACGGCTGCGCCGCCGTCGCGCAAGGTGATGGCGAGGTTGGCGGTCTCGGTGGTGACGTGCAGGCAGCCCGAAATCCGAATGCCTTCGAGCGGCCGCTCCTTGATGAAGCGCTTGCGGATGAGTTGCAGGACGGGCATCCACTGGTTCGCCCACTCGATGCGGGTCTTGCCCTTGACGGCGAGGTTCAGGTCCTTCACATCGTGTTTCGCGTTCGGAGTCGTCATCGTAGTTGCCATGTGCGAGGTCTACCTCAATTTTAGGATTTTGGAACTGCCGGGAGGCAGTAGCGCCGGCATTCCTTCGCTCCGCTCAGGACAGGCTTTGCCGGCTACGCAGGCTGGAAGCCTGCGCCACGATTGCCCTAGCGGGCGGTGGAAACTTTTTCCGCCATTCCTTCGACGACGCCTGCAAGCCCGCTATCTTCTCTCAGCGCGCCGGCCTTGTCCGTCTTTTCCCAAGTAAAGTCTTTCTCAGGACGGCCGAAGTGGCCGTAGGCCGCCGTCTTCTGGTAGATAGGACGCCGCAGGTCGAGCGATTCGATGATGCCGAGCGGAGTAAGCTGGAAATGGCGGCGGATGAGCTCTTCGAGTTTCCTTTCGCTGACGCGGCCGGTGCCCGCGGTATCCACCATAATCGAGACCGGCTCGGCCACGCCGATGGCGTAGGCGAGCTGAACCTCCACGTTCTGGGCCAGTCCCGCGGCCACGATGTTCTTGGCAATGTAGCGCCCCATGTAGGCCGCGGAACGGTCGACCTTGGTCGGGTCTTTGCCGGAGAAGCATCCGCCGCCGTGATGCGCTGAGCCGCCGTAGGTATCCACGATGATCTTGCGGCCGGTAAGGCCGGAATCACCCACCGGCCCGCCAATCTCAAAGCGCCCCGTCGGGTTGATGTGGTACTTGGTTTGCTCGTCCAGCATGTGCGCCGGAATCACCGGTTTGATGACGCACTCGCGGACGCCTTCGCGCAGCGTCTCGTTGCTCACCTCGGCGGTGTGCTGAGTGGAGACGACCACGGCATCCACCCGCACCGGGCGGTTGCCTTCGTATTCCACCGTCACCTGGGACTTGCCGTCAGGCCGGAGGAAATCCAGAATCTTCTTGCGGCGCGCCTCTGCCAGTCGCATACAGAGCCGGTGGGCCAGGGTGATGGGGAGGGGCATCAAGTGGTCGGTTTCGTCGCAGGCATAACCGAACATCAGGCCCTGGTCGCCCGCGCCGCCGATGTTCACGCCCATCGCGATGTGGTCGCTCTGCACGGAGATGTTTTCCGTCACCACGCACCCGTCGTGGGTGAACCCGCAAGCCTCGTCGGTGTAACCGATCCGGCGTACGGTGTCGCGCACGATGCGGTTCACGTCAAAGGTGCTTTCGGTCGAGATCTCGCCCATGACGTAAACCGACTGGTTCTTCACCATGGACTCGCAAGCCACGCGGCTGCGGGGGTCGCCGGCGAGCGCCGCGTCGAGGACGGCGTCGGAAATCTGGTCGCAGATCTTGTCGGGATGGCCTTCAGTAACTGATTCCGAAGTAAAGAGATAATGATGCTTTCGCTCGGCCAAGGGTGGTCTCCTTGTGGTCAGTTGAGAGTTCTCGTTCAAGTACAAATAAGAAAGTGTAACATCGGTGAGGCAAAAGGGCAACGTGATTCTGGCAGTTGGTAGTGGGTCAGTTTGCTGTATCGGCGATCTATGATCGCCGGAAGTTCTTGCAACGAAAGAGCGGCGAGCGCAGCTCGCCGCTACAGCGGTTCAAACTGACCCACTACCCTGGCAGTGATTCTGGCAGTTGGGCGGCAGAGCTTTCCGATTGAATTCCCGGATCTGACCGGGGCCCGAGATGGTCCGGCAGATGGCGGCCAGGCTGTCGCGTCGGCTCCGCGCATTCATCGACGAGGCCGCGTTGCCTGTCAAGCAGCTTCTGCGGCGAGTTTCAAGCCAATTGCTTTGGTGACGGCGACCAACGGCGGGCGCGCGCTTTTTTGGAACCTTTTGCCCGCCCGGATGGAATCAGTAACGGTAGCGGATCCGAAATCGTCGTAGAAGGCGCATGACTCTCCTCGATCACCTGGGCGATGACGATCTGTTGCGCCGCTGCGGAGCGGGGGACGAGGACGCCTTCACCATGCTCTACCGCCGGCGGCAGGGTGGCATCTACCGCTTTGCGGCGCAGATGAGCGGCAGCCCGGCGATCGCCGAGGAAGTCACCCAGGAAGCGTTTATGACCCTGATCCGCGAGGCCGGGCGGTACGAACCCTCGAAGGGATCAGTGGGCGCGTTCCTTTATGGCATCGCGCGCAACCATGTCCTGCGCTGCCTCGAGCGCGACGGGCGTTACGTCACGCTCGGCGAGCCGGACCAGGACGCCGAAGAGCCAAAGGGTTTGAACGGCGCGGGCGCGTCGAACGGCGATCTTTTTGGCGATTTAGCGCGGCGTGAAACCGTGGAGCGGGTGCGCCAGGCCGTCCTCGCCCTGCCCCCGAAGTACCGCGAAGTCGTCGCGCTGTGCGACCTCGAGGAACTGGAGTACGCGGAGGCGGCGCGGGCGCTCGGCTGCGAACTGGGCACGGTTCGCTCGCGACTGCACCGCGCGCGCGCGTTGCTGGTGGCCAAACTGCGCGCGTCACGCACGGTGAGTATGCCTTCAGACACGCCGGCGCGTCGCACGGGAGGCTGGTGATGAATTGCATCCAATTTGAACAGCAGGTCCATGACCTGGCCCTGGAGAAGCTCGGCGAACGCGCGCTCGATGAGGCGCTGGCCCACGCCGAGCTGTGTGCCGGCTGCGCCCATTTGCTGGCGGATTCGCGCGCTCTGCGCTCCGGCTTGAGGGCGCTCGCCGAAGAGGGCGCCGAAGACGGACCGCGGCAGGCGCCGCCGCGCCTCGAAGCGATACTGCTCGCCGCCTTCCGCCGCGAGCGGCGGGCGCAGGTGATCCGGGTACGCCGCAATCGCTGGGTGCTCATCGGCATGGCCGCCGCCGCTGCGCTGCTGGTCGCCGTGGGCGTGCGGGATTGGCGGAGGGCGAACAGGCAGCCCGCCGCGCATGGCCCTCTTGCAGCGGGGTCCGCGCAATCCGGGAACGCCGCCGGCGGCGCGGCGAACGCGGCAGCGAAAGCCCCGTCTTCGCGGCCCTGGCCTCGGCGGCCGGCGCCGGCGCGAACATCAGGCGTTCAGCCCAAACATCGGGCGGTTCCCGAACGACAGAAACCGCAGCGGAGAAGCCTGCCTAGCGCCGGGAAAATCGAATGGGCCACGGACTTCATGCCTCTGCCTGGAGCGGATGGCGCGGCAAGCCCGGAGGCCGGCGAGTTGGTGCGGGTTGAGTTGTCACGCTCCACGGTCACCGAGCTTGGCTTGCCGGCTGCCGGCGAGGCGGGGGCGGAAACCATCACCGCTCAAGTGTTCATCGGTGATGACGGCGTGGCGCGCGCCATCCGGTTCGCGCAGTAGCTCAGGAACAGTGGCTAGTGTTTAGTGGCATAGTTGAAGGAATGAACAGCGAAAAGGAGAGTCTATGAAAAACCGAAAAGCGATACTCACCGTTCTCACCTCACTCGCGCTGCTCGCCGCCGCGAGCGTTCGCAGCCGGGCGCAGTCTGCGGCAGCACCGCCCGACAGCGCCGTCCCCGGTGCCGAGCAAGCGCCGCCTCCCCCGCCTCCTGGACAAGTCTTCTTCAGGTTCAGGTCGGTTGATGAGAGCTTCGACGGCAAAGTGGTCACCGGAGTTCCCTACTCGGCGGATGCCGTCACCGAAAGAACCCAGGTGCTGGCCGACGGCAATCGCATTGTGCAGAAGACCACGGCGCATCTCGCTCGCGACAGCCAGGGACGCACCCGGCGCGAGCAAACCCTGGGCGAGATCGGTCCCTGGGGCGCGCCAGCCGACCTTCCTCCCATGACGATGATTAACGATCCGGTGGCCGGGGTGCATTTTGTCCTGGACGCGCGACGCAAGATCGCCTTCAAGCATCCCCTCGGCGACAAGGGAATCAGCTTCACGGCGTCTCCCGACGGAGGTAGCGGTGCTGTCGTTTACCGGCACCACGAAATCCTGAATCCGCCCGGCCCGGAAGCCTCCGACCGGACCTCAACCCAGGTCTCGCTCGGCACCCGGACGATTGAAGGTGTCCAAGCCCAAGGCACGCGCACGACCGTGACCATCGCCGCCGGCGCCATCGGGAACGACCAGCCCATTCAGATCGTCTCCGAGCGCTGGTATTCGCCCGAGCTGCAGGCCGTGGTCATGACCAAGCACAGCGACCCTCGATTTGGCGACAGCGTTTACCGGCTCACCAACATCAGTCGCGACGAGCCGGCTCCCTCTCTTTTCGAAGTGCCGCCGGACTATACCGTGAAGGAAGGTCCGGGGAACGTCGTGTTCAGGCGGAAGCTCGGCGACAAATAGCGGCGGCTTCATAAACACGCCCGGCGGCGAAGCCCTGTTTCGGACTCGCCGCCGGTTCTTTCTTGGATTGATTCAGGTGGGTGATTCGGCTCCGACGGCGTCTCAGTGCCGGCCGCCGTGACCGCCTCCACCGTGACCCCCGCCGCCGCTGTGACCCCCGCCTCCACCGCCACCGCGAGATCCCCCTCCTCCATGGTAACCACCGCCACCGCCCCCGTAACTGCGCGGAGCGCTGGAGCCGTGGTATCCGCCCCCGGCGCCTCCGCTGTAGCTACGCGGTGCGCTGTAGCTACGCGGTGCGCTGTAACTACGCGTTGCGCTGTAACTACGTGGCGCGTTGTAATTACGTGGTGCACTGTAGCTGCGCGGTGCGCTGTAACTGCGCGGTGGCGCGCTCGATCCGTGATAACCGCCTCCGTAACCTCCGCCGGACGGCCGCGGCGCCATCATGGGCCGGTCGAGCTGGAGCGGCGGACGGCTGTAGCCTCGGCTGGAGTTGCCGTAGCTGCGCGGCGCGGCGCGCTGTGGGAAGCGATTGGCCGGCGCGCCGGAATAGCTGCTACGCGGCGCTGCCTGCTGGCCGCGCGGCGGTTGCGTCCGCGATCCATTCCCGGAGAACCGCTGCCAGCCGGGACGCGTTCCTGTGGCGGCGGGCCTTGACGGCGCAGCGCGGCCCGCTTGGCCCGCTCGACTTCTGGGAGCACTCTGGCCCGGACCGCGCTGGGTTTGACCCCGCTGTGCCGCTCCCGCCGTCTGCCTGGGGTTCGAACCCTGGCGAGCCTGAGCTACCGGACCGCCGAACCGCTGCCAGCCCGGACGCGTCGCCTGCTGCGCGCCTCTGTTACCGCCGGTCGCGGGCGCTTGCCTGGCGCCGGTCGCGTTGCGGCCGTTGTTCGCAGCCGTGACGGATCTCGGCTGCCGCAGCGACTGCTGGACTCTCGCCGCCTGCTGCGCGAAGGGTTGCCGTCCGGCGGGCGACTGGTTCTTGGTGAAGAAGTGCGGCGAGCTGCCGTTGCGCGGCACCGCTCCCCGAGGCACTGGTTTGTTGGACGCCGCGAGGCTGGCCTTGGTGGGCACGGCCGGCACGGCGCCGCCCATCAAGGTTGCGCTCTTCAATGCCGACGGGGTCACGCCCCTCTGGTTGCGCGGTACGGCGCCTTTGCCGAAGTTGTTGGCGCCCACCGTCGTGATGCCGCGCGCCACCCGTGGATTATTGAGCGCCGATTGCAGATTCGAGATCGCCGGACGTCCTCTGCCGGCCGTGGCCAGCGCCGGCATGGCCCCATTGATGTTTCGGATGTTGGTGATGTTCTGGATGTTGCGGATATTCACGACATTGCGCCCGAAACCACCGCCCCGGCCGAAGAAAAACCCAAAGCGGTTGAAGCCGAAGCCGAAGCCGCCGCCAAACCACGGGAAGAACGGGTCAAAGGGTCCAAGCGGCAGCCAGCCAATATTTCCGAAGCCGAAGCCGAAGCCGAAGCCGCCGCCGAAGCCGAAGAAGCTGACGTAAGCAGGTGCCCAGATAGGATAATATCCGCCATAAACCGGGCCGGGCCACCAAGCCCAGCCGTCATCGTAAGGCAACCAGCGCCCGTAGTGATAAGGCGCCCAACCCCAGGGCTCGTCAGAGACCCAGGTCCAGCCGTAGTCAGGCTCCCACACCCAGCGGCCGTCGCGGTAAGGCGCCCAGTCGCCTCCCTCGTCCGGCACCCACACGTTGCCGTAACCAGGATCTTGCTCCCAACGGCCGTACTGGTCGAGGTCCTCTGAGCCCGTGTAATACTGGTTGGTATCCTGCCAGCTCCGCGCTTCAAGAGCGCGACGGTCGCGGTCGCGATTCCAGCGGTCCCATCCGTCCCTGTCCGCCGCTTCACTGATCTTGTACTGCGGATTGTCCGTCCCCTCCACGGTGATCATCTCGCCTTCGTGCACCGACGTGCTGCCCTGCGGCGTCGAAACCTGGGCCTCGCCCTTGCGCACGGTCACGATGGATTCACTGTCGGAGTTCACTTGAATGCGGTATTCGCCCTCAGCCTGCGGATGCACGGCCAGGTTCGGAGTATCAATTTCCGCCGCGGCCTGGCTGCCGCCCCGCAGGACGTCGTAATCCACCAGGCCATGCGCCACCTGCACCTGGATGTCGGTGCGTGTGAGCGAAGCCAGCTTCGCCTGGCTCTGGTTGCTCAACCGCAGCACGTCGGCGTAATCGAGCTCGACCTCGGCGCGCGAGCGGGGTCCGGTCGAGATTGCGTCGTCTTGTTCGAGCGGGGCGTTCAAAGTGGTCGCCGCCCATTCGCCGGTGTCACCGCGCTGGGTGGAGACTTCGCCTTCCATCAGGCTGACGCGCCCCACGATGGGCTGCACCTGGTCGCCCTGCCCGTTTTGATCTTGAGGCCCTTGTGCCCCGTTGGGTCCCTGGTCCTGAGGCGCCTGGCCCCCCTGAACCTGGTCACCCTGGTTTTGGTCCGGCGGCGGGCCGCCCTGGTCCTGCTGGGCGAACGCTCGCCGCGCCCCGAGCGGCCCGAGAAGCCCGGGAATAATGAACGCTGCAATCACAAGAGCCGTTGTTGCTAAGAATGTCTTTTTCATGGCGCACACCTCGTATAGGTCGCATGGGCGTCTACCCGCCCACTTGCGATAGGGCACGCCAGCGTCCAAACACCATAAAGAACAAGTTTCTCATGTAAGCCACATATCTATTTGTACTTACGCTAAGGTTTGATTGCCGTTGGCCGACGATATCCCTGGCTGATACCAGCCATCGGTGGTGGATTTCGGCCAGCGGCATCCTAGTGTCCGCCGTTCTGGCCAAGAGGGTGTCCCGGATTCCGTTAGAGGTTGAGCGACGGTTCCCCGACCCGATTCGGTAGAATCGGGTTGGGAAAATCTCAGAAAAGGAGAACCGTCGTGGAGAAACCTTATCACATTGTGGGCAAGGAAGACACCCAGGAACTGGCCAAATGGCTGGCCAAGAACGGACAGATGCTGTTGCCAATGGTGGAGCTGATCGAGCAGCCGAAGCTGGCGGTGGATGAGTTGATCGACGTGCTGGGGCGGGCGCAGATCGAGGCGGGGCTGAGGCTGTCGGCGGAGCGCGTGGCGGGACCGCCGCATCCAGGGAAAAAAGGCGGGGCG
>DASYXW010000097.1:0-49915 GCA_035934405.1 Terriglobia bacterium
CAAGCCGCCGCACTCCAGAGCGCCGCGATGCGTAATCGCATACCCGCCACGGCGAGCCAAACAGCGGCGAGGTATGTGCCACCCGCGCCGGGGAGGGCGTCGGGACGTATGCGCCACCCGGCCGCTTCGTAGATGCGGCACCCGCCCGCAGACATCAGAAAACGATGTCCGCGCCTCCCGCCGCGCGGAGGCTCTGGGAAGCGAGACGGCGCGCTACCCCCTGGTAGCGCTACGGCAAGGTGTAGCGCATATCGACGTAACCCATGCTCAGGTGCGCGTCCTTGGGCGAGCCGGAAGCCACGACCCAGGGAGCCCGGTTCAAATAAGAGTACTGAGTGATGAGCTGCAGGGACCCGTAATGCGGGCTCTTCCAAAAGGTCTGGATCACGCCGAACGTTCCCTCCTGAATGTTCTTGTTCTGGCTATTCGATGAGCCTGGGTAGCCGTAGCCAATGTACGACGGCGTGCTGGACGGCGTGCTGTTGCAGACCGCCACGGTTCCGGTTGGACTCCCGGCCGGGATCGGCTGGACGAAGCAGTCGATGCCGAAATTGCGGCCGATATACACGCCACCCCAGTATCCATAAAACATGGTGTGCTCGTTGACCTGGTACTCGGCTCCGGCCACGGCGGAGTCCGCGTGGACGAGCGAGGGGTGATACACGCCGTTGGAATCCCGATCAATGATGAAATTCGGGGCCAGGCCGAAGATATAGCGCCCGCCGCCGTCGCTATAGAACGTGTTCACGATAGCGTGAAGGTTCTTGACCAGCTCGAAATTGAAGTTCGCGGCAAAGCCGCCGCCTTCAGCGGTGCTATGGAGCTTGGCGGTGGGATCGTAAACGCGAGTGGAGGTGAGCAGTCCGGCGAATTCGATGTGTTCGTGCCGGGAGCCGACCATGGGGTCCAGGGCCACCTTGGCGATGACGTCAGGAGCCACATTCGGCGTGGATGGATTGTTGGCCGCGTTGGAGTTGGTGATGGAGCCGGAGCCGTTGTCTCCTTCGGCGACCAAGGCGCTCGGCACCGTGGCGTTTCCATACAACTGCTGGGGATTCTCAATCGAGATGCCGGCCGTCACCGTGCCGGAAGGATGGTAAATCAGCCGGAACTGCGCCTGGCGGGCCCACGTCAGGCCCACTTGGTAGTTCGTATCCATGTCCTGGGAGAAGAAGATGTCCGGCGGGTTGGGTGAGAGCCCGGTGCGATTCGGAGTGAGCAGGCTCCAGGATTGGCCCCCCAGAAATTCGAACTTGCCCTTGCGGGCATCGAGCCAGTAAAGGCGGGAGCGGAGGCTATTGGAGTTGCTGGAAACGAAAACGTTCGGCGGAGTGAAGCCGAGGAAATCTGCCTCCACGTAACCCTTCAGGTCGAAGCCTTTGAAGGTGCTGGTGACCCCCAGGCTCACGCGGGAGTTCTGCATGGAGAAGCGCGTCTCCGACAAGCTTCCCGCCGTCGTGTGGGAAAACGGCGCCGCGCCGAACGAGGTGCCAATACCACTGCCGACGTTCGTGGAGCGGCCGAAAACGGTGAAATCCATAAAGCCACCCGGGGTGAAGTCGGCTCCTCCGATGCGGAACGACAGAGGCGAATGTTCCTGGCCGCCCGATGGGTCATTTTGGACGGACGGCTTGACCGCAAGCGGCACGACGCTGGCAGTGGCTGCCGGTTGCGCTGGGACCATCGGGACCAGGCTCGCCACCTGGCCGAGGCTCGGCGCTTGCAGCGAGGCGGGCCGAGGGCTATTCACATCTTCGCCCAGCTTCTGTTGCATCGCATTCACTGCCGCGCGGAGCAGGTCGATCTGCTTCTGTTGTTCCGCAACCTGTTGTTTCAAGAGCGACACTTCTTCTTTCGAGCCGGCATTGCCGGCCCGGACTTCATCGGCCGGCGCTGCTGTCTGCGAAAAAGCGGGGATCATGCTGCCCGCCAACACGACGGCCACGATGGCCAGGTACCGCACCCTTCTTCTTGTGTTGCGCATCCTTCCTCCTTGTAGTTTGAGCTTTTCAGTTTCAGCTTGAAAGGCAGGCGCTCCGGCCCCCCCATACCAAAGTGCGATGGTCGTCTTCGCGTGTTAAGCCCGGGCTACGGCAATGTTAGGTTTCTGTGAAGCGGAGCGCAACCTTTCCCCACAGACGGGAACCCAGCGAGCCGGGGATTCTAACTTCGTACAGCTTTTCTTAAGTTCGCTCACGTATTCCCGAGTCGTGAGGCCAGCGCGTTCAGCCCGCGGCGGCGGGCGACATAAACTGCTTCTATGCCGCCCCTAACGGGGCTCCGTTGCGCCGGGACACGGTTTGACCCACGGCTGTCGCCGTGGGCCACATTATGCCGGCCCTGGCGGGCCTCGTGGGCAGCATGAGGCGAAAATACGCTAGCGAACTTATGAAACGATTGACTTAGAACACCAGCTTCAACGCAAACTGGATTTCCCGCGGGTCTTCTGCGCTTGAGACTACGCCGAAGTTGGCGGCGCCGAAAATTCGGCCGGGAAGGTCAAAGTTCGGATGATTGAGGCAATTATAAGCATCGAACCGGAATTGGAGCTTCAGACCCTCACGTAAGGCGCCCTCTTTCTGAAGGGACAGGTCAAAGTCTTCCAGGCCTGGCCCCACAACGATATTTCGGCCGGCGGTCCCGAAGGTGAACTGCGCGGGAAGCACGAAGGCCGACGCATTGAACCATTCGGCGGGCGTCTGGGGGCCACTATTGGGATCGCCAATCAGATTAGGACGCTCGATGTTGGCGCCGTTGACGAGGCCGATATGCGCCACGTCATTGCCTGCGGCCGAGGACAGGTTGACGGTAAAGGGAGCGCCACTCTGAACGATCAGGATGCCGCTTGTCCGCCAGCCCGCCACGGCGCGATGGCGCCAGCCACGGGAACCTCGTCCAAAGGGAAGGTCGTACACGAGATTGGCCGCAAAGCGGTTGCGATGATCGAAGCTCGAGACCGCTGTTTCCAGAGGAAGGTCGTAGACATTCTGCGCCAGATTGTATTCGGCATTCGTCGTGCCCGCATCCGAAGCATCATCCATGGACTTCGACCAAGTATGAGTGACTTCAAAGGACAGGCCGCGAGCAAAGTGGTGTCTGACTCTGAGCGTGAGCCCGTTGAAGGTGGCCCACCCATCCCACCGAATGGTGGTGAATGCATTCAGCGCCGGATACGGCCGAACTCCACCAAAGGTCCTCGGGACGTTCAGCGCGGTCGAGCTATCGGCATGGACGGTTCTCGATCCCACGTACTGCGCTTCCACCAACGTATTGGCGGTCAGCGGCCGCTCGACAGTCAGGTTCCAGACTTCGTTGTACTCGATTCTAAAGTTGTGGTCGACACTGTTCGCACTGATGGCGCCGGTGGGGTTGAAAGTCAAGATATTTTCCGTGGTGAATGCCGGAGCGGCACTGGTGTTCTTGACGTTCTTGATGAGGAAAAAGGGAATGTTCTCCGCCAGGTTCTGCAGAATGCTGTAAGAGGCCTGGTTGGTGTAGACGCCGAATCCGGCGCGCACGACCAGGTCATGGGAACCCGGCACCTTCCAGGCGAGGCCCAGGCGGGGAGAGAACCGCAGGTCGTGCGGCGTCAACAAACTATTGTTCCAGCCGATACTCGCCGCCGAAACGACGGGAATCGGGCTCAGCGCCGCGAGCGCGCTTGCCGTGGAAGGCAGGTTCGCCGGGTTTCCCGCGACCACAAAGGCGGGGCCGCCCGGGGCGGAGAGATTGATGTCCGACGTCTGATTCGGCTGCGCCACAAGGTTCTGGTTGAACTCGTAGCGCAGGCCCGCATCGAACTTGAGGCTGGGCGTGACCTGCCAGCCATCCTGGACGTAGAATTGGGCCCAGTTGGTGTGCGCGTTTTCGGCTCCCTCGCCGATGCCGACTTGTGCCTGCGCCGGGTCTCCCAGCAGGAAGTCGGCGAGGGGGCTTCCGCTATACGAGCCGTCGTAGGTATAAATCCCACGCGCGCCGTTCGGAAAGGAAGGATTAAAGTCGAGATGGAAGAAATAACCGCCGAACTGGATGCTGTGCTTGCCGCGATAGACGAGGACGTTGTCATAGAGCTCGAAGTTGCGGTCCACTCTCGTTGTAAAGCCTGCGGCGTCCCCGATCGTGCTGAAGGTGTTGCTGAGAGAAACCTGCGGGTAGCCGAAGTCCGCAGGATTGGGGGTCGTGCCCTGCAATCCGTACTGGGCAGCAAAGTTGTTCCCGGCGTTGGGATTCCCTTGTCCGCCCGAGACCCCGAGCCATCCGAATCGAAACTCGTTCAGAACGTTCGAGGCAAAGATGTGAGTTTCGCCCAGCGCCAGGTTGAAGGAATGCGTCCTCAGCGCCCGCCCGAAGCCGGGCAGCAGCGCCTCGTTGAGCACACTGGAGCCAAAGGGGTCGAATTGGTTGGCATCGAAAACGGAAGCGCGGGCAAACGCGCTGTCCTGGGGAGTGAATTGATCATCCAGGCGGGCGTTGTACTGGTTGGTGTCAGATTTCTGTTCGTCAACAGCCAGCAGGTTGTTGGTGTTTCCAGGGAGGTTGGGAGGCGGCAGTTTGGCGAGCAGCGCCACGGCGGCGGGATCGAGCGGAACGTTGATGTCGTTGCCCGGGAAGGGTTGACCCGTGGCCGGATTCACAATCGCAACAGCGCCGAAGCTGCCGGCACGCTCGGCACCGCTCGGAACGCTAAACAGGTGAGCCAGTGAATCGCGGATTCGCTGGCCGTCGTAATTAACAAAGAAATACGCTCTGTCTCTCGCGATAGGGCCGCCTAGGGCCGCGCCAAACTGGTTCTCTCGAAAGGGCGGGGCGTGCTGCCCCGCGGGAGCGAAAAAGTTCCGGGCGTCGAACACATTGTTCCTCACAAATTCGTAGACGCTTCCGTGGAAGGCGTTCGTACCCGATTGAGTGAGGACATTGATCACACCGCCCGACTTGCCTCCAAACTCCGCGTCGTAATTGGTCTTGTTGATATTGAATTCCCGTATGTCGTCAACTGAGGGACTGAGCACGACGTTGTTGAAATACTCGTCGGTGACGTTGACGCCGTCGACCAGAAACAAGTTGTGGCCGGTGCGCTGGCCCAGAATGTTGATGAGCTTGCCGGTCTGCTGTAGCGCGTCTCCGCGCGTGCCCCCTGGGGGGTTCACAACACCTGCACCCAAAAGGCTCAGTTCCAGGAATTCGCGGCCTTTCAGCGGGAGCGCGGCCACTTGGCGGTTCTCGATGACGTCGTTGATCTGGGCAGACTCAAGTTGCAGCCGTTCCGGAGCGATCTCTACCGTCACCACCTCGGAATGTGCGCCGACCACCAGGGTAAAGTCCTGGCGCACCTTCTCGCCCAAGTGGACCACCAGACCGTCCTGCATCGCCTGCTTGAAGCCCTCGGCGTCGACGGCAAGGGTGTATTCACCCACCGGAAGCTGTGCCAGCAGATACTCCCCCGACTGATTGACCACGGCATCGAACCGCTGCCGCGTTGCGGTGTGGGTTGCGACCACTCGGGCCGCAGGCACGACCGCGCCAGAAGGATCCGTAACCAGGCCGAAAATCTCGGCGGTATTCATTTGGGCGAGAGACGGAGCCGGGGCCAGAATGAGCATGCCCAACATCAGGACAGCGAACCGTCCCGCCGATCTGTTGGGTAACGACGCAGAGGGTTCCGCCGAAAGGCAGAAGGCTGTATTGCGCTTCTCATGGGCGGGCCTGTGTCCCATACTCGATTTCCTCCTTTAGACTGTCCTAGCCCGAGGTTCCCGACCCGCACTCGCAGATACGGCTTGACGGCCCTGGTGATGTCTGGCCGTTTGCACGAATGGAGTGGGTATTATAATTGATTTACTAGACTGGGCGCGATACGTCCGGAGCCGAGCTCGGCGAGTCAGGCGGCTGTCGAACAAGTCCGTTAAGCCGGGGAGAGGGCCGGGCCGTCTGTATCGAAAGGATAACGGCCAGCAGAAGTCGCCGAAAGAATCGAGAGAATCTAAGTTGGCTGGCGTTGTCACCACAACAGTTTCACTCCGAATTGCGCCTGGCGTGATGTGGTCGCCGTGCTTGTGATCACTCCGGCCGTGGGCGAAAGCCCGGCGGGAGTGAAGACGATCAAATTTGGGGTGTTGAAATTGGCCCGGTTCAAGAAATTGAATAGCTCGGCTCGAAACTGCAGCGTGAGTCCTTCGCGAACGGGCGTGTCTTTCAGGAAGGATAAATCCCAGGTGGCAAGTCCCGGACCGGTCAGTGTGTCTCTCCCGAGGTTTCCGTAAAAGCCACTGTTCGGGGGAGGCGCAAGGAACGCAGCGGGATTGAACCACTCTTTTGGTGTGCCCAGAATCACCGGGCCCGAGAACGAGGGATTCACGAACGGGCGCACCGGGTTCCGCGTGTCGCCATTATTCGACGGGTTGTAGCTGAGCTGGGGCGTGAACGGAAAGCCGGATTGCAAGGTTACAATCGAGTTCACCGTCCAGCCGCTTGCGACTGCATTAGTGATTCCGCTCAGGCCACCCAAGTATCGCTTGCCGTGTCCTAGCGGCAGATCGTAGGTTTCGCTGATTACGCCAGCGTTTCTCACGTCGTACGTAGCAGGTCCCCGGTCGGCGCGCAAATCGAACGGGTTCGATACCAGTCCGGGGGCATTTCCAGCCGCGGTCGCATTCAGCGAATCTCCGTTATCGAGAGCCTTCGACCAGGTATAGACACCGCGCAACGAAAATCCCCGGCTGAAGCGGTGGTTCACATCAACTTGAAGCGCATTGTAAGAACTGTCTCCGGCGGAGAACCAAGCCCATGCGCTGCCGAGCGCGGGATTGGCTCTCGGTGTTCCAGCCGGGATGTAATACGTCCCCGTGGGGACGGGCGTTCCGGCCAATGGGGCCGGAACGCTGTTGGGATAGTTTGCCGGGCACGGCGATGCAGGACAGATGATCGGCGTGGGCTCGTTGTCGTTTAAGCTGACAATTTCATGGTACCCGTGAGACCCGATATAGCCCACACTCAAGACCGTATTCCGAGACAGCTCCCGTTCAAACCCTAAAGAATAGGAAATCAAGGTGGGCGTCTTCAGGTCGGGCTGAACGCCTCCGGGCAGCACCTTCGCATTGGATGGCACCGCAGTGGTGGGCAACGGCAGATCGGAAACCGGGAGGTTGTCAATGCCGTAGGATGGATTGAAGGGTGCATTCTGATCCATTCGGTAACCGAGCGCATCCTGCAGATCGTTGTACATGCCGAACCCCGCGCGGATCACCGTCTTTGCGCTGAACGGGCTCCAGGCCACACCGATTCGTGGCTGCGGCAGAAACTTCGCGTTATTCACCGTGAACGCCGAGTTTCCGACCCGCGGCAGCGTCTGGATGATCCCGTCGCTGAACACGAAGTTCGCCGCGCGGCCGTGAGCCTCGTTCCACCCGCTGGTGAATTCCTGGCGGAAGCCGAGCGACAAGGTCAATTTTGGCGTCAGGCGAAGAACATCCTCCGCATGCCAGGCGCCGAGCCGCGAACGCCAATTCAATTCGGTCGGCGCCGGATCATATAAGAAGGTCCCCACCGTGCCTTGCAGGAACTGCTGCAAGCTCGTAAACGTTGCTTGTCCGTACTGGCTAAGAGCCAGGTCCTCGTTGGCCTGGACCCGCTGGAACCAGCCTCCGAAGCTGAACAAGTGGCGTCCCTTCGTTAAGGTTACGGTATCCTCGTAGGTGAAGAGATTTCGAGTGATCCGCAAATTGCTCCCGATGTTGCTTCCTGCCAAGCTCACTTGCGCAGCCGGATTCGCCGCCGCGCTTCCTCCCACCACGATGGCTCCGATGGGGTTCGCGCCGACGAAACCCGGAAGAGTGGCTGCCGGGGTTCCGGGAGTGGGTTCGCCGGTGTAGAAATAACTGGCGCGGGAAAAGCCGGCGCGCGCGCTGTTGAGCAGTGTTGGTGAAAAAACGTGTGTTTCTTCCAGGCTCAACACCTGTTCCCGCAGGTTTTCGAGGTCGGTACTGTAGAGGTTGGTGCTGGTGGGCGTGACGTCGGCGCTGTCGTCAATCGTGTAGACGGCGCTCAGGGTGTCCCGGGAGGAAAAAATATGGTCGAGCCGGGTGGTTCCAAAATCGTCCCGGATGGTTTGCAGCGGATTGTTGAACGCTTCCGCGATTCCCCCGAAGTCCGGGGCGTTCGGACTCTGGAGCGGCCACGCCGCAAGCAACGGCGCGACGCTGGGCGCCACACCGACGTTCACGAGGCCGGATGCCGGGCAGGGGTTCGGCGCCGGGCTCACGAGTTTGCAGGGCAACAGTCCGTTGCGGGCATTCGTGTCCGGCACGAGGTCCACTCCGGTCTGGTGAAGGTGCTGGCGGAATCCTTCATAGTTGCCGAAGAGAAACGTCTTGTCCTTCTGGATGGCGCCGCCGAGCGAACCTCCGAACTGGTTGCGCTCGAAGGGCGGCGCGGAGCCGCGGTCGAAATAGTTGGGGGCGTCGAACGCGCTGTTTCGCAGAAATTCGTATAAGCCTCCGTGCAACTGGTTGGTGCCCGACTGAGTGACAATCAAGACCTGAGCGCCCGGTCTCTTGCCGTATTCCGCGCCGTAGGAATCACGGAGCACATTGAATTCACGCACCGCATCCACGCCGAGCAACTGCTGGCTGGTGCCTCCCGGCTGCATGTTATTTTCGGCCGCGCCACTGAACTCCACTCCGTTCAGGAGGAATAGGTTCTGCTGGGGCCGGTTTCCTGAAACCGCAAAGTTATTGCCCACCGTGGAGTTCGATACGCCAATCCCGCCGGTCTTTTCCGAGGTGAAGTTGACCACGCCGGGGTTGAGCGTGAGCAATTCGTCGTAGCTTCGTCCGTTGAGAGGAAGACCCTTGACTTGTTGTCCGCCGACCAGACCGGAAATGTCCGCCGTCGTAACGCCGACCGGCGGCGCATCTGCGTTTACGATCACCTGTTGGCTGACTTCCCCGACGCGCAGGGTCAGGTTGACGGTCGCATCTTGATCAACGGCGAGATGGATTCCCTTCCGGATGCCCTCGGTGAACCCCTGCTTCCTGACATCGACTTCGTATTCTCCTACCGGAAGCGCGAACACCTGATATTGGCCTGCGTCGTCGGTGACCGTGCTCCGATCTGTCTCCGTATTCACGTTTCTAACCATTACACTCGCGCCCGAGACAGCCGCGCCCGCCGGGTCGGTAATCATACCCGAGACGGTCGCCGTCACCTGAGCCCAAGCCAGAGGCGTCCAAACGAAAACAAGAAGAACAAGGACGAGCGCGCGGGCGCACCATGAGCGTGGCTCTCCGCGGTGAACCTCCTTGTTGCGGCTGGCGGCCAGAAAGGCCACGGGCAACGCTCGACCTCGTCCTGCGTGCCGCCGGTTAATCCAACCTAGACTCATAGGCACACCGCCTCTCCTCAAGTCAACGATTTTCGCCGCGCGACCCCGACCGAACCCTGCCGTTCAACACGGAACGGCGATTATATGTGAATCTGTTGTGATTTTCAATACGGAATAGTGAGGTATTGTTCGGAGCCGCCGGTGCGCTGTTTTTCTGTAAATGGCGAGCTGCCCTGGCCGTGGCGGCGGGAACACAGGTTCAAGTCCCGCCGGGGACGCCGCCGTCGGACAGTCCCCTGCCGACTGAATAACGTGATAGCTTGTTCTTCTGGAAAATATGGCGGCACTCGATCTCGAAGAACACCCTCATCGCCGCTTCAATCCGCTCACCCGGGAGTGGGTTCTGGTGTCTCCGCATCGCATGGCGCGGCCGTGGCTGGGGCAGGCAGAGAAAGTGACCGCGGAGGCGCCGCCCGCTTATGACCCCAACTGCTACATGTGCCCCGGCAACCCGCGGGCAGGCGGAATGAGGAATCCGGCGTATTCCGACACTCTGGTCTTCGACAACGACTATCCGGCCCTGCTTCCTGACGGGCCGCCGGGCGGGCCGGCGAAGTCCGACGATGAGGATCTGCTGGTGGCCGAAAGCGAGCGCGGCGTCTGCCGTGTTGTCTGCTTCTCGCCCCGCCACGACCTGACGGTGGCCGGGATGTCCAGCGGCGACCTTCGGCGCGTGGTTGACGTTTGGGCCGAGCAGTATCAGGACTTGGGCGCGCGGCCGTACATCCGTCACGTCCAGATTTTCGAGAACTACGGGGCCGCGGCCGGCGCCAGCAATCCTCACCCGCACGGCCAGATCTGGGCGAACGCCACCCTGCCGAACGAGCCAGCCAAAGAACAGCATGCGTTCAGTGACTACCGGGCCGGGCACGGAGCCTGCCTGCTGTGCCGGTACCTTGCTCTCGAGCGCGGCCGCGACGAGAGGATGATCGTTGAAAACCAACACTTCTCGGCGCTCGTGCCGTTCTGGGCCATCTGGCCGTTCGAAGCGATACTGATTGCAAAGCGGCACACGACCGGTCTTGACGAATTAACCGGCGAAGAGCGGGAAGGGCTCGCCGACATTCTCAAACGCCTGACCAGCCGGTACGATCGCTTGTTTCGAGTCCCCTTTCCCTACTCCATGGGGCTTCACCAGCGTCCCACCGATGGCGAGCCGCACCCGGAGTGGCACTTCCACGCGCACTTCTATCCTCCGCTTTTGCGCTCGGCCACGGTGCGAAAATTCATGGTTGGCTATGAGATGCTGGCGGCGCCTCAGCGGGATTTCACGGCGGAGGAATCGGCGGCCCGGCTCCGCAGCATCGAGGAAACGTCCTAAACTGGAGACGAGCTCGCTTCGAGAATTCGTGAGGCGATGAAGAAGCCGGTGTTTTGCAGTTGAAAAAACAAGGAGCAAATCGAGCCAATGAAAAAAGTGAACCGGCGGACCGCGCTCGGGGCGCTGGGAGCCGCCGGAGTTGCACTGATGGGTGACCCCTTGATTCCCTTTGAAACTAATTCCCGCGATCCCCGCCGCCGCGCCCTTGCCAAGTTCAGCGCCAGGACGCGCCAGGGGCTTCTCCGCTTGCTGAATCAGACGGACTTTGAAGGACGCATTCCTGCCGCTAGCGCGCGGTCGCTCGGCCAGGCGGAAGGGAAAACGGCAGAAGAGCTGATGATCGCGCTCCTGCCGCTGGCCAGGACCTACGCCCGTCCGCCGGTTTCCAATTACCAGGTTGGGGCGGTGGTGCGCGGCGCGAGCGGCAGCCTCTACCTCGGCGCCAACCTGGAGATTCCGGGGCAAGCTCTGGGCTTTTCGGTGCACGCGGAGCAGTCAGCGCTCTCGAATGCCTACGGGCACGATGAGAAGGGCGTCACGTCCATCGCCGTGACCGCGGCGCCTTGCGGACACTGCCGCCAGTTTATGAATGAATTGTCGCCGCGCGGCGAAATCCAGGTGTGGGCAGGCGGACGGCCGCCTCAAAGCCTTTCGTCGCTGCTGCCGCTCGCCTTCGGCCCGGAGGACCTCGGCCTCGAACACGGAGCTTTTCCCGTCATCGAGACGAATCTCGCGGCCCCGCGCGGAGGCACCGACCGTTTAACCCTGGCGGCCCTCGAAGCCGCGCGGAAATCCTGGGCGCCTTATACCAAAGCGCAATCCGGAGTGGCTCTGGTGACGAAGCAAGGCCGCATCCACCGTGGCTCCTACATCGAGAACGCGGCTTTCAACCCCAGCTTGCCGCCGCTCGAGGCGGCCCTCGCGGCGTTGATTTTGGCGGGCGGAGAACCGGCGGAAGTTTCGAGAGCCGTCCTGGTGGAGCGGCAAAACGCCCTGATCAGCCAGCAAGGCATCAGCGAAATCGTTTTGAGGGCCGTGGCCCCGGCGGCCCGACTGGAAGTGGTGACGGTTCTCACGAAGGCTTAGCGCGAGATGTCGTAGTGTAGGCTACGCATCTAGCCTATTCAATACGACACCTTCACCGGAGAGCGCATCCACTCCTGAAAGGCGGTTGCGGCCTCGTCCGCCAGCAAGCGCTCGCCCGGCACGGCCCTCTGTTCCGGCGGCAGGGCGATTTCATGGTAGATCAACGAGTCGTCAAAACCGACGCTGGCAGCGTCCTGGCGAGTGTTCGCGTAGTAGTACTTGTCGAGCCGCGCCCAGTAAATCGCGCTGAGGCACATCGGGCAAGGCTCGCAAGTTGTATAGATTTCGCAGCCCGCCAACCGGAATGATCCGAGCGCCTGGCACGCGGCGCGAATGGCCATCACCTCAGCGTGAGCCGTGGGATCGTTGGTGGCGCTGACGAGATTCACCCCCCTCGCGACCACCGTCGCGCCTTTCACCACGAGAGCAGCAAAAGGTCCGCCGCGGCCCGCGCGCACGTTCTCAACCGAGAGGGCGATGGCTTCCCGCATGAATGGCTCGTGCATGAATGGTCTCCGCGTCAGGATCGCGCGAGCACCGCTCGAATCAGGCCGTAGGGCTCGTCGGCGGGCGCAAAAACCTCGTTGGGATTGTCCAGGCCAAAGGGCGCAAGGTCCACTCGATAACAGTGCCGGTTTGGCAAGGCGAGCTCAATCCGCGCAATTTCCGGAACGCGCTCCAGGACGGCGCTGCCGATAGCGTAGAGCGTATGCTGCACCCCGCGGCTGTCGTGGTTGGCGAACACTTCGAGAATCGTCTGCCGCGCTGCCCGCCACATCTCGCCGTAGCGGCGCACGCCGGGCGCGCAAGTCCACTCCGCTGTCACGGCGGTCGAGAGCAAACGGTCGGGCGTATCCTCGAGCGTCGTGTACTCATCCCGAAGAAAGCCCTGGAACGCCGAGCGGCTGGTCTTCAGCACGGCCAGATCTGCGATGCCTGACCGGACCGCCGGGCCTGGCTGACCCGACCGTGCCTGTTCGACCACGCTGGTGCGGCGCTCCTCACCCGCGCGAACAAAAGCGTAGTCGTGTTCTCTCGTCCCGGCCTTAATCCGCGCCCAGGAGTTTTGGGAAATGGCGACGCGAACACGCTCCACCTGCGGGTTGCGGCTGAGGAAATGCCCAGTCAGGCGCTCGCCAAACTCCTCGATCTCGCCGAGGGGCTGTTGGCGGGCAAGCGCGTACACCGTGTTCTTCATGGTGTCGGTCGGCAACACGAGTTCGTTCTTGCCCTCCGCATAGGCCGCCGTGAAATCGCCCGAGAGCTGGATGTCGAAGCTGAGGTCCTGCAATTCGTGACGCGAGCCGTGGCGCTCCACCTTCACCAGCCGCACGCGCGACTTGCCGTACTCGTTTTCGGCTAGCTTCACCGGCATAACCTAGCTTCCTCGGTACGTTGTAAAGCCAAATGGACTGAGCAGCAAGGGTACGTGATAGTGCTCGTGAGGATCGGCGACCCGGAACCGCAGCGCGACTTCAGGAAAGAACGCTGACCGGGCCGAAGTGTCGAAGCGTAATTGGTAGAGACCCGGGACGAGCGCGTGATCTCCGGGAAGAAGATCGCGCACCCGACCGTCGGCATCAGTGCGGCCCTGGGCGAGCGCTTCCCACTGCTCTCCCGGAGCCCAGCGTTCGAGCGTCACCGGGACACCCGCCGCCGGCTGGCCGCGAGCCGTATCGAGCACGTGAGTGGTGATTGGGCTCATCAACTCAGCAGTTTCCTCAATCTCAGTCGCGTGATCAAGCGTTGCTCTTCCGCCGCCGCGCGTATCTCGGCGTCCGGGCCGTTTTCCAAACGGGTTCGCAGGATAGCAAGGATTTCGCCCGCCGTCTTGCCCGTGGCGCAGATGACGAAGGTGTAGCCGAACTTTTCGCGATAGCGGCGATTCAGCTCTTCCAGCTCCGCCAGCGTCTCGGCGCCGGCGGCGACGGCACGAGCTTGTTCCTCCCGTGACCACGGGTGCTCCGCCCGCTCGCCGATGCGCGGATGAGCCGCCAATGCTTCGAGCCGATCGTCCCGCGAGCACCGGCTCCAGGCCTCGTCCGCCGCCATTTCGAGCACGGAGAGCGCCGTGTACGGGCGGCCGGCCTCCATAACCCGCGCCCAAGCCGGAGATCCGCAGCACCGCCGGAACTCTGCGCGCGCGTCCTCGGGTGGGGCGCTGTTTAGGAGAGCCAAGATCGCTTGCGCACGCCCGGCCTCGGTCATCCGACCGATGAGGCGCAACCGGCTTACTCCGCCGTCCGGATAAATGTGAAAACGGGAAAAACGCGCCGGCGCTGAGGTCAGTTCGTTGCGGAAGATGTGCTGGGCGTCAGCCTGAAGAGGAATTTTGCGGAGAACCTCGGTCCACGGCCCTTCTTCATTGTCTTCGCCGGTTAAGCTCACGTCGAGCGAGCACGCAGCCGGAGCATTTCCTTTGAAGTGGGAGGTGTCCACTTCCACGCGCTCGATGACGCCCTCCGCCGCCAGGCGCAGCGTCACCCAATCGTGACCAGGGCCGCGGCGCCGGCGTGTTTCCCAGCCATCACTCATGTCGCGTCCCGGGCCCGGCATTATCAGGTTCAGCGGCTGGCCATAGTGCTGGTCGCTCGAAGTGACCACCGTGGCTCCGTACGCGGCGGCGGCGAGATCGATCTCAGGCCCGAGATGCCGCCAGTCCGGAAGCGCTTCGCCATGGATGCGCAGCCGGGCCACGCCGCCGTCCGGAAAAATGTTCAGGCGCACGTGGGTGAACCGCAGCGGGTTTCTGACTTCGAACTCATTCACGGTGTCGCCCGCGAGCGCCGACGGCGGAACAAGTTCAATCCAGCCGGCGAGCGTATCCGAGTAAGCATCGGCGCTCGCCGTGCAAGCTTCGAGAGACGCCTGCTCGGGGTAGTTGCCGGTAAAGAACCGAGTATCTACTGCGACGCCGTGAATGAGTCCGGGAACACCCAGCCGGACCACTGCCCAATCGTGACCCGGAACGCGCTTGCGACGGGTCTCCCAGCCGTCCATCCACTTGCCGCGATCCGTGTACTTGCCGGCGACAAAAACCGGATCTCCGGCTTTGATGAGGTTCTCCTTCCCGGCGAAGAACTCGTCGCTTGCCGCCAGCACCGCGCCACCCAAGCGGTCGCAGGCGAGATCGAGAAACTCCGTGAGCGAGCTAGGCATCTTGCCGCCTCATGACTTTGCCGAAGGGTGTGCCGGCGGGCGGACCATCCGGCGAAACCTCTCGCCCGCGCAGCAGCGTCCGGTGGATCACGCCGAAGAGCGGCCGGCCGGCGTAGGGCGTCAGTTTGTGCCGCTGGCGAAGATGCGCCGCATCCACCCTAAAGCTTGCCTCAGGATCCCAGATCACCAGGTCGGCGTCATGGCCGGGAGCAATCGATCCCTTAAGGTGCCCGAGGCCGGCGAGTTTCGCAGGCCCCGCCGACATCCAACGCGATATGTCTTCGATCCGTGCGCCCCGCTCACGAGCCTCGGTCCAGACCGCTGCCAAGCCGAGCTCGAGCGATGCAACCCCGCCCCAGGCCGAAAAAAAGTCGCCCGACTCCCTGTGCTTCATCGCCGGCGGACACGGCGAGTGGTCAGAAACCACGAAGTCGATGGTGCCGGCAACGAGCCCGCGCCAGAGCGCGTCGCGGTTGGCGGATTCCCGGATGGGCGGCGCGCACTTGAACTCAGTCGCGCCGTCCGCAATCTCTTCGGCCCCCCAGGCAAGATAGTGCGGACAGGTCTCGACGGTGATGGCCACACCCTCCGCACGCGCCGCCGTCAATTGCGCCAGGGAATCAGACGACGAGAGATGGACGATGTGCACGCGGCAGCCGGTCTCGCGGCTGAGACGGATGAGCAGTTCGATGGCGCAGTCTTCGGCGCGGCGCGGGCGGGAGGCGAGGTAGGAGGCGTAGCACCGTCCGTCCCCACTCGTGGCCGGCAGGTGCGCCGGGTCTTCGGCGTGCGCCAGCAGAACGCTTCCGCAAGCGATAATTTCCGGCATGGCTCGCCGGAGGTCATTCTCCGTCACACTGGGGAATTCGTCCACGCCCGAAGGCGCCAGAAAGCATTTGAAGCCGAAACAGCCGGCCTCCCACAGCGGCAGGATCTCGCGCGCATTGCCAGGAATCACGCCGCCCCAGAAACCGACGTCAACCGAGCACCGCCCCTGCGCGGCGGCGATCTTGGTCTCAAGCGCTGCGACGTTGGTAACCGCGGGAACGCTGTTGAGCGGCATATCAATGAGCGTGGTCACGCCGCCCGCGGCCGCGGCCTGAGTCGCCGTGGCAAACCCCTCCCACTCGGTGCGGCCAGGCTCGTTGATGTGGACGTGAGTATCGACGAGTCCTGGCATGATCACCAAGTCGCCGAAGTCTTCGGCGTGGGACCTCTCGTAGGAACCAATTGCGGTAATGAGGCCTTTGCGGATTCCAATCGATGCCGGACGCATGCCACTAGGAAGCACCACGCGCCGGCTTCGAACCATCCGATCGACGTCAGGCATGGAGAAACTCTTGCAGCAGATTCTGCCCCACGCGCAAGCGGTAAGCTGCCGTGGAGCGAGTGTCACCGATGGGCGCGATCTCCGAGGCCAGCGCAGCGACCGCGTCGCGCCCTTCCCGAATCGCGGCTTCCGTCTTCGAGCATCGCAAAGGAACCGGCGCGACGCTGCCCAGAGCAATGCGTACCTCGCCGGTCGCGTCATTCTTCACACCGGCGAAGCACACTTTGGAAATCGCCTGCGCTTTACGCGTTCCCACCTTGCGATAGTAGTGCTTGAAACGAGTGGTCGAGCGAGGCAGGCGAATGCGCGCCAACAGTTCGTCCGGCTGAAGCTGCATCGTCTTGTAGCCGGTATGGAACTCGCGGTAAGGCAGCCAGCGCGCACCGCGCGCGGACACCAGCTCAACCTCGGCGTCATAAGCCAGGAGTGCGGGCGGGGTGTCGGCGGCGGGGGAAGCGTTGGCGATGTTGCCGCCCAGCGTTCCGCGGTTCTGGGTGGCCACGCCTCCGGTTTCGGCGGCGGCGGCGGCGAGCATGGGGAACTCACGGCGCAACCGGTCATGACGAAGCACGTCGGTGTAAGTGGTGAGGCACCCCAGGGTCACCCATTCCGCAGCGAACTCGATCCCCTGCAGCTCATTGAGGCGCCAAATGCTCAGGAAGCGGCGATGGTCGAGCTTGCCGGCTTCGAGCAGCACCATGAGGTCCGTGCCGCCCGCGAACGGCCGCCATCGGCCGGGTTCGGCGGCGAGGCGCCCAAGCGCCTCCCCCAGCGTCCGTGGCGCGTCCAATTCGTAACCAGGGATGTAGGCTCTCACTGGAGGCATTCTCCGGGAGGATTCCGCCGGCCGGCGCGGGCCACCGCCTCGAAGATGCGCAGGTAGCCGGTGCAGCGGCACAGATTGCCGGCGAGCGCCCGGCGGACGTCGGCCTCCGAAGGATTCGGATTTTGGCCGAGCAGACTCACTGTGGCCAGAATCATTCCCGGCGTGCAGATGCCGCACTGCGCTCCACCGCAATCGAGAAACGCCTTGCGCACGCCGTCCCACTCGCGGCGGCGCGCGATTCCTTCGATCGTCGTAATCTCGGCCCCGTCCGCTTGCCTGGCGGGCACCAGACAGCTGTTGACGAGGCGCCCGTCGAGCAGGACCGAGCACGCACCGCATTCGCCTTCGCCGCAACCTTCCTTGGTACCCGTCAGGCCGAGCTCCTGGCGAATGACGTCGAGGAGTCGCGCCATCGGCCACGCCGCAAACGCGCGACGCTCGCCGTTCACCGAGAGCGCAATCGGGACTTTAGGCATGGACCTGTTCGAGCGCCGCCATGAGCGCCTCCGGCGTGGCCGGGAGCGAAGCGAGACTGATGCCCGTGGCGCTCTCGATTGCGTTGAGGATGGCGGGCGCCGGACCGTCCATCGGCAGCTCGCCGATTCCCTTGGCGCCCATCGGACCGTAGGGGTAAGGCCGCTCTTCAAAAATCACCCGAATCGGCGGAACGTCCGCCGCGGTCGGAATGATGTAGTTGGTCATCTGAGCGTTGGCCATTCGGCCGTCCCGCCAGACCACATTTTCATACAAGGCGTAACCGATAGCCTGAGCCACTCCACCCTCGATCTGCCCGCGCGCCAGCACCGGGTGAATCACTCGGCCCACCTCCTGCACGGCGACGAAGTCTTCCACGCTCGCCTCGCAGGTCACCGTATCCACGCTGACCTCGGCGACGTGCACCGCCCACGCGTAAGTGCCGTAGGCGTCCCCTTGGTACTTCTCATCGTCCCAGGAAACGCCGGGTGGTGCTTCGTAGTGACTGCGCGCCCGCAAGACTCCGCGCCGCGCGGTATACTCCCGGCAGGCGCGGGCAAAGCCTTCGGGCGAGTCGTCGCTTCCCAGCCCGGCGCCGAGCAACGTTTGCTTGAGACCGAGTGCGGCCGATTCCACCAGCCTGCCGACCACCATGCAGGTGCGCGACGCCACCGTGGGGCCGCTGTTCGGAACTTCGCCAGTATCGGGCTGCGCGATAGCCACCCACTCGTAGGGAACCCCCAGCGTCTCGGCGGCAATTTGGGTAAGAATCGTGTTGGTTCCCTGACCCATTTCCGTGCTGGAGGCGAGAATCCGAATTCGACCTTCCGCGGTCGCCTCCACTTCGACCACGGAGGCCAGGTTGCGCTCGCCCGAACCGGTGAATCCGGCGCCGTGAAAGAACGCCGCGAGGCCCATGCCGCGCCTGATGCGGTTCCGTCCATTCTCGCGCGCGAACCGCGCCTGCTTGGCGTGATAGTCCGACTCGCGCAAGGCACGGTCCAGCAGCGCTGCGAGGTCGATCTCTTCGCGAATCACCTGGCCGGTGGCGGTGGTCTCGCCGGTCTTAAGAAAATTCCGCCGGCGGAACTCGTCCGGCTCGAGGCCCAGCGCGGCTGCCACCTTGTCCATCTGACGCTCGAGCGCGAAGATGCTTTGCGGCGCGCCAAAGCCGCGAAAAGCCCCGTGCGGAGGGGCGCTGGTCGCCACAGCGCGGCTGGTGATTCGCACGTTCGGACACTGGTAAGGTCCGGCAGCGTGAATCGTGCCGCGCGAGAGGACGACGGGTGACAGCGTGCAGTACGCCCCACCGTCGATGACAAAATCAATCTCCATCGCCAGCAGCTTGCCGTCCCGGCTGACCGCGGTACGGTGGCGGGTGCGCGACGGGTGACGCTTGGTCGTGGCCGCCATGTCCTCGGCGCGGTCGTAGATGATCTTCACCGGCTGGCCCGATTTCCACGCCAGCAGCGCGGCGTGCGCCGCGATCATCGAGGGATACTCTTCCTTGCCGCCGAAGCCGCCACCCGTCTCAGTCTGGATAATGCGGACCTTTTCGTCCGGCAGGCCGAAAAGAGTTTTCAGGGCCTTGTGAACATAATAGGGGCATTGCATCGAACCCCAGACGGTTACGCCCCACTCGGCGCTGCCCGTCGCAATCATCCCTTGCGGCTCGATGTAGAGTTGCTCCTGCGCGCCGGTGGTGTATTCGCCCTCGACAATCAGGTCGGCGTCACTCCACGCTGAATCAACGTTGCCTTTTTCCACCCCGAGTTTCTGGAAGACGTTGTCGTCGCCCCAGACAATCGTGTCACCGCGCAGCGATTCTTCGATACTGAAAACCGCCGGCAGCGGATCGATTTCCACCGTCACGGCGCGCCGTGCCTCTTCGAGCAGGTACCGGTCTGGATGCGCCAGGAGCAGCACGGGCTCTTCGGGATGGTTGACGACGGAATCCGCGAGACACGGCTGGTCATTGGTGATGAGAGCGATGTGGTTGGCGCCGGGAATGTCGGAGGCTCTGACGATGGTGAATTCGGCCCAGGAAATCTGCGGATCGAAGCGGATGGCCTTGATGCGTCCGCGCGGCGCGGGACTGCGAACCGTGGCGCCGTAAATCATGCCCTCGAAACGCAGGTCGTCAACGTAGAGCGCTTTGCCGGTGAGCTTGTCGCGGCCTTCCTTGCGCGGTACCGAAACGCCAATCAGCGACTGGACCATATGTTCAGTGCAATCGATTGTAGGCGTCCAGCTCCGTCTTGGCGGCGGCGTGGTTCCCAATCCGCAGGTACGCCTGCGCCAGCCGGTAGTGGGCGGCAGCCAGGTTCGGCCGCAAGCGAATCGCTTGCCGGTACTGCTCGATCGCCGGGGCGTATTTGGCCTGCTCCGCGTAGAGAGCGCCCAATTGAAGGTGAGCGTCCGCGAACCGCGGGTCGAGCTTGACGGCGCTCATCAACTGAGACTCGACTTCGGGCAAATGGGTTCCACTTCTCCACAAGGCCAGCGCGTAATCGTATCGCGCCTGGGCGTTCGAAGGATTCAGGGCGACCTGCTGTTTCAGTCGCGCAATATCCAAGCTGGCAGGCTGGGCGGCGGAGCTGTAGCCTCCCGGGCTCGCGCCGGCATTGACGGCGCCGGCCTTGAACTCCGGCTTGTCGTCATATCGGAACTCGCTCGAAGAACCGGCTGAAGGGACCGAAGCCGCTGCGTGAGCGCCGGGCGTCGGGCCGGGCGTGGGACTGGTCATGAGATGGATGAACAGCCGATAGAGCTTCGCCGTATCCAGATCCTGCTGCACATGCGCCAACTGCTCGCCGAGGCCGGGATTGTCGCCCGGCGCCCAGCTCAGCGTATTCCCATAACCGGCTCCGTCGTCCACGTCGGTATCCAGGTACACCATTTCTTCCTTCGTGATGATGCTCGGGTCCACCCAGGCGGCGGCCGCCAGTTCGTCCCACATGTATTGTCCCGGATGGGTGTATTCGGAAACGTACTGGGCTGCAGGTGTCCGCGCTTGCGCGATCTCATCGAGCAGGGCTTGCGTCACGTGCGTCTTGACGGAGATGTCCACGGTCGTGCACGTAATGCTTGGCCACTTGCCGTGGAGCACTTGGTCGGCGGCCTCAGGATCGAACCAGAAATTGAATTCCCGTTGCGGGTTATGGCTGAATTCCGGGTTGTCGGTAACCGGATTCATGCTGCCGCCCATCACCACCAATTCTTTCGCGAGTTCGGGGAAATGCGGGTCGAGCTTCATCGCCAGCGCCAAGTTGGTGAGCGGGCCAGCGGCGTAAATCGTCACCTCATGCGGATACTGGCGAACCATCCGCACCATGAAGTGCGCCGCGTCTTCGCTTGACGGCTTCGTGGTGGGATTCCCTTCCTTCAACGGCGGCACCACATACGGGTCGTGGTATTTCCATCCCGGATAGCTGGCGAACCAGGCGCCCATGTAACGAATCCGCCCGTGCAGCTTTTCCCACGCTAGGGCGCGCTCCCGGCTGTTCACGAGCGGAAACACCGCGCCCGGGACCACGGGAATGTCGCTCCGCCCGATGATCTCCAGCATCCGTAGTGTGTGCGCCACTTCCTCGTCGCGCCAGCCGTCTCCGGTAACCACGGTGATTCCCAAAGGATCGACCTCCGGCGATTGAACCAGAACCAGGATGGCGTTCTCGTCCGTGCCCGCCGGGCCCAGGGCATCTTGGTCGATGATCACTTTCCGCCGGGCCTCGCCCGACGCCAAGGCGCAGGCCAACAAGGTCCACACCATCAGCAGAACCATCCGATGATTTTTCATGCTCAGGCTCCTGACCTGCCTGCGCTGCGTTTGTCAGGAACTACCGCTACCATACTAACCCAAGATGCCCCTCTCTTCCCTATTTGGTCTTTGGCGCAAAGCGGAGTGCGAAGAAGGCCACGGAGACACCGCACTTGACAGCCGCGGCGGCCATCCTCTAGGCTTGGTAATCAAAAACTTTCTCGAACTGTTCATTGGAGAATCCGCGTGAGAATTGTTTTTGTGGCCTCGGAAGGCGTGCCCTTTTCGAAAACCGGCGGCCTGGCCGACGTGGTTGGAGCGCTGCCCAAGGCGCTCGTCGAGCAGGGGCTGGAAGTCGACGTCATCCTGCCGCGCTACCGCATCACCAATCCGGGGCCGACGGCCCCGTCCGGCGCGAGCATCACCATCCCGCTCGCTTCCGGGTTCAAGTTCGCCTCGATCGAGGACGGCGGCACGGCCGACGGTGTGCGGCATTATCTTGTGGACTGTCCCGAGTATTTTGACCGCGACGGCCTTTACCAGGAGAAGGGCAAGGCCGACTTCCCGGACAATTATATGCGCTTTGCCGCCTTCTCACTGGCGGCGCTCGAATTCCTGAAGCGGTTCCCCGCCCCGCCCGACGTCATCCATTGCCACGACTGGCAGACCGCTCTCGTGCCGGTTTATCTGCGGCACCGCTACGCCCATGACGGATTCTTTCAAAAGACGCCCGTGGTCTTCACCCTTCACAACCTGGCCTATCAGGGGCTCTTCCCGCCGCATATCCTTCCCGAAATCTCGCTCGACGTGAGCTTACTCACGGTGGACGCCCTCGAATACTACGCCCAGGTGAATCTGCTGAAGGGCGGCATCGTTTTTTCAGACGCCATCACCACGGTCAGCCGGCGGTACGCGGCGGAGATTCAGACCAAGGAGTTCGGCTGCGGACTCGAAGGCGTGCTGCAAAAGCGCTCGGACCATATCCGCGGCATCCTCAACGGCGTGGACTACGACGCCTGGAATCCCTCCACCGACAAGCTGATCGCCGCCCACTACACCGTGGACAATTTGAAAGGCAAGTCGCTGTGCAAGAAAGCCCTGCTCGAAAAAATGGGGGCGAAGAATCCGGCGCTCGACCGGCCGGTGCTCGGCATCGTCTCGCGCTTCGACCGCCAGAAGGGCTTTGACCTCATCGCCGCCATTGCGGAAAATCTTGCCACGCAGGACCTCTACATCGTCGCGCTCGGCACTGGCGCGCCGGAGTACGAATCGCTTTTCCGCGCGCTCGCCGCCAAGTACCCCGACAAGTTCCTCGTTAAGGTCGCTTATGACAATACCGTGGCTCACGAGATCGAAGCCGGGGCGGACATGTTCCTCATGCCGTCGCGCTACGAACCGAGCGGCCTGAACCAGATGTACAGCCTGAAGTACGGCACCGTGCCTATCGTGCGGGTGACGGGTGGCCTCGACGATTCGATCGAGGATTTCGACGGCACGCGCGGCACCGGCTTCAAGTTCAGTGATTATTCCTCGGGCGCCTTGCTGTCCGCGATCACGCGAGCTCTCGAAACTTATCGCGACCTGGTAGCCTGGCGGCGCGTGATGCAGAATGGCATGAAAAAGGACTTTTCCTGGGGCCGCTCGGCGAAGGAATATGTCGGGCTGTACGAGAAGCTCGCGCCGGCCCGGGGCGGAATCAAAACCCCGGCGGGCGCATCTAAGGCCAGTGGAGGTTAGGGAAAATGGCAGGCAACAACATTGTGGAGTTTACCGACCAAAATTTTGACGAACAGGTGCTGAAGGCTGAAAAACCGGTGCTGGTGGACTTCTGGGCCACCTGGTGCGGCCCCTGCCGCATGATTGCGCCCACCGTCGAGTCGATCGCGCAGGAATATGCCGACCGCGCCGTAGTCGGCAAGCTCAACGTGGATGAAAACATGTCCGTGACCAGCCGCTATCGCATCCAGGGCATTCCGGCGCTGCTCCTATTCAAGAACGGCCAAGTGGCCGAGCAACTAACTGGCGCGCATCCCAAGGACGCCATTGTCAAGATGATCGAGAAGCACCTGTGAATAGCAGCAGTCAGAAGGCGGAAGTCAGCAGTCGGCTGACTTCCGCCTTCTGGCTTCTGACTCCTGAGTTCTGGCTCCTGATTTTCCATGCCTCAGAATGTCGTTGTAGTTGGCGTGCAATGGGGTGACGAAGGCAAGGGCAAAGTGGTAGACGCTCTTGCCGAGCACTTC
Source organism: Terriglobia bacterium (assembly GCA_035934405.1). Lineage (GTDB taxonomy): Bacteria > Acidobacteriota > Terriglobia > UBA7540 > UBA7540 > DASYXW01. Next base: position 23,579 of record DASYXW010000097.1, read on the forward strand.
GACATCGTCGCGCGCTACCAAGGCGGTGCCAACGCTGGACACACCGTGGTGGTGGACGGCAAGAAGTTCATCCTCCAATTGCTGCCTACCGGCCTCGTGCGCCCCGACAAGACGGCCGTCATCGGCAACGGCGTCGTGATCGACCCACACGCCCTGCTGAAGGAGCTGGACACCCTCGAAAGCGCCGGGGTTTCGATCGCCGGCCGGCTGCTGATCAGCGATCGCGCTCACCTGATTCTCCCCTACCACCGCACCCACGAGGTCGCGGCTGAAGCGGCGCGCGGCGGGTCCAAAATCGGGACCACGGCGAAGGGTATCGGCCCCACCTATGAGGACAAGGCCGGACGCCGCGGCCTGCGCACGGACGACCTGCACGACGCGGAATCGTTCCGCCGCAAGTGCCGCGAAGTGGTGGAGGAAAAGAACCGCATGGCCGCGGCGCTATTCGGCCGCGTGCTGCTCGACGGCGGCGAGTGGATGGATGAATATCTGAAGGCCGCCGAGCGCTTTGTGCCGTGCCTCGCCGACGTCTCCGCCTGGCTCAACACCGAGATGGATCGCGGCAAGCGCGTGCTGTTTGAAGGCGCGCAAGGGGCGCTGCTCGATCTCGACCACGGCACTTATCCCTTCGTCACCTCGTCGAGCGCCGCGGCCGGCGGAGCCTGCACTGGCACGGGCGTCGGACCCACCCGCATCGGCGGCGTCATCGGCGTCTCCAAAGCGTACACGACGCGCGTCGGCAGCGGCCCGTTTCCCACCGAGGCGCTGGGCGCCGACGGCGAAAAGATTCGCGAGCGCGGCGGCGAGTACGGCGCCGTCACCGGACGCCCGCGGCGCTGCGGCTGGTTTGACGTGCCGGCGGCGCGCTACAGCGCCCGGTTGAATCACCTGAGCGCGCTGGTCATCACCAAGCTCGATATCCTCGATCACCTGGCGGAAATCCCGGTCGGCGTGGAATACGAATATAAGGGCAAACGCTTCACCAACTTCCCCGCGGAGATTCCCGCGCTCGAACACCTCAAGGTTCATTACCAGGTCCTGCCCGGCTGGCAGCAGCCTACCTTCGGCCTCTCCGACGAATCGAAGCTCCCACGCCAGGCGCAGGACTACATGCGATTTCTCTCCGGCGAAGTCGGTGTAAAGGTCGCGATGGTCTCCACCGGCCCCGAGCGCGACCAGACAATCTGGTTGGACGAGTCAGCGGTGAGTGGTTAGTCGAGGGTGGTTAGTGGATAATGGCCCGAAACATGGCAAGAGCGCGCAGAACCAAGACGAAAGGCAAGACCGGCTACATGATCAGCGCCGTGGCGGAGATGTATCAAATCCATCCGCAGACGCTGCGGCTCTACGAGCGCGAGGGCCTGTTGAAACCGTCGCGCAGCGAGGGCAACACGCGCCTCTACACCGAAGAAGACCTCGAACAGCTCGAGACGATTTTGGGCCTCACGCGCGACCTCGGCGTGAACCTGGCGGGGATCGAGATCATTCTCAACATGCGCCGTCGCATGGCCGAGATGCACCGCGAAATGCAGGCCTTCGTCGAGTACGTCCGCGACCGGATGCTCGATCGATCGAGCGAGACGGAGGAACGCATCCAGAACGCGCTGGTGCGCGTGGCCCCGCCGTTCCTGGTCCGCGCGCGGACGCGGCGCGCGCCGATACCCCACCCCGAAGAAAAACAGTGAAGCGGATACCGGCGGGTGGTTGATATCTCGCCTGTCCATCGTCGCCGGATTCTTGACAACACCGTTGTCGGGTGGTACAACACGGCGTTGGCCGCGCCATTTCGGATCCTGAGACAGTTGCAAGCGACCTATCGCGAGGGCGGCGCGGCTCGGACCATTGTTGACAAGTTACTTATCAGGGGGAAAAATGAAGACAACGTGGAAGGTGCTGGTCGCTATTCTTGTCGTCCTCGGCTTTTCTGTTTCTCCTCGCGGGTTGCGGGGCGACACGTCAGAAGACTCCCGGCAGGCGTTGAGCAAGCTCCTGCTCGGCAAGGAAGTCAAAGCTCTTATCGAACTGCCGGCAACCAAAGAAGGATTGAACGTTTACATGAGGGCGGAGGGCAACAAGCGGCTCGACGAACGTGGCATTGACATGGGCTCGTTGAGCAAGTACCTGAAGTCAAAGGGTGTGGGCGTGGACGCCAACGAATCGGCCACGATCACCGACGTCAAGGTTGACAGCGACCGCGTGGAAATCCATCTGGGAGGCGGCGGTGAGGGGCGCCGCGGCAGCAAGCACGCCAACAAGGTGAGTCCCGGCTACAAGCGCGCCGGCGGCTCGCGGATCAACTTCCGCTACGAGCGCAACCTGACAGACAGCGACATCGCTCCAGAGGATTTTCTGAAAGCGATGGGCCGCGTTCTGGATGTAAGCGACATTCAAAATGATATTGCTGAGGCTGGCTTCCCGACCGAGTTCAAGCAGGCCATCTCCGAGAAGATGGTGAAGGAAGGCATGACCTACCAGATGGTGATACTGGCCTTCGGCGACCCGGAGCAGAAGAAAATCAACGACACTACCGACGGCAGCCTTTCCGAGACGTGGTATTACCTGAAAGAAGGCCACCGCTGGGTACTGAGCTTTATCAACGGCAAAGTGACCAAGGTCCAGGCGTTCTAACTCCGTCGCCCGTCGGCGCTGCCAGTCCAGCCTCATTCTTGCCAGCTGTTTTTCCCGGCTGACGGGGGACTATTTCCCTGTAAAATGCTTCTGCGAGTCAGCCCATGGCCAAGCCAGATTGTCCCCAATGCGAAGGCACCGGCTGGAGGCCCGTTGAACCTCCTGCGGCCGACGGCGTGCGCCGCGTGGAACGCTGCTCGTGCAACGAGGCAGAGCGCTCCGACGAGCTCCTGCGCCGCGGCCGCATTCCCCGCCGTTACGAACACTGCACCTTCGAGAACTTCCACATCCGCAAGGATCGGGAGAGCGGGCAGACCAATCAGAGCCTCAGGACGGCCAAGCTCTGGGCCGAGCGCTTCGTGGAAGAATATCCCACCGACTTCGGCCTGCTTTTTGTCGGCACCACCGGCGTTGGCAAGACGCACTTGGCGGTCGCGGTGCTGCGCGAGCTGATGATTCAGAAGGGCGTACCCTGCCTCTTTTATGATTTCCGCGATCTGCTGCAAGAAATCCGCGAGAGCTACAACCCGGTGTCGCAAACCTCGGAGTTCAGCGTCGTCGCGCCGGTGCTCGACGCCGAGGTCCTGCTGCTGGACGAGGTCATAGCCGCCAATCCCAGCGACTGGGTGAAAGAGACGCTGGCCCACATCATCAACTCGCGTTACAACCAGAAGAAGGCCACGCTTATCACCACGACGTTGCCCCTGGGCGAGACTTCGCGGCGTGCCGACACAGGGGCCCGACCCTCGCCGGGTGGCGGGCCGAACGAGGCCCGCGCCGGGACGCGTATGCCTTCGGGCGAATCCGTCCCGAGCCTCGACCGCTCGCTTGACCAGTTCGGTGTGACGCTCAGTTCGCGGCTTTACGAGATGTGTAAGCTGGTGGAGATGAAGTCGGACGACTTCCGCAAGGCCATCAAGCAGGCGGGATATCGGTTTCATGCGGAGTAGAAGAACCGAAGTCAGACCAGAGTCATAAGCCGCAAGACGGCAAAGCGAGGGCACGGGATGGGGTTGCAAGGTTTCGTGTTGAAAAATTTGAGAGCCAGCAGGGTCGGACTGCGCAATTCACAAAATTCACCGCAATTTACTACTTGACAAACTCCGGAGCCTATGGTACCTTTGCTTTCCCGTATCTCCATGTATTGCTTCTCGCAACTTCGGACCACTTCCACACACTTTCACCTTACCAACCGCCAGAAAGCAAAGTCAAGCAAAGCCAATGAGTTTAACATTAGGCCTATCAGTAACATAGAAGAAAATCGTCGAAAGCAAAGCCAGCTCGGTTATGTTATTTATTATCAGATTATTACAGCCATTTTAGCGCATATTTTGAGAAAGTTAGTACCAAACTCCGGCGTCCCGCTGCTGCGGGATACGTTTGCAGTCGGGGCCGGAGGCGAGCGTCCAAGGCGGGAGACTTACGAACTAAGCGGGAATGTTATTGAAAATAAGCAATTTGAAATCGAACGCAAGCTGCCCCGATTCGACGCCGGCTGAGGGCCGTAAGAGGCGGGAATGAATCAGCGGATTGGATTCCCGCTGTCTACGATCGATCCGTTGACTCGTGACTTCCTTATATGGCTTTATGGCAATCTTGGAAACGGCGCGAACAAGACTCGAGACTTGGCAAGCAGACGACTGGCTGGCCTTCCGTCCCATCGCTTCTGATCCCGAAGTGATGCGGTACATCAGCGACGGCAGGCCATGGCCGGAGGAACAGATTCGCGAGTTTGTCACGCGCCAGATGAACTACAATGCCGCCCGGCAGTATTGCCTCTGGAAGCTGGTCTTGAAGGAGACCGGCGCGCCCGCGGGATTCTGCGGTATTCAGCCTCTCATCGGCACGCCCGACATTGAGATCGGCTGGTGGCTGGCGCGTGCCTGCTGGGGCCAGGGCCTCGCCACGGAAGCAGCGCGCGAGGCTTTGCGTGACGCCTTCGAGAGGGTCGGCCTCCATCGTGTCGTGGCCGTCGCCCAGCCCGCGAACCGCGCTTCGATCCACGTGATGGAGAAGCTGGGCATGAGCTTTGAACGGACCCTAACTCACAAAGGCATCCCGGTCGTGCTTTACTCAATCAGCGTTCCCGCGGTCGAGGGTATCCGGGAATTCTGAACCTTAACTTTGTCGCGAAGCGTGCTATGGCCGCCGTCATCACAAAGACCCGCGAAAAGCCGTCGCTCGAAAAAATCTTCGGGCCCGAGGGTTGGCTCGCGCGCCATCATCCGCATTACGAGTACCGGCCGGCGCAGCTCGAAATGTCGGAGGAAGTGGCAGCGGCTTTCGAGCACGGCCGGCACTTGATTGCCGAAGCGGGCACCGGCATCGGCAAGACGCTGGCCTATCTCGTACCCGCCATTCTGGACGGCCGTCGCGTCGTCATCTCAACCGGCACCAAGAATCTGCAGGAACAGGTCTTCTTCAAGGACCTTCCCTTTCTGAAGAAGCTCTTCCCGCGCGTCCGCGCCACGCTCATGAAGGGCCGCTCGAATTATCTTTGCCGCCAGAAGCTCTACGACGCTGAGAATCAACCGGTGCTCGCCGGCCTGGAGGAAGTGGAACAATACGCGGCGATCCGCGAGTGGGAGAAGCGGACGGAGACCGGCGACCGCGCCGAGCTTACCAATCTACCTGACACCACCCAATTTTGGTCGCACATTGACGCCCGGCGCGAGACCTGCACCGGCCAGAAGTGCGCCCAGTTCGACCGCTGCTTCATCACCCTCATGCACCAGCGCGCCGCCGAGGCCGACCTCATTATCGTGAACCACCACCTGTTCTTCGCTGACCTGGCGCTGAAGCAGATGGAGTTTTCGAGCCTCCTGCCGGAATATGCCGCCGTGGTCTTCGACGAGGCGCACGACGTGGAGGACGTGGCCACGCAGTACTTCGGCCTGCAATTCTCCAACTACCGCGTGGAGGACCTGGCGCGCGATACCGAGGTCACCCTGCGCGTGAAGGAGATCGATGCCCCAGACGCGTTCGCCGCCGTCGGCGACTTGCGTCACCGTTCTGACCGCTTTTTCGAGCTTTTCCCGGCGCGCGAGGGGCGGTTCAACTTCGAAAACCGCGAGAGCTTCCTCGAAGTCAACCGCAGCGCGTATACCGCCCTGCTCAATGCTCACCAGCATCTCGAAACTGAGCTGAGCCGCCTGCAAGACCGGCCGGAAGAGATCAACAATCTCATCCGGCGCGCTGGGGAACTGCGTCAGGCGCTCGAGACCGTGCTACAGAGCGACAACCGCAATTTCGTCTTCTGGTGGGAACGCCGCGGCCGCGGCGTCTTTCTCGAAGCCTCGCCGATTGACGTTGCGCCTCTCCTGCGCGAGCGCCTCTTCGACCGCACGCCGTCCGTGGTGCTCACCTCGGCCACGCTCGCCGTCGGTGGCACGTTCGATTTTCTCAAGCGCCGGCTGGGACTGCAGAGTCCGCAGGAACAGATCTTCCCCTCACACTTCGACTACGGCACGCAGGCGCTGCTTTACACTCCCGCACACTTGCCCGATCCCCGCGAGCCTGAGTTCGCGCGCCTCGCGGCGGAGGAGGTGATTCAAATCCTCAAGGCCACCAAGGGCCGCGCTTTCGTTCTGTTCACGTCCTACCAACAGATGCGCGAGATGCATGAACGCGTGCGATCGCGTCTGCGCTATCCCATGCTGCTCCAGGGCAAGGCGCCGCGCACCGTGCTGCTCGACCGCTTTCGCAAGACCGCCCACGCCGTGCTCTTTGCCACCAGCTCCTTCTGGCAGGGCGTGGACGTTCAAGGCCAGCAGTTGAGCGCGGTCATCATCGATCGCTTGCCGTTCGCCGTGCCCAGCGATCCTGTGGTCGCGGCTCGCATCCGGCAGATCAACGAAGAGGGCGGCAACGCTTTCACGGAATATCAGGTTCCCGAGGCGGTCATCGCGCTCAAGCAGGGATTTGGCCGACTGATTCGAAGCACTGAAGACCGCGGTGTGCTGGCGATCCTCGACAATCGCATGGTGAGGAAGTTCTACGGCAAGCTTTTCTTTGACAGCCTGCCCGCTTACGCGCGCACCAGCCGCATGGAAGACGTGCGGGATTTTATGCGAGAATGTTGAAAGACAGTGGTTAGGGGCTAGTGGCCAGTGGTTAGTGGCCAGTGCGTTGCCCGCTAGCCACTAATCACTAGCCACTGAATTAAAATGTTTGAAATCTCCGTCGACTATTCGTTTGCCGCGGGCCACGCGCTGAGAAATTACAAGGGGAAGTGTGAGAACGTCCACGGACACAACTACAAAGTCCGGGTGACGATCGCCGGCGAGCAGCTTAACTCCACCGGCCTGCTGGTGGATTTCGGCGACCTGCGCCAGGCCCTCAAGTTGCTGGCCAGCCGCCTCGATCACCATTTCCTGAATGACCTTCCGCCCTTCGACGAGCTGAACCCGTCGGCGGAGAATCTGGCCCGGTATTTTTGCGATGAGATGGCGCCGCAGGTGAAAGAACATGGAGCGCAGATCTCTTCGGTGACCGTGTGGGAGACCGATCTGACATCGGCGACTTATCGCCCTAGTCGAGAACAGTGACCAGAGGTGAGGAGGGGAATAGAGTGCTCGGGGACGAGAAGATGGGCTATGGAGTCGATCACCCAATCACTCAATCGCTCAATCACTCAATGCTTTCACCAAGTCCAGTAGGCTACATCGGCATGAACGTCAGCGCGATGCTGGGGGGCGCAGAGGCCGTCCTTGCAGAAGTAAGTGTCGTCGCACCACTGGCAGCGGTTCAGGTGTTCCTTCTCGCGCACCGCTCCGCAGATGGCGCAAGCTTCGAGCATTTCGGCGACGACGTGGCAGGAATACCGGCGCCAGCGCTCAGTCTCTTCCTGCTCCTCCCGAATCCTGGCCAGTTCGTCATCACTCAGCATGCCCACCTCCGCGCTTCCCACCCAATTGACTGCAATCAGAGTGCCAACCAAATCGCCTCTTCGTGCTCAAACCCGCCGAGGCCTAACGCTTGTATTCTCAATAGATGCAGCTAGAACTCCGGACGTTTCACAGCCGAAGAACGAATTTCTTCCACCGGCGATTGCCCTTTCCGGACCTTTTGGATAGTTTCGCTTCCCTTTTCGGCACGCCGGCACACCTGGCGATCGCGTCTCACGCTCTTCCTCTCACCATGCCGAACGATTCGCTGGCAGCGCGAATCGTCTCCGCGATGTCCTCTTCGCTGTGAGCGCCGGAGACGAACGCCGTCTCGAACTGCGAGGGCGTGAGGTAGACGCCGCGTTCGAGCATCGTCCGAAAGAACCGGCCGAAGGCCGCGGTATCCGATTTCTGGGCCGACGTATAGTCGGTGACCTCGCTCGCCGTGAAAAACGGCGTCCACATCGAGCCGACTCGGTTGATCACCAGCGGCACGCCGGCGCGGCCTGCTGCAGCGGCGAGTCCGGCGACGAGTTTCTCAGCCAGCGCTTCGAGCCGCGAGTAGAAGCCGGGGCGCGACACGATTTCGATGGTCTTCAAGCCCGCGGCCACGGCCAGTGGATTTCCCGAAAGCGTGCCGGCCTGGTACACCGGCCCTGCCGGCGCGACGAATTCCATCAACTGGGCTTTGCCGCCGTAAGCGCCCACCGGCAGTCCGCCGCCGATGATCTTCCCGAGCGTCGTCATATCGGGCGTGACGCCGCACAGTTCCTGCGCCCCGCCGCGGGCCACGCGAAGGCCGGTGATGACCTCGTCGAAAATCAGCACCGTGCCGTGCTTCGCTGTCAAAGTGCGCAGGCCCTCGAGAAAGCCGGGGCGCGGCGGCACACAACCCATGTTACCGGCTACCGGCTCGACGATCACGGCGGCAAGCTCGCGAGGATGAGCATCAAAGACCTGTTCCAGCAGCTTGGTATCGTTATAGGGCACGCTCAACGTGAGCTCGGCGAGCGCCCGTGGCACGCCGGGACTGTCGGCGAGGCCGAGCGTCGCCACGCCCGAGCCGGCTTTGACCAGCAAACTGTCGGCGTGGCCGTGGTAGCAGCCGTCGAACTTCAGGATCTTCTCGCGCCCGGTCGCGGCCCGCGCCACGCGCAGGGCCGACATCGTGGCCTCAGTGCCCGAACTCGTCAGGCGCACGCGCTCGACGGAAGGGAACGCCTCGCGGAGGTGCTCCGCCAATTCCACTTCCGCTGCGGTGCAGGCGCCGAAGCTCGAACCCGAGTGGAGCGCGCGCTCCACCGCATCCATCACTTCGGGGTGACAGTGGCCGAGAATGAGCGGCCCCCAGGAGGTGACGTAATCAATGTAAGTCCGACCGTCGACGTCGGTGAGGCGCGAGCCCTGGCCGCTCGCGATGAATACCGGGTCCCCTCCCACGGCGCGGAAAGCGCGCACGGGAGAATTAACCCCGCCCGGCATGAGCTGGAGGGCCTTCGCGAAGAGTTCCTGCGACTTCGTCGGCATAACAATTGATCGTGAACAGGGAAGATCAAGCCGCGGCGCGCGGTTTCTCAGCGGCCTCCGTGTTCTCCGCGGTGACAGCGCCTTTCAGCCGGTCACGGATCGCGCCCACTACCGTCCCCGCCACTGCACGCCCAAAGCCCCGATAAAGCCGCGACGCCAAACCCGAATATGACTGCGAGCCTTCAATGAGGTCCTGCAGCAAGCCTGCGAACGCCGCACTGCGCGCAGCGAACTGGACCAGGCGGGTTGTAGAAGGCTGGCCGAGGAAGTCGCCATGATAGAACAGTGGCGCCAGACGCGCCCCGAGCGCCAGCCTGCGGCCGAAGTCCTCACGGACCCGGTCGGCATAGCGCGGTGCCGAGTCACCATTGAACGAAGCGGCCCGCAGCGATTCGGCGAGCAGCTCGCCGGACCGCATGGCGAAATAGATTCCCTCGCCGGTTACCGGATCTACGAGACCGGCGGCGTCGCCCACCATCGCCCAACCGTCGCCCGCCAGGCGCATCGCGCTCCAGCCATCGGGCGAGAGCGCCGGCAGAAGATGGCTGAAAACTGGATTCCCTCTGGCGCGGGAATGACCGTGACCATAGCCGAACGTCTCCATGAAGGCGCGCAGTCGTTCCTGCAAGGCGCTCATGCGATTCTCGCCCGCCTTGCCGCAAATGCCGAGCGACAGGTGGTCGGGCCGCGGAAAAGCCCAGGCATAGCCTTCGAAGTCCTCGAAGAACTGCACGCGCAGCAAGCGGTCGAGACCGCGCTCGCGCACCGAGCCGTCGGGGGCGTCGAGCGGGGCGTAGTAACCAAAGGTCAGCATGAAGTCGCGCGGGGCGAAGGGCGGGGCGAACGAACCGCGCAACGCGCTGCGCGCCCCGGCAGCGAGAATCACATAATCCGCTGTGTAATCCGCCTGCTTGCCCCGATGAAATCGGGACGAGCCCCGCAGACGCCAGCCGCCACGGTCGCGACAGACGCCAACAACGCGATCTGCCACGATCTCCGCACCCGCATGCACGGCGCGCCGCAGCAGAAGTTGGTTCAGCGTGGCGCGGGAATAGATGGCGAGCGGCCGCCGCAGACTGAAGCGCACGGCGCGGCCGTCCCCGGCCACCAGTTCGGCCTCGCGCACGAGACGATGTTCATCAGTCGCTTCAAGCAGGAAGGGGTAGCGCTCCAGCGCCTTCCAGGGTAATCCGCCGCCGCAGGGTTTCTCCCATCCCTGCTTCTCTTCGAAGACCGTGACGCGGATGTCGCCAGACGTCCGACCGGAGTTCGGCGCGAGCAAGCGTTCTGCGGCCGTCGCCCCAGCCGGGCCGCCGCCGATGATGGCGATGTGTTTCACGGGTTTTCGCACTCCAGGCATCGAGAATCGCATGACTCGGTGGGCTTTCGTCTCCTGAGGATTCGCGCCGAACCCTTAGCGGTGCGGAGGAGTTGGCGAAGTATCCTTCGGCGGTGTGTTGTCCTTTGCCGGCGGATTCCCCGGAGTCCCGCCGCCAGCCGGAGCGGCAGGCGAACCAGCGGCGGCGGGCTTGGACGGCGACGGCGGCCCTGGGGGCGATGGCTGCGCTGCCACGCGAGTCAATCGGGCGGTGTAGTAGTCAAAGAACGGCCGATTGGGAGGCGCCACCTGGACGGTTTCGGTGAACGTCCCGTCCGCCACGCGAGCGAGCGTGCGGCGGAAAAGCCAGCCGGCCGGCGCCGGGTCGCCGCCCTCGGGAAAGAAATCAATCTCGTTCGTGCTTGCCTGCACCCGATAGCGCAGCACAAAGCCGGTGGAAGAGTACGAGTGAAACACCAAGCCGGACCCGGCGCGGCCGCTGGCCAGAATGCCCATCCAGGCCTCGCGCGTGGCAGGCGCGGTCTTGGTGGCCGGGAGCGCGATCCACTCGTTGAAAACCATGTAACGCCGGTCGAGCGCGTAAGCAACACTGATGTGAACGTCACCGGTCGAGCCCTTGCCCGTGGTCTGGCCCGCCCAGTCGCCGGCCAGCCAGTCGAGGGCGGAGAAATCGGGCTTCGGCGGCAGCGTGATGGAGTAATCGTGAGGCGGCTTTTGATTCTGGCGAGCTTGGCCCGAAGCTTGTTGGCTTGGGCCTTGCCCCTGGGCGGCCCCCGGGGATGTCGGCGCGCCGCTCAACGAGCACGCGAGCAGTACACCGACAAGCGCACCGGTCATGAACAGGCGTCGCATTAGGGTTTCTCGGTTGAGGGCTTCTTTGGTGGCTGTGGACTGCTGTTCCATGATTCCAGCTCGAGTCTCCAATCGCCCGCCGCCTGGCGTTTCACAATCAACAGAATCTTGCCTTCATTTTCGAACGCTTCCTGCAGGGGCGGAAAAGCGATCTTCTGCCGGTTGATGCCCCACTCATAGGCCCAATCGCCCTGAATCTTGATGTCGCGCCAGTCCACCGTGCAGTAAAGCATCTTGGCGCCCTTCAGTTGCGGCGTAAGACCGTTCAGCCACTTCGCGATCACGGCCTTCCCGACCATCGGCTGCATGCCCTGAATCAAATCCACGCCATCGTCGGCCCAGAGGGCGGCGGCGGCAGCCTGGTCCATCCCGGTGCAGTTGCCAATAAACTTCTTGTTGAAAGCGTCCAGGCTTTCCCTGGCGCCGGGACGCGCACTGGTCTCGGCACTGGGCCGGACGCCAGGCTTGACCGCGAGATTTGAAGAGGCAAATGCCGGCAGCAGTGAAAGCCCGGCCATCGCCGCGAACGTCGGTTTCAGCATAAAGTCTCCTGTTAAGTCTCCTATCGGGCGGATTCTCGCGCTTTCCAGTAATATCGCCTCGGCGCCTCATGGCGCAAGGGAAAAGCGCCGCGCCGCCGCGGTGCAATTTTTCGCTGTCGTGATGCTTCCTCTTATGGCAGAGTTACGCATCAGGGCTGAGGGACTCGACCGGTGAGCTTCATCAACCATGCGGCGCGCGAAATCAACTGCAAAATCGTCTATTACGGCGCCGGCATGAGCGGCAAGACGACGAACCTGCAGTGGATTTGCGAGCAGACGCTGGGCAAGACCGGCGGCAAGATGATCTCGCTCGCGACGGAAAACGATCGCACGCTTTTCTTCGACTTCCTGCCGATCGAGCTGGGCCAGATTCGCGGCTTCAAAGTGCGCTTTCATCTCTACACCGTGCCCGGCCAGGTCATCTACGACGCCAGCCGCAACCTGATTCTACGCGGCGTGGACGGCGTGGTGTTCGTGGCGGACTCGCGTCTCGAGCGCATGGACGCGAACCTCGTGGCGCTTGACAACCTGATGGAAAACCTCAAGACGCTCTCCTGCGACTTCGGCTCGCTGCCCTACGCCCTGCAATTGAACAAGCGCGACCTGCCCAGCGCCCTGCCCGCTGCGCAACTGCAGCAGATGCTCGGGCGCAAGGGCGAGCCGGTGTTCGAGGCCGTGGCCTCCCAGGGCACGGGGGTCTTCGAGACCCTGCGCGAGGTCGGACGCCTGGTGCTAGCGCAGGTGAAGAAGGGATGACGGGATTGAGTGGTTGCGTGATTGAGTGATTGAGTGATTGGGTGATCGTCTTCTGACTTCTGACTCCTAGCTCCTAACTCCTGGCTCCTGACTCCTCGCTCCTGCCAAATCGTACGCGCACTGTGGGCAATACCGATCTTCGGCATGGACCTCGCGGCCGCATTGCGGGCAAGCTGGACGCAGGTTGTGCTTGCAACTGGGGCAGAAGTTGAACCGCGCGCTCACCGCCGCGCCGCACTGCGGGCAATTGAACTGCACCGGCTCGCGCACCAGGAAATAGATGATAAACCCGATGCCGTTAGGGATGAAGATCACGAGCAGCGTCCACAGCGTGGAACTCATGCCCCGCCGTTTGGCGTCGCGGTTGACGTAGGCAATAAGAAAAACAACGACGGTAAGAACCAGGCTCAAGCCGGTCACGATTCCAGCCATCGCCAGCGCGTTGACGCCCGGACTCCAGTCCGACCAGGGTCGATAGCCCCAGGCGGTCATCAACTGCGAAAACGCCTGGGCGACGACGAACAGCGCCACCATCAAGCGTACGAGCCAGCGCGGAATGAGGCGCAGTTCGTCCCTAAAGCGGAACTTTTCCCTTGTCATGCGAAAGTTGATAGCCCGCATTTTTTCGGTCACGGGATTCTGTTCGGTCATAGGAGTACCTCGTCCTCGTCCTTCAGTGGTGCTGGTAGGGGCGGGTTTCCAAACCCGCCCTTACGGCGCCATCCCATCGTTCATACGCGCGGCACGCCGCTTATGGGCGGCGAGAAATGCCGCGACGGCGGCCACCGGCGCCAGCCACCAGAGCGCAAATCCTGCCTGCCACACGATGTCGGGCAGCCTCGCCTCCTGGCCTAGCCACTCACAGGCCCGCCACACGAGCGGAGCGCTCCCGACCCCCAGCACCCAGGAGAGGGAGCACGAAATCCACAACGCCCAGGCGCGGGCGCGCTCCTGGCGAAGCTCCCCGGCGCGCAAGCTGACGCGCATTCGCGCTCGATCCGCGAGCGTCGGGCTGAGCCGGATGGGGAGCGTCCGCAGAGACCGCAAGGCGTTCTCGGTCGACGCCGAGAGAGCGGCGCAGCGAGCGCACGCTGCGAGGTGGCCGCTCAACCACTCGCGATCCGAGGCCGCGATGCCTTCCACCCGCTCCGCGGCGATCAACCGCTTGGCGCGTCCATGGATGTCTTCCTTCATGGGGTTCATGGCGTTCATGGCCGTGGTTCCTCCAACAATCCCCGCAGTTGCTCGAGACCGCGATAGAGTCGCGATTTCACGGTGGAGAGCGGGGCGGCGGCGACGCCGGCGATTTCTTCAAGCCCCAAATCCTCCTGGAACCGGAGCAGCAGCACCTCGCGGTGCGCCGACGGCAATTCGCCGAGCGCCGCGGCCACGCGCTCACCTTCTTCGCCCTGCGCGAAGAGTTCGGCAGGCCCGGGCTCACCGGCGGCAAACTCCCGCGCCGGCCTGCCCTCCTGGCCTTCGGCCGGGTCCATCAGCTCGTCCAAACTCTCGGGCCGCCGGCGACGGAGCGCGTCAATCACCAAGTGGCGAGCGATGGAAAACAGCCAGGTCTCAAACTTCGCCTTGCCGTTGTACTGGTGGCCGCGGTCGAGCACTCGCACCCAGGTCTCCTGGAACAGGTCCTCCGCCGTCTCGCGGTTGGCGGTGAGGAAGAGCAGGTAGCGGTAAAGGCGATACTGGTACTGCTCGATGAGCCGGTCGAGCAGGTCCGGATCGCGCTGGCGCAGTCCGCGCTCGATCTCCCTCGCGTCGTCGGGCATCAGTGCCGAGAATAAGTAAGTCGTGGCTCCCATGCCAGTCCTTTATACGCGCCAAGGTCGGGGAAAGACGCACGCCAAAGTAGGCGTGGCAGCGTTTCTGATATCCTATTCATCTCACAGGGATTGCGTCGCTTTTGTGGATTTGTCTTCAAGCGGCGGCAGGCTTCCGGATCGCATCGATTGCTACCCGCGCCTTGAACTTGGCACTGTATTGCTTCCGTGTGGTCGTCATCCCTCCTCCTCGCCTCGACGACCCAGCCGATATTTTACTAATGGCCTAGCCCAAATTTCGGGGTCCACTAGAGAATCGGACGGCATTCCGGTGACCTGCGCTTGACCAAGAATTGACCGCCAGGTGTATTGCTATAAGTTAATGGCGTATTGCACACTTAAAGTTTAAGTTGAGCAGTACGCGCAGTTCGTCAGGTTGACCCGAATCACTCAGGACGGCCTAAGTTTTCGAATCCACTCCGGTTATTGACTAACTATCAAGCCCTGTGGGCGCGCCGACGATAGCTGTGGCGGAGGGCCCCGTGAAGACTATTTCAATCTCTATTCTAACTGTTCTGTTTTGCTCATCTCTCGCCTGGGGACAAGCCAGCGTGAACGAGAGTCTGGAAACCGCCCAGCTTTGGGTGGACACCACCAGCGGCTCCGATTCGAACCCGGGCACGCAGCAGCTCCCCCTGAAGACCATCGGCGCGGCGGCGGCCATCGCCGTGAACAACAACTGGAACGGCGTCGGCACCCAGGTGAACATCAACCCGGGCACTTACCGCGAGGCGGTCTCAATCGGCACCAGCCGGTACGTCACCAGCTTGCCGATCACTTTCCAGGCCACGACCAACGGCACGGCCATCGTCTCTGGCGCTGACGTCTGGACCGGCTGGAATGTGTACAGCGGAAATTCGAGCATCTACACCAACACCTGGCCCTACGCGTGGGGGCTTTGCGCCCCCGACGCCAGCGGCTACCTGCAGCAGGACATCATCCTGCGCCGCGAAATGATTGCCGTCAACGGCACGGTGATGACGCAGGTTCTTTCGCTTAATGATGTTCAGGCGGGAACCTTTTACGTGGACGAGACGCACGGCACCGTCTATCTGTGGCCGCCCAGCGGCACCAACATGTCCACCGCGACGGTCGAGGTGGCCACGCGTTCCGGCCTGCTCAGTGACGCCGGCCTCGGCAACATCGTCTTCCGCGGACTCACCTTTCAGTACGACAACTCTTGCCGTGGCTCGACCGCAGTCGACATTTTCAACTCCGCCTCGAACGTTCTCTTTGACTCTGACACCTTCAACTGGAACAACGCCGGCGGCTTGAACCTTTCGAGCGCCACCGATTTCACCGTCCAGAACAGCACCGCCAATCACAACGGTCAGCTCGGTTTGACGGCGATACAGGGGAAGTACGGCCTGTGGGAAAACAATCAGACCTCCTACAACAACTGGCGGGGCGCGCAGGGCGCCTATTACACCTGGGGAAACGGCGGCGCGCATTTCTACCAGGTGCACAACGGCACGGTGGATGGCGCAACGGCCATCTTCAACCAGACTCATGGCCTGCACTGGGACACCGACAACGCCAACATTACGGCGGATTCTATTTTCGCCTCCGGGAACTTGGCGCCGGCAGTCCTCATCGAGCGGAGCGAGGGCCCCATCTCGATTTCCAGCAGCCAGCTCTGCAACGGCAATGCCCCCACGGGCTCCATCATCGTCAACGGCGTCTCGGTGAACAACTCGGAGTACGTCAGCCTGACCGGTTCCACGATTTACAACGGCGGCAATCAGATCACTGACGCCGGCGTGGCGGGCGGGTACGCCGTCACCAACTGGGAAACCGGCCAGCAGTACGATCTGGTCACCGAGTATCTGACTCTGATGCAGGACACCATCGAAGGCGTCGGCGCCAGCCAGGGCGTTTTCCAGGATGTCCTCGGCGGCACCGACTGGACCAGCTTCACCACAACTCTGATTTCCGATTACAACACCTGGTGGAGCGCCTCGAACAGCACCCCGTGGTCCACGCCCGGCAGTCCGTTCAACATTAACCTCGATTTCGCCGCCTGGAAGCTGGCCACGCTCACCGACGTTCACTCCTCCTTCCAGGCGCCTTCGATCGATCCCTCCACCGCCTGCGCGGCCACGCCCGATGCGCCCGACTACTGGCTTACGGCGAGCGCCGGCTCGGTCACCGTCCGGCCCACCACTGCCGCCGTGTTCACCGCCACCGTCACTGCCGTCGGCGCCTTTGACGGCACCGTCAACCTCACTTCTGACGGCGTCTCGAGCATTCCGGGCGCCACCGCCAGTTGGTCCGCCAATTCCATCACCGACTCCGGCACCGCCACCTTTACCGTGAATACCACCAGCGCCACCCCCGCCGGCAGTTATCCCGTCGTCCTCATCGCCTCGAGCGGCAGTGTGGTGCGCACGTCCACGGTTTCCGTCATCATCGACGCCTCGGTCAGCGTCTCGCCCAACAGCCTGAGCTTCGGCAACCAGCTCGTCGGCACGTCAAGTTCGGTGCAGAAAGTGACCCTCACCAATAACGGTACGGCGTCGCTCACCGGCATCAGCATCGCCCTCACCGGCACCGGGCAGAACCAGTTCACCGAGACCAATACCTGCAGCACCAGTCTGAGCAAGGGCGCGAGCTGCACCATCAGCGTCACGTTCAGCCCCAAGCAGTCGGGAACTCAGACTTCGACGCTCCAGATCACGGACAGCGACGCCACCAGTCCCCAGACGGTCTCGCTTACCGGCACCGCCACCGAAGCCGCCGCGTCGGTCTCGGCCTCAAGCCTCACCTTCCCGGCGCAAGTCGTCGATACCACGAGTTCCAACCAGACCGTTACCCTCTCGAATACCGGCACCGCCACCATGACCGGAATCAGCATTCAGATTTACGGCAACTTTGCCATTGCTTCCAACACCTGTAGCAGCAGCTTGGGAGCCGGCGCCAGTTGCACCGTCAGCGTCAACTTCACGCCCAAGAGCACCGGCACACTCACCGGCAACCTGAACTTCAACAACAGCGGCCTGCCTTCCTTCGAGCAGGTGACGCTCACCGGAACCGGTGTCGCCCCCACCGCCACGGCCACTCCCTCCAGCCTGACTTTTGCCAGTCAGGAGGAGAACACCACCAGTCCCGCTCAGACCGTGACCCTGACCAACACCAGTTCCTACACGATGACCATCACCAGCGTGAAGATCAGCGGACCTTTCGCCGAGACCACGACGTGCGGATCCACTCTGGCCGGCGGTAAGAGTTGCACCTACAGCGTTACTTTCACGCCGCTCGGTTCTGGAACGAAGTCCGGCACGCTCACCATTAACGACAACGCGGCTTCGAACGGCAACGGCCAGCAGAAGGTAACGCTTTCCGGAACCGGCTCCACGTAACGGGGCCGATGGAGACGCCCGGTCACGGCTTGTCCGGGCGCCCCGCGCGGATTGTCGGTTACGTTGGCGGCGAGGATATTGGATCGGGTCTGTGGGCCCCCTCGCCGCCGGCGTGGCGCCGGGGCAAGGTCTTACCCCCCTTCGACCTTGCCCCGTCCCGCCACCACCACAGCGCGCGAGCCAAGCGGCTCCGCACAAAGGAAAGGTAGGTTGAGCGATGGGAACGTTGTTGCCTTTTGCTCTGCTGGCTGCCCTGCAAGCCCCGCCTTCGCGCGCGGCCCGAGCCTGCGTCACCGCCACCCTTGCCCAATATCTCACGCAGGGCAGTTGCTCTCAGAACGGTTTCACCTACACCTTCCAGAGTTACACCCACGTGGAATTCGGCGGCGCCTCGGTCATCACCAGCGACGATATCACCGTCACGCCCACGCCCACCGGCATGATGTTCACGGCCGCCTGGCAATTGCCCTCCATTGGCGGACTCGAAGACGTCATCAACATCACGTCGCAAGCCGAGGGACAGAACGCCCAATCGCTTCAGATGGGCGGTCCCGCCTTCACGGGCAACGGCATCGTCACCGTCACCGACCTGGTTTCTTACCTCGGCGGCGAGATTGGCACCCTGTTCCTGGTCTATGACAGCGCCGACCAGATCGTCTTTGTCGAGAACCCCATCGCGCCCACCAACCTCACCGTCTCCTCCAGCATCAGCATCGGACTGAACAGCCAGACCGATGGCACCGCATCGCTCGCCGCCGTCGTCGCTAACTTCGCCAATTAGGAACGCCAATTCTTGTTGCGGGGTCTTCTTGCTGGGAAGTATTTTCGCGGCTCCGCCGCCCTGCTGTGCGGAAAGGCTCTGCCTTTCCGGAGGCTACCTATTTTCGTAATTTCGCTCACGTATTCCCGAGTCGTGAGCCTAGCGCTTTCAGCCCCGACCAGGTCGGGGCGGCATCCTGTGGCCCACGCGGGTGGCGCATACGTGGCGTGGTTTGCCATGTATGCGATGAGCGTCTCTCGGTGTCATGCAACCCTGATTCGGGCCGGGTGGCGCATACGTGGCGTGGTTTGCCATGTATGCGATGAGCGTCTCTCGGTGTCATGCAACTCTGATTCGGGTCGCATACATCGCGAAAAGCGGCGATGTATGCGCCACTTCCCGAGTCGTGAGCCCAGCGCTTTCAGCCCCGACTTGGTCGGGGCGGCATCCTGTGGCCCACGGCGCCAGCCGTGGGTGAGCCCTTCTCAACTATCGGACGAGCCCCGTCAGGGGCGACATCTGGTGACCAACCCACAAAATGCAAATCCTCAGCCCCCTCCCTTTACTGCCCTCTGCTTTCTGCCTACTGCATCACCGCAAACAAGTACGTCTCCCCGCCGTCAGCGTAATAGCCGCTGTCGTGACGCTGCAAGAAAGCCTGGCTCTAGATTTAGCAATGCTTATTGGCAGGCAAAATAATGACTCCGCAGCGACTTGACACGGCGCGCCGGCGGTGCCCTAATTTTGCCTCAGATCTCGCCTTGAGGATAAAACCGATGACCGCCAAACTTCTTCGCCTTGCGACGTTATGCGCTTCCGTGGTGATTCCGCTCCGCGCCCAAACCTCTGTCGGCACGGCTCTCCGCGCCGACATCACGCTCAATGGGGCGTGGCAGTGTGTCCTGAACCAGCCGCAAGTGATCCCAACTTCGGGGTGGACGCCGGGGCGCGCGCCGGCGCTGCCGGTCTCCGACGGCACAACCTCAATTTGGTACCAGCAGTCGCTGACCGTGCCGCAGGCATGGATTGTGCCCGGTCGGAGATTCTTCATCAAACTCGGACAGGCAGGACACTACGCGGCGGTCTACGTCAACGGGACCTTTGCCGGGGACCACTTCGGCCAATACTCGCCCTTCAAGGTAGAGGTCACGCCGTCCATCGTGGCCGGAGCCAACGAGATTCAGATTTATATTCACGATGCCGACGATACCTACAGCGAGCGTGGCGTCACGCTTGACCAGAGCGGTTGTGCGGTGGACAACCCAAATTGCGAGGGCAACGCTTTCCGGCCCGCCGCCCCGACCGACCAGGAGCGCAATTGGGTGGGGCTGACCGGCAACATCACCTTTGAGTGGCGTCCTGCCTGCTATCTCTCGGATGTCTACATCGTGCCTTCGGTCCAGAACGGAACCCTCACGGCGAACGTCACGGTCAATGGCCTGGGGTCTGGAATGACCGCAGAGGCCCAGGTATTTGATGGCGCCACCAGCGTGCTGAGCCTGCCGAATCTTCTGGTCGTCTCCGGAACATGCTCACTGCTCGCGCCGTGGACTAACCCAACGCTCTGGGAGCCTGGACACCCCAAGCTCTACACGCTCCAAACCACCTTGCTGCAAGGGAGTCAAGTGGTTGATACCCGATACGACCGGTTCGGATTCAGAGAAGTATGGGTATCGGGGAAGCAGGTGCTCCTCAATGGAGCACCGCTCTGGCTCACGGGAGATTACGTTGAGAAGCTCTCACCG
The DNA here is from genome assembly GCA_035934405.1 of Terriglobia bacterium. Lineage (GTDB taxonomy): Bacteria > Acidobacteriota > Terriglobia > UBA7540 > UBA7540 > DASYXW01. Next base: position 43,805 of record DASYXW010000097.1, read on the forward strand.
CTCCGCTACGTCAACGACCGGCGTCCGCAAGCGTTTAATCTGTTCGTCATGGAGTCCTCTGGATTCAATACCGTCCAGTCACACTGGGACGATCCGGGCGCTTCTAATCTTGATTTGGCCGACGAGATGGGCCTGTTAGTCGTAGGGTCATTCTTCTGTGACGGCAGGCCCGAAATCCAGTCCCAGATCGACAACCTGACGGACTGGACAAACACGATGGCGGGGTACACCTCGGAGTGGGTTATGGCGGAGCGTAATCATCCGAGCATCGTTATCTGGCGCCCTGCCGACGTGCTTCCGCAGACCGCTCCCAAGACGACCGTGTACCCTGCTTTGGACGCTGCCATTCAAGCCCTCGACTCCCGGCCAATTGCCGACACCGTGAGCGGAACCATCGACACCTACGGACAGAACATACAGAGCGGGTCAACGTGCGATGACGGGTCGGCGCTCGCGGCAACCCTTGCTTCGGAGACCAAGCCCTTGCTCGTCAAGGAGATTTATGGGGATTTCGGGCTGTCCTGCGCGCCCGCCTTCTTCAACACGATTTATTCGGAGGCGTTCGGGAAGGCTGTCGGAGTCATTATCCAGCAGTTGACCCTGTTCGACGGCAGTACCTTCACGCCCTCGTGGGAGAGCCAGAGCGGACTCGGCAACCGGCCAGCGTCCGGGGCGTCGCTGCCCGACTTCAACACGCGAACATGGACCCCCACAGCTTTCAGCACCCAGTTCGCGGCCCTCTATCAGTCCAACGTCGGGGCGCTCTTGCATGCCAGTCCGACGTCCGGAGACTTCGAGACGGCGCTCCCCGCTGACTCTCAGGTGGCCTTCCTGCTGCCTGCCAACGGCTTGGGGAATCCTATTGGAGCCGTCGCCGACGGCTCGACGGTATGGCTCGTGACTCCGTGGAGGGGCAGCGGAAACCTGATTTTCAGCACTCAGGGCCAAGACGTAACTCAGCCGGTCACGGTGTCTGCCCCAGCCCCCTTCTGAGCGCAGAGTTTGGGCATTTCAAACTCTGCGGCTCTTGAATTAGGATTCAACAAAAACCCGCAGAGTCTCTAAGAAGCAAGACTCTGCGCTATACTCCTACGGATAAAGCCCCAGCCCCGCCAGGGGCGGCATCCTGTGGCCCACGGCGCCAGCCGTGGGTGAGCCGATGCTGCGCGTCTTCTCAACCATCGGACGAGCCCCGTCAGGGGCGGCATCTGGTACCAACCCACGAAATGCAAATCGTCAGCCCCGCCAGGGGCGACATCCTGTGGCCCACGGCGCCAGCCGTGGGTGAGCCGATGCTGCGCGTCTTCTCAACCATCGGACGAGCCCCGTCAGGGGCGACATCTGGTGACCAACCCACAAAATGCAAATCCTCAGCCCTCTCCCTTGGGGAGAGGGGGAACCCCGCATCGCGGGGTGGGTGAGGGAATGGGCACAGCCTCCGGAAACGCAGAGCCTTTCCGCAGGAGCAGGGCGGCAGAGCCGCTCCCCGCCCACCGCCTCACTGCATCACCGCAAACAGGTACGTCTCGCTTGCTGTCGGCGTAATCGACGCCGCCGTCACGTTGCAAAAATTGATGCCCACGAGATTCGGCCCCGCTGACCTCACCCCCGCGATCGCCAGGCCGGCCTGAGCCGTGGGTTTATTGACGCCGAGTATCACGTCATTGAGGTTCACCCCGTTAACGGTGAAGCGCTGCTCGGCGCAACTATTGGCGCCGACCGCGACCGGCGTGAGCGCAGCCGTGAGCTTGGCAAGCCGGGTGACGTTGTAAGCCGTCGAGGTCAGGTTGAGCCCCGCCGCCGTCACGCTGCCCGTCTTATTGATCGAGACCTTCGTCGCACCGGCCGCCTGAAAATCCGCCACGTCCACCGTCGTATTTCCCGGACTGTTCACCGTCAGGCCGACGGTGCCGGGGTTTGTCGGGGCAATCGTGGCCGAGCCGGCAAACGACCAGGCGTTCTGGCTGAAAGTCCCCGCCGACCCCTTGTACAGCTCGTAGGAATAGGCCACGTTGCCGAGGGAATTGTCCGTGATGTAAGGCGCCACGGCCCCGGTGGGCACCGAGGCCACGTACTCCACAATCCGCGTCGGCCCCGGACAAATGGAGGTCTGACAGGCGTCGAACTCCGCCACCGTCCCGATGTTCGAAAAAGTGGTGTCAATCTCGTTCGGAGCGTTAAAACTCGAAGGCCCCAGTTCGTACCCGATTCCCTTGTGCGCCGTTTCCGCCGATTCCATCTTGATGCCGGTCGCGATCACCGAGCCGTTGTAGACCCCCGAGTTGGTCACCCCCACCTTCACGCCCACGCAGCCGGTCACGCCGTCGCCGCCCGTGTCAATGTCGAAGTGGGCGCCGCCCGAGATGCGCAGCGTGCCGGAATTGATGATGCCGTAGCAAGTGGCCGGCGCCCAACTGCTGCTCTCGATGGCCGGAAAGTAGTCGCCGCCGATCACCAGCGGCCCGTCCTGGTTCGGCGCCGAGGCGTCCACGATCACGGAGTTGTTCTTGGCCTTGTCGTGGATCATCACGTCGTCGTTGTTGTAAATGCCGTTGGCCGTATCCCACTTGATGCCGTAAGAAAGGCCGAGCGAGGTCGCGGTGGGCGTCTGCTGGCCGTTGAAGCTTTCAAAATCGTCGAAGGCCACGATGGCTTCGCTCTCGTTGACCGCGTACACCCCGCCCAGGGCGGAGCCGTTCGAGCTGGCGTCGCGGAACGCGGCGTTCCAAAGCTGGAATCCCCCGAACGTGTTGCCGTCCGCCTGCCCGAACTGAAAGATGGCGATGGGCAGCTCGGTCTCGAATCGTGCGCTGCTTTGGGCGGTGCCTTCCCATTTCGCTGAGCCGCCCTGCACCCGCACCACCAGTCCGTTCGGAAGAGTGGTATTTGCGGTCGGCGGCGCCGCCCCCGTGGTGGCCACGGTGTTGAGCGTCGAGGGCAGCGTATTGAGCGCCAGGCCCGACTGCTGCAGGATGAGTGGCGAACAGGCGCCGGAGGTGGCCGACGTGCAGGCGTAAAGGTTGTAAGAGGTGGCGTTGTTCACGCCGGCCGGGGCCGGCCCGTTGAAGGTGATGAAATTGTTCGTGCCGGTTCCCACCTGCGCGGTGGAGACGTTGGCGGCGGAAGTCTCGCCGCAGCGGTTGACGTAGGTATAGGCGGTGGTCACGTAGAGGCTGGCGCCGATGGTTCCTGCCCCGCCCGCGCCTGCCGTGACCGAGGGCGCCGCCGGAGCCGGCACGCCGGTTTGAACCGTCGAGCCAAACAGGTAATCGCCGCCGCCCGGCACAAAGATGGCGCCGCCGCGGCAGGGGGCGGCGTTCCACGCCGCCTGAAACGCCGCCGAATTGTCCGTGCCCCAGCTTACTTGCTCGCTTGCTCCGGTGCCGCCGGTGCCGTTCGCCTGCGCAATCGAGGCGCTCAGCACCGCCTGCGGATAGAGGCCCGCGCTCGGCACCCCGGCCACATTGGTTATGGTGTATTCCACCGACGCCGCCACCGGCAGCGGAGCGCTTTCGGAGGCGCCCGACTCAGGAATCTGGATGGCCTTGCCCACGTCGGTCGTGGCAAACAAGCCCCGGGTGCACACCAGAGTCCCCAGTCCCGGAGCCCCGGGTTTCACCGAACACACCTTGCCGTTGGTGGTCTGCGCATCGGCTTTGGCGCCGTAGGTGGTGACGTCAATGAACGGCGTCGGCCCCTTGATGAACAGGTTGGCCGAGGCGAGGCCGCTGCCCACCGTAATGTCGTTCCCGCTCTGGGAAAGGGAAGAGTTGCCCTGCGTCGTCCCCGCCGTCCACAGCGGCACCAGGTTGGCGGTGCCTGCGCCGCCGAGCGAACCCGACGCGCACGAGCCGGGCGTCCAGGCGCTGCCGCTGGAAGTGTACGTAAGACACTGGCCGTTCGAGGGCGCCGTCGAGGCTACCGGAGTGCCTTGGAGCTTCGCCACGAGCGGAGCGGTTGCTGTGCCGCCCAGGTCGCCCGAGAGCTGCACGGCTCCCTGCGCCGCCGCCGTCGCCGCAGGCAGTTGGGCCGGGAGTGCCTGGCCGCTCAGGTTGCCAAACGCTGGCTGAGTGCAGGTTGGCGCGACGTTCCTCGCGAGCGCCGTCACAAAAGTTCCCGCCACGGCGCAGTTGCCGATTCCCGAATACGCGCTTGCCACCTGACTGTCGGCAACTGCTCCCACGAGGTTCGCAAGATTCGGCTGGACGGGCTGCCACTGGCCGCCGCTCCAGCCCAGAAACTGGTTCGAGCCTGGTGCGGTTGAAGCGACGGGATTGCCCTGGAGCTTCGCCACCACGGGAGAAGCCGCCGTGCCGCCCAAGTCGCCCGAGAGTTGCAGCACACCCGGAGCGGCGACGGTCGCGCTCGCGACCGAAAGCGTGAGGTCGGTGGCCAGGTTGCCGCCGCCGGTCAGCGCGCCCGACGTATTGATGTTTCGGCTCGTGTCCACCACCACGCGCGTTAAAGGCGTGCCGCTGTTGTCCCGCCACTTGAGCTGGGCGCCCGAAGTCCAAAGGTCGCCTGGCGCTGGCGCGGTCGGGTCGGCGGCGGTGGGCGCCAGGTTGAAGCCGGCGACGCCGGGTCCTGCTGTGAACGTCGCCTTGTTGCCGGCCCCGAATACGTTGGCTTGATCGGTGTAAACCGTGGTCGTCACCTGTTGGGATTTCGTCGCCGCGCCGCTCAGATTGCCGAACGTCGCCTGGAGACAGTTCGGCGCCGACCCCAGATTGACCGCGATGACGAACTGGTTGGCCGCGCAATTTCCGGCGCCGGCGCCGGTGGTCGGCGTTTGCGGAGTCCAGGCCCCGCTGATCCAGGCCAGCACTTGGTTGGAGGCAGGCGTTGCAGTGGAGACGGGGTGGCCCTGAAGCGCGATAACGGTCTGGCTGGTGGGGCTCCCGCCGAGGTCGCCGGCAAACGTCACCGAAGCGCCGCATCCGAGAACGCAATTCACCCGTACGGCGTTGTTGACGCTATCGAAAACGGAGGTAAACACCTGGTCGGCGTCGGTGGGAGTGTGGGTTCCGCCCGGCGCCAGCGTAGCGTTGATCCGCAAGGCGTTGTTCACCGTATCGAAGGCGCGGATGCTGATCTGGTCCAAACCCTGCGGCCCAGCGGCCTGTGGCAAGCCAGGAGACCCAGGTGTCGACAGGGAGAATCGTAATCCAGGGTAGTAAAACACCTTGAAGCGCGGCACCATGCTCGGTGCAGAAGCCGCCGCAGGAATTGCTATCCCCATGGCTGGCAAGAAGATAGTTGAAATCCACAGCGCCAGTATGATACCGACTTGGTGAACCCATGTGCCGGCAGAGTCCAAACAATAGGTAGCGTTCGTCAGCGCATCTCGCCAAGTTTTCAGTATAAACTTTAAATCATTCATAATAAGTGGCTTATTAAAATCCAATAAACTACAGACAAATCCATCTTCACTCCCGGCGTGGGCGACGGGAACAGGTAAGATTATCTTCTCTCTCAAACCTAAATGCTATCAGGCTGAAATGAGAAAATGGAGACAACTGAGACTATTGAGACAGTTTTTTCTTGTATTGTGGAATGAGTGGCTTACGTTATGTAAAAAGTAGGTCTAGGGGCATCCACGGCAAGAATGGGGAATTTCTCCACATATCTCTCTCTACGCAATACTGAGCCAACATGGGCACAAACGCGACCCGGCGGCCGCGTTCAGCGTGTACACGATCGACTAAGGCTGAAATATGACCAGCGGGTGATCGCTTCGAAGTGTCGGTACCGCCGTGAAGATGCCAATGAGGCAGATGAGAGCCAGCGAGAGGGTGTCCCGGATTCCGTTAGAGGTTGAGCGACGGTTCCCCGACCCGATTCGGTAGAATCGGGTTGGGAAAATCTCAGAAAAGGAGAACTGTCGTGGAGAAACCATATCACATTGTGGGCAAGGAAGACACCCAGGAACTGGCCAAATGGCTGGCCAAGAACGGACAGATGCTGTTGCCGATGGTGGAGCTGATCGAGCAGCCGAAGCTGGCGGTGGATGAGTTGATCGACGTGCTGGGGCGGGCGCAGATCGAGGCGGGGCTGAGGCTGTCGGCGGAGCGCGTGGCGGGACCGCCGCATCCAGGGAAAAAAGGCGGGGCG
>DASYXW010000004.1:0-6758 GCA_035934405.1 Terriglobia bacterium
ATTAGATTGAGATAAGCAAATGTCACCATTTTCTTGATCGAGGGAGCGATGACCCAGCGACCGTCTGTAGTGGGCGTAAAATATCTGGACCTTACCCAGGGCGGAGTGCTGCGAAACGACCACTCTCCGTAAACACCTTCAGAAGCTCTTTGAAGCGACCGAGTATTCAAGTCGGTCGCCAGAATCCTGATGTTCCATTCCTTCAGATCAGAAATCATATTGCTTAACAGAATGGCGATGGAGTACGGCTCTTCACCCGTGGCGCAACCCGCGCTCCAGACGCTGAGTTCCTGGCCGCCTGGGCGGCACGCCCGAATAAAGCCTGGGATGATATCCGCCTCGAGGATCTCAAGGCTGCGCTTCTCCCGGAAGAAATAAGTCTCGCTCACCGTCAGATGGCTCGCCAGCGCTTCGATCTGATCCCGAGTCAAAGTCCCCGCTTTCAGCCGATTAAGGTACCAGTCGACATCCTGTTGGCCGCATTCCCGGGAAGCAGCGCGCATCTTACGTTCCAGATCAGGCCAGCGTTCTCTCGGAAAGTGCAGGCCCAAGTGCGCGGCGACGGATTCGCTGAGGTGAGAAAGCAGCGCGTCTGATATCCTCGCGGTCACTTGCTCGCCCTTTCGCTCGCAGTCAGAACGTCTCTGAGTTGTTGCTCCTCCTCCGGGGACAGAAAACGATCAAGGTCGTGGATGAACAGCATGCCATCTTCAAGCTTAGCAACGCCTTCCACGTATTCCGCGCCAGGTACAATTCTCGCTGCCTCCGTAATCTCGTCTCTGGACCGTTCGATTACGCTGGTTACCGAATCGACAACGAGCGCCACGCTCCGCTTGGCGGTCTGTGCGACGATTAACTGGTCGCGTAAGTTGGTCTCTCGATCTCTCAAGCCGAACCGCTCTCGCACATTCAAGACCGGAATAATCTTTCCTTGCAAGTTGACCACGCCGAGCACAATCTCCGGAGCCTTCGGCAGAGGAGTCACCTCCACCATGCGCACGATTTGCTGGACAGCCCTCAGACGAAGCGCGTACTGCTGTCCATCGAGCGCAAACGCGACCAGTTGACTCGGCATGTCATTCTTCTGAATTTCGCCCTCTTTCATTTGACCACCTCTCATCAGCCCAGTGCTGGCGGCGCCGACCGGTGACGCGCGAAGTTACGCTCCACAACGGCTCGGGCCGAGGTGTAGACTGCCTCGAAATCTCTCTGTTTGCTAGTTCTAGACGGGGCGATTGATGAGAATGGGGTCGGCGTCGGTCGGCAGCTCACCGCCCCTGCCCTAGCCAGGGTGCGCACGACGGCCTCCCGTCGGGGGTGGCATCGGGACAATGCCAGCATGTTGAACGACGGCAGGATGCACAGGGGGGGACCGTCGCTGAACTTCCCGATGACTAAGCGAAAACTTCGTTCTTGGCCGCCCTGAACACCCCTCCTTTCAGTTAAAGGGCCCACTCTAATTGACTCTAGCACGCTGTTGTATCATTTGTCAATAAGAAAATAACACATCTTGGTTTCAACCTCTGATGGGCGCATTATGGTCCGGGGCCGCAATGTTATGCATCTTCGCAGTCCGTGAACTCGCCGGGCCGCCGTGACGGGCGCTCAGGGGTCTCCGGTGGTAGGATTTGGGGGTTCTGAGGACTCAAGATTCACGATTGATGATTCCGAGCGTTGACGCTGTGCTGGAGGGAGTTCGACCGGCCGTACCCTTTGCCGCAATAAGTCCAATCCCTGCGCGCCTATCTCTGGACATTGATGGTCAGCGCGGCGGCTGAATCCGGAACCTTCACCCACACGATGTTGGCCCCCTCGTCGTACGCCCAGCCCAGCTCGGCCCGGTCGAGCGAGCCGGCGGTCGACTGCGCTTCGAGAGCCTGGCCGCGCGCTTCCACCCCCGTGGGCCTCGTCCGTTGGCCGTGAATCTTGAAAACCAGTGACCGCGGCGGAGGAATGTAAGAGCCTTCTCGCGCCGAAACAGCCAGAGTGATGCCGACGGCGGTCGACGTCACGGTGACGCGCTCCTGCATGGAGACGCCGCGCCGATAATCGAGCGAACTCCCATCGTCCTCGTAGTAGTCGCGCGAGGAAGTGGCTCCGGCGTCCCGCTGCCGGCTCGAAGACGGCGCTAACTCCGGATAGACCTCAAATGTCAGTGGATTGATGGGCGCCTGGCTGGTGTACTGCACGACTTGTTGGGTGGGCACGATCGCCCCGGCGCGCACAAAAAGCGGAATGCGGTCGAGGGGTGCGTCCACCGTGACGCTGGTGGGACCGGAATACCGGCGGTCGGTCCAGAAGTTGTACCACGCGCCCTTCGGCAGATACACCTCCCAGTGGGTCACGGCGGAACGGGCGACGGGCGCCACCAGAAGGTCGTCGCCAAACAGAAATTCGTAGTCCTGGCTCACGGCCTGCGGGTCGTCAGGGTAGTCGAGGAGCAAGGCGCGCATCACCGGCAGGCCGCTCACGGCCGACTGGTGGAAGGCGTTGTAGAGATAGGGCAACAGCCGGTAGCGCAGCTCAATGGACTTGCGATTGACGTCCGTCAGACGGTCGCCGAACGACCACGGTTCCTGGTTGTGGCCTCCCAAGACGTGGTGGGTGCGGCAGTAGGGATAAAAGACGCCGGCTTCGAGCCAGCGCGTGTAAAGCTCCGGGCTCGGGTCCAGGGCGAACCCGCCGATGTCGGCACCGGCGAGCGTGAGGCCGGAAAATCCCATGTCCATAATCTCCGGCAGGCTCACGCCAAGCTGATCCCAGGTGCTCGAGTTGTCGCCCGTCCAAACCGCGGCGTAACGCTGGCCGCCGACGTAAGTGTCGCGCGTGATGACCAGCGGGCGGAGACCAGGCGCGAGCTTCAACATCCCTTCCTCGGTCCCTTTCGACATCTCCATGCCGTATACGTTGTGAATCTTCGCTTGCGGGCTTTCGAGCCCGTGGTCGTAAAAGACTGCGTCGGGCGGCATCGTTTTGGACGGCACATCGAAGACCGAGGGTTCGTTCATGTCGTTCCAGAAGCCGTCCACGCCGTCCGCAATCAGCCCCTTGTAAAGCGACCCCCACCAGTCGCGGACGCGCGCCGCGGTGAAGTCCGGGAAGGCGCTTTCACCCGGCACACCTTGCCGTTGTATACGGTGCTGTCCGGCATCTTGACGAAATCGCCGCCCGCGAGACCCTGCCGGTACACCCAGTAATTCGGATCCACTTTCACACCCGGGTCGATGATGGCTACCACGTGAAAGCCCTCGTGGTGCAGATCAGAAAGCAGCTTGGGCGGGTGGGGAAAGCGGGACTTGTCCCAGGTGAAGATGCGGTAGCCGTCCATGTAATGGATGTCGAGAAAAAGCGCGTCACAGGGAATGTGAAGAAGGCGGAAGTTGTCGGCGATGAAGCGGACGTCCTTCTCCGGGTAGTAGCTGTAACGCGACTGGTGATAGCCGATGGCCCACTTGGCTGGCAGCGGCGTCCGACCCACGAGTTCGGTGAAGCGTTCAATGACCTGCTTGGGGTCCGGCCCGGAAAAGAAGTAGTAATTCATCTCGCTGTTTTCAGCCCCGAACGAAAGCCGGTCGGGCGACGCCACGCCGAAGTCGAACGACGACCGCCAAGTGTTATCAAAGAAGATGCCGTACGCTTTCCCTTGGCGCAGTCCGATGAAAAACGGCACGTCGATATAAAGAGGATCGGTGGTCAAGCCCCAGCCGAAGGCGTCCGTGTTCCACATCACGAAGCTTCGGCCGCGGCGGTCGAGCGGCCCGGCCTTTTCGCCGAGGCCGAAGTAGTGCTCGTCGGGCGGCATCCATTTCCAGGCGCGGACCTCGGCGCCGTCCCACGCCGTACCATGCCTGTCGTCGTCTTTGGAGATGAGCCGGCCGGCGCGGTCATAGAACGTTACGCGGAACGGGTCAAGCTGAACGTGAACTTCGAGAGCCGACGTGCGGATGGATTCGGCATTCGGGCCTGATTTGAACTCGACGGGCGTGTGCGGCCAATCGGTCTTGATGGCGGCGTAGGAATCGTCAGGGCCGAAGGATGCGCTCGGGTCATCCGCACGCAGACGAGGTCGGGGGCGAGCGCGGTGATCGTGGCCGTCGCGCGGGGACCGCGGAACGTGATGGAATTGCCCTGGGGCGCACCGGGCGCGAGCTTGCCCGCGTCCTGCCACTCGGCACAGGCGTTGGCCGCGAGCGCCAGGAGGAAAAGGGCAAGCCCTGCCAGCCGCACAACCGATCTCTTCATCACGCCAAGGGTTGAACCCATCTCGAGTCCCTCCAGAATCGTATCGGGGACAGTGTGAAAACTCCGGTGTGGAAAGTCAATCCGAGAAAGCAGAGGGAAGAGCGAGATCTCGAGATCAATCCTTCCGGTGTCCCTATTTCATTTTCCTCTGGGCCTCTGTGCCTCTGTGGTAAAACGTATTTATGGCGCGGCTCCTGGTGATTGACGACGAAGAATCACTCTGCCAATTGCTGGAGATCGCCTTTCGGCGCGGCGGGCACGACGTGGAAACCGTTTCGAGCGGCGCGGCAGCCCGCCAGAAGATCGAGACCCGCCTCTACGACCTCATCATTTCCGATATCCGCATGCCGGACGCAACCGGCATCGAACTGCTGGAGCACGCCCGCGCCACGCGCAACCCCGCCGCCTTTGTCCTGATCACCGCCGTCCCCGAGGTTTCCACCGCCATCCAAGCTCTCAATCTCGGTGCCTACCGGTACGTGGTGAAGACGGATCGGCTGGTGGAAGAATTGAAGCTGGTGATCGACCGGGCGCTCGAAGAGTTCGCCCTGCGGGAAGAGAATGAGCGTCTGCGGCGGGAGCTCCTGGGCGCCTTCGCGCAACACAACATCATCGGGCCGAGCGCCAAGATTCAAGCCATTCTCGAGACCGTCCGCAACGTGGCACCGACGTCGAGTACGGTGCTGGTTCTGGGCGAGAGCGGGGTGGGCAAAGAGCTCGTGGCGCGGGCCATTCACGAGGCCAGCCTGCGGCGCGATAAGCCGTTCGTCTCCATCAACTGCGGCGCTTTTCCCGAGACCCTGCTCGAAAGCGAGCTCTTTGGCTATTTCAAGGGTGCCTTCACCGGGGCGGACACCAATAAGAAGGGAATCATTGAATCGGCGAACGGCGGGACGCTGCTGCTCGACGAGATCGGCGAAACCAGCCTGAACATGCAGGTGAAACTGCTGCGCGTGCTGCAGGAGCGGCAGATCCGGCCGCTGGGCGGCACGGCGGACGCGCCGGTGGACGTCCGCCTGATTGCCACCACCAACCGCGATCTGAAAAAAATGGTGGCGGAGGGGAAGTTCCGCGAAGACTTCTTCTACCGGGTCAGCGTGATCCCCATTTTCGTGCCGCCCCTGCGCGAGCGCAAGGAAGACATTGAGCCGTTGGCGCGAGCCTTCCTACGTCGCTTCGCGGAGCAGATGCGAAAGCCGGTGAATGATTTCGAACCGGACGCTCTCGAGGCGCTGTTGCGGTATCGATGGCCCGGAAACATCCGGGAGCTGGAGAACGCCGTGGAACGCGCCATCGCCGTGAGCGCGGAGGGCGATCGCCTGATTTCCGTCCGCCACCTGCTGGAACCGGTGAGCGGCGCGGCGCCGTTCTCGGAGGCAGCGGTTCGGATTCCACCCGAGGGGATCGATTTCGAGGCCAGGGTGGCGCAATTTGAAAGGAGCTACCTGCTCGAAGCCCTAAATGCGGCTGGCGGGATTCGCCGGCGGGCTGCCGAGCTGCTGCGAATGTCCTATCGGTCCTTTCGGCATGCCGCGAAGAAACACGGCGTCTAGCTGAATCCCGCCAATCCGCAATCAGCAATCCAATGGACGTGGAAGGTGACAGAAAGTGTCCAGCCTGAGTGACAAGAATTGTCCAACCACGCCGAAAACGTCCTCCTGCCCCTGGTTCCACCGGCCAAGAGATACTGCTAAGTAATGCCTGTTGACAATTATGACGCGTTAGTCAATAATTCTCGACGTATCAAGCTTTGGCATGGCAGGTGCTCTTTCAGGGAACGCCGTCGCAGGCGATGGCAGTGAAGAAAGAGGCGGAGAGATGAGGCGAAGCTCTGCGGGATTCTCATTGATTGAGTTGTTGATCGTCGTCGCGATAATCCTGATCATCGCCGCGATCGCGATTCCGAACTTACTCAAGTCGAAGATGGCGGCTAACCAGTCGTCGGCGGTAGCGTCTTTGCGAACGCTCAACACTGCCGAGGTGACTTACAGTACGGCGTACAACGTTGGGTATAGCTCCACTCTCGCCCAGTTGGGCCCGCCGGCTTCGGGTAACGCGACGTCAACCACGGCAGGGCTGATCGACAGCGTTCTCGCGGCAGGCACCAAGAGCGGTTATTCGTTCACTTATACACCGAGCGCCACGGACGCGAGCGGCAATACGAATGGCTATGTGCTCACGGCCAACCCCATCACACCCGGCCAGACAGGCCAGAATTTCTATTATTCAGACGATCTCAGTGTTATCCGGCAGAACTCGCAATCCACTGCCGGCGCAAGCGACTCGCCGATAGGCGGGTAAGCGGGAGGCGCTTACCCGCTCTTGGCAGAACGAAACGTTTGACCAATCCAGTCCATCAATGGACTTTAATGAAAGAGGATAGAAATGAGAAAGGACTCACGTGGTTTTTCACTGATTGAGTTGTTGATCGTCGTGGCGATCATTCTGATTATCGCGGCGATTGCGATTCCCAACTTGCTCAAGTCGAAGATGGCGGCGAACCAGGCGTCGGCGGT
>DASYXW010000029.1:0-89452 GCA_035934405.1 Terriglobia bacterium
GGAGGCCGCCGGCCTTCCGAGAGGTGGAGTGTGGCTCGGTTCAGGTGTTTTCACCTCAAGTCCACCCGCGGGGTTGGCTGGGCGCAGAAAACAAAGCAAGAACAAAAACGCTTGACTCCGCCGCCCCCTTCATAGATGCGCTACACCAGCTCACATCGATTTTGGAATTGAGTCGGTTCCGGGAGATGCAATCGATCCATCCTCCTGTAAGTACGGGAGGAACTCGTTCGGGAATTCATTCTTTAGCATGCGCCGTGCGATGCACTTGGTCAAATGAAGCCACCTATTAACCCTCACCACATGTAGCATCTCATCGACCGAGAGATTAATTTCGCCCGAGTCCTCTGAGAGCGCGTGGCTGACCTCATTTCGAAGGGGCCGCAGGTAGGAGTCGACTATATGCTTTATTTTCCTGCCCCGGGCTTCCGGTACGAACACGGAATCGATGGCGAGTGCATCCCAACCCTCCGGCTGGCGAATAGGAAATATTGCGTTTAGCCAAGGGACAAAGTCGGCAGCCAGCGCCGGTATATGCTCCTGTGGGCGCCGAAACTCTGTCCCCATGTTCGCTGCGTGTCGCCCCATGCGCCTGCGGCGAACCTGAATTCCATCGATGATTCTGAAAAGGCAAAGGAACCTGTACACGGCACTGTTGGAATTCAGCGCTTCTCTGTAGAGGCTCGCGAACCCCCTAAACTCCGGGGTCATCACCTGGAAGGGCATAACCGAAAACGGCGCATCCCAGAAGGGGGCGGTAAATGTCATTTGCGCCGTGGAGTTTCTCAATTCTAGAACTTCGATTTGAAAAATGTACACGGGTATGTCCAAGTGGACCGACCAGTTGCTGAGCGTGGGTGCCAAAGCTCGGTATGCCCTTTGGCGCGCATCTTCAGCACCATTGGCTTCGAATGGTTGAGACTCTATCTTGCCCAGATACCCCTTTTCATTCGGCACTCCTGTGAATTCGAAATGACCTTCGGGGGTGTCGGCGCGAATTTTGATCGCAATTGGGTCATCGATGCCTGGGGGCGCGAACGCCGGTTTGGTTATCGCCAGGTGGGAATCTCCTCGAATCTTGTCGCTCCACTCGATCTTTGTCTCGTCGCGCGGCGAGAAGCCGGGACGAGAGAGTAAGACAGTCGCCTTGTAAAAGCCTCGAAGACCCGCCGGCCCCCCGAGATTCCTCGGGTCCGCGCGGTCAGCGAAAACAGGCACGGCGGTAATTTGCATCTCCTGCCCTGGCAGGCCAAGCATTCTAAATTGCGCGGTTCCGGAAGCAGGGATGAAAGATGTCTCAGGGTTGCTGGCGTTCGGAGGAGCGTGGTAGCCCTCCACACGAGGCGCTGGCTGATCCAAACGCCTCGTTTTGCTTCCGCAGCAATGTTTGTACTTCCGCCCGCTGCGGCAGGGACACAGCTTGTTCCTCTCCCGTCCCTTCATGATGTGATTGTACGAGATATTACGGCGGGTGGAGCATGCATCGGTTTGTGATGTATGCGCCCTTCAGTAGACAGGCGGCCGGGCCGGAGAGTCCACTGCCTAGGCCACGAATCGCAGACACTACAAGACGATGTTTGCGCAGTTGGTGGACAGCTTGCCTTTTCGCCGGCGTTTTTCTTATCCTGTCGTTTCGCCGGAAGACTGGCGAGCCATATGGTCCACGCGGGTGGCGCAAACATCGTTTTGTGATGCGTGCGAATCCCCCAGGCAGGAGCCTCTTTGAGATCCATTCGAGCACGCGCATCTTGCCTCAATCGCAGACATGCTGAGAGGCGCACGTCTGCGCCACCCGCCCGCTTCCCGGCGGGTGGCGCATACGTCGCGCTTTTTGCGATGTATGCGACCTGGGGCAGTATACTGCTCGCGTGCCGCGGCTCAAGCATTATTACACCTCCACCCGAGCGCGCGCATCTTGCCTCGATCGCAGACATGCTGAGAGGCGCACGTCTGCGCCACCCGCCCTGCGGGGTAAACTCCGCTCGCCGCTACAGCGGTTCAAACTGACCCACTACCCGGTCCCAGCAAACATTGACTGGCTTGCCCTCTTGTGGTAAGCATGGCGCATGCGCACTCGGATCGCCGTCGTCGTCTTCGCCGTGTCACTCATGAGCTCTCCGGCGCGGGCGCAGTATTGCGCGCCGGCCACCAGTCCCGCATTCCCTGACGATACCTTCGACACCTTCTTCATGCAGAACGGTCCCGGGTGGACCGGCGGCGACAGCGTCTTTTCGGTTCCGCTGCCGAACGGCGACAGTTTCTGGAGGTTCTCGGATTCCTACATCGGGACCGTGAACCCGCTCACTCGCATGCGGTCGAGCTACCTGTTCAACGTCCATAATGCCGTCGCCACCACGGACCCGGCGCTCACCACGTTCACCACCTTGTACGATAACGGCGGCAGCGCCACCCACCCCGAGCCGTACTTCACTACGCACAATTCCAACAATTGGTTCTGGATTGGCGACGGCATCGTGATCCAGTCTTCCCCCGGCGTATACCAGATTAAGCAGTTCCTGACGAAATGGACCGGCCTCTTCCAGTTTCTCGGCGAAAGCGTGGTGACGCTCAGCTATCCGTCGCTCGCGGTCGTGAACTACCAGACCCTCAATCTGACGGACAAGACTCTGGAATGGGGAGCACGCACGCTGGTGATCGGACCTTACCTTTACATTTACGGCCTCGAGGACCTCGGCGCTTCGGGCAAGTACGCCCATGTGGCGCGCACCACCGTGGCCACTATCGCCAACTATTCCGCCTGGCAGTTCTGGAACATTCCGCAACAGGCCTGGCTCACCGGGCCGTCCAACTCCTCACGGATTCTCGGCGACGATCCCCTTACCGACCCCACCGGCCCCTCCATCGCCAATGACTACACCGTGGACCCCATCACCACGAGCGCCGGCGCGTCGTACATTCTGGTGACGGAAGATACCAATCCGTTCTACGGCGACTGGTCAAGCATCATCGTGTATTATTCCTGCAACCCGCAGGGCCCATGGTCGGCCAAGCAAAGCGTCTACACCACGCCCGAAACCGGGCAGCAGCAGAAGTACGGCAAGCTGCTCACCTACAACCCGCGCGCCCATCCGGAGTACACGTCCAACGGCGAGTTGCTGGTGCATTACAACGTGAACTCCACCGACTCGCGCGACCTCGTGAACGCCAACGACTACCTGCCGCGATTCATTCGGGTTCCCATCGCCGGACTGAAGTAGTCCTGCTGCTCGCCGATCCGGGCACGCGGCCTTTTTCGGCACCGGAAACAAGTGTCTAGCCTACACACCTAGTTAACCGGTTGACACGCCTCGTCCGGGGTGATAGGCTACCCGATGATTTCTGCGAGCCGCTTCAGCAATGACTCCGGGTCGGCGGCAACTCCATGACCGAAGCGAGATTCATTCGCAATTTCTCGATCGTCGCCCACATCGATCACGGCAAGTCAACGCTCGCCGACCGCCTGCTCGAATCCACCGGCGCGCTTTCCAAACGCGAGATGTCGGCCCAGGTGCTCGACTCCATGGACCTGGAGCGCGAGCGCGGCATCACGATCAAGGCGCACGCCGTGCGGCTGCACTACACGGCGCGCGACGGCGAGGAATACCAGCTCAACTTGATCGACACGCCCGGGCACGTGGATTTTTCCTACGAGGTCTCGCGCAGCCTCTCGGCCTGCGAGGGAGCGCTCCTCGTGGTCGACGCCTCCCAAGGCGTCGAGGCGCAGACGCTGGCCAACGCTCAACTGGCCATGCACAACAATCTCGAAATCATCCCGGTCATCAATAAGATTGACCTGCCAGGCGCCGACGTGGAGATGACCCGGCAACAGATCGAGCACGCGCTGGCGATTGATCCTGCCGGCGCCCTGCTGATCAGCGCCAAGCAGGGTACCGGCGTCGACGAGGTGCTGGAGGCCATCGTCCGGCGCGTGCCGCCGCCGAAAGGGCGGCCGGATTCTCCCCTGCAGGCGCTCATCTTCGATTCCTGGTACGACAGTTATCGCGGCGTGGTGGTGCTGGTGCGCATTGTCGAGGGCACGCTCACCATCGGGACTCGTATCCGGCTATGGTCGAACAATCAGCTCTACATGGTGGAAGAATTGGGCATCCTCACGCCGAAGCCCGTGCGCGTGGAGAGCCTCGCCGCCGGCGAAGTCGGCTTCGTGGTCGCCAACATCAAGCGCGTCTCCGACACGCGCATCGGCGACACCATCACGGACGACGCGCGCCCCGCCGCGCGGGCGCTTCCCGGCTTTGAGGAAATCAAGCCCATGGTCTTCGCCGGGCTTTACCCGGTCGAGGCGAATCAGTATGAAGAATTGCGCGACGCGCTGGAAAAGCTGCGGCTGAACGATTCGTCGTTCTTCTACGATCCGGAAAGTTCCGTGGCGCTGGGGTTCGGGTTCCGTTGTGGATTTCTGGGCCTGCTCCACATGGAGATCATCCAGGAACGCCTGGAGCGCGAGTTCAATCTCAGCCTTATCACCACCGCGCCGAGCGTCCGCTACCGCATCACCACCAAAACGGGCGAGGTGACTGAGGTCGACAGCCCGACGAAGTTCCCGGAGGCCGGTGATATTGCCCGAATTGAAGAGCCCCTGATCACGGCGTTGATCCTAACCCACGAGGAATACCTGGGCGGCATCCTGGCGCTGGTGGAAGAAAAGCGGGGCGTGCAGAAGGGCTTCGAATACGTCTCCAGCAAGCGCGTCCTGCTCACCTACGAGCTGCCGCTCAATGAAATCGTGCTCGACTTTTACGACCGGCTGAAATCCGTCTCGCGGGGGTACGCCTCGCTCGACTATCACTTCTCGGGCTACCGAGAATCGGATCTCGTCAAGGTCGACCTGCTCGTGGCGGGCGAGCCGGTGGACGCGCTTTCCTTCATCTGCCACCGGGAACTGGCCCAGCCGCGGGCCCGCGTGCTGTGCACCAGGATGCGCAAACTGATTCCGCGTCAGATGTTCGAAGTGGCCATCCAGGCTTCCATCGGCTCCAAGATCATTGCACGTGAAAACGTGGCGGCCATCCGCAAGAACGTCCTCGCCAAGTGCTACGGCGGCGACATCTCGCGCAAGCGCAAGCTGCTCGAGAAACAGAAAGAGGGCAAGAAGCGGATGAAACGCGTGGGTCGGGTGGATATTCCACAGGAAGCGTTTCTCGCAGTGCTGAAAGTGACGGAGTAGAACCGATCGGGGCCAGCGAGAGTGCGTTTTTGACAGCCTGCTTTCAACGGCTGGTATATTATAATCGAATGGATTGATACCTTAGGAGGATTGTTTTGCCCCTTTACGAGTATCGCTGCAAGAAGTGCGGGGCGCGCTTCGAGAGGATTCAGAAATTCTCGGACGCCCCTCTAGTCAAGTGCGAAAAGTGCGGCGGCAAGATCGAGCGATTGCTCTCCTCGCCCGCCATCCAGTTCAAGGGCACGGGCTGGTACGTCACCGACTACCCGCGCAAGTCGTCGCCGGGAGCGGGAGACGCGGACCGCGCGGCGTCATCCTCGGATGGCGGGGGCAAGCCGGAAAGCTCACCGGCGGGCAAGGCTGAAACTTCCACGGCCGGCAAGACCGAAACGTCGTCAACCGGGAAGACAGCAAGTTCCCCGGCCAAGAAGAAAAACTCATAGGCTACACAAGTAGCCTGACTCAGCGAGCCCTCGCGCATTCAGCCTTCAACTTTTGATTTTTGACTTTCAACTCCTTTTACAGCTTCAGCGACTTCAAGTATTGGCGAAAAGGCTTTCCGAGGTCGGGCCGTTTCAGCGCCATCTCGACCGTCGCCTGCAGGAAGCCGAGCTTGTCCCCGGCGTCGTAGCGCTTGCCCTCAAAGAGGAATCCGTAGATCGGCTCCTTCTGCAGCAGACTGCGAAGCGCGTCGGTAAGTTGGATCTCGCCTCCCGCGCCACGGTGCGTTGCGGCCAGCTCTGTGAAAATCGCCGGCGTCAGGATGTATCGCCCGATGATGGCCAGATTGGAAGGCGCCCGGCGCGGCTCCGGCTTTTCCACCATGTCGTCAATTCGATAGAGACGCCCGTCCCAGTCCGGGCCAGGAACCGCATGACCCTTGATGATGCCGTAACTCGAAACCGCCTTGCGCTCAACCCGCTGGATGGCCACCACGCTCCGGCCATAGCGTTCGAACACGCCGATCATCTGCTTCAGGCAGGGGGTTTCGGCGTCGATCACGTCGTCGGAAAGCACCACGGCGAACGGTTCATCTCCCACCAGGTCGCGGGCGGTGAGAATCGCGTGCCCCAGCCCCAGCGGATTTTTCTGGCGCACGTAAGCCATTTGCACCAGCCCGGACACGGATCGAATCTGCTCGCGCAGTTCCTCCTTGCCCCGGCCCGCGAGTTGATGCTCGAGCTCAAACGACACATCGAAATGGTCCTCGATGGCGTGTTTGCCGCGCCCGGTGACGAAAATCGCCATGGCGATTCCCGAAGCCGAAATCTCCTCAATGGCATATTGCACCAGGGGTTTGTCGACGACGGGCAGCATCTCTTTCGGCTGCGCTTTGGTGGCCGGCAGGAAACGCGTCCCCAGGCCGGCCACGGGCAAGACTGCTTTTCGAATGGTCATTCAAGGTCCTCGGTAAACCAGAGAGACTGCGGCAGCCGCTGCTCAGAGGCTTGGGCTCGGCCGCGCCTGCAACGGGCTATGCTAACATAACTCTCGAGGGTCTCCACGCGTGCGCGTGCTCGGCATCGAATCAAGTTGCGACGAAACTGCGGCCGCCATCGTCGCGGATGGCGAGCGGATTCTCTCGAACGTTGTTGCCTCCCAGATCCTCACGCACGCGAAGTATGGCGGCGTGGTTCCCGAACTGGCCTCGCGCGAACACCTGCGCCGGATCGCACCCGTGGTGGACGAGGCTTGCCGCCAAGCGCAAGTCGACGTCAGCCAAGTGGACGGCATCGCCGTCACCGAGGGACCCGGATTGATTGGATCGCTCCTGGTCGGCTTGGTCTACGGCAAGGCGCTGGCGCTCGCCCTCGGCAAACCGCTGGTGGGCGTCAACCACCTCGAAGGCCACATCCACGCGGTGTTGCTCGAAAACAAGCTCGCGCGCCAATCGGGCCAGCCGGTCGAGGGAATTCGATTCCCGAGCGTCACGCTGGTCGTTTCCGGCGGACACACCAGCCTGTTTCGCGTCGAAATAAGGACGGCCGACGCTTCCCTCTTTTCCTACGCTCGGCTCGGCCAAACTCGTGACGACGCCGCGGGTGAGGCCTTCGACAAGGTCGCAAAGCTTCTGGCTCTGGGCTACCCTGGCGGGCCGGTGATTGACCGCCTGGCGCGTTTCGGCAATCCCCGGACCGTCGAGTTCGGGCGCATTCGCATGAAGGGAAACCCCTACGACTTCAGTTTCAGCGGACTTAAGACTGCCGTGCTTTATCGGCTCCGCGGGACGCCGCTCGAAGCCGAGGCAGCCGAGCGCCGCGCCTGGCAGCAGCAGCTTGCGGCGAACGCGGCGCGCGCAACCACGGATGAAATCCGCGGCCGCTGCTCCCGAGCGACGCTCGATCTTATTGCGTCTTTCCAGGAAGCCGCGGTCAACGATCTCGTGGAGCGCACGCTCGCGGCGGCCGAAAGCGCCAACGTGCAATCGGTCTTCGTTTCGGGGGGCGTGGCCTGCAATTCTCTGCTTCGCGAACGTTTCGCTCAGGCTGCGCGGTTGCCGGTGTTTTTCCCTTCGCTCGCTCTGTCCACCGACAACGCCGCCATGATCGCCGCCGCCGGTTACTTCCGGTTGCTGGCTGGCCATCGCGCCGATGTTTCTCTCACCGCACACGCATCGTTTCCTCTCGGAGTTGAGTCGCCTCCTCTGGTATAAGAGACTTTCAGCAGTCAGCGATCAGCCAGTCAGGGATGCAACAGTTTTCAGCTTTCGCTGAGGGCTGAAGGCTGACTGCTCACCGCTTACCATGCGCATTGGCGTTGACACCGGCGGCACATTCACGGACTGCGTCATCTTCGAAGGCTCCGAGGTCAGGGTTTTCAAGCTCTTCTCCACACCCGACGACCCGGCGCGCGGGATCACGGAAGGAGTCGCGGCTCTGGCCGGCGCCTCAGTCCACCCCGCTGAGGCCGCGGCCGTCGAAATCATTCATGGCACGACCGTCGGCACCAACAGCCTGCTCGAACGCCGCGGCGCGCGTGTAGCCCTGGTGACCACGGCTGGCTTCGAGGACCTGATCGATATTGGACGCCAGGCGCGGCCGCAGCTCTACGACCTCGACGTGCGCCGCGAGCCTTCGCTCGTTCCACGCCCGATGCGCTTCGGCGTCAGAGAACGCACTGTAGCCGGCGGGAATGCTCTGCTGCGGCCCAGCGCCTTCGAACTCGCCCGCCTGCGTCGCCGGATCGCGGCCTCCGGCGCCGAATCGATCGCCCTTTGCTTCCTCTTCTCTTATGCGAATCCTGATCACGAGCGCGCGGCCGCTCGCGCGCTTCGCGGCCTCGGCCTGCCGATCTCGATTTCGCACGAAATCCTGCCGGAGTTTCGAGAATACGAGCGCGTTTCCACCGTTGTTATCAACGCCTACCTCGCGCCGCGACTGGGCGCGTATCTGGCCCGACTGGAAGCGGCTTTCGGGGATCGAAAGCCCCCGACGCGCGTTTTCGTGATGCAATCGAGCGGCGGCATCACGACTGCCGCTCGCGCCGCGCGAGAGCCGGTCCACACCTTGCTTTCCGGTCCGGCCGGAGGAGTGATGGCAACGGCCTGGCTGGCTCGGCAACTCGGACTCGATCGCGCCATCAGCTTTGACATGGGCGGGACCTCGACGGATGTCTGCCTGCTCGACGGCCCGCCGCGCACCACGCGAGAGACCACCCTCGGCGGGCTGCCGGTCGCGGTGCCGGTGCTCGACATTCACTCCGTGGGCGCGGGCGGCGGGTCGCTGGCGCGCCTCGATGCCGGTGGCGCGCTGCGCGTCGGCCCCGAAAGCGCCGGCGCCCAGCCCGGACCTGCCTGCTACGGCCGCGGCGGCGTGCGGCCCACGGTGACTGACGCCGACTTGCTCCTCGGGCGGCTCGATCCGGATTATTTCCTCGGCGGAACGTTCCGGCTCGATCTCGCCGCCGCCCGGCAGGCTTTCACCGAGCTGATGCGCCAATCGCGGCGACCCGCGGCCTTCGACCGCGCGCCCGCCACGGCGCTCGGGCTTGCCCGAGGCATCGTCGCCGTTGCCAACGCCACCATGGAAAGGGCGTTGCGGTTGATTTCGGTCGAGCGCGGCCACGATCCGCGCGATTTCTCGCTCGTCTCGTTTGGCGGCGCCGGAGGACTGCACGCCGCCGCCCTGGCCCGCTCGCTCGGTGTGGAGCAAGTGATCGTGCCACGGAATCCCGGGGCGTTTTCCGCGCTCGGCATTCTGCTCTCCGATATCGTTAGAGACGTCTCTCAGTCCGTGCTGCTGCCGGTCCCCTCCCCCATCGAAAGCTCCAAGTCCGGGATCCGAAGCAGCGGAGGCTGGTTCGATGATTTGAACCGCCGCTTTGGAACACTGGAACGCGCCGCACGCGACCAACTGCGGCGCGAAGGATTCGACGGCGCCGTGGCCCGCGCCGAACGCCGGCTCGACGTGCGCTACGCCGGCCAGTCCTATGAGCTTCCGGTTCCCTTCAACCGCGACTTTGTCCGCCGCTTTCATGCGGACCACGAGCAGGCGTACGGCCACGCCCAGGCAGGCCACGCTCTGGAGATTGTCAACCTGCGGCTGCGGCTGGTGATCGAAACACCGAAGTTCGGAACAGGAAACTCGAAAGTCGAAAATCGAAAATCGACGGCGGGGATTGGAAACCGGAAAAAACGAGCGAGAGAATCCGCCGGACGCGCCGTTGTGCGGCAGAAGCAAGTATGGTTCGACAACAGGCTTTGGAAGACGCCGGTATATGATCGTGAGCGCCTGCAGGCCGGCGCTCGCTTGACCGGACCGGCCGTGGTGGTTGAATACAGCTCGACCACGCTGGTGCCGCCGGACTTCGAGTGTCGCGTCGATGAGTTCCTGAATCTCATCATTTCGCGCCGCGAACGCCCGCGGTAGCGTGATCGTGAATCTTCACCGGCTTCGATGGTCCATTGTGACTTGTGAAGATGCGAATTGACGCCGCTGAACTCGAGATTTTCAAGAGTCTCTTCCATTCGGTGGCGGAGGAAATGGGCGCCGCTCTCCGGCGCTCCGCCTTCTCGCCGAATATCAAAGAGCGCCGCGACTACTCGTGCGCTGTCTTCGATGGCGGCGGACGCACCGTGGCCATGGGCGATCACATGCCGGTACACCTGGGCTCGATGCCCATGTCCGTCCGGGCTGCGATCACCGCTCTCGAACTCGGCCCTGGAACGATCGCCATGCTCAACGACCCGTATGCCGGTGGCACGCACTTGCCGGATATTACGCTGGTCATGCCGGTCTTCGAGCGCGGCGCGCGAGGCCCGCTGTTCTACGTGGCGAACCGCGCCCATCACTCGGACATCGGCGGCGCCCAGCCGGCTTCGATGGGCTTGAGCGAGGAGATCTATCAGGAGGGCCTGCGCATCCCGCCTGTCATCCTCGCCCGCGACGGCAAGCTCGAGCGCGACGTGCTCGCCCTGGTGCTCGCGAACGTTCGCACCCCGGTGGAGCGCGAAGGCGACCTCGCGGCGCAAGTGGCTGCCTGCGGGCTCGGCGAGCGGCGCTTGCGGGAAATCGCCTCCAAGTACGGCGCCCGCAAGGCCAAGCGTTACCTCGCGGCGCTTCAGGACTACTCCGCCCGCCTCATGCGTCGGGCGATCGGCCGCATTCCCGATGGAGTTTACGCCGCCGAGGATTTTCTGGACGACGACGGCTACACCGCGCGCCCGGTGCGCCTGCGCGTCAGCCTTCGGATCCGCGGTGCCAAGGCCATTGTTGACTTCGCGGGTTCTGCGCCGCAGTGCCGCGGCAGCGTCAACGCCGTGTTTGCAATCACGACGTCCGCGGTCTTCTACGTGTTCCGCTGCCTGCTCGGCGAAGACGTCCCGGCCTGCGCCGGACTGATGGCGCCGATCGAGGTCCGCGCGCCCGAGGGCACCGTGGTGAATGCGCGTCTTCCCGCCGCCGTTGCCGCCGGGAATGTTGAGACCTCGCAACGGATTGTTGACGTGCTTTTCCGCGCCCTGGCGCGCGCGCTTCCCGAGCGGATTCCCGCCGCCAGCTCGGGCACCATGAACAACTTGTCTTTTGGCGGCGTCAACGCGCAGCGGCAACCCTTCGCCTATTACGAAACCATCGCCGGCGGGATGGGCGCGCGGCCCACGGCGGATGGGCTCAGCGGCGTCCACACCCACATGACCAACTCGCTCAACACGCCCATCGAGGCGCTGGAATCCAGTTATCCGGTGCGCGTGCGACGGTACGGCCTGCGGCGCGGATCGGGCGGCGCCGGACGGTTCCGCGGTGGCGACGGCCTGGTGCGAGAAATTGAGTTCCTTACCAGCGTTCGCGGTAGTATTCTGTCCGACCGCCGCTGCTTCCAGCCATATGGCTTGGCGGGAGGCCGGCCCGGCCGGACAGGCCGCAACCGGCTGGAGCTCGAAGGACGGGCAGTCAATCTGCCGTCCAAGGCAGCCTTCAACGCGCCGCCGGGAAGCATCCTGCGGATCGAGACGCCGGGTGGCGGAGGCTGGGGAAAAGCGACAAGTCGAAAGTCGAAGGTCAAGAGTCAAAGGTCTGGTTCTCTTCTGTATTCTGACTCCTGACTTCTGACTTCTGATTTCTAAGGAGGAGTCATGGATCCATCTGATCGTCGGACGTTCATCAAGTCGGTAGCCGGAGCTGCGGTGCTCGCTGCCGCGGACCTGAAGGCCGCAGCGCCCTCTCAAGGTGGCGGAGGCGACGGCCCGGTGTTTCTCTCGACCTGGCCGCACGGTAAGCCTGCCAACGAGCGGGCAGCCGAGGTGTTCAAGTCGGGCGGCAGCCTTCTGGACGCGATCGAGAAGGGCATCAATGTGCCCGAGGACGATCCTAAGGTCACAAGTGTAGGCTACGGCGGGCTGCCCAACGAGGACGGCGTGGTCGAGCTCGACGCCGCCATCATGGACGGCACACGGCATCGCGCGGGCTCGGTGTGCAACCTTCATATGATCAAGAACCCCATCTCCGTTGCGCGCCAGGTGATTGAGAAAACCCGCCATACCACGCTCGCCGGCGACGGCGCATTTCAATTCGCGCTCAAAATGGGATTCCAACCCCAGCAACTCCTCACTCCCGATAGCCTGCAAAAGTGGCTCGACTGGAAGGCCAACCCCAAGCGCGAATCCTTCTGGATGAATCCGGAGAACCACGACACCATCGGCTTCGTAGCGACCGACGGCAAGGGGCACGTCGTGTCGGGGTGCTCGACCTCGGGCCTGGCGTGGAAGATTTCCGGGCGCGTCGCCGATTCGCCGCTGGTGGGCTGCGGCGTGTATGCGGACGACAACGTGGGCGCGGCTTCGGCCACCGGCGATGGGGATGTGATGACGAATTACTGCACCAGCGTCTCCATCGTCCACAGCATGGCGCGCGGCGCTTCGCCGCAAGACGCTTGCGTCGAGCTGCTTCAGCAGATGGCGAAGACCGACCCGAAGAACCGCGAGGTGTTTGCCTGCGTCATCGCCATCAACAACCGCGGCGAGATCGGCGCTGCCTCGATGAATTCGAAGTTCGCTTTGCAGTATGCGCTGTGGAAGAACGGCGAGAGCAAACTGCTCAACGCGACGGCCGTCTATTGAGGGATTGAGTGGTCGGATGATTCACCGACTGAAATCCGACATTGTCCCAATGCCTATCGTTTCTGACCGAGGATCGCGACGAGTTGCCTGCCGGCCTGTTGTACCGGCCTAAACGGATCGTCTATGGCCTTGCGGGCGGCGCTGGCGATCTCTTCCTCTTGCTCTGGGGCGACGATCGTGGCCAATCCCGTAAGTCCAGTCAATGCGCGCAGCCGTATTCGTTCCGGCACGCCGGGTTGAGCTTCAGCCAGCAGGATGGCCGCAGCCCGCGGATCCTTCGTCGCGGCCAACCCATCCAACGTCGCCAGCATGACGTCCACTTCCGGGTTCGCCGACACTTCGGCATGCAAGACGTCGAATGCCTGTGCCTTGGACGATCTGCCGATCCCTTCCGCTGCAGCAGCTTCCACGGAGTAACTCGTATCCTTGTGCAGAGCACTAGCGATCGCGTCGTAGACCGGCGGGTCCTTGATAAAACGCCCCAGCGCTTCGACGACTGCCGTCCGCACGCGGCTGTCCGGCTGCCGCATCGCGGCAAGCAGAGCGCCCTTGGCTTGATCCATTCTGATTCTGCCGAGACTCGCCGCAGCGGCTGCGCGCACACCGTAAAACGAATCCCCATTGAGCACGCGCGTCAAAGCCTCAACAATCCCGCCGCTGCCCGCATCGCTCTTCCCTCCTAACTGCTGGACGGCCCAGAGGCGGCTCATCATCGAGGGGTCTTTCTCTGCCTCCGCGATCAAGGCGCCGGCCGGCTGATCGAATTCGATGGTCTTGTCGATGAAATCGTCGGGATCGAAGTCCACCCATAGCGGCTGGAAGTCGAGCGGCACGTCGAATTCCTGGTGTGCCAGATGGTCGTGAACCCGAATCCTCTTGTGCTCGCCGTTCGCCCCGTAGAACGCGAATTCGATGGGCATGTCGAAGATGGGCGTCAGCGCGTCAGTTTGCTGCATCTGCCGCACCGTCAGTTTTTCGGTCCGCTTGGCGGAGTCGTAGGCCGCTTCGACGCGATAGTCGGGATGCCCCGCCATGAACACCCACTCGTGGAAGAACCAGGAGAGTTCTCGTCCCGTCGTCTTACGGATTGCTTCCATCAGGTCGGCTGAGTCCGCGGTTTGCGCCCGATGCGCGGTCAAATAGTAGCGCAAGGCTTGAAAAAAGGGCTCTTGTTGCGACGCGGGACGCATTTCAGCACCGGAACCGTCAATCAAGTAGCGCATCATTTCAAGGACCGCCGCGCCCTTCTGGTGCGTTATGGCGTCGAACATCTGAAGGGGATCGGTGTAGTGGCGGTCGACGATTGGCCGGCGGTAATCCACGCGGTCCTGCGCTTGCTCGGCGAGTTGATCTTGGTAAATCTCGAAGCGATAGGCGTCATTGCCTTCGTGATACTGCGTGTAGAGCGCCGAAAGGTAGGTGGCAAACCCCTCGTTGAGCCAGATATTCGCCCAGTCCCGCCCCTGCACCAGATCCCCGAACCAATGCTGGCCCAGCTCGTGTGACACCAGTTCAGTGCTCGGGTAATCCTGGTCGGCGGGCTCATCGTGCAGCGTCCATTCGGTCAGGGTAGTCGCGCTGACGTTCTCCATTCCTCCGTAGAGGTAATTATGAACCGTCACTTGCGCGTATTGCTCGTACGGATAGTCCACACCCGTGGCCCGCGAGAAAAATGCGATCATGTCGGGAGTCAGGTGGAACGACCGCAGCGCCGTCGCTTGGTCGACGGATTTCGGAACGTAGTAATCCACGGGCTTGTTCTCATAGTGTTCGCTGATCTTGCGCCAGGGCCCCACGGCAACCGACGTCAGGTACGAGCTGTGCGGAATGCTCTCGACCCAATCGTAAGTCGCCTGCCCCTCCGAATGCGTCACCTTGACGAGCTTCCCGTTTGAAACCACGCTTAGCCCGTCGGGAACCGTTGTGATCGTTTCGCTTGTGGCCATGTCATTCGGATAGTCCCAGCATGGAAACCAGTAGTGATTGGTCTCCGTCTCTCCTTGCGACCAAATTTCGCGGGGCCAGCGAGGATAAGCGGCGGTTGGATTGACAAAGAACAAACCATCTCTCGGAAAGCCGTGATATACGACCCGCACCTGCAAAGTGCTGCCCGCGTCGTAGTCACCATCCAGCGTGATCCAGAGATGCGGGTCTTCCGTCACATAAGTCAGCTTGACGGGCGCGCCATGCGCCGGCTCCAAAGCCACCGAATCGATCTTTAGCCCGGAGCTATCCAGATAAAACCTGTGGAAGCGAGGCTCGAACGGCCGGAGCGTGACCACTTCGTCGCCAAAGACTTCGGCCTTCGCCTGGTCAAAGCGCAACCCCAGCTTGTAATTCACCACATGATAGGTTCGGCTCGGGGCCCATTGCCATAAGTTCGGGTCGCCGAACACGTGAGCTTTCGCATCCCCGGCCGGCGCGGGCGGCATCGCCACACTCCCGCTCACCGCTGCACCAATGCAGATTGCTATGCCGATGCCGGCGCACGCAAACCGGTGACGCATGGAACCAGCCCGTGCGCCGCGCCGCGGCCGCCGCGCCCACAGCGCGATGGCGCCGAAACGAATTGACGCCCCAATTGATCGCGTGAAGAATTGACTCATGTCTTCCCTGTAGCCCAGCTCTCCGTTCACTCAATCACTCAATCCGACAGGTACTCCGGGTTCTTCTTCCAGCCGGTGAGTATCGAGGCGAAATTGCTCCAGCCGTGCAGGGCCACCATGAGCAGGTGACCGGGAATGAAGGCGAGAAAGCCGCACATGGCGGCGAAATGCCAGATCCGGGCCAGATGAAACCCGCCCATCAGCCAAGCCAGCCAGGAAAACTGAACCGGCTGGTAGAGCACGAGACCCGTAAGCACTGAGGCGACGCCGAAAAGCACGGTTGCGGTGTAGGCTAGTTTTTGCAGCGGATTGTACTGCTCGCGGACCGGCGGTTTGGGTCCGAAGAAGAAGTAATGGCGGGCCATCGGCCAGACGCCCGGGATGTCGCGTGGCCGGAAGAGCACCGTCTTGTAATGCCCGCTCGCGAACTGATAGGCGAGATACAGGATGCCGGTGCCGACGAAAACCCACATGAACGTGAAATGCCAGTGACGACCGCCTTCCAGCCATCCGCCGAGCGTCACGGCGTCCGGCACTTGAAGCAAGTCCTTCTCAGGCACTTTGGGCCCAAAACTCGGAAAAGCCGTGAAGATCTGGAGGCCGCTGCCGATCATCACGACCAGCGCGATGGCGTTCAGCCAATGGCAGAAGCGGATGGCCCAGGGGTGCTCGTACGCGGCGCGAACCTCCGAGCCGCCGAGGCGGGCTTCAGCCGGCGGCGGGGCGGGGATGACTGCGGGTGTCGCGACTTTCCCCACCGGCACCGCCGTCGTCGGGACCATCGGAGCCGCGGGCGAGGCTACTTGAATAGCCTCAACGGCCAAGGGCTGCGTTGTCTGCCCGGGCTCGCGGGCGGCGCCGGGCTCGTCGGGTTTATCAGGCGTCCCAGCCCCAGGCGGCGTTTCCGGTCCAGGCGTCAACTCGTCCTTTGCGTCGTCCATCACTTCCCTTCCTTCGTCGCGTCGTCACGCCGGTTCCGCGTGACGAACGGCCTAGCCGCGAGCGCGCTCTACAACCCGGCGTACCAGCTATAACCCTGGTCTTCCCAGTAACCGCGGTGGTCGGGCTTCATCACGTTTGTTACCGCCAGCTTGGTGAGACCCTTGGCCGACTTGTAGCCCAGCTTCGTCGGCAACGAGAACCGCAGCGGCGCGCCGTGGCCGCGCTCAAGCGGCTTGCCGTACATCTCGTAGCAGAGGAGCGATTGCGGGTGGAGCGCGGCCGGCATGTCGAGCACTTCATAGTAATCGTCGGCGCACTCGACTGACACATACCCGGCGCGCGGGTCGGCGCCGATGTGTTGCAGGAAGGTGGAGAGGCGAACCCCGCCAAAGTTAGCGATCACGTCCCAGCCCTCCACACATACGTGCCGCGTGTTCTGCACCGTCTTCGGCAGCGCCTGAATCTGCGCCAGCGTGTACTCACCCGGCTTCTCGACCAGGCCGGAAACGCCGAGAGTCCAGCTATCAAGATCCAGGTCCGGCTCGTCCACGTCGTAGCTGTTGTATTCGAACTGGCTGAGCGGGGTCAGCTCTGAATCGGGGTAGGTCGGCACCAAATGCTCGCGCCGGAAAACCTTGCCCGACGCCCAGTCGCTCAGGGCGACACCGCGGTCGAGCAGTTCGTCGCGCCAGGAAGGCACCAGGAACGCGCCAGCGGCGACCAGGGGCGTGAGCTTCAGAAGCTCGCGGCGGCTGCGACTCTTGAGTTGGCCCGCTTCCATTCCGGTTTTCATCCTTGCCCCTCTCGACTGACGCTCCACAGGCTTAGATTGCCGGCCTCAAGCAAAGTTACAATCGCGTCCGGCCAAAGCGTGCTGACGGAGACGCCGGCCGGCGTTACGATGGCGCCGCCGCGCCGGCTCCCGATCTGCTTACCGGAAGAAACAACCATGCCAGTACCACGGCCGCCAGCACAGCGAGCACGACGCCGTTGGTGCGGAAGAATGGCGCCGGCTGGGAAAACAGTTCCACGAGCGGCTGCGCCACGCCCAGACAGAAGGTCGCGGCGACATAGGCCAGGACGTTGTCGCGGAAAAACAACACGATGATCCCGGCGGCAATCGCCAGGTGCACCAGGCTTAGCCCCCAGGCCAGCGCGAATTCCGGCACCGAATGAGCGTTGGGCGGGCCGAGGAAGAGAACAAGCAGCAGCACGGCCAGCTCGCGCCACCAAGCCTCGTGAGTCTGAGTGAGCCGGACAAGACGGATGACGACGGCCAAGCTGGCGGTGATCAGAACCCCATCGTAAAGCACGGCGTGAAGAAAGAAAGCCGTCCCCGGCCACGCCGCGCTGAGGCCCTGAACGATGTCTCCTCCCACCGGCGCAATGGCATGAAAGCGCCTCGCTACATACGCGTCCATCTTATTCATCGCTGCGCCCGCCGCCAGGCTCACGACGACCGCGATCAACGCATCCCGCCGCCACCGTTGCCGCGCGGCTCCGCTCGAGATCTTCCGGATGTCCGGATAAAGGCTCGTCGCCAGCGCGACGAGCAGCCACGCGAAAAGTCCGAGACCGAGGACAAGAATTGCGTCGACCGCCGCCAGCTCGATCCAAAAGGAGGTCAGAGGGACCGATGTATTGTACCCCTGGTACAGCACCGGGATTTCGTTGAGGCCGGAGACCGCAAACACCAAAGCGGCGGCGATTCCCACCTTCAGCGCCGGGCGCCAGCGGACTTCTTCTTTCCGGATCTGGGCTACCAGCAGGTAGATGAATCCGGCCAGCAGCAAGCCTAAGAACAAGACTTGCGCCACCGACAGCAACGTGTTGCCGAGACCACGAGCTTCCTGCCGGCGCACCCATTCGTCCGGCAACTTGAACGAGCGTACGAAACCCGCCACCTCGTTCCCCGCAATGTCCTCCTCGAGCCGGTAATAGGCCGCCGCCACGTTGCGCGGGTCGCCCGCCTTCGCTTGCCACACCAACGTGTAGTCCTCGCGCGCCTTGCGCTTCTGCGCCTCGGACCTCTGCAAGTCAAATCCGGCGAGATTGTAGCCCTGCTCCTCCAGGAACTTCGAGCCGAGCGATCGCGCCTGGTCGGGCGTTAGCGATGCGCCGGGCGCGTCTTCATCGAGCACGTGCCGGTAGGCAAACACCTTTCCGTCCTCCGGATCGACGAAGACGAGATGCTCTTCCTGCTGCAGAGGGCGGAAGTATCGCACCTCCCAGAGGGCGAGCTTCGTCGCCTGACGGTAAATCCGGTCGGACTCATCGAGCGACCTGTACTGGAGCAGGTACTTCAGGTCAAGGTCATCGACGTGGTCTCCGAGCTGGGCAACGGAATGGTAATCCGCCGGCGACACATGTCGTGCCTCCAGGAAAGCGGTGGCCGAGCGTATCGCCTCCGCGCGGGCGACACCCACCTTGAATCCCTCACCGAACCGGTACACGGGGATGGCAGCGACGGCGATGAACATGACCACCAGCGCGGCGGCCCCGATGAGCCGGCGGCGGCCAAGCGGCTGATAATCGAGCGGCGCCACGCCGGTCGCAGCCGCGGCATCGCCTGGTGGTTCCCGCCTAATCCCGGCGCTCGAGTTGGTCAGTTCAGACTCATCGGCAAACGTGCCCGTCTTCCAGTAGGCCACGAGCGCGACGGCGAGCGGAACCAGCATAATCCCGGCCGTCGCCGCGCCTGAGGCCATCAGATAGCGATCGGGCGAGCGGAGCAGGAGAAAGGCGGTGTAGAGCGCATCCACGGAGTAGTGCCAGATCATGGTGGCCACGATGCCGAAACGCAGCATGATGAACCCGATGATGATGCCGCCCACACCGACCTCGATGCCGCGAATGAAAAACGGTTGATTGGGGTAGGCGGAGTGCAAAAAGCCCCAGTTGAAGGCCGCGAGCACAATCGCCAGCGGCATGTAGCGGACAAGCTTCTTGAGCAGCGGAATGGCGAAAGCGCGAAACTGCATCTCTTCCATCACCGCCGGCAGAAAACCGCCGAAGAGCACGGCCACCCACGGCAGGCGCGTATTGAGATCGTTCGAGAAGTTCACATCGGTAGGCGCCCAGGCGCCCAGCTTGTTCGCCGCAAGGTAAAACACCGTCTGATAGGCGAAGAAGACGAAGGTGAGTCCGAGGCCGACAACGTTGGCGATGAAGAACGAACGCGTGCGCAGGCCGCGCCAGCTCAGCGCGCCCCGCAGCGACAGCAGGTGCGGAAAGCCCTCGCGATACATCGGTTCCGAACCCGCAACCAGCAGAAAGAGTCCGACGCCCGCTGCCAGCGCCTCCAGCAGCGACGTGACCACATACTTCACCAGAAAACTCGAGTAGGGGTCAGTGGTGAGATAGTGGAAAAATTTCTCCTGTCCGAAGCTGTTCAACTGGCTGAGAAAGAAAAGCCCCGCGCCGACAAACCCGAACACGGCGGCCAACCCAAGCGGCAGGTCGCGGTCGCGCAGGCGGAGAATCAGGACGGCGATGAGCGCCACAGACAAGAAAAACCACAGAACCTGGTCTACAATCTGCGCCAGATCGTTACGGGAGCGCAGCCGCTGATAATCGCGGCTCCACTGGTCGGGGATCTTGACGAACTCCGTGTAGCCGGACACCTGATCGCCCGCCACGTCCACTTCAATCCGCAGGCTGCCGTCGCCCAGATTGACGCTCTTCTGCTTCCAGGTGAAAGCGTGATCGGCGCGCGCCGGACGCTGGGTGGTGACCGCTTCCACAAACTCCAGGTCGCCGAGAGAGCGATTCATCACTGTGGTCAGAAAACGCTCGGCGATGGCGCGCGCGGCGGATTGCTCGAGATTCGCTCCCGGCGCCGCTTCGGGAATCTCATGGTCGAAGCCCACCACGTCGCCCGCCGGGGTCACGTCGACGCGAAACTCCTCTTTCTGCTGCGAGCGGAACCAGCGATGCTCCCAGCGCCACAAGTGGACCGGCCCGCGCGCCAGCGCCTGCATCCGGTCCAGGCCCTGCGTGCGTTCAAGGTAGAGCTTGGTGTCGTCGTTGTAATCGAAAATCGCGGCGTGCAGGTAGCCGTCCACGTGAAAACCGCGGTCGGCGAGGAATTTCGCCGCGATCGGTGTTGATTCATCCTTGTTGACGCGGAAACTGATGGAGGCCTCAGGAAAGGCCCGACCGAAGTACTTGAGAGCCACGGCAAATGACACCGCGGCTACGACGAGCATGATGCCGATGATCCGATACTGAGCGGAGGTCAGCTTGATGGGCATGAAGGTTTCAGTTCACAGCGGATCGTTGAAAGTCGAAAGTAAAGGCCGCCGTACCGCCATTTCCCGGTTTCAGCCTTTCACTTTCAACTTTGGACCGTTAACTGTCAACTGCTTTTGCAGCACGAACGCGGCCATACCGTTGGCGTAGTAGTCCTCAACTCTCTCCACCGTTTCGTAACCGCGCCTGGCGTAGAACGCCTGGGCCGCGACATTGTCTTCCGCGACTTCGAGGCTCATGGTCCGGGCGCGGCTAGCCCGCGCCCATTCCTCGGCGGCGCCCATCAGGGCGTCGCCAACGGCCCGCCGCCGCCAGGCTTCGACGACGTCAATGGTGATGATGTGGACCGCGCGTTGCGGAGTCCGATCGTCCATCAGGGCAGCGATCAGGAAGCCCACGATTCCGCCCTCAGCCTCCGCCACCCAGGTTCGCGAGTTCCGGTGGCCGATGAACCCCGCGATCTCCTCCCGGGAATAGGAAACTCCGGATGGGAAGCAAGCCTGATCGATCTGATAAAGGATTTCGAGGTCGGACGGCCGGTAAGCGCGAAGCGTCATGAGCGCGGAGGCACCGAAGAAGGAACGATCTTGCCGAGTGTCTTGGCTACTTGATCGGGATGGAAACCAAAAGGGCCGGCGGCGGATTTATAGGCGATGCGGCCGTCGCGGCCAATCACATACAGGCGATCGGGCCAGGCGGTGTAATTCCGCTCAGTCGAGTTCTGAAGGTCGTCCACCACCGCCGGCAGCTTGAGACCCAGCTTGGTGACGCAGGCGCCAGCTACCACGCAGCGCTCGTCGAGCGTCCGCTCGCTCGCCTGAAAAATGCGCGCCTTCACGTTATCCTCATCCTGCCAGGCGTCAATGGGATGAGCCTCTTCGATGTAGACAACGTAAAAGGCCACGCGATCCTGGTATTGCTGGTAGAGCTTATTGAGCGCGGGAACCTCCCGGCGGAACGGTGGTCAGGTGTAGCTGCCGAACACCAGCACGACGGGCTTCTGTCCCTGGAAGGACGCGAGCGTCACGTCCTGTTTCTTGTCTTCCGTGGTCAGAGAGAAGTTGGGCGCCGGGTCGCCGACCGCCAGACGCCCGGCGCGGGCGTGCAGCCACAGCGGCTTGAAGGGCAGGATCATGAAAGCGACGACGTCGGGCACGTGGGACATGATGCGGCCGAAGCGTTCCGGCGGCTGGTACATGGCGGCAAGTGTCGCGGCCACCAGCAGCGCGTACAGCACGGCCACCACCAAGACAACCTTGATCAGGGTTCGCATTCAGCTCCTTTCCATCGCGTCACCATCGAAGGGTAGCCAGTATAGCAAGTCCGGGCGGCGAGTTGAAGCCGTTAAGCAGCAACGACGCCATCGCGCGTGATAAACTCGAAGACGTGGTGAAGCGCCAAGCCTTGCATTCGGTGTGCGCCCTGGCCTTGCTCGTTGGCGGATGCCCCCGGCATTCGGCCACCCGGCTGATGTACGTCCCCACGCCGCCCCCTCCTGCCGCGAAAGCTGAGGCCGAGATCGCGACTGGCGGCACGCTGGTCATCGAAGAGCCACCGCCGCCAGCACCACCCGAGCAACCGCCTGCCGCCCCGGCGAATCCGGCGCCGGTCGAGTCCGCGCCTCATCGCCGCCGACCGCAGGCGTCGGTGGTGGAAAAGCCCGCGGAAGCCCCCTCCCTTCCGGCGCCGGCACTTGAGCCACTCGCCGACGCCCAGAGAAGGCCTTCCCTCAACACTCAGGTGGTTGCGCTGCAGGAAGCATTGACCACACGCATCAAGCAGGCCGACCGCCTCGATCTTAACCCTCGCGATCGCCAGGCGCTCGAGGATGCCCGAGGATTCCTGGCGCAGTCCCTCCGCGCCCTGCAGGAAGATGCCGTGGACCGGTCGCTGAAGCTGGCGAGGAAGGCGTCTCTGTTGCTCGATGCGCTGGAGCAAGAACGCTGAGACACGGGGTCGGGATTCGGCTTGCCTGCCCGAGCAACGAAATCGGCAACGCAGCCTGCGTCAAAACGCCGCACGATCCCCCATCAGGCAGGCCATGGTGAAGGCTGAGTGAATTTTGCCCCAGTGCATCCTTTTTCCTTGACAAAGCCCGCGACGGCACTTTATTAACAACTGGGCGAGCCTGCGCACCCGCGACTCGCTGCCGGCGGCTGAACACCTCTCCCTGAAGTAGCTTTGCACCGGAGATTGGTATGATCTTTTTCACCGAACTCGAGCGGCTTCCCGTCTTTGACGCCACCGGCGAGTATCTGGGACGCCTTGCCGACCTCTGCGTGGATCCCAGCGTGAACCCGCTGCGAGTGGCTTCGTATCTGGTCAAGACTCCGAAGAAGACCCTGAAATGCATCACGCACGAACAAATACAGTCCATTTCCGTCCGCGCGGCACAGACCACGGTTCCGGCCGACGAGATCCGGTGTTACGCGCCGGACGAAGGCCTGCTGCGGATCAAGACGGACGTCCTCGACCAACAGGTCATCGACGTCAACAACCGCAAGGTGGTCCGGGTGAACGACGTTGATTTCGATATTCAGCCCACCGACGGCCACACCGAGCTGCGCATCCTGGCGGCCAATGTCGGCCTAGCGGCGGGCATCCGGCGGCTGCTGCAGGGAGCGATGGCGAAACACCGCATTCGGACGGTTGCGAGCCTGTTTCCCTCCCGGACGATTCCTTGGGAGTTCGTGAACCTGATTGAGTCCGACCCCACCCGGCGCATCAAGCTGCGCATCTCTTACGACCGGCTGGCAAAGCTCCACCCTGCCGATGTCGCGGACATCCTGGAGGGGTTGAGCCGGGACGAGCAAACGGCCGTGGTGGAATCCCTGGACGAAGAGACCGCGGCCCAGGTGCTCTCCGAGATTCCCACGGAAATGCAGGCGGCGATTCTCGAGAGCTTTCATCCCGAAAAAGCCGCGGATATTGTGGAGGAAATGCCGCCCGATGAAGCCGCCGACGTGCTGCAGGAAATGCCGCCGGAAGCCTCCGCCGAAGTGCTGGCGGATATGGAAAAGGATGAAGCGAAGGATGTCCGGCAACTACTCGGCTTCGAAGAAAAAACCGCCGGCGCCTTGATGACCACCGATTTCATCGTTGTGGGCGAGTCCGCCACGCTGGAAAGCGCCATCGTCGCCCTGAGAAATTTCGAGGGACCTTTCGAATCCGTGCATTTCATCTACCTCGTGAACGACGTGAGTGGCCTGTGCGGGGCCGTGCCCCTCGCCCGCATCCTGCTGGCGGACTCAGCGACGCCGCTCCGGAGCCTATCCACCGATCCCATCATTTCCGCCCAGGCGCACGACGACGAGAAAACGGTGGTCAACCTGTTCCACAAATACAACCTCGTGACCTTGCCCGTGGTGGACGAAAAGCGCCGCCTGCTGGGCGTGGTCACTGCCGACGACGTGCTGGCGCTGGTTGTCAATCGCAAATAAGTTCTCAGTTCTCAGTCGTCGGTCGTCAGTTGTTAGTTCAAGATCGCTGGCGCTGGCCCAGTCTCGCTGAGAGAACTGCACAACTGAGAACTGTCTTTCATGACGAAGCGATTCCGCCACCTCCGAACCCGCCTTCTGATCTTCCTGGCCGTGGTCGGCCCGGGAATCATCACCGCCAACGTCGACAACGACGCCGGCGGCATCCTCACCTATTCCCAGGCCGGGGCCAGCTACGGCTACGCGCTGTTGTGGACCCTCATCCCCATCACCGTGGCCTTGATCGTGGTGCAGGAGATGGTGGCGCGCATGGGCGTGGTCACCGGCAAGGGTCTGGCCGACCTCATCCGCGAGGAATACGGACTTCGGATCACGTTTCTCTTGATGGTGCTGCTCCTCGTCGCCGACCTCGGGAACACCATGTCGGAGTTTGCCGGACTCGCCTCCGGCATGTCGGTGGTGGGCGTGAGCCGCTACATCGCCGTGCCGGCGGGCGCACTCATCGTGTGGATCCTCGTCGTGCAAGGAACCTACCGCATGGTGGAAAAGATCTTCCTGGTGGCGTGCCTTTTCTACATTTCTTACCCGCTCTCCGCCTTTCTCGCCCACCCCCACTGGCCCGACGCGTTGCGCGGCACCGTGGTGCCGTCGTTTCAATTCAACTCCGGCTATTTGTACATGATCATCGGCCTGGTGGGCACCACCATCGCTCCCTGGATGCAGTTCTATCTGCAATCCGCCGTGGTGGAAAAGGGCGTGAAGCTCAGGGACTATCGGCTGTCGCGATGGGACGTGATTGTTGGCTGCATCATGACCGACGTGGTAGCATTTTTCATCATCGCCGCCTGCGCCGCCACGATTTTCGTGGCCGGTCACGGCGAGATTCACGATGCCGCCGACGCCGCCCTGGCCCTGCGCCCCCTCGCCGGACGCGCCGCCAGCCTCTTGTTTGCCTTCGGCCTCTGCAACGCCTCGCTGTTTTCGGCGTCTATCCTGCCGCTGGCGACGGCCTACTACGTCTGCGAAGGACTCGGAGTCGAGTCCGGCATCAACAAGCGCATCAAAGAGGCGCCGGCTTTCTACTCGCTTTACACCGCCCTCATCGTAATCGGCGCGTTGGCGGTGATAGTCCTAAGCGAGCAAAAGCAAATCCCTATTATCCTGCTCTCCCAGGTCGTGAACGGCATTCTGCTACCCTTTGTGCTCATCTTCATGCTGCGGCTGGCCAACCGCGAGGATCTGATGGGCAAGTACCGCAATCATCGCGCCTTCAACCTCATCGCCTGGATTACCTGCGTGGTGATGATCGCGCTCACCTTGTTCCTCGTCGCCAGCTCCTTCTTTTCCGGGCACATCCCGTCGTAACCGGTTCCGCAGTCAGTTCGAAAGCGTGATGAGCGACGACCTGCTGCGCGGCCCCGGCAAGTACGGCCGCGCCGCGATCTGCCCCTCGAACCGCGACGCCCATCGGCCTGGGACGCTCGCACCGCAGCCGGGGCACTCGCCGCCGGCCGTCAGCCGGTACTCAGTGATGAGGTATCCGTAGCGCCCGATAAGCAGCGCGTGACAACTCGGGCAGTTTGTGTTTTCTAGGTAACCCACCTGGCCTGGCAGGTTGCCGGCGTAGACGTAGCGCAACCCCGCTCGCATGCCGATTGCAGCGGCACGGACGAGTGTCTCGGGCGGCGTGTCGGCTGGGTCCGTCATCTTGTAGTCCTGGTGAAACGCCGTGACGTGCCAGGGAATGTCGGGCGAAACGCCGGCCAGAAATTCCGCCAGCCGATTGAGCTCGTCGTTCGAATCGTTGAAGCCGGGAATGAGCAGCGTGACGATTTCGAGCCAGATGCCCATGCCGTGCAGGCGGCGGATAGTGTCGAGAATCGGCTGGATGCGCCCGCCCAACTCGCGATAGTGGCGGTCGTCGAAGCTCTTGAGGTCCACCTTGTAGAAATCAATCCATGGCCGCAGGTATTCGAGCACGCGAGCCGTGCCGTTGCCGTTCGAGACGAACGCCGTCTTCAGGCCCGCGGCGCGGGCTTCCTTGAAGATGGCCACCGCCCACTCACTCGTAATCAGCGGCTCGTTGTAAGTGCTCACCACCAGCCGCGCGCCTTGCCGCAACGCGTCGCGCACCAGCGCCTCGGGGGTCGCGCCAAGCGGCGGCGAGACGGCCTGTGGGTCTCGAATCGCCTGCGACGTCACCCAGTTCTGGCAGTATCCGCAGTGCAGGTCGCAGCCCAGCATCCCGAAGCTGTAGGCTAGCGCGCCGGGCTCGACGTGAAAGAACGGCTTTTTCTCCACCGGATCGCACTGCACCCCGCCCACATAGCCCCACGGCGCATACAGCCTCCCCTCGCGGTTGAACCGCACCTTGCACACGCCCACCTGCCCCGATGGAATCCGGCACTCGTGCCCGCAGGCGTAACAGCGCACCCAGCCCCGGCCGAGCCTCTCCGTGACTTCCGGCGCAGCCTCACGGGCGCTTTGCTCGAGAGCATCCCTCAGTGTGGGCATATCGAACGAGTCCGCCTAAAACCTCTGCTGTCATTATACCCCATATGCCTGCAGCATCCGGTATGCGCGCAATACTGCACCCTGCCGGACGCTTCCCAAAAGGCAAGTATATTCTTACCCTAACTAGGCTACACGGTTGGCGCGGTGGCGCGCGATCGACTCAAATCGGGTGGCTGGATTGGTGGACCTGGAGGGGTTCGAACCCTCGACCTCATGACTGCCAGTCATGCGCGCTCCCAACTGCGCCACAGGCCCACGGCCACAGGATCTCGCTTCCATGCTTGTAACACGCGGGCGGCGAAGTTGTCAATGAAGCTGGGATGACCTCGTCCTTAACCTGATGAACCGGAAACTCTTGAACCTCGAAAATAATCTCACTCGCTGCCATTGATTAAACGCCGTTGCCGATTACATCAGCGCCATCGCGACAAAAGCAAAAAGGCCCAGATAGTCGCTGAGCCGTTTTCGTTGATCTAATCCCGGCGACGATCTACTCTCCCCGGCGCTGCGCGATTTCAGATCGCAGATTCAAGATTTTAGAAGACCTGGCGCCCTGCCGCTGCTGCGGGATTGCAGATCGTAGATTCCAAATCAGAGAAAAGCATCACGCAAAC
This sequence comes from Terriglobia bacterium, assembly GCA_035934405.1. GTDB lineage: Bacteria > Acidobacteriota > Terriglobia > UBA7540 > UBA7540 > DASYXW01. Next base: position 27,102 of record DASYXW010000029.1, read on the forward strand.
ACGCGCCGTCCTTTAGGTTCAGGAACAGGCCGCCCCAGTTCTCTCGCTGTTTCGAGCCACTCCTCGATCACGACCTCGGCGTTTGCCAGAGCCTTCTGGTAAGTTGGCCCGTCCGCCGCGCAGCCGGGTAGCTCGGGGACCTCGGCGATGAAGGCGCGGTCTTCCTCGCTCCAGTAGATGATCACCTCAGATTTCGGCCTCGGCTTCGCCTCCCAGCCCGTACTTGAGAATGACACGGGGGCCTACCGGCCTAAGGTGCCGATTAGTCGAGAGGGATTTCGCGTCTGTCGCCGAGGGCCTCGTTGACGATGACTAGATTCTCCTGGTCCTCAGAGCGCAGTTGCTGGTTTGCATTCAGCAATTCGATTCCGTAGACGGTGCCGTCCGCTGCGATGTCCACATTGAGCTCGTCACTCAAGTGGAGCGTTTCCACCTGGGAGGTTTTTTCATTCAAGCGAAGGTGGGCCACATTATATCAGAGGTCACAAATTAGCTTCATGTCGGAACGTCCTCCCGCTCAGAAGTATTTTACCAGAACCGTAACGACCAACCACTCGCCATTCTCATCCACCACGTATGCCTCGACCTGCCTCGTGGAAAAGCGGCGGCCGAGCCATTAACCGCTGAAGGCCAAGATGCGCCGGAAGCCTGTCCTTCCGAACTTAGCCGGGAAACATTCTCCAGAGTCGGTCGTGGTGATGACCTCGTTGTTCTGCTACTCCCCGCTCCGCCATCCTCTGCCTTGCGTGGGGGGTAGAGCGTGATCGTCATGCTCCACTCATCTTAGAGCGTTTGACCGTCAAAAGGCAAAACGGGCTCGCGCTTCGCGAGCCCGTGATCTTTCAGCTCCTAAGGGTTTAGCTTCGTCATGCGGTACCTCGTTTCAGGCGATGTTACGGAAAGTGTCGATCTCCCTCGGAACAGATTGTCTCACACTCGGCGAGCGAGTAATTCGTAGCTTGAGGCAAATGTGGCTTCCCGGAAAAGCCCACGGTTGGAAAGACACCAAGGGACTGCCCGCGGCGACGTGGCATGTAGTGTCAGCCGAACCGTCCCCACTTCCACATCCCGAAGATTACTCTCTGCGAGAGAGGATGGCCAACCTCACGCGCCAGCATCGCGAGCTAGCCACGATGGTGAGCATCGTGCGATATAAGGTAGCCGAGGAATCCGGCCACGTTGGAACCGTGCGGCGTCAGGGTAGCCTAAGCCGGAAGGCAGTGCGCAAAAAACCGAAGGGCATTAAGCGAAAAGCGGAATTTTTTTCGAATGCGCCGCCCGCGAAACGCGAGGTCGCAGACCCCAAAACTTCGGGGGTCTGCGCCGACGAGTTGCTGGGTGCTATTGAGGCGGTTGATTCTTCTTGGGCGGATTCGCTGGACGAGGTGCGCTCCTCGGTTGAGGCGCAGGTGCGCTTCGGCGCTGCGGTGCCGGGCGCGCTGCCGGGCGCGGTGCCGGACGTGGGCGTGCTGCCGGCCGCGGCGCCCTCTGCGAGCGCGTTACGGGGCGCGGCGCCGGTTGAACGCGCCGGGCCTGTTGTGGATGAGTCACGCGCTGTTGCCGGGGAGCCGGAGGCCGGTACTTGGCCGCGACATGCGGCACGCTCTGCGGGGGACGCGCGGCTGGGCGGCGCGACCTGGCTTGAGGAGGCTGCGGCTTGGACGGAGGCGGATTCTTGGGCTGAGCCGCCGGCCGGTGTTGGGCCGGGGTGTGCGGAGCGGCCTGCCGCTGGCGCGTAGTCTGGCGTTGCGGCGCGGGCTGGGAAGCGCGCGCCGGGGGCCGCGTGGTCCGAGTGGCTGGCCTGCTTTGCGCCCGGGTTCTTGCGGACGACGGCGCCGCATGCGCGGACGGCGGACGTGTGGCATTCCGAGCCGGCCGAGCCGGCGCGGCGTTGCCCCTCTTCGTAATCAGCGGACGGGTTCCGGCGCCCGAAGGATTGGCGTTGCGCCGGACCGCCGGATTTACCGTGCCCCGATTCGTGGTGGGGCGATTGGCGGCCGGGCGGTTCGCATTAGCAGGCGGACGGTTCGTCTTCGCTGCAATGCTTACAGGGCCTCCGGCTCGACTGGCGCGCACCACTCCAGGGCCCTTGAAGACGCCAGGCTTTGCGGTGGCTGCGACCGCAGGCCGTCCGTTGTTCACGGAGACTCGTTGGGCAGGGTTGGCGCGAGCCGCCTGTTCCTGCTGTGTTTGCGCCGCGGTGGGCGGGATGTGTCGCTGGCTGGCCGCCGCCTGTTGTGCCGCCGTCGGCCGGGCGGTGATTCCGCCGTTGCCGCCGTTGTAGCTGACGTTGGTCACGGTGGTGTTGTTGATGACGGTCTTGTTGTAAACGTTGGTGATGTTCGTGGTGCTGATGTTATTCACCGCGCGGTTGTAAAAGAAATTTCCATTGTTCCAGTATCCGCCGAAGTATCCGGCGCCGTTGTATCCGAAGCCATAGTTAATACCGCCGTAGAAGCCCACCACGGGGCCCCAGTAACCCACATTCCAAATAAACGCGCCGCCGCTCCAGCCCCAATAACCGGGAGTCCAGAGCGCCCCAGCATAAGGCGTAAGCACCCACGTGCCGGGCACCCAGTAGTAGCCGTAATCCGGGTCGTAGGCCCAGTAGCCCGGGGTCCAGTAATAACCGGGGCCTGGAATGGGCGGCTGCACGTAGACCGGCAGCGGAGGCGGAGCGAACCCCACCGAGATGCCGACAGCGATCTGCGCGGAAGCCGGGGCAGGCGCCACCAGCGTCACCAGCGCGAACAGCATCAATGAGCAGGCCAAACCCTTGGCAATCCGCACGGCGAGCCAGCGCGGACGTTCAGCGTCGGCAGAGCGAACGGTAAGCGTGACCTGGGTTGGCTCCTCGTCAACACTCTCGATCGCGCCGAGTGAGATTTCTCCAGAGCCGGATAGCGGCTCGGCTATTTCAATTATGGAATCCTCTAATCTCGTCATGGCAGCACCTCACCCCCCGTGGCAGCAACCGGAGGGCCAAAAGCACATTTTGAGAGTTTGAGCTCCTTTCAAACCCCAAGTTATCAATAGCATGGCGTGACCGCCGGGGAAGGATAGGAACGGCCGGCCGATGCCTGCTATACGAAAAAATTACCCGCCCTGGTGTGGCAGGCGACGCTCTGCGTTACCAGATCAGGCGCGATTCCGCGCCCGAGTTAGGGTCGAGCGAGAGCAGCAATTACGGGAAAATGCCGCGCACCCGCGTCGCTTCCGCCACCCGGCCCACCGCCAGGATGTAGGCCGCGGTGCGCATGTCCACGCCATACTTCTCCGAGGTGGCGTAGACATCACGGAAGGCGCGCCTCATTACCAGCTCGAGCTTGGCGTTGACCTCTTCCTCCTCCCAGAAGAGGCATTGCAGGTCCTGTACCCACTCGAAGTAGCTCACGGTGACGCCGCCGGCGTTGGCCAAAATGTCCGGCAGCAAAAAGACGCCCTTGCGGTGCAGCACGGCATCGGCGCCCGGCGTGGTGGGGCCGTTGGCGGCCTCGGCCACAATCCTGGCTTCGATGTCGTCGGCATTGGCGAGGGTAATGACGTTTTCCAAGGCGGCGGGAATCAGAATGTCGCACGGCAGCGTCAGCAGCTCTTCATTGGAGATTTTCGAGGTGCCGGGCGTGCCCACCACGCTTCCGGAAGTCTCCTTGTGACGGCTGGCCTTGGCGGGATCAATCCCGCGCGGATTGGCGGCGGCGCCGCGCGAGTCGCTGAGAGCGACGATTTTGGCGCCTTTTCCCGCGAACAGGCGCGCTGCGATGGAGCCGGCATTCCCGTAACCCTGGATGGCCACTTTCGCGCCGCGCAGAGTTAGCTTCCTGGCCTTGCAGGCTTCCTCGACGACGAACAGGCACCCGCGCGCCGTGGCTTCGTTCCGTCCGAGCGACCCGCCCAGCGACACCGGCTTGCCGGTGACTACGCCCGGCGAGGCGTACCCGACGGTCATCGAATAGGTGTCCATGATCCACGACATGGTCTGGGAGTCGGTGTAGACGTCGGGCGCCGGGATGTCCTGTTCCGGCCCGATGATGGGCAGGATCTCGGAAGTGAAGCGCCGCGTCATGCGTTCCAGTTCGCTCTCGCTCATCTTCTTGGGGTTGCATATGATTCCGCCCTTGGCACCGCCATAGGGGATGTTCACCGTCGCCGTCTTCCATGTCATCCAGGCCGCGAGGGCTTTCACTTCGTCGAGCGTGACGTTGGGATGATACCGGATGCCGCCCTTGCCCGGCCCGCGCGTCATGCTGTGCTGGACGCGATAGCCGGTGAACACGCTCACCGAGCCGTCGTCCATTTTGGTGGGGACGGACACTTCGAGGATTCGCTTGGGCGTCCGCAGCACGTGGCGCATGCCAGCGTCGAGCTTCAGGTAGTCAGCGGCCCGGTCAAACTGGGCCTGGGCGATGTGGAAAGGATTCAAGTCTTCCTGCGGCGCTGTGCGGGATACGGGAACGCGAAGCGGTCGTGCTACCGTGGCCATGAAGGTCACCTCCTCAGAATTTGATTTTGTAGCCTACCACGACCATAAGCAGGATTTCTAGCGGTTATAAACGAAATGAATATCTCGGCAAAATGACCGCCGTTCAGCGGATGCCTTTGACAAGCCGGAGGAGAGCCTGTAGTTTTGAGAACTCCGTGGGCTCCTTATGGTTGGGAAGACTGCGGAAGCCCGGAAGGTAGAGTCCTTGAAACTGCGCCTGGCCATCACGGGGAGCGGTGGATACCTTGCCCAGCAACTGATCACGCGTCTCGGCGCCGACGCGGACTGCGAATTCATTCTGGGTTTCGACATCCGGCCCCGTGAACCCGAGGTCGCGTGCCCGGCGGTTTTCCTGCGCTACGACCTGACGTCGCCCTGGACCGAATTGCGCGACTACTTCCGTTCGCGCGACATCAACTGCGCTCTGCACCTCGCCTGGCAGTTCAATCCCATCCACGACGCCAAGCGCCACCGCCAGGTTGACGTGGAGGGTTCCGCCAACTTCTTCCGTGCCGCTGAGGCGGCAGGCGTGAAGCGCGTGGTATACACCAGCAGCACGACGGCGTACACCGACGCCTGGAATCCCGAAACGCCTTTAAGCGAAGACGCGCCGGTGCGCGGCACGCCGCGCTACCTCTATTCCAAACACAAGGGCGAAGTGGACCGCATGGCGCAGGAGTTCGCCCGGCAGCACCCGGAAATCCAGGTGCTCATCCTGCGTCCTTCGATTGTGGTTGGGCCGCACACGCAGAACATCGTTTCCAAAATGACCGAGTGGCCGTGGCCGGCGTTCCCCTGGATGTTCCAGGTGCGAGGCGCGGACCCGCCCATGCAGTATCTTTCGGAAGACGACATCGGGGAGATTTTGTACCGTGCGGTGAAATCAGAGGTGTGCGGCACGTTCAATTGCGCGGGTGACGGCGTGGTGCGCCTGACGGAACTGGCGCGCATGATGGGCAAGCGACCGCTACCCGTGCCCGCCGGCCTGCTCTACGGTCAGACCGGGTTGCTGTGGGCGCTCGGCCTTGCGCCCTTTCCGGCCGGCATTCTCGACATGATTCGGTATCCGTGGGTGGCCGACAACACGCGCCTGAAGACCGTGTTCGGTTACACGCCACGCTTGACGTCGCGCCAGGCGCTTGAAACCTTTGCGGCCGCGCATCGCGTTCGCTGAATCCGGCGAACCTTGTCCCCAAAACCCGGACTGGCAGAACCGAACTGTGCCCGGCGGCATCGAATGAATCAAGTGAAGGGTTGGAGCGCGACGCATGGGTGGATCTCTCGAACTTGTATCAGACAATAATTTCGGTGGCGCGGGACTGCGAAGCTCCGCACCCCCTGCCGATTCCGACGCCGAACTTCTGGACGCTTACTCGCAAGCCGTGACCAGCGCGGCGGACAGGGTAAGCCCCTCGGTGGTGCACATCATCGTCCACGGCGGCGGGCGGGATGGCGACCGGCGCAGCGGTCGCCGCGGGCCCGCAGAGCGGCACGGCAGCGGCTCGGGTTTCCTGTTCACTCCCGACGGATTCATCCTCACCAACAGCCACGTGGTTCACGACGCGAGCAGGGTTGAAGTGAAGCTCCCAGACGGTCGGCACTACGATGCCGAGCGCGTGGGTGACGATCCCGACACGGACCTCGCCGTGGTCAGGATCAATGCCCCGAACCTTGTGCCCGCGGCGCTGGGTGATTCGCGGTCAGTTCGCGTCGGCCAGTTGGTGATCGCCATCGGCAACCCGTACGGTTTTCAATGCTCGGTCACCGCCGGCGTGGTGAGCGCGCTCGGCCGGTCGCTGCGGACGAACTCCGGACGCCTCATCGACAACATCATCCAGACCGACGCGGCGCTGAACCCCGGCAATTCGGGCGGGCCGCTGGTGACTTCGCGTGGCGAGGTGGTGGGCGTGAACACGGCCGTGATTCTGCCGGCGCAGGGCATCTGCTTCGCCATTGCCGTCAGCACGGCGGAGTTCGTCGCGGCGCGGCTCATTAAGGACGGCAAGATCCGGCGCAGCTACCTCGGCGTGGGCGGGCAGGACGTGCCCCTGCATCGTCGCGTGGTGCGATTCTTCCGCCTGCCGGCGGAAAGCGGCATTCAGGTGATCTCCGTCGAGCGAGCGAGTCCGGCCGAGCGGGCCGGGTTGCAAGAAGGCGACGTGATCGTCGCTTACGAGGATCATCCCATCGCGGGCATTGACGCGCTGCACAAATTGCTGACCGAAGAACAGGTCGGCGCCAGTGTGAACCTCACCGTCATTCGCCGCTCGGAAAAGTTAACGCTGCGGGTTACGCCGGAGGAATCGCAGGCGCGGGCCGCAAACTGACGGGCGGGCAGGGCGCAGCAGCGGCCGGGTCAAGGCGAGCAGGCGGATGGGCGCTGAGTCGAGGTCAGGAACCTACTTTTGCTTGTGATTCTGCGTGCCTTTCTTAACCAGGCCGAAAGCGCGAAGAATCACCGCGGTGGTTTTCTCCGTCAGATTGTAGTCCGCCAGTTCGTCGCGCCGCACCCAGCGGGCGTCAAGGACATCCGAGCCGGGTTGGAGACGGCCACCCTTCCGACGGCACACATAATCCACAATCACATAGTGGTAGCGCACGCGAGGTGCGTTCTTGGGATGGCGTTGGCGTTCGAGCAGCGCGCCGGGGAGCCGCGGCCCGGATGCCGGCTCGGACTCGCCTTCAAAAACGATGCGGTCGAAGACCTCGATCATCTCCCGAGGCTCGACGTCGAGCCCGGTCTCCTCTTTCAATTCGCGGCGCGCGGCGGCCGCGAGTTCTTCGCCGAGCTCAATCATCCCGCCGGGCAGGGACCAGCGTCCCTTGAGGGGTTCCGCGCCGCGCCGGATGAGCAGCACACGCCCGCGGTCAATCACCACGCCGCCCACGCCAACGAGGGGCTGCTCTGGAAACTCACGCTTCATCGGTACGACGAAGTAGCGCCGGCATCTTGCCGGCCGTCGCGGGATTTCCTTCCCGCACCCACCAACAGCATCCGTCGGGACGGCGGCGCTACGTCGGCAACAGTGCTACTGGCTCGGCCCGCCTGGCGGCTTCCGCATATGCTCGCGGCGCCGTTGCTGCATTTGATCGAGCTTTGCCCGCTGCTCCTCGGTGAGGACCGCGCGGATCTTGGCGTGCATGTCTGCCATGAGGCTGTGCATCTTGGCCCGCTTGTCCTGCGGCGAGAGCGAAGTGTCAGTGTGGATACTCCGCATCTGCTGATGAGTGTCTTCCAGAATCGGCTTGATCTGGCTCTTCTGGTCGTCGGTCAGATTGAGCATCTTGCTCATGCGTTCAAGCTGCTCATCCGCGCTCATCCGCCCGCCATGGTGCATGGGGCCGTGGGGTCCTTGCGGATTCGCCTGGGCGTTCGAGTCCTGCGGGGCGCCTGAGTCGGTCTGCGCGTAAGCCTGGAGTCCGCACGCTAGTCCAATCATGAGCGTCCCGCTTGCTGCGATGGTCAGAAAACGCTTGTACATTTCAATCTCCTGGGCAGTAACGCTGCCATTCGACTAGACGTGCGTGGCGGAGGTGGAGTTTCATCGAGACCGGGTTCGCCCCGGAGTCTCCTGTCTCCAGCGCGCTACGGTTGCGGCGGCGCGGGCTCCGTCTTCTTCTCCACTTTCTTCGCGCCTTCCTCGGTTTCCTCGGCTGACTTATTCACCGCCTTCTTGGTGCCCTTTTTCACCTCGTGACCGGTCTTCTTCGCTGCCTTCGCAGTGTCCGCGGCTGCCGTCTTGGTGGCCTTCGCCGTCTCCTTGGCTGCTGTTTTGGTCGCCTTTTTCGTCGCCTTCCCGACGTGTTTTGCGGCCTGCGCGGTATCCTGCCCAGCGTCCTTCATGTCTTGCGTTGCGCTCTGATTCTCCCGTAGTCGAGGAGCTGCGAGAACAGAGATGGTGAGGGCGGACAGCAGAGATGCGACTGAAGCTATACGGAGCAAGTATCGAGTCATCATTCCTCCTAAGCGATTCGCTCTGTAGCGGCGGTGCCCTCACCGCCGCCGTTTTAGCGACGCAGTTCCCCCCTTTTTCTTCATTGTAATACGCGACCCGGGGAGATGTCCACAGGCCGCGACCCTGGGTAGTGGTCCAGTTTGGACGTTGTAGCGCCGGTCTGGGACCGGCGGCCTTTTCTTTTCAATCGAATCCGCTGCTGATAGAGCGGCGCTACAGCAAACTGACCCACTACCCGACCCTGGGGCACTGTCAATGTGCCGTGTTGAAAAAGGAATCGGGCATCTCGCATCAATAGTCTCGGCTTCATAAATCCACCAGAAGTCACGCCGAAAGCGCCGCCGCTGATGCCAGGTTCGTTTCCGCAGCAGGGCCGGCAGAGTCTGGGCCCAATGACGCAGGCAAGGCTGGAGCTGGGCCCTGGGGTAGACGATCTGCGCCGCCGCCAGTGCCTACTACCTACTCCCTATTCCCTGCTCCCGACTACTGGCCCGTGGGTTTGTTCACCGGCACGTCGGTCGAGGCGCCCCAGGCCGTGCTGGTGGTGAGTCCCGTGCTGCTGTCCACCACATACCACGTCCCATTCGACGGCCGCCACACGGCGTAGTCCGTCTTCCCGTCGCCATCGTAGTCTCGCGGCACCGGCACGTCCGTGCTCGCGCCCCACTGCCGGCTCGTGGTCTCACCTGTGCTGCTCAGCACAACGTAGAACGTCCCGTTCGACGGCCGCCAGACCGCGTAGTCGGTCTTCCCGTCGCCGTCGTAGTCTCCCGGAACCGGCTTGTCCGTGCTCGCGCCCCAGGCAAAGCTCGTGGACTTGCCGGTGCTGCTGAGGACGACGTAGAACGTCCCGTTCGAAGGCCGCCAGACCGCGTAGTCGGTCTTGCCATCGCCATCGTAGTCGCCCGGCACCGGAATGTCACCCTTCGCACCCCAGGCAAAGCTCGTGGACTTGCCAGTGCTACTGTCCACCACGTACCATGTCCCGTTCGATGGCCGCCACACGGCGTAGTCGGTCTTGTCGTCGCCGTCGTAGTCGCCCGGCACGGGAATGTCGCCCGTCGCACCCCACTGCTGGCTCACACTCTTGCCGGTGCTGCTCAGAATGACATAGAAGGTGCCGTTGGACGGCCGCCACACGGCAACGTCGGTGATCCCATCGCCATCGTAATCGCCCGGCGCGACGATGTCTCTTTTCATGCCCCACTGTGTTTTGATCGATGCGCCGCCGTTCGAAGGCAGCACGTACCAGGTGCCGTTCGAGGGCCGCCAGACGGTGTAGTCCGTGCCGGCGTCGCTGTCAAAGTCCAGCGTCAGGCCCAGCGCGAGCGCGGCTCCGCCGGTGCCACTCAGGCTGACGCTTTGGGGGCTGCCCGGAGCGTTGTCGGTGATCGTGATCGTGCCGGTCCTCGTGCCGACCTGAGTCGGCGTAAAGGTCACGTTGATCGCGCAGCTCGTATTGGGGAGGACACTCGAGCCGCAAGTATTCGTCTCCGCAAAATCTCCGCTGGGCACAATGCTCGTGATGGTGAGCGTTGCCGAGCCGTTGTTGGTTAGGGTCACGGATTGGGGCGGGCTCGTGTTCCCATCGTAGCGCTTGGCGAAGGTCAGGCTGGCGGGAGAAAGCACGGCGCTCGGTCCCGAGATAACCCCATTGCCGCTCAAGCCGATGGTTTGCGGGCTGGTGAGGTCGCTGTCGCTGATGGTCACCGCCGCGCTTCTCATCCCGGTCGTTGTCGGAGTGAACGTGAGTGTGATCGTACAACTGGCGCCCGCGCCCACGCTCGACCCGCACGTGTTGCTCTCGCCAAAGTCACCCGGGTCGGCCCCGGTGAGGCTGATGCTGTTGATGGTCAGCGGACCGGTCCCCTTGTTAGTCAGGGTAACGGCTACCGGAGTGCTCCCGGTTCCCACCGCCTGGTCACCGAAGTTCACGCCGATGGCCGACAGTTCGACCGTCGTCCCGGTCCCGGTGAGCGATACCGACTGCGGGCTGCCGGGGGCATTGTCGGCGATCGAGACCGAGCCGGCCTGCACGCCCCCCGTAACCGGATCGAACTGGGCGGTGACGGTGCATGCCCCACCCACGGCCACGCTGCCACCGCAGTTGTTCGTCGTGATGAATCCGGCGCTCGCCGTAATGCTGGTGATCGTTAACGTGCCGGTGCCCGTATTCGTCAGCGTCACGCCTTGGCCGCCGCTGAGGGTCCCGACGAGTTGAAGCGGGAAAGTCAGACTGTTGGGAACGAGCGTCACCGTAGGCTGCGTGGCCGTGCCCGTCAGGCTGACGGTCTGGGGGCTGAACTGGCCGCTGTCATTCAGGTTCAGCGTGGCGGTCCGGGTCCCTGTCGCCGTGGGCGTAAACGTGACGGCGAGCGTGCAGCTTGCGCCTGCCGCCAGGCTCCCGCCGCAAGTGTTGGTTTGGCCGAAGTCCGCACCATCGGCGCCCGTGAAAGTTATGCTGCTGATGGTCAGCGCGCTCGTCGCCGAGTTGAACAGCGTCAACGTCTGCGAAGTGCTCGTGCTGCCTACGTTCTGCGCCAGGAACGTGAGGGTGGTCGGCGACAGGGCGACGCCACCTTGAAGCAGTATAGAAACGGTATTGCTGCTGGCATTGGCAACGGCCGCGTCCAGCCGGCCGTCGTTGTTGAAATCGGCCACGGCCAGGCCGGCCGGGTTCAGTTCGACGGGGAAGTCCACATGTGCCTGAAAAGTCCCATCACCGTTGCCGAGCAATAGGGAGACAAAACTCGGAAGACCACTAAAACCAAAGAAGTCGCCGTTGTCCACGATCAGCAGATCGGGCTTCCCGTCGTTGTTGAGATCTGCCACAGCGAGACTTGTGGGAGCCGTGTTGGTGGCATAGCTGGCCGCGGCTTGGAAGGAACCATCGCCATTCCCCAGGAGCACAGAAACAGTGTTGCTCAGGAAAGGGTTTGTCGCTGCAATGTCCAGCTTGCCGTCCCCGTTGAAATCGGCAGTGACTAATGTGAGCGCACCATTCGGTACAGCATAACCGACAGCGTTTTGGAAGGTCCCGTCGCCGTTGCCAAGCAAAATCGAAAGCTGACCGGAGCTTCCAACGGCCAGGTCCAGCTTGCCGTCGTCGTTGAAGTCTCCTACAGCGATTCCACCAAAGCTTTGGCCCGTGGTATTGGAGATGGGGTTCTGGAAGGTACCGTCACCGTTACCAAGGTAGGTCTCAAGGAAGCCCTGGTTGGATAAAGTTACGAAATCGAGCTTGCCATCGCCGTTGAAATCTCCCGTGAAGACCGGTTGAACGAAGGAGACACTCAAGGTGTCTTTGAGAGTCAGCGTACCGTCGCCATTACCGAGGTAGACGGCAAGAGTCCCGGGGCCATTGCTGGTAATCACATCCAGCTTGCCGTCACCGTTGAAGTCCCCCAGGCCCAGAACTCCAAACTCCCCAAATGCCGAGGTGAAGATGGGGGCCCGGAACGTGCCGTTGCCATTTCCGAGAAAGATGTTGATTCCGTTACCGCCGTTCACCGTCACCGCCAGGTCAGGGATACCGTCATTGTTAAAGTCACCCGTCGCGATCGCATTGGGGATGTTAAGGCCCGTCAGGTCGGTCAGGCCGAAACCAGCCGTCGCCTCGGAACTGGCGATCGGAAAGAACGCCACGTTGGACGTGGTTGCGCCCGGGTTGACCGCGGTCACCGCAGCCGTGCCCGCCGTGGCGATCAATGAGGCCGGAACCGTAGCCATCAGCTCGTCGCTCGAATTGATGATGGTGAACAGCTCCGTGCCGTTCCACTCCACCACGGAGTCCGCCTGGAAGCCCGCGCCGTCGACGATCAGCGTGAACTCCGCTCCGCCCGGCGCGGCGCTGGGCGGCGACAACTGGCTGATCAGTGGCACAGGATTCGTCGCCCATGCTGCGGGCGCAGCGGCAAGAAGCCCGGCGAGTGCCACCGCAAGTGCGAGCGTGAGTCCCCGGGGCACGGATCGCCCGCTGTCTCTAGTCTCAGGCTCTTTCATAAAACCCTCTCTTCGTCAGGCAGGACATCAAGACATGACGTACAAGGCTCGGGTCGGCAAAGCGGACGCCCGCTGTCCCCGCCGGAACCCCGACTATGCCCCTCTATCCGTGGCACGCGCAAGTATCTTCGCCGCCGATGGCGATGTAGTGATACTCATCGCGAACTGCCAGCCACGGATTCGCCACCGATCGGCAAAGCCGCAGATCGCGGATTGTGTTTGGGTTTACTCCCCGAGTAGGATGGGCGCCTATGAACTCAACTGCCCACGCTGCGGCCGGTGACCCTGCCCGCCAACTGCTTCGTCACACCGTTGCCATCCTGGCCTATCGCGGCGGCAAGGCCCTGCGCGGCGCGCCGGTGCGCGGCGAGAACTATTCCCGTGCCGCCATCGCCGCCGGCCGCGTGGGTCCCGAGCAGGCTCCTCCCGGCTTCGAGTTTGATTAGCTCCAGTTTGCCAGTCGGTGAGACAACGCCACTCCGGTCCTAGCGATAAAACCCTGATTTGAGGCGACTTCCCTTCGATGCGAGGGCTCCCGATGCGAAAACGCTTGACAAGGATATACCCGATGGTGTATTAATATGTCATGGCAATAGCACGCCGGGCCTCCCCCAGCTTCGAAGTCACCGACCCCGCCGCCTCCCGACCCGGCCCGAAGCGAAACCAAGCCAAAGGCGTGCCAGATATCTCTCGTGCTATCAGTGGGGAAATGGCGCTATCACGATCCCACGGCGGCTTTCCACCTCCGCCAATTGACGCTCGAAGCCGGAATCTTTTTTGGAATCAAGCAGATTCATGACATGTACATCAAAGTTTGTCGCTCGAAGCAGGAATCTATTTTGTAATCATATAGTTAGCCGAGCACATCGGCTGGCCCGATTCCTCCCGCGCTTGCGCAACCCTGTATGCTGGTCGCTAGCCTATGACGAAGCTGCCGAACACGGTCTGCCCGCTCTGCTGGAACCCAACCTCCGAAGCCGGCCTCAAGCAGGTGGACTGGCTCGACCCGAGGGTGCTCAGCCGGATCGCGGACCGGCACCCTTCGTGGCGGCGGGAGGACGGCGCCTGCCCGGCGTGCGTCCAGGAAGCGTTGCTGGAGACCCTGCACGCCTACGGCGACGCCGCGCTTCATGCCGGCATTCAGGCCGTGTGGCCGCTGGACGCCGAGGCGGCTTTCGGCGCCCTGCCCACTCCCTTGCGAATGCACGCCGACCCGCACTATCACGGTCGGGGCGTGACGCTGGCGCTGGTGGATTCGGCGTTCTACCCCCACCCCGACCTGACCGAGGCGGGCAATCGCATCCGCGCCTGGGCGGACGCGACCCGCGAGCCGGTGAGCGCGCTCACCTTCGGGCGGCAGCAGAAGCCGCGCTGGCCGGGGTGGAACGTGGGGCATCCTGCTCAGTGGCACGGCTTGATGACCAGCGCCGTGGCGGCGGGCAACGGCTTCCTGAGCCACGGCCTGTACTGCGGGCTCGCTAGCAAGGCGGACGTGGTGCTGGTGCAGACGCGCGACGAGGACGGGCGCATCACGAACGCCACTATCGCGCGGGCGCTCGAATGGCTGGCGGCGCGCGCCGAGGAGTTCGAGCTTCACATCGTCAGCCTGTCCGTTGCCGGCGACCCGGTCGAGTCACTTGCCGGCAACGCGGTGGACGAGGCGGTGCGGCGGCTGGTGGAGAGCAATATCACGGTAGTGGCTGCGGCGGGCAACAACGGCGAACGCCACTTGCTGCCGCCGGCGACCGCGCCGGGGGCGCTCACCATCGGGGGTATCGACGACAAGAACCTGTTTGACCACTCGGAAGTCGAGTTGTGGCACAGTAACTACGGTGAGAGCGTGGCCGGGACTCTCAAGCCGGAACTTGTGGCCCCGAGCATCTGGCTGGTGGCGCCGCTCTTGCCGGGCACCGAGCAGGCGGCCGAAGCCCTCGACCTCTTCGCGCGGCGCAGTCGGGGCGACGCGGCCGGCAACCCGGAGATTGCGCCCCAGATTGCGAACGAAAAGCTGGTGACGCCCTACTACAAACTGGTCGAGGGGACGAGCTTTGCCGCGCCGCTCGTGGCAAGCACGATTGCGTGTATGCTGGAGGCGAATCCGGGGCTTACGCCCGCTGGAATCCGGCGGCTGCTGCTGGCCGCGGCTCATCCGGTGGCTGGCGCACCGGTGGAGCGTCAGGGCGCCGGGGCGCTCGATTCCGGGCGCGCGGTGGCGCTGGCCTTGCGCGCCCGCAGCGAGCGAGCCCATGATAGTTCGGAACCAGCGAGGCGTCCAAGCACGAGGAAATCGCGAAGAAATGGCCGTGGATAGGGTCGAAAAGGCACGCGCCACGATTGTGTCGCATCGTTTCTGGCAGCGGAGGCTTGTAACCATTCGGCGACGTTGCACATCACACAGGTGAAGGCCTTGAGCGCACGGTGGAGGTATGAACGGTATGAAACCAGACCCCAACATTGATGGGAGCAGGAAGCCGGTGTCGCGCCGGGCTTTTCTGGGCGGAGCCTTCGCTCTGACGGCCGGAGCGGTAGCCGCAAAGAGCTTGGCGGGTCGCTGGGGCTCCCGGCCGGGGCCGTCTTCAGGCGCCAAGCCGACGCCTGAGGAAGTTGAGATTGTGCAATTCACCGACGATGGCAAGAAAGAGGGAGTGGCGATGGTTCAGAAAGTCATCAAGTCCGACCAGGAATGGAAGCGCCAGTTGACGCCGGAGCAGTATGACGTCACGCGCCACGCGGGCACCGAGCCGGCGTTCACCGGGAAGTACTGGAATCTGCACGAAAAAGGCATCTTCCGGTGCGTTTGCTGCGGCAACGCTCTCTTCAGTTCCGACACCAAGTATGACTCCGGCACCGGCTGGCCCAGTTTCTGGCAGCCCATCGCCAAAGAGAACGTCCGCGAGCGCACCGATTCCAGTTTTGGCATGAGCCGGACGGAGGTCACCTGCACGGAGTGCGACGCGCACCTCGGGCACGTGTTTGACGACGGCCCCCAGCCTACCGGCCTGCGCTACTGCATGAACTCCGCCGCCCTGAACTTCATCAAGAAAGAAGGGTA
This sequence comes from Terriglobia bacterium, assembly GCA_035934405.1. Lineage (GTDB taxonomy): Bacteria > Acidobacteriota > Terriglobia > UBA7540 > UBA7540 > DASYXW01. Next base: position 42,595 of record DASYXW010000029.1, read on the forward strand.
GGCTATCTCAGTAGGCTCCACGGCCAGGGCTGCGGAATGGCCAGCAGCATCAGCAGCGCGCCGAGCAATCCCAGGTTCTTCATGAAGTGGGTCAGGTCCGCCATGCGCGCCGGCGCCGGAGTTCCCTTGCCCTTGGCGTAGTACGCCGCCATCATGCCAAGCTTGGTGAAGTGGTTGAATCCCGCAGCCAGAAAGTACCCCCCAGGACGATTCTTCCAATCAGAAATGTCACGTCCATGTGTCCTCTTTATGGCCATTGGATGAGTCAAGGCGGACTCGGGGTGCGCGCAGTCAGATTACCAGGCGAGAGCGACGCCAAGGATCAGGATCAGCGCCATCGCGGCATTCGCCACCGCAAGGTAGGGATGCTTAGAGAAGGCTTGGTAGGCGACCCAGGCTTGGAGACCGGCCAGTGCCAGCAGCGTGATGCCCCACAGTCGTCGCTGCCTTTGCCACCGCAATGCCATGCGTCGAACCCATCCTATTTGTCCTTTCGGCCCATACGGCCGAGTCCATGAGTGCGTCCGCGCGGCGCGTCCAGTTCTCGCGGCGGCAGAAACTCGCGGCGTGAGCGGCAGACTGCGCTAGAATGTCGGGTTCGCAACCGGCGTGAGCGGCGAGCCTTGATGGGCGCTTCGATATCCCCGGTCCTTGATTCCGCGATGTCCTTAATGATGCAGGAAATCCTGGAGCAGCCACGGGCGCTGCGGCGCACGCTGGAGGCCGAGCGCGCCCATGCGCTCGAGTTCAAGCGCTTTGCCGCGAAGCAACGCTTCCGCCTGATCGTGCTGGTGGCGCGCGGCACGTCAGACAACGCGGCGCTTTTCGGCCGTTACCTGTTGGAGATTACGACCGGCATTCCCGTCTCGCTCTGCGCGCCGTCCGTTCACACGCTCTACCACGCGCGGCTCCGCTTGCGCGGCGCGCTCGTGGTCGGCATCTCACAGTCCGGCGAAGCTACCGACATCAACCTGGTGCTCGAATCCGCCCGGCGGCAGGGCGCGTATACGGTGGGAATCACCAACGAGGCTCGTTCGCCGCTGGCGCGCCTGGTGGACGACGTGTTCCTGGTCCGCGCCGGCCGGCAGCGATCGGTGGCAGCGACGAAGACCTATACCGGGCAACTCTTGATGTTTTACCTGCTCGCCTCGGCGCTGGGTCCCCAGGTGACCTTCGATGATGTGAGGCGGATTCCGTCGTATGTCGAGCAGGCGGTCAAGCTTCACTCCGAGCTCGGCGAGGTTGTGGAGCGCTACCGTTACATGCGGCAGTGCGTGGTGGTGGGCCGCGGCCTCAATTACGCTAATGCTTTTGAGCTCGCGCTGAAGTTGATGGAGACCTGCTACGTGGTCGCCGAACGGTTTTCTTCCGCCGACTTCCTCCATGGGCCGATCGCCATGATCGAGCGCGACTTCCCGGTGCTCATGCTGATGCCGCCGGGCAGGACCTTTGGTGACTTGAAAAAACTCGTCACGCGTCTACGCGGCCTCCACGCTGACACGCTGGCGATTTCTTCGGCCGGCGCCCGCCTGCCGGCGGCCACGCGCGTGATTCGCGTTCCGGGCCCCATTCCGGAAATCTACACGCCGATTCCGTACATTGTTCCCGGGCAGCTTTTCGCGGCGCTGCTGGCGGAGGTCAAAGGCTTCGACCCGGACAAGCCGCGGTCGTTGCAGATCGTCACGAGGACGGTATAGAGCAGTGGCTAGTGGTTAGTGGCGAGTGGCTAAAGAACGCGGCGCGTCGGTCACTCGGAAGGGATTGAGTCAACAATGAACAGGGTTACGCTTGTCGTAAGCACGATACTGACGCTCGGCGCGATGCCGGCATTTGCCCAATTTCAGTTGACCCCGCCCCAGCAAGCCTGGGTTGATCAGACGCTTTCTCACATGACGCTCGATGAAAAAATCGGTGCGGTGCTCTGCCCCGTCACCGACACCGGGTTCATCAACGTGGATAGCGATGACTTTCAGGCCATCAAGGACAACATCCAGAAGTACCACGTCGGCTGCTATCACGTGGAAGGCTACTCAGGCGGCAATCCCATCTCGGCGGCCCTGCTCATCAGCCGCATGCAGTCGCTCGCGAAGGTTCCGCTGCTCATCACCGCCGACCTCGAAGGCGGAGCAGGATACGAGTTTGACGGCGCCACGCGCTTCCCGCGCGGCATGGCGATCGGGGCGACGGGCAACACGCAATACGCTTACGACGCCGCCAGTTTCACGGCGAAGGAAGCGAAGGCGATGGGTATCGACGTGAACTTCTACCCCGTCGTCGACGTGAACAACAATCCGCAGAATCCCATCATCAACATCCGATCGTTCGGCGAAAGTCCCGAGAACGTGGGCGACTTTGGCGCCGCGTATGTGAAAGGCACGCAGGACGCTGGCATCATCGCCACCGCCAAGCATTTCCCCGGCCACGGCGATACAAGCGTCGATTCCCACCTGGAGCTGCCGATCGTCAATTTCGACCGCGCGCGCCTCGATCTCATCGAGCTTCCACCGTTCGAGGCCGCCATCAAGGCCGGTGCGGACGCGGTGATGACGGCGCACATCGCCGAGCCGCAGATGGAGAAAGACACGCCGAACTTGCCGGCTTCTCTCTCGACGGACCTTACCACCGGCCTGCTGCGCCACGACCTCGGCTTCAAGGGTTTGGTTTTCACCGACGCGCTGGTGATGCATGCCATCAGCGCCAACTTCGGCGCCGAGCAAGCACCGGTGATGGCGATTAAGGCGGGCGCCGACGTGGCGCTCGAACCGGAAGACATTCCCAAGTCGTTCGCGGCGCTGAAGGCCGCAGTCAGCAAAGGTGACATCACCGAAGCGCGGCTCGACGAGTCGGTCCGCCGCCTGCTTGCCGCCAAGGCCTGGGAGGGACTGAACGCTCACGCTGCGCCCGACCTCACCCAAGTCGATGCTACGGTCGGCGGCCGTGACGCCGGCGAGAAGGCTGACGAAATCATGGAGCATGCCGTCACCTTGGTGAAGGACGACAAGCGCGCTCTTCCGCTCAAATTGAATCCGGACGAGGACGTCCTGCTGCTGAACATCATGGATTCGAGCGATGTGGAGTACCATGACGCTCCCGGCCTCACTTTCCGCCAAGAGTTTGAGAAGCGCCACTCGAAGACGCTCTACGTCGCCGTGCCCCCGACCATCTCGCCCAACGAAATCAGCCTGATCTTGCAGCTCGCCGAGCGCTACCACACGATCGTGGTCTCGTGCTCCATCCGTATCGCTTCGTACAAAGGTTCGGTGGGCCTGAACGACGTTCAGCAAAACCTGGTGAAGGAACTTGCGACGCACAACGGGCCGTTCGTGTTCGCGCTGTTCGGCAGTCCCTACCTACTGGACTACATTCCGGAGCTGCCGAGTTACGTCCTCGCCTACGAGTACTACCCGGGCGCCGAGCGCGCCGTGGTCCGAGCGCTCTTCGGCGAGATCCCATTTCAAGGAAAGCTGCCGGTGACGGTGGGCAATTTCCCCGTGGGTTTCAGCCTGAAGCCGCCACCGGAATAGGAACCGGCCATAGAGGAAGGTCAGGATGGGGCAGTTCACGCGCCGAAGGTTTCTTGCAGATTCAGCGCTCCTCGCGGCTAGCGCGGCCGCGCTCGGCTTCGCCCGGTCTCCAGCCCCGTCCCCGCCGGAGCCGCACCTAAGTTTTCCCACGGCGCCGCGTGAACGCCTGGCCGTGGCCTCCTATCCTTTTCGCAAGTTCATTGACAGCCCTTTCAATCTCGGCCGCGACCACACCGAACCCGGCATGGACCTCGAGGGTTTCGCCGCGATGGTCGTCAAGCGGTTCAACGTTCGCGGCATCGAGCTGCTCAACAATCACTTCGCCTCCACTGACGCGGCATACCTCAGCCAGCTTCGCAACGCGTTCGAAAAAGCCGGGGTTCACGTGGTGAATATTCCCGTCGACATCCATCACAGCTTGTATGACCCGGATGCGGCCAAGCGGCAGACGGCGATGGACGAAGCGCAGAAATGGGTGGGCGTCGCCGTTGCGGTCGGCTCACCGAGTGTCCGCATCCACATCGAAGGGGTACGTGGCCTCGCGCCGGACGTGGGGCGTGCGGCGGAGAGCCTGCGCCAGGTGGCGTCTTATGGAGCCGAAAAGAATATCGTCGTGAACCTCGAAAATGACGATTTGGTAAGCGAAGACGCTTTCTTTGTGGTCAAGGTCATCGACGCCGTGAACAGCCCTTACCTGCGCGCCCTGCCGGACTTCTGCAATTCCATGCTGGCAGGCATGCCGGAATTCAATTACGACGCGCTCACCCTGATGTTCAAACACGCTTACAACATTTCGCACATGAAGGACTCCGAAGCCGGCGACAGCGGCAAGGTGTACACGATCGACGTCGCCCGCACTTTTGCCATCGCCAAGGCTGCCAACTATGACGGCTATTTCTCCATGGAATGGGACCGGCCCGGAGATCCGTATAAGGGTACGGAACGATTGATCGAAGAAAGCTTGAAGCATCTGGCATAACGAGTTCGCCGGATCAGGCCGGGGGTTGGACGCCACAGGCAGACTGGCTGGCCCTTCGTGAGGTATGATGGAAGTGAGGACCCGTGAAGTCGACACGATGCGACCGGGCAAGAAAGAAGGTTGAGTGGCTGAAGAGCGATTGAAGCTGGCCGTATTCATAGATTTTGACAACATCCAGATCGGCGTGAAGGACACGCTGGGCAAGGACCTCGATGTTTCGCTGGTGCTTGAAGCCCTGAAGGAGCGTGGCGAAGTTGTCACCAAGGTGGCCTACGGCGACTGGCACCGCGCCGGCGACCAGAGCCGCCAGATGACGCAGCACGCCGTCCAGATGGTGCAGCGCAACGTGACGCCGCGCGGCGACAAGAACGGCGCCGACATCAATCTGGCGCTCGACGCCCTGGAGATGGCGTTCAATCGAAGTCACATCAACACCTTCGCCATCGTGGGCGGCGACAGCGATTTCATCGCTTTGGTGGAAAAGCTCAAGCAGTATGACAAGCGCGTGTTCGTGGTGGGCGGCCGCGCCTTCACCTCGAACATCCTGCAGCGCAACTGCACGGAGTTCATCGCATACGAAAACCTGCTCAAGCCGAGCGAAGCTCCGCCGCGGCGCGCGACGCGGCGGGGTGAGGCTCCCCCTCGCGCCTCACTCGAAACCCGTCCGCTTCCCGAAGCCTTCCCCAACGTTCAGCGGGCGCTGAAGATTCTGGCGGAGCGCGAAGTTTCACCGCAGTTGGGGCTGATTAAAAGCACGCTGTTGCAGCTCGATTCCACGTTCAGCGAGCGGACCTACGGCGCCTCCACTTTCCTCGAATTCATGCAGAAGATGGAGCAGGCACGGCTGGTTCATCTGCGCCGCATCGATCGCGGGTACCTGGTGGAGCTTGCCGACAGTGATGCGGAGCACGCCGCGCCCGAAACTGCCGCCGCAGAGAACGGAGGTGAAGGCGCGGAGCCGGCGGCCGTTGAAGCCGCTGCCGCTCCAGAGCAGACCATGACCAGCGAAGAGGCGATGGGTGCGGTGCGCCAGGCCATGACTGCCGCCACCGAGAAATCGCCCAACCGCCCGCTCTACCTGCGGCACATCCGCCAGGCCTTGCGCACCGTGGACAAAGCCTTCGATGAGCGCCGCGCCGGTTTCCACGGCATCCTGGACCTGCTCCATCAGGCGCAGCGCGAGGGCCTGGCCCGCCTGCAACGCGACCGCAAGGGCGTATGGCGAATCTTTCCGGCCTCCGCAGCCGGCGCTGCTCCTGCCGGGGTTCCGGCAGGCGAAGAGGCGGCAGCCTCCGCAGACGTCGTCCAGGGCGAAGCCGCAGCGAGCACTGATTTTTGGTTGCCGGGAGAAGTGCCCATCGCGCGCGAGACCACGGTGGAAGCGGCTCCCGAGGCGGCACCCGGCGCGGACGCGGCAGCTTACTCTCGGTCAACGACCGACGAGGAAGAGTCTTCGGCCGAAACGCCTGCCTCGCCGCGAAAGGTTCGAAGGCCACGCTCGGCAAAGCCTTCAACGAAGCCCCGCACCCGCAAGGCCTCGCCGCGCCGCAAGTCGAAGGAGACGCTGGCAGCGACCGATTGAGAAGCGGTGGCGGACAAGGCCCCGGTATGACTCGTTATGAAAGGAAAAGTGCTATGAGAAGTTTTGCAATCCTGGTTTTGGCCGCCCTCAGCGCCAGTTCCGTTGCTCTGGGGGCGAATGAGAGCAAGGAGGCGCAACGGCTCCGGAACGCCACCTACGTCGTCAACGAAGTCATGCAAACACCGGAGAACGGCATCCCGCGCGACCTGCTGGACCGCGCCGTCTGCGTCGGCATCGTGCCCTCGGAAAAGAAAGGCGCCTTCATCCTGGGCGGCTCCTTTGGACGCGGCGCCCTCGTCTGCCGTCGCGGCGGCACCGGGCCGTGGGGCGCTCCATCCCTGTTCACGCTGTACAGCGGAAGCTGGGGATTTCAGATTGGCGGCCAGGCCACTGACATCGTGTTCATTGTGATGAACACCGGAGGCATGCGGAAGCTCTTGCAAAGCGGCGTAAAGTTGGGCGCCGACGCCTCGGTCGCCGCTGGACCGGTGGGCCGCAAGGCGGAAGGCGCCACCGACGTGCAATTGCACGCCGAGATCCTTAGCTACTCACGCTCGCGCGGACTGTTCGCCGGTCTCTCGCTCGATGGGGGCGTGTTGAGGCAGGACGAAGACGGCAACCAGCGTCTTTACGGCAAGGCGGTGACGGCGAAGGACGTTCTGATCAAGGGTGATGTTCCTGCGCCCGCCGCGGCCGAGCCCCTCGACCGGATTCTGATGAAGTATTCACCCCACGGCGGCGCGCCGTTCGCGGATATGTCGCAAGGCAAATGAGGTTTGGAAGCCCTGGCCTAGCTGCCAAATCCTCACCCCCAAGTCCCAGCCTACTTGAGTTCGCCCGCGTAAATCTTCATCACCGTTTGCAGGAACCGCACGGCGTGCTCGCGAGGCCGCTGGAATGAGTTGCGGCCGATGATGGAGCCGAAGCCGCCGCCGTCGCGGATGGCGCGCGCCTCGCTGAAAATATCCTCGTCGTTGTCCTTCTTGGCCCCGCCGGAAAAAATCACGATACGCCGGCCGTCGAAGGCGCTTTGGACCACGTGCCGGACGCGCTCCGCCAGCGTCCCGATGGGCACTCCGGTCGCCTCGTACACTTTTTTCGCAGCCGCCTGCTCGATGAAATCCGTCGGCAGCTTTACTTTGATCACGTGCGCGCCGAGTTGCGCTGCGATCTGGGCGGCGTAAGCGACCACGTCAATCGCCGTCTCGCCCTCCTTGCTCAGCGCCGATCCCCGTGGGTACGACCACACCACCACGGCCAGGCCGTGACTCTTCGCCTCTTCCGCCAGTCCGCGCAATTGCTGGTACATTTCCTGGGCGTGCGCCGAGCCGGGATAAATCGTGAAGCCGATGGCGACGCAGCCGAGGCGCAACGCGTCATGGACGCTCGCCGTGACGGCGGAGATGGGATCTTTTTCGTCGCAAAGCACATCATGGTTGTTGAGCTTCAGGATGAGCGGAATCTCACCGGCGTGCCGCGCCGCCGCCGCTTCCAGGAATCCCAGCGGAGCCGCGTACGCATTGCACCCGGCCTCGAGCGCCATCTCAAAGTGATAGTTCGGATCGTAAGCGGGAGGGTTCACCGCGAAGCTCCGCGCCGGTCCGTGCTCAAAGCCCTGGTCGACCGGCAGGATCACGAACTTGCCCGTGCCGGCCAGATAACCGTGGTTCATTAAACGCGCCAGATTGGTCTTCGTGCCGGGGCTATCGCTCTCGTACCAGCTCAGAATCTCGCGCACTCGTTCCGTCATTCGGCCCGCTTTGATTTCCGGCCTCGCTGTAACGCTCGCCATGCTGACGCCTCCGAAACACTTGGGATGAAGCCCGCTATCTTAGCACAGGCGCGCGTGGGTCGAAAATGGAGCCGGTTTATGTCGTTTCTAATACCGTCGAGCCGGCTCCCAGGATCAGCACCCCAGTGGTAGAGTAGGATTGTTGGCTCGACGACAGGTCTTGAAAGCGCGCACCAGTTTCCGGCATAATGCATCCAGTTTTGGAGTACGACCATGAGTATCTTCGACCGTTTCCGCAAGCTCGATCGCCAGTTCTGGCACGTCTGCAACACCTGCATGATGCAGACAAGTCATGACACGGTGAAGTCCGTCTTTTATTCCGAAGGTCCGCCGATTCTGATTCTCGGCCGGGCCTGGATGCAGTGCCCGCGCTGCGGCGGCACCAATACGAAATCGTTCCAGCAATTAAAGGACGAAGGCTCGGCCTCGGCGCTGTGGGGCCTGGAGCGGATTGTGAAGAAGCACCCACGCCGCGAGTTCGAGGTGAAGGCCGCGGTCGAGAGCGTCGAGGCGCAGCACTGAGGCGCGGTGCGATTGACCATAGCGCCGGGCACCCACTAGTCGCCCACTGGTCTGGCGTCCGGTTCAGCGGCCCGAGCGCGGCTTGGAAACTAAGGCCAGAAGACCCTGGACGAGGAATCCGGCGAGGAAGCCGTAGGTGAGGTTGGTGGTTGCGATCGAGACCAGGCCCGTGGTGACTGCGATCACGCACAGACGCTTGTGGGCCACGATGTCACGCAGGAAGAGCGCGTGTTGAAGACCGACATAGAGCAGGAAAACCCCCAGAATGGCCATCGGAACGAGGCTCAGCAGCGCCACGCAGCTCTTGCCGGTGAGCGCCAGCAGCAGGCACAAGCCACCGATGACATAGCTTGATTTCTGGCTCCGCGCCCCAAACTTGTAATGCGCCGTGATGCCCCCCGAGCCGTGACAGGTGGGGGCGGCAAGGATGGCGCCGCTCAGCAAGTTCATCAAGCCGATGCTCGTGCTCAGGGCGCGCGCCGTCACCCGGCGAGCCTGCGGGCCGTAAAGGATGCGCGCTGTATTCTCGGTCGCCACAATGGAGTTCCCGAAGGTCAGGGCGAACTGAGGCAGTACCAGGACGGTCAGCACGCTGCGGCACTCGCCGAGGTTGAGGCGCAGCAGATGCAGCGGCAGCGGTCCCGCGCTGAACCCGTTCAGCGCGCTCGGGTGCGAAGCGGAACGGGCTGCGAGACCCAGCAGCAGACCTGCGCCCAGCAGAACCAGTGCCGAGGGCAGGCGCCGGGAATCGCGCAGGGCCACGAGGAGAACGGCACCCATCAAGGCCACCATCCAGCCGGCGAGAACAAATCGTCCGCTCATCCCAAACCGCGCACCGAGGTCAAGCCCGGCGCCAGGTCCGAGCGCCAGCCGCAACCCTTCTCGCGCCAAAATCAACCCCAGTCCTAGTTGGATGCCGCGGATGATCGGCAGGCTAAAAAGGCGGGCCAGCGGACCCACCACGTTGGTGGCGCCGATCGCGAAGAGCAGCACGCCCATCAGAAACCCGGCGCTGGCGATGGCCGAGGGCGCAAGGTGCAGGGCGAGCGAGATAGCAGCCACGGCCTTGAACGGCTCGACCGCCATGGGAATCCTGAAATACGCTCCGGCGACAATGTAGGCGAGGCCGGCGAGGAGGAAGACCGCCGTGGGGTTCATGTGATTCAGCGAGATGAGGGCGATCGCAATCGGGAGCAGGATGCCGACGTCGCCGAAAGCGCCGGCCACGTCCATGCGGCTCAAACCCCAGGCGCGATCCCGACGCTGTACACTCTCTCCCATGACCGTTCGCCTGAGTAACAACCCCAGTGCTGATATCTATTGATTCGTATAGAATTGTCAATAGGAAAAGCTAGAACCGTCTAGGCGACCCTTATCCGGGAACGGCAAACTTGCACAAGCTAAGGTGTCGGCCAGGGGTAGTGGGTCAGTTTGACGCGTAGCGGCGGGGTTACCCCGGTCGCCGCGGCGACCGGCATGAAGCCGCCTCTACATCAAACTGACCCGCTACCGCCCCAGGAAGCGGGCCCTTGGCCCGCGACATCACATCCCTTGGCGGCGCTCTCGACGAAACCTGCATCCAAGTTTGCAGGGCGACAGAAGAGAAGGAAGGTGGGCCGTGAGCGTTCTGGCGTGATTCAGATTTTGCTTGCAAAGTTTCTGTAGTCTTGGTATTTGGATTAATTTGTCCTGGCGGCTCCGTGGCAATCCGAAGTAATGACCGCGCGGATAACCATCAGCACACACGGCACGTCAACAGGTATAATCCAGGTTCACATTTCACCGGAGCCGAGGTAGGAGCGCAATGAACAACAAGAAGACGACTGCCCTTTTGAGTTTTCTAATGCTGATGGTTTGGACCCTGGGCGCGCCCGGCGCCCCGGCCGCCGTGGCACTGCCCGCTGCCCCGCGTGGCCAGGCCGCCGCGGGAAAGAAGGCGCCGCAGTGGAAGAGTCGCGAGGAGTACGACGCCTACCAGGCGATGGCCAAGGAGACGGATGCGAGCAAGAAGATCACTCTCGCCGAGGGTGTGTTGCAAAAATATCCCACCTCGGACTTCAAGGACCTGGCTTACATCGTCGAGATGGGTGCGTACCAGCAGCTTGGCAAGAGCAGCCAGGCGATTGACGCGGCTCACAAGGCGCTCGCGGCGAATCCGGACAACCTGGACGCCTTGACCTACCTCAGCTTTGCTTTTCCATTCCTCTATAAGGCTACCGACGTCAACAAGGACGCCGAGCTTACCGAAACCGAGGCTAATGCCAAACACGGGTTGGAAGTGCTGCAGAAACTCCAGAAGCCCGCGAATGTCACGGACGACCAGTTCGGCGCCTACGTGAAACCCAAGCGGGCGATCTTCAACAGCGCGGCCGGCTTTGTGGCCCTGCAAAAGAAGGACTACGCCTCAGCGATCACGTCGCTGAAAGCGGCTATTGAAGACAATCCCACTGACCCGCTGGAATTTTCGCTCCTAGGACAGTCCTACCTCTATTCCACGCCCCCCGACTTCAACAACGCCCTCTGGAACCTGGCGCGGGCCGCGGCGCTCGCCAAGTCGTCTAACAGCCCCAACGCCGACGCGTTGCAGAAGTTTTTCTCGCAGGCTTACGAGAACCGCCACGGCTCGAACGTGGGAGAGAGCGACCTGAGCACTCAGGCAGCGGCAGCAGCGGCGCCGCCGGCAGGGTTTAACGTGGCGCCGGCCGAGAAACACAAGCCCACCGGCAACGCCTTCCTTGACGCCTTCTATGGCTACGAGGATAGTCTGAAAGCGGGCGGTGATACGGCAGACAAGGCCTGGACGGGACTGAAAGGCCAGGCGCTCGGCGGGCCCGGGTGGGTGGCCGGCGTGGAGAAAGCGGATTCCGGGTACACCGTCCACGTCAACATCACCAGCGCCGCGGCAGCCAAGGACGGCGCTTATGACATCGAGCTCAAGGACAGCTCCCAACCGGACTGCAAGGACCTGCTCAAGGGCGACCCGGTGAGCGTCCAGGGCACGATTTCCGCGTACACCGCCACTCCAACCTTCGTGCTGACGCTGGATAACGGCAAGATCGACCAGGCAACCCTGGCGATGGCCGCGGCGAGAGCCGAGGCGGAGCGAAAGAAGAACGAGCCCAAGCATCGCACGCACCGAACGGATCAGCCAGGGGGGTAATACTCTGCGTGATGACCCGCGGCTCCGTCGCTCGGCTGTGCGGAAAGGCTTAGCGTTTCCGTGCCATAGAACAAGTAGGAAAGTGAATTCCATGGCTTGCCGCCCTGCCGGAAAGGCAAAGCCTTTCCGCAGAGCGGAGCGGCAAAGCCGCCGAAGTGGAAAGGCCCAGTCATTACCCACACTCGGTAAGCCCTCGGCGGCGCTGCTGGCGCTCATCATTTGTTGCGGGATTCCAGCCACTGCCCAGAGTCCGGAAGGCGACCTGGCCGGCGCCGTGCAGGACTCAACCAGAGCCCGCATCCCTTCCGCGCGCATCGTGGTTCAATCGGCCGAAACCGCAGTCAAGCGCCAGGCGACCGCCAACGATCAGGGCGAGTTTCGGATCGACTATCTCCTTCCCGGTATCTATCACGTGCTGGTGAACGCCCCCGGCTTCGCCGAGGCTCGCTCGGACGTCAGCATCGTGGTCAGCACCGTGCGACAGATCACCGTCACGCTGCAGCCTGCCGCTGTCCGCGAGGCGGTCAACGTGGAGAGCCAGCCGTCTTCCATCACGGCGGCGCCGATTGACACCACAAGCGCCATCCACGAGGGCGCGGTGACCAACCGCGACCTGCAGTCCATTCCGCTCGCGCACCGCAGCTTCGCCAATGTCGCCTTTCTAGTTCCCGGCACCGAGCCGGTGGAGCCCTCAGACCCCACCAAAGCGCGCATCACGGCGGTCTCGTTCGGCGGCAGCTCGGGACTGAACGATCAGCTTTCGGTGGATGGCGCCGACAATTCCGACGATTACATCGGTGGTTTCCTGCAGAACTTCTCGGCCGACGCCATCCAGGAATTCGCCGTTCAAACCTCGCAGCAGAACGCCGATACCGGCCGCACGACAGGCGGCGCGATCGTCATCACGACCAAGAGCGGGACGAACGACTGGCACGGCGGCGCGTCGTTCTACGAGCGGGCTGCGGCGCTCAACGCGCGCTACCCCATTGAGAATCCCGCCCCCGCTCCCAAGCAGCCCTTCTCACGGCAGAACTACATCGGAACCCTCGGCGGCCCCATCCGCAAGAACAAACTGTGGTTCTTCGGCGCCCTCGAAGGCGTTCGCGAGGACGCGAGCATCGCATACAGCCCGGCCAGCACGGCGCAGTTCAACGCCCTGGCGTTGCTCGCCGTCCAGGGCTTGATTCCCGGCGTCACCTCGATTTCCGTGCCCGCCAGCGTCGCGGTGCCGTTCCGCGACTACCTCTCGACAGCCCGCCTCGACGGGTCCAAGTCCTCGCGCTCGCGATGGTTCTTCCGCGCCAGCAGCGACAGCTACTTGACCCGGAACGATCTGGTGCAGCAGGCGACGCTTGCTTCCACCGGCGCCACGTCCCATTCCAACTACTTCAACTTCGCGCTTAACGAGCTTTACACGTTCAGCCCCACATGGTTGGGGTCGCTCACACTCGACGCCAGCCTCTTGCACCACACCGAGGCGCGCAACTCGAACCTCGGCTTCGCGCTGGCCTTTCCCTTCAGCTCCACGTCGCAAACCATCTCCGGCTTTGAGACCTTCGGTGACAATCAATTCGTGACGCCGATTACCGCCTTTCCCGTCCTGCGCAACCAGGAAAAGTACCAACTCCGTTACGATGTGAGCCACGCCTCCGGGAACCACGCCCCACGTTTCGGCGCGGACTTCATCCACGAGCCGGTCTTGAGCGGTGCGCTTCCCGGCACGGCGGAGAATCTGACAATTTTCGCGCTCAACCCGGCGGACTACGCTGCGAACCCGCAACAGTTTTCTGCCGACCTCGTCTGCGCTCCGAACGCCACACCGGGAACCACCTGCGTGAATACTCCCGCAGGCGACGGCAGCTTTTCGCAGGACGTGCAACGCCTGGGACTCTACGCCGAGGACTCCTGGCGCGTGACACCGCGCCTGACGGTGAATTACGGCCTGCGTTATGACACGACCTTTGGACTCTTTACCGCCTCAGGCCGCAGCCAGCTCTCGAATCCCACGCTGCTCACGCTGCAGGCGCTCGGAATCCCGCTCGCGAGCGGAGCGCCGCACGATTATCGGGGCGCCATCGCGCCGCGCCTCGGCATCGCCTACACTCCCGGCGGCAACGGCTCCACCGTGCTGCGCGCCGGTTTCGGACTTTTCTACAACGACCTGGCGCAGAACGGTTGGGTGACGGCGTTCCAGGCGGTGAATACTGCCCCGGGTGTCTGCGCCAAGCCCGGCGACCTAGGTTGCACGCCGGGCGGCGCGCCGGGCGCCATCATCGACCCGAATTACAAGACTCCGTATGCGCTGCACGCGAGCGCCGGGGGCGAGCACGCCTTCAGCCCCCAATGGACGGTCGCCCTCGACTGGACCCACGAGCAGGGCGTCCACGCCTACCGGCGCTATCAGTACCAGGCAGGATTCACGCTCAACTCCGCTCTCTTCCCCGCCCTGGTTCCCAACGTCACCGACTTTCGCACCGACAACCGGTCGAGTTATGACGCCCTGTCGCTGCACCTGCAAGGCAACGTCTCGAAGCGCTTCAACCTCGTCGCCAATTACACGCTGGCCAGCGCCAAAACCTGGGGCTGCGTGCTGGGCGAGCTCTTTGATTACGTCAACGGCGTCTGCAATCCGCTGCGCGCCTTTGGGGCAGGCGATTACGGCCCGTCGGGAGAAGACGTCCGCCACCGCTTCGTCCTGGCGGGCACGCTCCACGTGCCGGCGGGTTTCGAGCTCACCACGCTTACTCAGGCGGAAAGCGCCCGGCCGTATACGCTCACCACGCCCGTGGACGTGAACGGCTTCGGCGATACGCTCAACGACCGCGCCATCGTCAACGGCGCGCAGACCCGCCTCGACCAGCTCCGCGGCACACCCTACATCCAGGTTGATTTGCGCGTCAGCCGCCCCCTGCGCCGCGAGCACTGGTCCATTGACCCCTTCATCGAGTTTTTCAATCTCTTCAATCGGAACAATCCCGGCGCCAACTTCGTCACCAACATCGCGGCCCTTCCCACGCCCGTCAACAGCGAAGCCGACGTCACCGCGCTCTGCGCCACCCCGGCTTGCTCGGTGCCCGTGACGAGTCCCAATCAACTGCGCGTGCCCGCCGGCGCCCTGGGCGATTTCTTCGGCCCGGGCACGACCGTCGGCATTCCTTTTGCGGCTCAAGTCGGGGTTCGGGTAACATATTAGCTCTAACAGTCTGATGAGGAATGCCGCTAGACTGTCATTCTTCGCTCGCCGCGGCGAGCAAAGAATCCCGGCAGTTCTTAGGGTCGGGCAACCATCAGGATCCCTCGTCGCCTTCGGATCCTCGGGATGACATCCATCACACGCGCCATTAACTGTGTTGTGAACTACGTTGCGGAGCTTCGCGTCGAAGGAGTATATGTCGCGCTTACCCCAGGAGACTGCTCAATGAAAGATGCTCGTTTCAACCGCATCACCCTGCTTGCCGTCGCCATGGTCGTCACGCTGACGTGTGTTGTCGCCGGCCAGGCTCAGGATCCTGACAACACCGGCTTCGATCTGCGGCCCGGCGCGAAGGGCGCTTTCGTAACCCTGCCGCCGCACTACCGGCCCGACCTCGGCCCCGGCAGGAACGACCACACGGCTTCCAGTCTTCCGACCTGGAGCAGCAGCTTTACCGCCCAGAATGAGACCTGGAACTTCACCATGGTCGGCGCCGACCCGTCGTCGGCCAACGCCACGACTACCGTGCCCACGTTCATCATTCCCGTCAAGCTGGTGTATGGGCCGGGCAACGGCAATATGGCGTTTGACCCGAAGCACGCGCTCTCGAACGGCCGGACCGTCGTCCAGAACGTTGTGGCCTCGCCCGTCATCGAGACCGGCATTGATTTCGTGCAAGGCGGAGTGGATCTCGGCACGACCCAGTATGCGGACGCGTTCCAGCGCGGCAACTTTTGGGACGACGTGCAGTCGAACCCCGGCTATCACCTTCTGCTGGGCAAGCCGACCCTGCTGCCCGAGGTTGTTCTCACCGTCCCGGCGGCCGACGGCATGGTCACGAATGAGTTCGGCGTCACTGTGGGCCTGACGGACATTTTCTGGTTGGACTCCAAGCTGCAGACGGCGATCAGCCACTACACCCAGATTCAGCCCAACGCTCTCCCGATCTTTCTCACTTACGACGTGTATCTCACCGAGTTCGGCGCCTGCTGCATCGGCGGCTACCACAGCAACCTCACGCCGGCCAATCAGACTTACGCCTACACCACTTACCTCGATCACACGGGCGTCTTCTCCGAAGACACCGCCGCCTTGTCTCACGAAGTGGCGGAGTGGATTGACGATCCGTTCGTCACCAACAACTCGCCCTGCGGCCTCCTGGAAGTGGGCGACCCGCTCGATCAGCACGACTATCCCTACACGCTCCACGGCTTCACTTACCACTTGCAGGACCTTGTCTTCCTCGACTGGTTTTCCGGGGATAACCGCCAGCCGGTAAACAACTGGTTCAGCTTCCAGAACGAATTGACACGGCAGTGCTTCTAGTTCACTAGCATTTTCGCCTTGCCTCCCCCGCCCGCGCGTTGCAGACTCTTGCCGCTCGAAGCCAAATCTACAAGAAGGCGGGGTGGCGCATACGTGGCGTCGTTTGCCATGTATGCGATGAGCGTGATCTGTGTGCTACCCGCGCGATTGCCGGCTCTCTGTCAACGTTTCGGCCATGTACTCCTCCGGTACTTGACAGTGGCTGGAGCAAATCCCACAGTGGTAGGCGCAAGTGTGCCGCTCCAGGAAGGTACCGATGAAAAGCGCAAGCCGAACCCGTCGTCATCTTGCGATCCTCGCCCTGATTCCGTCGTTGCTTGTCGGGCTGGCGGGCGTGGTCGCGCCCCCAGCTTCCGGCGCCACCAATCCGGTTCCGCTGATTAACCAGCCGCTCGTGCCGGACGCGATAGCGCCGGGCGGGGCGGGATTCACGCTGACTGTGAGGGGCACAGGCTTTGTGTCGGGGTCGGTGGTCAACTGGAACGGCAGCGCGCGGGCCACGACGTTCGTCAGCGCGTCGCAGTTGATGGCGGCGGTCCTGGCCTCCGACATCGCGACGGCGAGTACGGCGTCGGTGACGGTGGTAAACCCGAGTCCAGGCGGCGGAATCTCCAACGTTGACTTTTTCCAGATCGTTACCGCCGAGTCCGCCGTCGGCTTCAGTCAATCGGACTCTGCCACAGGGTCGGCGCCGTACGACATCGTTACCGGAGATTTTAACAAGGATGGAAAGCTCGATGTAGCGGTCGCCAACGAGACTAACCCCGCAACGATTTCTATCCTTTTGGGAAAAGGCGACGGAACCTTTCAGCCACCTATCACTTACAACAGCGCAACGGCTGGCTTTAGTGTGTTGACGACTGGAGATTTCAATAACGATGGCAAGCTCGACCTAGCCACCACCGACGATTCAGTAGACGCCGTTTCTGTTCTACTTGGCAACGGCGATGGCACCTTTCAGAGTGCGATCACGGATTCCGTGGGCTTCCAGGCAATCGGGCCAGTCACCGGCGACTTCAACGGGGATGGCAAGTTGGACCTGGCGGTGGGCGACCTCAACAGCGGCACAGTTTACATCCTGTTGGGCAACGGCGACGGAACGTTTCAGAGCCCGACAGGGTTCCCCAATGGCTCGATATTTGGCGGCGATATGAGGGTAGGCGACTTCAACGGAGATGGCAAGCTCGACCTCATCGTGCTGGTCGCCGAGTCAAGCAACTCCTTCTATGTCCTTTTGGGGAATGGCGACGGAACATTCCAAGCCCCCGTCGGCTACGGGATGGCTTCATATTTCACGTCCAGTGTTGTCGCCGACTTCAACGGCGATGGGAAGCTTGATGTAGCCTTCATCGGCTTTCTTGGTTTGAGCAACTCGGTCTCTGTCCTCTTCGGCAACGGAGACGGGACATTTGGGCGGGAGATTGACTATGCGTTCGCCGGACCTTCATTTCCTCTTCGACTCGCCACAGGGGATTTCAACGGTGACGGCAAGCTGGATTTGGTGGCGCTGGACGACATCGGGCCGAACTTCATGGTATCCGTCCTGCTCGGTAACGGCGACGGTACCTTTCAGCCCGCGGTAACCTTGGATGCCTCCGGGTACTGGTTTTCGTTTGTCGCAGGCGATTTTAATAACGATGGCAGACTCGACCTAGTGGGGACGAATGATACGACAAATTCAGCGTCGGTTCTTGTATCAGGCATTGCCGGGTCTTCCGAGCTCTCGGCCACCAGTCTCGTGTATGGGAATGAGCTCGTGGGAACAACCAGTCCGCCGCAAACGGTTACGTTGACGAACATGGGTAACGGACCACTCACGGTCTCCAGCATCAGCCTCACCGGACCTGATCCAGGAGACTTTTCCCAGACGAATACCTGTCCCACTTCCCCGAGTACGCTCGCTGCGGGCACGAACTGTACGCTCAGTGTGACGTTCACGCCCGCAGTAACCGGTAGCCTGACGGCGTCAGTAAGTATTACCTCATCTTCGTTAGGCAGCCCTCAAACGATCAGTCTCTCCGGTACGGGCGTGGAGCCTGTCGTCAGCCTTTCGCCAACGAGCCTGGGCTTCGCGGTTCAAGTAGTAGGCACAACCAGCTTCGCTCAAACCGTCAAGTTGACCAACACCGGTTCGGCGGCGCTAACCATTTCGGGCGTCAGCACGAGCGGAGATTTTGCACAAACGAATACCTGTGGCACGAGCGTGGCGATTAATGCCACTTGCACTTTCAGCGTCACCTTCAAGCCCACCCGAAAAGGCGCGCGAACCGGTACGCTGAGCATCACCGACAACGCGCCGGGCAGCCCGCAGACGGTCGCACTCTCAGGTACGAGCACAATCGTAAAGCTTTCGCTCACCCGTCTCGGCTTTGGCAGCGTACCGGTGGGCACGCAGAGCATTCAGGACGTAATCATCTCGAACGCTTCCACGAACGGAACACTCCATATCTCGAAGTTCACCATCTCCGGCTCGGGCGCGGGCGCTTTCAAGCAAACCAATACTTGCGGCGGAAGTGTGCCGCCAGGAAAAGACTGCACAGTTACCGTTACGTTCACGCCTGTTGCCAAGCACTCTTACAACGCGACAATGTCCATCTACGACGACGGGGGCGCCAGCCCGCAGACCGTATCGCTTTCGGGCACAGGGACGTAGGAGCGAAGGAGTAGCGACTGGTCAGCCCCTGCTCCGTGGCCCAGGCGCCGAAATAACCGGGGCAGCGTCCCAGTAACCCGGGGCAGCTCCACGGAGACCGGCGGTCGTTTTCGCCCCGGGAACGGCGGTCAAAAAAACAGCTTGACTCGTAAGATAACTCATGTTATAAGTCTATTTCTAGTTAACAGCGATGCTGCGCCGTTTTCCAAACCGCCTCCCTCTCGGTCATACGGTTCGGTTTCGGTCCCAAGCTGACGCTCAAAGCTGGAATGTGCTTAAGAATCAGCGCGTTGAAAGTATATACCGCCACTACCGACAAATGCCAGGTGGGGTGACGCTCGAAGCTGAAATGTGGTTAAGAATCAATGACCTCCGGATATGTACTGCTAAACCGAATTGCAGCCAGAGCGCGAACCTAAGGCTAAGGTCCCGCTGCCGCCGAAGGCTTGCGGGGCAATCACGGGTGCGGCGATGCCATTCCCGGGGGTGGATTGAATAGACCGATATGATACAACTTGTTGACTTGACGGCGACCTGGCTCCGTGTGATACTCCCACCGCCCGTCGAGGCGGGCGAAATCAAATCACCAAGACCAACGGGTCAGAGGGAGATCAGATGAAGGCAGTTCGAAAGTTGGCACTATGCTCCATCCCTGTGCTTCTGTTGTTGTCGTTTGCGGTGTTCTCGGCGCAACCGGCGGCGGCGCAGGCGTATGCCGTACAGCGCAACCCCATCGTCAGTCACGATGTGAATCATGTCACCACCCCGGTTCCCTTCCGGGACATGGTTTCACTGCCGTGGGGGAATCAGCCTAAAGTGATGCTGGAACACGACCGCAGCGGCAAGCCGCATATCAGCAACACTCCGGACGCCTTGACACAGACGCTGTTGCTTCCGCAGGTCAGCACCACCAACGGTCTAAGCTTCGATGGCATCGATGACGCCCAGGGGGGAGGCTTCGTCCCGCCGGACACCAACGCCTCGGTAGGCGACACGCAAGTGGTCGAGACCGTCAACATCGCTTATGAGGTGTACAACAAGACCACTGGGGTGTCGGAAATGGGTCCCACCAACATCCAGACGCTCTACAGTCCGCTCGGCGGCGAGTGCGGTACCGGCAACCTGAGCGACCCGATCGTGAATTACGATAAAGCGGCCGCCCGCTGGGTCATCACCATGATCGCGTTCAACAACAACTTCTCTGTGAATGACGCCTGTGTGGCGGTTTCCACCACCTCCGACGCCACCGGCGCCTACAACCTGTATGCTTTCTCTTACGGCAAAACTCTGCCGGACTATCCCAAGGTGGGCGTCTGGCCGGATGCCTACTACATCACCACCGACAGCTTCCCCAACGGCGGATTCTTCACCGGCGCCGAATCCTGCGCTCTTGACCGCAGCAACATGCTGCTCGGCAACCCTGCCACTTCGGTCTGCTTCCAGCGCGGCTCAGGCGACTTTGCCTTGCTGCCGGCCGACCTCGATGGCAGCACGGCTCCGCCCTCCGGCGCGCCCAATTACCAGATGGATCTGGCCAGCTCCACGAAACTGAATCTCTACCAGTTCCACGTGGGCTCCCCCTTTGGGGTAGGCGCCACCTATACCGGACCGACGACGCTGACCGTTTCTTCCTACACCGATGCCTGCGCGGCCACCGGCGTGTGCATCGTGCAGCCCTCGCCCGGCGAAAAGCTCGACGCGCTCGGCGACCGCTTGATGTTCCGCCTGGCTTACCGCAACTTCGGCGACCACGAAGCCCTGGTGGTCAACCACTCCATCAAGCCGTCGGGTTCGGGCAAGGCGGTTTCTGGCGTGCGCTGGTATGAGATCCGAAGCCCCGGCTCCTCCCCCGTCATCTTCCAGTCCGGCACGGTGGGTGGCGGTACGAGTTCGGTGGCCAAGTGGATGGGCTCGATCGCCATGGACAAAAACGGCGACATCGCCCTCGGCTACAGCAAGTCAAACTCAACCACCAAGCCCAGCATCGAGTACGTGGGCCGCGTCCCGACCGACGGCCTGGGAAAGATGGAATCGCCCAGCCTGATCAAGAGTGGCGGCGGCGTGCAGGAGAACAGCGCCAACCGCTGGGGCGATTACAGCAGCATGGCCATTGACCCCAGCGACGATTGCACCTTCTGGTACGCCCAGGAGTACTACAAGACCACCGGCAGCTTCAACTTCTCGACGCACCTGGCGTCGTTCAAGTTCACCACCTGTCTGTAGCTTTCACCTGAATAGCCTACTTGTGTAGGCTACATGCGTGGAAGGAGAACTTTGAGCCGTCCCGGCCGGCGCCGGGGCGGCTCTTTTTGCTTATGGGGGCTGGAAGAGGTTTTACCGGTGCGCGCGTTTGCGCCGCTTGGGACGGTGATCGAGACTGAGGTCGGTGATCTTGCGGCTCAGGGTGTTGCGGTGGATCCCCAGCGATTGGGCGGCTTTCGACTGGTTGCCGCGCTCGCGTTCCAGCACCGCCTTGATGAACCGCTTCTCGAACTCGCGGACGGCGTCCTCGTAGTCCACGCCTTGCTCGATCATTTGGTTAATCAGGGCTTCAAGTTGATCCTTCACGGCATCGCTCCAGCAATCAGGTGCCTCGCATGGCGCCCATCAATGTCCGGTGGTTATCTTCTCACCCTGAGAAAGCCCTTGCTTGAACTTTTCAAAGCCCTCTCGAAACTGCGCCCGCAGGTCCGAGGGCATGGCCAGGGCCACGGCGCGCGCGCCGGTGGTAATGTAAGGCGCCAACTGCGAACGTCCGACGAGAGCCGGCTTGATGGCGAAGGCCACGGCGATCATCAGCAGAACCGAATCCACCACGATGCCGCGAACCAGTCCGAAGATTCCTCCCAGAAAACGGTCGAACCACCCGAGGCCTACCGTCCGGATCAGCTTGGCGGCAATGGCGGAAACGAGAAGGCCGAGAGCGAGCGTGCCGAGAAATAGCGTTAGGAAGCCCGCCGCCAGCGCCACTTCGCGAGAACTGGTGAGGTCTGCGAACCACCCCGCCGCCCTCGGATATCCCAGCGCCGCCACCACCAGCGCAGCGACCACCGACGCCAGCGAAATCAACTCGCGAACGAACCCCTTCTGAATCGCGGTGATGATTGAGAAGATTAGAATTGCCGCCAGCACCCAGTCAACGCCGTTCCATTCGCCCATAGGACTGCTACTGCCATGCCGGCCCGTCCGTCTTCAAGCCAGCCTCTCTCCCGTCATCCGCCGATAGGCTTCGCGATATTTCTCAGCAGTCTTCTCGATCACTTCCGGCGGCAGAGGAGGAGGAGGAGGCTGTTTGTTCCAATGGACCGATTCGAGGTAATCCCGCACGAATTGCTTATCGAACGAGGGCTGAGCGCCTCCTGGCCGGTACTCATCCTGCGGCCAGAAGCGCGAGGAGTCCGGCGTCAACACTTCGTCAATCAAAATGATGTCGTCGCCGCGCCTGCCCCATTCGAACTTCGTGTCGGCGATGATGATGCCCCGGCTCTCCGCATAGTCCCGCCCTTTCCGGTAGACGGCCAGGCTGAGGTCGCGCAGCTCTTCCGCCGCCGGCCGTCCGATGGTCGCGGCCATTTGCTCCCAACTGATGTTCTGGTCGTGGCCCTCCGTCGCCTTGGTGGAGGGCGTGAAGATCGGCTCGTCCAGGCGGGCCGATTCCACCAGATCGCTGGGCAGCTTGATGCCGCACACAGCACCCGTCGACCGGTACTCTTTCCAGCCCGACCCTGCCAGGTAACCGCGCACCACGCACTCGACCGGAAACGGCCGCGTCCTCTCGACCAGCATGGACCGTCCCGCCAGTTGCGCCGCTGCGTCGCGGAGCTCGGGTGGATACTCATCCAGGGAGGCGGTAAGAAAATGGGTCTTGACCGAGCCCCGCAGAAAATCAAACCAGAAGCAGGAAAGCTGGTTCAACACCCGGCCCTTGTCGGGGATTCCCTGCGTCATCACCACGTCAAAAGCGGAAAGGCGATCCGTGGCTACCACCAAAAGTCTGTCCGCGCCGACCTCATAAACGTCGCGAACCTTGCCGCGCGAAAACAGTTTGAGGTCGGGCAGAGACGTTTCCCGGAGGACCGAGCGGTCAGTTGTTTGTGTCACGATAAAACCCCGAAAGCGTGCTTATTCTAGACGAACTACCGGCGTTGTCAATCGGAAAAAAACCGCGTTCTTGACACCTCGAAAAGCGCCCGCGGGCAAAAATTGCAGAACCCCTCGTGAAGTGTCCGAAGCGGAAGGGCACCCCGCCAAACGGGCTCGGCGTCAGGCTGGAACGGCGACAAGCTCCCGCTGCGGTGCGTCGAAGCGCACCGAAACCAGCTTGGAGATGCCGGGCTCTTGCATGGTCACGCCGTACATCACCCGCGAAATTTCCATCGTTCGTTTGTTGTGAGTAATGAGGATGAACTGTGTTTGCTCGCTCATGTTCTCGATCATGCGGGTAAAGCGCGCGACGTTCGAGTCATCGAGCGGCGCATCGACTTCATCGAGAATGCAGAAGGGGCTGGGCGTGAACCGGAATACGGCGATCAGCAGAGCCAGCGCCGCCAGCGCTTTCTCTCCGCCCGAAAGCAGCAGGACGTTCTGCAGGCGCTTGCCGGGAGGTTGCGCCACGATGTCAATCCCGCTCTCCGCATCAGCCTCGTCGCTCAACCGCATCTGGCCGGTGCCCCCGCCAAACAGCGTTCGGAACGATTCCGCGAAGTACCCGTTGATGGCCTCGAAGGCTTCGAGGAACTGCCGCCGCGACACCTGGTCGATCTCGCGGATGGCCTGCGAGGTGTCTTCAATCGAGCCCAGCAAATCCTGCCGCTGCGTCTCGAGAAACGCGAAGCGCTCCTCCGATTCCTGCAGCTCTTCAAGCGCCATCTGGTTCACCGGGCCGAGGTTCTCCAGGCGCGCCTTGAGCTCGCGCACCTCCTGCTCCGCCGACTGCAAGGCTTCGCCTTCGAGGCCGGGCTCCGAAGCAGCCTCGCCGCGCAGCACGTCCGGCTCCACGTGGAGCTCTTCGCGGCACTGCTGGGCGTGGTGGCCCAGGTCGGACTCCGCCCGCGCCAAAGCAACTTCGGTCTCTGAACGCCGCTCACGCGATTTCTCAAGCGCCGCGCGCGCCGACTCCACGCCCGGCACGATCGCATCCCGCCGCGCGCGCAGGGCTGCGGATTCCTGCTCCATACCTTGCCGCCGCTCAACGGCCGCCTCCTGCTCAACATCAAGGCGCGCCAGCCGCTCCGCGACGCGCATTCCCTCTTGACCGAGTTGCTGCTGCTCGCGGCTCCATACGTCAACCTGCTCGCCGAGGCGCACGAGCTGCGTTCGGACTTCACCGGTCGCTGCCGTCAGGCGCGCCCGCTCCGCTTCGACCGCCTGCGTGCGCTCTTCGAGAGCGCTCACCCGTGCCTGCGCCTCTCCCATTTCCTGCCCCAGATGATCCAGACGCTGGCGCGTCTCACGGCCGGCCCGGAGAACTTCGGAAATCTCCGCCTCGTGGCGGGATTGCTCTGCCTGTGCCTCCCGAAGCTGCGACTCCAGGCTCGCGTGCCGGCTCTGGATGCTCTGGCGCTCCCGCTCCGCTGCGGTGGCTTCGTCCCGCAAGACGCTTAGCCGTTCCGCCGCGCGCTCCACGGATTCCCTCGCCTGGCGCAGCTTTTCGCTGGCAACAATGGACTTCTTCTCCGCTTCGAACTTCGCCGCGTTCAAGCGGCGCAGTTCGTCATCGAGACGAGCGGCCCGCTCGGCGATCTCGGCGAGCGAGTCCTCCGCCGCGCGGAGCGCCTGCTCCAGCTCCGCCGTCCGCCGGTCGAGTTCGCGGAAATCACGCCGTAGAGCAAGCGGGCCGGCTTCGGACGCCTTGCCTCCCGAGACGAGGCGGTGATGATAGTGTTCACCCTGCGGCGTCAGAAAATGATCGCGGGGGTATTCGCGCGTCAGGCGCTCCGCAGTGGCCGCATCCTGCACGAGGTAGGCGTGTTCGAGAGCCGGAAAGACTCCGCCACCGTTCAGCCCCAGGCGGGCGTGGAACCGCACGAGTTCTTGAAGCGAGGCCACTACACCTGCTGGTCGCGGCGGCGGAGCCGCTTCTGCGCCGTGGCCATTACCACTTCCATGCCCATTGGAAGGGAACTCCTTGACGAAAAACGTGGAGCGACCCGAACCCTCGCTCTCGAGCAGCGCAATACCCTGTCGTGCCTCTTTATGGTCGGCCACCACGACGCAATCGAGCTCACGCTTGAGAAACTCCTCCACCACTTCCTCATAGCCGGGCGCCACCTCGACAAAATCCGCCAGCACGCCCAGGGGGTGGAACGAATGGCCATTGGTCGAGAGGGCGCCCGAAAGCAGGTGGCGGACGCTCTCGGTGGAATAAGCGTGGCGCGCCAGTGACTCGTCGAGCGCCTGCCGGCGCGCTTTCGCTTCTGAAAACTCCTGCCGGAGAGCGTCCATCGCGCCCAACCGAGCCGTTTGCTCGCGCCGCGCCTCGTCGAGCGCCGCCGAAACCTCAGAGGTGACGCGGCCGAGGCTCGCCGAGGAGATCTCCTCGCGTTGTTGCTCAGCCATCATCGCCTCGAGATCCACGCCAAGCCGTGCGCGCTCCTGCTCGGCGCGCGATTGCTCGACGCTGGCGCGCGCCGCCTGACGGTCGAGCGCCAAGCCCATCTCTTCCGTCTGTACCAACTGATTCCGCAACTCGGCGGCCCGCGCCACCGCCGCGAGCAACTCCTGCCGACCAGCCTCCACCTGGCTCTCGGTGGCATCGAGGGCCGAACTGAGCTCCGACTGCGCCGCCTGCAACTGCGCCAGTCTGCGCCCGGCTGCCTCCCATTCGCAATGGACCTGCTCGGCGCGGCCGGCGCAGCTCGCCGCCTGCTCGTCGAGCGCGCCAAGCTGCAACTGAAGCTGGCCGCGCTCCGTCTCCGCTTCGGCCGTGCGGCTACGCAAGCTCTCCGCTTGCCGCCGCACTTGCTCGGCGGCTGAACGCAAACGTTCCCGCTCGAGCTCCGCTTGCGCCAGCGACTCCCGCAAGCAAGTCAGTTCCTGCTCCAACTCCTCGTGCCGACTAGCCGCCGACTTCTGCTCGCGCTCGAGCAACTCCAACTGGGCGGCGGCGCTGGAACATTCGGCCCCGATGCCCGCCAGCTCGCCGCGAAGCCGGAGGCATTCGGCCTCGAGAGAAATCAGGCGTGACGTGAGCACAAGCTTCAGCCGCCCGCGCAGCTCGTCCTTCAGCTCGCGATAGCGGCGCGCCTTGGACGCCTGCCGCTTCAGGGAGTTCACCTGCTTGGTGACTTCCTCCAAAATGTCAGTGACGCGCCCCAGGTTCAGCCGCGCTGATTCGAGCTTGGACTCGGCCAGCCGTTTCCGTGTCTTGAACTTTGAAACACCCGCCGCTTCCTCAATGATGGCGCGGCGGTCGGAAGGTTTTGAGCTCAGGATTTGCCCAATGCGTCCCTGCTCAATGATGGCGTAGGACTCAGGGCCGAGACCCGTGCCCATGAACAGGTCCTGAATGTCTCGCAGGCGGCAGGCGTCGCCGTTGATAAGATACTCGCTCTCGCCCGACCGGAAAAGCCGCCGCGTGACGGTGATCTCACCGTCACGATGCCTCAGGGCTACAGGGGTCAGGGGCCGGGGGTCAGGGGTCAGGAAGTCGCTTACGGGGTTCTCGCGAGCGGGCACACCCGAGGTATCAGCCACCTCATCGTTTCCTGGCTCGACCGGAGACTTCGCGCAATTGATTTCCATCGCGTCCGGGTCGATCAAGCTCAGGCTGACTTCCGCCATGCCGGTGGGCGGACGGGTGCCTGTGCCGTTGAAGATGACGTCGGCCATACGGTCGCCGCGCAACATCCGCGCGCTCTGCTCGCCCAGCACCCAACTGATGGCGTCGGACAAGTTCGACTTGCCACAGCCGTTCGGCCCGACCACGGCCACCGTGCCCTCGCCAAACTCCAGACGCGTGCGGTCCGCGAACGACTTGAACCCAAGCAGTTCGACCCGTTTCAGCTTGAACAATTTGCTTTCCTCCGCAAGTCCCGCGATCCGTGCTGGCGCACCAACGAGACAAGCTGACGCGAGTATCCCCTGTACTCGATTAGAACCTAGCACTAGGGCTCGGGGTTGTAAAGGGAAAAAGCACAATAGAATGCGTTTTTTGCGGGCCGATACCCCTAGATATAGTGGCAGCCCGAACCCGGCCGGCCGGGGGCTAGGAAGCGGGCGACAGCGGCCGCCAGCGGAGCACAGGTTTGCGGGCGGCGGCGGCCTCGTCAAGACGAGTCACCCGAGTCGAGTAAGGCGCGTGCCGGACGAAATCGGGGTCTTGCTCGACCTCCTGCGCCACGGAACGCAGCGCGTCGATCAAAGCGTCGAGCTCAGCCTTGTCGGCGCTCTCCGTCGGCTCAATCATCAGCGCGCCCGAGACGATCAGCGGGAACGACGTGGTGTAAGGATGAAAGCCGTAATCAATGAGGCGCTTGGCGATGTCGCCGGTGCGGACGCCGCGCGCCGCCTGGCGGCGGTCGGAGAAGACGCACTCGTGCATGCAGGGGCCGTCGTAAGGAAGCTCGTAGACGTCGCTGATTTGCGTGCGAACGTAGTTCGCATTGAGCACGGCGTCTTCGGTGGCCTGGCGCAATCCTTCCGCGCCGTAGGCTAGAATGTAGGCCAGAGCGCGCACCGCCATGCCGAAGTTGCCATAGAAGGAGCGGACGCGACCCACGCTCTTCGGCCGGTCATAATTCAGATGCACCGCGCCGTCCGCGCCCTCTTCGACCGTGGGCAGCGGCAGGTAAGGTTTGAGAATCTTCTTCACCGCCACCGGGCCTGAGCCCGGCCCGCCGCCGCCGTGCGGAGTGGAAAACGTCTTGTGCAGGTTCAAGTGCATCACGTCCACACCGAAGTCTCCGGGCCGCGCCACGCCCACCAGGGCGTTCATGTTGGCGCCGTCCATGTAAACCAGACCGCCTTTGCGGTGCACGATCTCCACAATCTCGCGGATCTGGGTTTCAAAAATCCCGAGCGTGTTCGGGTTGGTCAGCATGAGGCCGGCGACTTCGCCGGTCATCTTGCGCTCGAGCTCGCCAAGGTCCACACATCCGCGGGCGTTGGACTTGAGATTCATCACCTCGTAACCCGAGATGGTGACGCTCGCTGGATTGGTGCCGTGGGCAGAATCGGGAATCAGGATGTACTTGCGCGCGTCACCACGCTCCAACAGGCAGGCGCGAATCATCAGCAGGCCGGTGAGTTCACCTTGCGCGCCGGCGGCGGGTTGCAGCGAAATCGCATCCATGCCGGTAATTTCGAGCAGGGCACGCTGGGTCTCGGCGAAAATCCTCAGGCAACCTTGCGTAAGGGACTCGGGCGTGTAAGGATGATCCGTCCCCAAGCCTTCCAGCCGCGCCACCGCCTCATTGATGCGCGGGTTGTACTTCATCGTGCAGGAGCCGAGCGGGTAGACGCCGGCATCAATGGAATAGTTCCAGGTGGAGAGCCGGGTGAAATGGCGGATGACATCGAGCTCAGAGACCTCGGGGAAGCCTTCAATTCCGCCAGGCTGGTCACGAAGAAACTCGCTGCCTAAAGCTTCCTTCAGCGCGACGGGCGGGACGTCAAGCAGCGGCAGTTCAGCCCCGGTCTTGCCCGGCGTCGAGCGCTCGAAGATGAGGCCCTCGTTGCGGGTCATGTGCGGCCGGGCGGCTTTGATTAGATTCTCCATGTCTCTGGCTCTTTCATCCTTTACTAAGAGAAGTCATATCAATAAGTTGACGGCTTTGATTAAATAAGTTGCTTATTTTCAGCATGTTGACGGCTTTCACGTTTTCCAAAATACTGCCAGCTTGTGTTTTCAATAAGTTGACGGCTTCGTTCGTACATTTTCCTGCTTTTTTTAAGATGCCTCACGCTCGGCCTCCCGACTTTCAGTTGCGGTGCGCTCTGCCCTCGAGGAAGGCCTTGAGAGCCCGATCGGTGGCGGCCTGAGCTTGAGCCAGTCGATGAAAGTCGGTGCGGGAAGTCTGAGCCAGCCGCCGGACGTCACTGCGTAGAGTCACTCCATAACGCACCAGCCGGGTGCCGACCCGATTATTCAACGCGACCACGCGCTCCAAACGGTCCAGACGCACGTCAGCCTTGCGGAAACGTTCGTCGGCCCGGTCGAACTTGGCGTCGAAGCGGGCATCCATCCGAGCCTGATTCTTCAGCATGAACTCGATCGTTTTCTCGACGTCCATTCGTACCCTCCCGCTGCTACCGATTATACCCTACAGCCGCCTCCGCAACAATCTTGACTTTGTTGTATAGATTGCTTATCATACACAGTGAGCTGTTTCGCGTGGCTTACACGCCATGCAGGCCCCATGGACTTGACGAAAAGGAGTTCCGGATGCCCACCCCAGTCAGTAACGTTGAGACCCTGGCCAACCAGGAATACAAGTACGGCTTTGTGACCGAAATCGAGACCGACGCGGTTCCTCGCGGCTTGAGCGAGGACATCGTCCGGCTGATCTCGGCCAAGAAGAACGAGCCGGAATGGATGCTCGAATGGCGGCTGAAGTCCTACCGGCACTGGCTCACCATGACCGAGCCCACGTGGGCGAATGTCCATTACCCCGCCATCCCTTACCAGGACTACATTTATTATTCCGCGCCCAAGTCGAAGGCGGCGATGCGGCCGGAGGATATCGATCCCGAGCTGCTGCGCACTTATGAAAAGTTGGGCATCCCGCTGCAAGAGCGGGAACTGCTGGCGGGCGTGGCGGTGGACGCGGTGTTTGACAGCGTCTCGGTGGCCACCACGTTCCGGGCGAAGCTGGCCGAAAAAGGCATCATCTTCTGCTCGTTCTCGGAGGCAGTCCGCGAGCAGCCGGAGCTGGTGAAGAAGTACCTGGGCTCGGTCGTCCCCTACACGGACAACTTCTTCGCCACGCTCAACTCCGCCGTGTTCAGCGATGGATCGTTCTGTTACGTCCCCAAGGGCGTGCGCTGCCCGATGGAGCTTTCCACCTACTTCCGCATCAACGCCAAGGACACCGGCCAGTTCGAGCGCACGCTGATAATTGCCGACGAGGGCGCCTACGTGAGCTACCTCGAAGGCTGCACGGCGCCGATGCGCGACACCAACCAGTTGCACGCGGCGGTGGTGGAACTCATCGCGCTCGACAACGCCACGGTGAAGTATTCCACCGTCCAGAACTGGTATCCCGGCGACAAGCAGGGCAAGGGCGGCATCTACAATTTCGTCACCAAGCGCGGCGCGTGCCGGGGCGTGAATTCGAAGATCTCCTGGACCCAGGTCGAGACCGGCTCAGCGATCACGTGGAAGTATCCCGGCTGCATCCTGCAGGGCGAGAACTCCATCGGCGAATTTTATTCCGTGGCGCTCACCAACAATTACCAGCAGGCCGACACCGGCACGAAGATGATTCACATCGGCAAGAACACGAAGAGCACCATCATCTCGAAGGGCATCTCGGCCGGCCACGGGCAGAACAGTTATCGCGGCATGGTGAAAATTCTGAAGGGCGCGCAGAACTCCCGCAACTACTCGCAGTGCGATTCCCTGCTGCTCGGCGACAAGTGCGGCGCGCACACCTTTCCCTACCTCGAAGTGCGCAACTCGACGGCGCAAGTGGAACACGAGGCGTCCACGTCAAAGATCGGCGAGGATCAGATCTTCTACTGCCGCCAGCGTGGGATGGCCACCGAAGACGCCGTCTCGATGATCGTCAACGGCTTCTGCAAGCAAGTGTTCAAGGAACTGCCAATGGAGTTTGCGGTGGAAGCGACGAAGCTACTGAGCGTGAGTTTGGAGGGGAGTGTCGGGTAATTTTGGGTTGCGAATGCTGAATAATGATGGTGACGGCTGGCGCAGACATCGTGCTTTTCCAATGTCTGCGACGAGAGAGAACAACTATGGCAACCAAGTCGCTCTTGACGGTTGAAGAGTTCATGCGGCTGCCGGAGTCGGTCGGCACGCGCGGCGTGGGTTACGAGCTGGGAGCCCCGCAAGGGGCATAGTCCTGTGGCCCACGGCGACTGCTTTTGGAGCCGTGGGATACGGAGGCTCATACAGAGAATGCAAGCCCCGGAGGGGCGCCATCGGGTGACTGAGCCGATGCGGCGGGCGGCTGAGAGTGACGCGCAGCAGATGCCGCCCCGCCGGGGCTCCTGATCATCGCCGCCAGCGGTTTTCCCACGGCTGGCGCCGTGGGCCAGAAGACGGCGCCCCTGACGGGGCTGCTAAACGGATAGGCGAGTAATACGAGAAGGATGACAGCCCCGCAAGGGGGCATAGTCCTGTGGCCCACGGCGACTGCTTTGGAGCCGTGGGATGCCAGGCTTATAAGTAGAATGCAAGCCCCGGAGGGGCGACATCGGGCGACCGAGCGGATGCGCCGGGCGGCTGAGAGTGACGTGCAGCAGATGCCGCCCCGCTGGGGCTCCTGATCATCGCCGCCAGCGGTTTTCCCACGGCTGGCGCCGTGGGCCAGAAGACGGCGCCCCTGACGGGGCTGCTAAACGGATAGGCGAGTAATACGAGAAGGATGACAGCCCCGCAAGGGGCATGATCCTGTGGCCCACGGCGACTGCTTTTGGAGCCGTGGGATGCGGAAAAGCGGAAGAAAGGGTGAGCCCCGTTAGGGGCGGCATCAGCATGGCTCACACGTATACGAACGTGATCATCCACGCCCTGTTCAGTACGAAGGATCGCGAGCCTTTGCTGACGCCGGAAGTGAAGACCGAGATGCTGGACTATCTCGGCGGCACAGTGAACAAGCTCGGAGGCCAGTCGTTGCTGGTGAACGGCCCGGCGGATCACGTCCACATGCTGTTTGTGCAGCCCGCAGCTCTATCGCTCGCAGATGTGATGGAGAAGGTCAAAACGAACTCATCGGGCTGGGTGAAGCGGCGCTGGACCCAAAGCAGCGGGTTTGCCTGGCAAACCGGCTACACCGCCTTCAGCGTGAGCAAGTCACAAGTTGGGCGCGTGAGAGACTACATCGCTGGACAAGAGGAGCATCACAGGAGAGTCACTTTCCAAGAGGAAGTATTGGCGTTTCTAAAGAAGCAGGGAATCACGTATGACCCGAAGTATTTGTTCAATTGAGCTTCTGATGCCGCCCCGCTGGGGCTGGCGAGGAATCGAGGTGACGTTTTCCCACGGCTCGCGCCGTGGGCCGCAGGACGGCGCCCCTAGCGGGGCTAGCGAGAGCCACAGGATGATGTCTTGAATGATACTGAATTACGACCGGGATTTGCATCAAGGTATCGAGTTTGTTTGAGTGATCTGACTCAGGAGGTACGAATGGAAGCGACAGCAGCGCCCGATTTGCGGTTTCCGGTTGGCAAGTTCAAGTGGGAAGGACCCATCACCAACCAGCAGCGGCACCACTTTATCGGCGATATTGAGCAGACCCCGGCGCGGCTGCGCGACGCTGTGAAAGGATTGACCGGGCAACAACTCGATACGCCCTACCGCGAGGGCGGATGGACGGTTCGCCAGGTGGTGCATCACCTGCCTGACAGTCACTTGAACAGCTACACGCGCTTTCGGTTGGCGCTGACGGAAGACGCCCCGACCATCAAGCCCTACGACGAGAAGAAGTGGGCGGAACTCGCGGACGCGCGCACGGCGCCCATCGAGATTTCGCTCAATCTGCTTGAATCATTGCACCACCGCTGGGCGATGCTGTTGCGGTCGTTGAAGACCGAGGATTGGGCGCGGACGTTTCGGCATCCGGAGCGCGGTCCGATGACGCTCGACCAGAACCTGGCGCTTTATGCCTGGCACGGACGGCATCACGTGGCGCACATCACGTCGCTGCGCGAGCGCATGGGCTGGAAAAGCTGAGACCCTTGCCACAGAGGCGCTGAGACGCCGAGAAACAATGAAAACAGAAACTAGAAATCAGAACACTGCCGATAGAGTCGGATCCTCCGGTCCTGATTTCTGGTTTCTGCCTTCTGATTCCTCTATGTCTCTGTGCCTCCGCGGCTAGAAAAACTTGGAGAACTCAATGCTGGAAATTAAAAACCTGCACGCCAAAGTTGGCGCCAACGAAATCCTGCGCGGCGTTGATCTCACGGTTGGCAAGGGCGAGGTCCACGCCATCATGGGGCCGAACGGCTCGGGTAAATCGACGCTGGCGGGCGTTCTCGCCGGGCGCGACGTCTACGCCGTGACCGAGGGCGAAGTGCTCTACGACGGCCAGGACCTGCTCGCCATGTCGCCCGAAGACCGCGCCCGCGCCGGCATCTTCCTGGCGTTCCAGTACCCGGTCGAAATCCCCGGCGTCAGCAATCTTTACTTCCTGCGCACGGCGCTGAATACCATCCGCAAGTCGCAGGGGCTCGAGGAAGTCGATGCGATGGACTTCCTCAGCATGGTACGCGAGAAGATGAAGCTGCTCGAAATCGACGAGAGCCTGATGAACCGTCCGGTGAACGAAGGTTTTTCCGGCGGCGAGAAGAAGCGCAACGAGATTTTCCAGATGGCGGTGCTCGAACCGAAGCTGGCGATCCTTGACGAGACCGACTCAGGCCTCGACATTGATGCTCTGCGGATCGTTGCTAACGGCGTCAACGCCCTGCGGTCGCCGGACCGTTCGGTTATCGTCGTCACCCATTATCAGCGCCTGCTGAACTACATCGTGCCGGACTTCGTCCACGTGCTCTCGAACGGCCGGATCGTCAAGTCGGGCGGCAAAGAATTGGCGTTGGAGCTTGAGGAAAAGGGTTACGGTTGGCTCGAAGAGGCGGAAATTGGCAGCCCAGCTTAAGAGTGCCCCCGGCTTCGGAGCGGGCTCGGAACAAAGCCACGATGTGGCTTGGAATCAATAAGATGCTAGCGTTACGTCGCAGAAACGAATTGAACGAAAGCACCACGTCAGAGGGCCATTGCAGGAGAGGGAATTGATGACGGCTGTTGGGCAGCAGCAGGACACTTATTTTTCGCAATTTGCCGACCTTGTGGGGCGCCTCGCGGGCAAGGAGCCGGCGTGGCTCCAGAAGATTCGCAAAGCGGCGATCGACCGGTTCGGCGAGCTGGGATTCCCCACGACCAAGAACGAGGAGTGGAAATACACCAACGTCGCTCCCATCGCCCGCACGCCGTTTCGGCCTTCGCAGGGGCGCGTCCCGCCCGGCTTCGCGCGGTTCGAGGAATCGCAGTTGGCGGATTTCGCCAAGTGCATCCCACTCGTTTTCGTGAACGGGCATTACATGGACGATCTCGCGCCCGGCGCCGAGCTGCCCGCCGGGGTCCGCGCCGGCAGCCTGGCCGCGGCCATCACGAGTCCAACGCCTCCTTCACGGTTTGTCGAGCAGCACCTGGCGCGTCATGCTCCTTACGACGAGCAGGCTTTTGTGGCGCTCAACACCGCTTTCATGCAGGATGGCGCCTTCGTCGAGATCTCGAAAGACGTGATCCTTCAGAAGCCCATTTACCTGTTATTCATCTCGGTCGAGATTCCCGGCTTCAATGAGCCGGTGGTCTACCATCCACGAAACCTGATCATCGCGGAGCGAGGCAGCCAGGCGAGCGTCATTGAGAACTATCTGGGACTGGGCAATCGCCCGTACTTTACCAACGCCGTCACCGAAGTGGTGGTGGGCGAGAACGCGCGGCTGGATTACACCAAGGTGCAGCAGGAAGCCGCTGACGCCTTTCATGTTGCCACGCAGCACTTCACCCAGGAGCGCTCGTCGAGCGTGACCACGCACATGATTTCATTCGGTGGCGCGCTCGACCGTGAGGACACCCGCACCGTGCTCGATGGCGAAGGCGCCGAGAGCCTGCTGCACGGCCTCTATGTCACCAACGGCGGGCAACACGTGGACCATCACACCGTGATTGACCATGCCAAGCCGCATTGCAGCAGCCGCGAAGTATACAAGGGAGTGCTCGACGGCCACTCGATGGGAGTCTTCAACGGCAAGATC
Organism: Terriglobia bacterium; assembly: GCA_035934405.1. Classification (GTDB taxonomy): domain Bacteria; phylum Acidobacteriota; class Terriglobia; order UBA7540; family UBA7540; genus DASYXW01. The sequence goes on from DASYXW010000029.1 coordinate 77,268, forward strand.
GTGGTGCGCAAGGACGCTCAGAAAACCGACTCCAAGCAGAGCAACAAGAATCTGCTTCTTTCGGAGAACGCGATTATCAACACCAAGCCGCAGCTTGAGATTTACGCTGACGACGTGAAGTGCACCCACGGCGCCACCATCGGCCAGATCGACCAGGAGGCGGTCTTTTATCTGCGCTCGCGCGGCATCGGACGCGAGGATGCGAGGAATCTTCTGATTCAGGCCTTCGCCAACGATATCCTCGACCGGGTCAAGTTCTTGCCGCTGCGCACCGAGTTGAAAAAAACGCTGACGGCGCGGCTGGCGGAAGGGCAGGAGTCCGAAGCCAGAAGTCAGAAGTCAGAAGGGCCCGAGGGCCGCGTTTCTACTTTGCAGGAAATCTGAGGCGAGCGCCAAAGCTGCGAAGGACGGCTATGACCTTTGCAGAGATGGAACGCGGGACGAAGGTGCTGCAAGACAACATGACCGTGCAGGGAATCATGATGCATCGCCTGGAAAACAACATGGACCGGCTCGAAAGCGATCTCGCGATGCTGGAGGGCGTTGTCGCTCGAAACAGCGAGGCGATCGATCGGTTGGCGAGCGGCCAGGCGCTCATGCAGGCGTCGATGCACTCGCTTTTCGAGCACATGGATCGCTTCATTCGCGGCCTGGAATCCAATGGTCACGGAAAGCAGTAGCCAGGAGTCCGCAGGCAGGAGTTCGAACATGGCAACATCAGCTCGCGAAGTTTTGAACGCAACCGGTCCGCCACCGGCGGCCGGAGCTTTTGACGTGGAGCGTATCCGCGAGGACTTCCCGATTCTGAAACAAACAATCCACGGCAAGCCGCTCGTCTACCTCGACAACGCGGCGACCGCGCAAAAGCCCCTTCACGTCGTCGAGGCGGAACAGCACTTTTACCTGGCCGACAATTCGAACATTCACCGCGGCGTCCACGAACTGAGCGAGCGGGCCACCAAAGCCTATGAAACCGTGCGCTCGAAGATCCAACGGCTGCTGAACGCGAGGGAGGCGCGGGAAATTATTTTCGTCCGCGGCACCACCGAAGCCATCAACCTCGTGGCCGCCACCTACGGCCGGAAAAACGTCGGGGCGGGCGACGAGGTTCTGATTACGGCGATGGAGCATCACTCGAACATTGTTCCCTGGCAAATGCTTTCGGAAGAGAGAAGCGCGCATCTGCGCGTCGTGCCCATCAACGATGCCGGCGAGCTGATTTTCGAACAGTTTGAGAAGCTGCTGGGGCCGCGCACCAAGCTCGTTGCCGTCACGCACGTCTCGAACGTGCTCGGCACCATCAACCCGGTGCGGGACATCATCCGCGTGGCGCACGCGCGAAAAATCGCGGTGCTGGTGGACGGAGCTCAGGCGGCGCCGCACATGAAGGTGGACGTCCAGGATCTCGATTGCGACTTCTACGCCTTCTCCAGCCACAAGGTCTTCGGCCCGACCGGAGTGGGCGCGCTCTACGGCAAGGCCAAACTGCTCGAAGCCATGCCGCCGTATCAGGGCGGCGGCGACATGATCCGCTCTGTGAGCTTCGAAAAGACGCTTTACAACGTGATTCCGTATAAGTTCGAAGCCGGAACGCCCAACATCGGGGCGACCATCGGCCTCGGCGCCGCGATCGATTACGTGAATCAGCTCGATCTGGGCGAGATCGCCCGTTACGAACACGAGCTCCTGGCCTACGCCACGCGCCGACTTTCTGCGATCCACGGTCTGCGGATTATCGGCACGGCGCGCGACAAGGCCAGCGTCATCTCGTTCGTCCTCGAAGGCATCCACGCCCACGACGTCGGCACCGTCCTCGACCAGGAGGGCATTGCGGTGCGCACGGGCCACCACTGCGCCCAACCGCTGATGGATCGGTTCGGCGTGCCGGCAACGGTGCGAGCTTCCTTCGCGTTTTATAACACCAAAGCGGAAGTGGACTCGCTGGTGGCGGGAATTCTTAAAGTCAAGGAACTTCTGGGATGACTCCCAGTTTCCATTTTCGATTTTCGAGTTTCGTATCTTGAGGCCCTGATGTCTGACCTCCGCGCTCTCTACCAGGATGTGATTCTTGACCACAGCAAGCGGCCGCGCAACTTCCGCGCCATGGAAGGCGCCACCCGCCACGCCGACGGCTACAATCCGCTATGCGGCGACCGGCTGACGCTGTACCTGAAACTCGACGGCGACCGCATTACGGACGCCAGTTTCAAAGGTTCGGGCTGCGCCATCTCCACGTCTTCCGCGTCCATCCTCACGGAGACCGTAAAGGGCAAAACGCGAGCCGAAGCCGACGTGCTGTTTGAAAGGTTCCACAACCTGGTGACCGGACAGGACGGCAGCGCGAAGCCTGCGGCGTCGGGCGGGATCAAGCCGGAACTCGGGAAGCTGGCCGTTTTTTCCGGCGTGTCGGAGTTCCCTGCCCGCGTCAAGTGCGCCACGCTTGCCTGGCACACATTGAAAAGCGCTCTCGATGGCGAGGCCAACTTGGTCTCGACCGAAGGGGACGATGGAGAAGATGTTGCAGCGCGATGAGCGGCGAACTGCACGGAGGAGGACCGAGCATGGACGATAATCCCTTGAAGACCTTGCCCACGTACACCTCGCCGGTAGCGCCAAAGGCCAACGAGACGCAACCAGCGCCCTCCGCTGCCGAGCCGGCGCTTTCCGGCGTCGAACAGGTTGAAGTTTACGACAAGGTGATCGAGACGCTGCGAACCTGCTACGACCCCGAGATTCCGGTGAATATCTACGAGCTCGGATTGATTTATGAAGTCAAGGTGGATCCGTCGGGCGCGGTGACGGTGAAGATGACGCTCACCACGCCCAACTGTCCAGCGGCGCAATCCTTGCCGATCGAGGTCAAACAGAAGACGGAAGCCGTGCCGCGGGTAACGGAAGCCACGGTGGACGTAATCTGGGAACCGCCCTGGGATCCCTCGAAAATGACCGAGGCAGCGCGGTTGCAGCTTGGAATGTTTTGAGGCAGTCGAAGAGTCGAGGGTTGAAAGTCGAAAGAGACAGCCTTGCTTTCGACCTTCGACTCTTGACTTTCAGCTTCCAGCTCTCTGAGCCGGCGAGGTGCTAGATGAAACTCAGCTCCCAAGAAGAATACGGATTGCGCTGCCTGCTGCGCCTCGCTCGCGAACGCGAAGGTGGCAGCCTGACCATCCCCGAAATCAGCCAGGTGGAAGGGATCTCGACGCATTACGTCGCCAAGCTCATGCGCCTGCTTCGCCGGGGAGGGCTGGTGACCAGTGCCCGAGGCCAGGCGGGAGGTTACACCCTCGCCCGCCCGGCCAGCCAGATCGTGGCCGGCGAGGCCCTGGCACTGCTGGGCGGACGCCTGTACGAGCCGCGTTTCTGCAACGAGCACAGCGGCAGCGAGAAGATGTGCACCAACACGGTAGACTGCTCCATCCGTTCGCTCTGGCGCGCGGTGCAGATCGTCGTGGACCAGGTGCTCGCGCGGACCACGCTGCGCGACTTGGTGAGCAACGAGCAGGACATGACGGCCTGGGTCGGCAACCTGGTTAACATCGCGGGAAGCGACGGACCGGCGGTCGGAATGAAGACCGAGCACGACTTGCCAGGCTAGAGAGTGATGGCCGACCTGATCAAGAGTTTTCTCGCTGCGGATCACCTTGGGCATGGCGCGACGCTCGGCGAATACCACGGCGCGCTCGTGCCCCTGCGCTTTTCCGAACCGAACGCCGAGCACCGGGCGGTGCGTTCGGCGGCCGGCCTTTTCGATTTCTCCTTTCGTTCCCAGTTCGCTGTGAAAGGCGAGCATCGCGTCCGCTTCCTCCATCGCATTGTCTCGAACGATGTCAAGAATCTCGCGCCCGGCGAAGGCACGTACGCCACGCTGCTCAACGCTCAGGGACACATCCTGGTTGATTTTCGGATTTACGTCGAAGCGGACCAGATTCTGGTTGATACTGACGCCGACCTTCGCGATAAGGCCATGCAGTCGCTGCAGCGCTACATCATCGGCGACCGCGTGACCATCGAGCCTGTGGACGTCTGCGCTCTCGCGATCCAAGGCCCCGCGGCGCGCGGTCTTCTCGATCGAGCTCTCGCCGTGTCGGGTCCTCTCCAAAAGGAGTATGACCACGTTCTTCTTCATCTCGCGGAGGCGCCGGTCCGAGTCGCGCGAGCGACGAGCACCGGTGAAGAGGGCTATGAAGTCCGGCTTGGGCGCGACCGGGCGCTGGACGTCTGGCGCTTACTGCTGAGTGAGGCGACGAACTGCGGGGCGCTCGCCTGCGGCACGGAAGCGCTCGAAAGTCTCCGCATTGAAGCTGGCATTCCGCGATACGGACCAGACCTCGGCGAGGATACCCTGCCCCTCGAAGCGGGCCTGTACAATGCCCTGAGCTTCACCAAGGGCTGCTACATCGGCCAGGAAATCGTGGAGCGCGCCCGCAGTCGCGGACACGTGAACTGGAAGCTCGTCGGCCTGCTATGTGACGCGGCCGCAGCCGTGCCCGTCGCGGGCGGCAAGTTGACGGCCGGCGGCCCCGACGGCGCCCACGACAAAGCCCTCGGCGAGGTGACGAGCGCCTGCTTTTCACCGACGTTACGGAGGCCTATCGCACTAGCCTACGTGCGTCGAGAGGCGACCGAACCCGGCACGAAACTGGCCCTGGCCTCGGGGGCCATGGCAGAGGTCACCGGCCTGCCGTTTTACCGCCGCGCGACGGAGGAAGCACCGTCCGGCGCCCAAGCCTTGCCGGCTTCCAACCCCTAGCCTAGTGGCCCGTTCGGCCTGCTCCCGTCGGGAGCGGCTTCACCCTGAGCGATTCCAGCATCTGCCGGACGTCGGTTGTGGGCAACTGGCAACGGAAGTTCTGGCAGACGTACGCGGTGGCTTTGCCGTCGAGGCTTGACTGACCCTGTGTGTATTCCGCCAGCCGTGTAATCTCCGGCGACGCCTGCTCGCTCGGACGAAGCAGGACGACCTTGCAGGGAATGAAGGGATCGCGAAGCGCCCGCAGCATCGCTTGCGTATCCGCCGCTCGCGAATCTCCCGCAATCACCACTTCGTAGGAAGGTCCCACGGCAAAGTCGACGGCCGCCATAAGTTGTCCGAATCCCGAAGGCGCGCGGCCCACCTGTTTCGCAAACGCGCGACCGATTCCCGCCGCCTGCTGCTCGAAATCAGTGTCGCCCGTCAGGCGCGCCAGGCGAAGCAGGTTAAGCATCTGAACAGAATTGCCGGAAGGGAGCGCGCCGTCGTAAATCTCTTTCTGGCGCACTAAGAGCTGCTCCGCATCGTCGGCGGTAAAGAAGTAGCCGCCGCCGCGCTGGTCCGAGAAATGCTCCCGCATCACCCGAGTCAGCGCGAGCGCCGTCTTGAGGTCGCGGACGTCGAACGTCGCTTCGTAAAGCTCGATCAGCCCCCAAGTCAGAAAAGCGTAATCGTCTAGATTACCAACCACGCTTGCCTGGCCGTCACGGTAGCTGTGGAACAGACGGCCCTCGGGCGCCCGAAGGTCCCGGAGGATAAAATCCGACGCACGCTGAGCGGCTTGAGCGTAACCCGATTCGTCCAGGGCCTGCGAGGCCACGGCGAACGCCGCGATCATCAGCCCATTCCAGTCGGTCAGGATCTTGTCGTCCTTGAACGGGTGAATGCGTCTCTCGCGAGCGGCAAAAAGCTTCTCTCTCGCTGCGTCCAATCGCGCCGCGAGTTCAGCCTCCGATATTTTCGATTCCGCCGCGAGCTCGTGCAGTGACTTCGTGCGATGCAGGATGTTATCGCCTGTTGGGTGCGTGGCGTGCGGGTCCTGGAAATTGCCCTCTCGCGTGACGTTGTATGACCGAACGATGAGCTCAGCATCCGAGGCAGGCAGAACGCGCCGCACTTCATCCTCGGTCCACAGATAAAACTTGCCTTCCTGCCCTTCGGAGTCGGCGTCTTCGGCGGAGTAGAAGCCGCCGCCGGGCGCCGTCATGTCGCGCAAGACGTAGGTGAAAATCTCACGCGCCGTTGCGGCGTATTCTTCCTTTCGCGTCGCCTGGTAGGCTTCAGTGTAGGCTAGGGCCAGAGTTGCCTGGTCGTAGAGCATTTTCTCGAAGTGCGGGACGCGCCACTCGGCGTCAGTGGAATAGCGGTGAAACCCGAAACCGACGTGGTCATAGATTCCGCCGCGGCGCATCGCCTGCAACGTCGTTTCCACCATTTCGAGCGCGTGGGGCTCGAGCGCGCGGGCGTCGCCGGAGCGCTTCCCATAGCGCAGCAGGAAGGTGAGATTCTGCGCTGTGGGAAATTTCGGCGCGCCGCCAAAGCCGCCCTCTTTGGCGTCGAATTGCGACACGAGTTGCTGATAGGCAAGCTTCAGGCTCGCCTCGCCGAGGTCCTTGCCGCCGGCCTCGGGCGAGAGCTTCCCGAGAGCCGCGACGATTTCGTTCGCCGAGCCCATGATCTTCTCATGCTGGGTTTCCCAGAACTGGTGGATGTAGGGGACGAGCTGCATCATGCCCATCTGCCCGAAGCGCCCTTCTTTCGGAAGGTAGGTCGCAGCGAAAAACGGTTTTTTGTCGGGCGTCATCAAGATGGTGAGCGGCCAGCCTCCACTTCCGGTGAGCATCTGGCAGACGGTCATGTAGACCTGGTCGAGGTCGGGGCGCTCCTCGCGATCCACCTTGATCGAAACGAAAGTCTGGTTCATCAGGCGCGCCACTTCGGCGTCTTCAAAATCCTCGCGCTCCATCACGTGACACCAGTGGCAGGTGGAATACCCGATGGAGAGAAAAATCGGCTTGTTCTCTCGCTTCGCCTTCTCGAAGGCTTCCGGTCCCCACGGATACCAATCGACGGGGTTGCGAGCGTGCTGCAAGAGGTACGGACTCTTCTCGTGGATGAGATGATTGGCGTACCGCTCAGTCGGGCTCTTCAGCTCCGGCTCGCTCGCTCTCGCTGCCCGGTCATTCATCAGCACCACCATTCCCGCGACGCCCAGGGTCACTCGGAGCATCAGGGCAAGACCCCTTCTTACAAAAATGCACAAGAACCACATCCCTGCCCGACACGTGGCTATGGCCTGATGCCTGAAATCTCCAGCCGAATCCGGCAAAGACTCGTGCTGGCGGTGATGTATAACGTCCTGCCGTCGGCGTCGCCCCAATTCAAGTTCGCGACCTTCTCGCCCGGCTTGACGGTCCCCAGATGCTTACCCTCCGGCGAAAGGATCCACACGCCGCCCGGACCGGCGCTGTAGATATTGCCCTGCCGGTCCACCTTCACGCCGTCGGGCGAGCCTTCGGCGGCGACCGATGTCGCGTCGAAAAACACCTGACCGCCGGCGAGCGTCCCGTCCGGCTCGACGTCATACCGCATCCACACTTTATGCGCGTGGTCCGAGACGGCGACATAGAGGTATTTCTCATCCGGCGAAAATGCCAGGCCGTTGGGACGCGTGAGGTCGCGGACAAGCAGGTCGAGCTTCGAGGGGTCAGGCGGCGCGCCGGCGGGATGCCGTGCTGCGTCGCGAATGCGGAAGACACCGTTGAATGGCAGCTCCTTCTTCGGGTCGCTGTCATTCTGGGTCTCGAGCCCGTAGGGCGGATCGCTGAAATAGACCGAGCCGTCCGATTTGTAGACGAGGTCGTTTGGGCTATTCAGCCGCTTCCCTTCATAGCGGTCCGCCAGCACGGTGATCGGCGCGCCGGGGTCGAGCGACTCCAGCCGCCAGACGTTGCGCCGGGCGTGTCCCGCGACGGTGAGCCGGCCTTGCAGGTCGAGCGTCTGCCCGTTCGAGCCGGGCTCCTTGCCTTTGAAAGGCTCGGCCCCGGTGTAGCCGCTCGGCTGCATGAACACGCTGAGCGCGCCCGGCGGCGTCCACTGCATGATGCGGTTGTTGGGAATGTCGGCGAAAAGGAGGAACCCCGAGTGAGTCCAGACGGGGCCTTCGGTGAACTTAAATCCGTCAGCGAGTTTCTCGATCTTCGCGTCCAGGGGGACGATACGGTCGAGCGCGGGGTCGAGCCTCTCGATTGAGCCTGCTGCCATGAAAGTAGCGGGAGGATTGCCGGCCCCGCACGCGTTTTGGAGTGCGGCGGCTTGCCGCCGCTTTGGTCCGCGAGCTTGCTCGCGGCACTCGCTCTTGGCCCTCGCAGCGTGGCCACGGCCAGCAAGCTAGCCTGGTCAAGAGCGGTAGCAAGCTACCGCACTCCAGACCGGCCTCACGCCATCACGTGCTGGTACTTGCAGGCCTCGTTCGGACAATAGCGCGTGGGCGCGCCCTGCTTCGAGATCTTCTCGAGCAGGATGGGGCTGCCGCAAGTGGGGCAAGGTTCGGCCACGGGCTTATCCCAGGCGGTGAACTTGCAGTCGGGATAGCGGCTGCAGCCGTAAAACGTCTTGCCCCGTTTGGTCTTGCGCACCACGATTTCCCCCGTGCAGCCTTTTTCGGGGCATGGAATGCCGAGCGTCTGGCGCTTGACGTACTTGCACGCGGGATAGTTGCTGCAGGCGGTGAACTCGCCGTAGCGCCCGTGCTTGACGACGAGATTCGAACCACACTGCGGACACTTCTCTTCCAGCAGGGTGTCGGCAACCGTTGTGGCCACGCCTTCCTTGGTTACAATCTTCTTGGTATTGCGACATTCCGGGTAGCCGGTGCAAGCGAGGAAATAGCCGAACCTGCCGCGCTTCACCGCCATCGGCCGGCCGCATTTTTCGCAAGCCTGCTCCGGGACGTCGGGCGCGGGCGGCGCAGAGGGCGCGCTCACGCCGTATTTGGCGGCCTGCTCGGGCGTCAGGTCGCTCGTGCCGTCGCACTCCGGATAACCGGTGCAGGCCAGGAACTGGCCGTTGCGTCCCAGGCGAATCTTCATCGGGCGGCCGCACTTTTCGCACTTTTCTTCCGTGGGGATGCCTTCACCTTTGATGTCGGTCATTTCGCGCTCCGCCAGGCGCAGGTCCTTCTTGAACTTCTTGTAGAACTCGTCGAGAGCATCGGTCCAACTGAGCTTGCCGTCCTCCACTTCGTCGAGTTCCTCTTCCATGCGGGCCGTGTAGGCGACGTCGAAGATGTCACTGAAGTTCTTCACCAGCAGGTCGCTGACGACCATGCCAAGTTCACTCGGGAAAAAGCGCCCCTGAAGTTTTTCCACGTAATCGCGGTTCTGAATCACCGAGAGGATGCTGGCGTAGGTCGACGGCCGTCCGATGCCCTTTTCCTCCAGCGCCTTCACCAGCGTGGCTTCGTTGTAGCGCGGCGGCGGCTCGGTGAAATGCTGCTCGGGTGTGAGCTTGTGCAGTCGCAGCGCGTCGCCCTGCGCGACCGTGGGCAAGCGAAGCTTCAGTTCTTCGTCTTCCTCCATCTCCACTTTCTCGTCCTTGCCCTCCTCGTAGACGGCGCGGAAGCCGTTGAATTTCTCCACCGACCCGGTAGCGCGGAACAGATAGTCTCCCGCGGTGATGTCAATGGTGGTCTGGTCGAAGACAGCCGGGGTCATCTGCGAGGCGACGAAGCGCTGCCAGATGAGCTTGTAGAGTTTGAACTCGTCGGCGCCGAGGAAGCGCTTCATCGAGTCTGGCGTGCGCTCGACGGCGGTGGGCCGGATGGCCTCGTGGGCGTCCTGCGCGCCCTTCTTGCTCTTGTAATGGATGGCGGCTTCGGGCAGATAAGGCGCGCCGAAAATCTTGCCGATGTACTCGCGCACTGAGCTGAGCGCGACTTCGGCCACGCGGGTCGAGTCCGTGCGCATGTAAGTGATGAGGCCGACCGCGCCTTCCTCACCGATCTCCACGCCTTCGTAGAGACGCTGCGCCAGCATCATGGTCTTCTTCGCCGAGAACCGCAGCTTGCGCACGGCTTCCTGCTGCAGCTTGCTGGTGATGAACGGCGGCACGGGATACTTGCGCTTTTCGCGCGTCGTCACCGACTCCACCACGAACGGCGCGGCTTGCGCGGCCGCCACATGACGGTCGGCGCTCGCCTGGTCAGGGATTTCCAGGTCCTTGCCCTGGAACTTCGCCAGGCGCGCTTCAAACACCGGCGGCGTCTTCGCTTCGAGCGACGCCGTGATCGTCCAGTATTCCTGTTTCTTGAACGCCTGAATCTCGCGCTCGCGCTCGACGATGAGGCGCAGAGCCACGGTCTGAACGCGGCCGGCGGAGATGCCGCGCTTCACGCGATCCCAAAGCAGCGGACTGACCTGGTAGCCGACCAGACGGTCCAGAATCCGTCGCGCCTGCTGCGCTTCAACGAGGTGCACGTCAATCTGGCCGGGATGCTCGAAGGCGCCACGCACGGCGTCGCGAGTGATTTCATTGAACACCACGCGGTGAAACTTTTGCGTCTTCTTTGATTCCAGCAGCTCCTGTAAGTGCCAACAGATCGCCTCGCCCTCGCGGTCGGGGTCGGCGGCGAGGTAGACGGCACTGGACTTGGCGGCCGCGGCTTTCAGCTCCGCGATTACCTCCTTCTTGCCGGGAATCGGAATATAGGAGGGCTTGAAACCCTTCTCGATGTTGACGCCCAAGTCCTTCTTGGGGAGATCACGCACGTGGCCCATCGAGGCCTTGACGCTGTAGTCCGGCCCCAAGTACTTGTTAATGGTTTTCGCCTTGGCGGGCGACTCGACAATCACCAGTGATTTAGGCATCTCGTTCAGGTTCGGATTTCCAGGATTCCCGCCTGCTCGTCTCCGTTTTTCCTTCCATCAGATGCGATTGGACTCGAATCGATTCAGCTATCTATAGATTTTTCAATATGTTGGCGCAATTTACATACAACTTATTTGTTTTCAATATGTTGACGGCTTTGCGAGCTCTCAAAAAATCGGCTTCCTTTGTTTTCAGTAAGTTGACGGCTTCGTTCGTTCAAAATGTACTTTTTCTTGAGTGGTTTCGGAGGCCTCGGTCCGATGCCTGCCACACCGACCTGCGCGTCCAGTTGTCCACTACAACTCCTCTTCGATGCCAACTCCGCGGGCGGCCATCGTCAGGCCTCCTGTCACAGCTTACGGATAAAGTTCTTTCCTGGCAACTGCCGCACCAGCCCGTTCATTTCCAGTTCCAGCAGCGCGGTGAGGATTCGGGGCTGCGCGAGCGGCACCGAGCCACAGACGGAATCAATAAACAAGGCCTGGTCCACCCGCAGCGCGTCATAGACGGCCCGCTGATCGGGCGTGAGCGAAGGCTCGAACAAAGGGGCAGTTTCGCCCGCAGCGACCGAAGCCTCCGTGGCGCTTGCCGCCGGCAGAAGCTCCGTTCGGATGGCGGCGGGAAACTCTTCCACCACGTCCATCCAGTTGTCCACCAGCTTCGCTCCCTGTTTGATGAGCAAATTCGGCCCGAAGCTTTGGGGCGACGTAATATTGCCGGGCACGGCGTAGACTTCGCGGTTCTGCTCGGCGGCAAGACGCGCCGTGATCAGCGAGCCGCTGTACTCCGCGGCTTCCACGATGACAGTGCCCAGCGAAAGCCCGCTGATAAGCCGGTTGCGAATGGGAAAGTTCTCGGGCTGGGGCGAGGTGCCGAGCGGAAACTCCGAGATGACGGCGCCCGACTGGCAGATTTTCTCCGCCAGGCTCTTGTTCTCGCGAGGATAGATGACGTCGGCGCCCGAACCGAGCACGGCCACCGTCCTGCCCTTGGCTTCGAGCGCGCCGCGGTGCGCCGCCGAGTCAATGCCGCGCGCGAGACCGCTCACAATCACGAGCTGCCGCTGCGCCAGGTCGCCTGCGAGCCGGTGCGCCACCGAACTGCCGTAGGCGCTCGGACGGCGAGTCCCGACGATCGAGACGGCATGTTGGGAAAGCAACCGGCGCTCACCGAGCACATAAAGCGCCAGCGGCGGATCGGGGAGTTGGCGGAGCAACGGCGGATAATCGTCATCCGAATGCGCCACCACCGTGCAGCCGGCCTTCACCGCCGCTTCCAGTTCCTTTTCGGCCTCCTTCACACTGGCTTGACTGGAGAGGCCCTGCGCCACTCGCGGCGCGAGACCGCTGCGCTCAATCTCGCTCTGCGGCGCGGCAAAAGCTGCCTGCGGCGACCCAAAGTGCTCCACCAACTCGTGAGCGCCACGGACGCCGAGCCCTTCAACGCGGGTGAGGGCCAGCCAATAGAGAGTGTTGTCAGCGCTCAAGGATGCCTTTCTGTACGTAACGCCAAAAGTCGGCGGCGCGCGTCCCCTGTAGCGGCGAGCTGTGCTCGCCGAGAAGCCGGC
>DASYXW010000030.1:0-105636 GCA_035934405.1 Terriglobia bacterium
GGAGGCCGCCGGCCTTCCGAGAGGTGGAGTGTGGCTCGGTTCAGGTGTTTTCACCTCAAGTCCACCCGCGGGGTTGGCTGGGCGCAGAAAACAAAGCAAGAACAAAAACGCTTGACTCCGCCGCCCCCTTCATAGATGCGCCCATAGCACCGAGCGACGCCGCGCGTGTTTATCGGAGCGCAACTTCGAGAGGGGGCCTTCTTCTAAGGAGCTAACCCGCGGCACGGAAAATCCGACCACGTTCCCTTGATCGTCAACTTTCTCCATCACCAGGTCGTTCTCGGTCTCACGGAAATACCACCGGCTTTTGCTCAAAAGTAACCTCCAGGAAGTCTGCTTCGGGGCCGAACCACATCTTGACGACTCTCTCGGCCACGGCGAAACCCGCCAGAGCCATTATGCGGCAAACCGGTGGCAGTTCGTGCACCCTTTGCACCGCGTTGCCGCCCGCCATTTTCTTCTTGACTTTCTCTAGTCCATCATCTATCATTAACCGACTAATTACATATGAAGGGCACGCACCCATGAGCACGAACCACCATCCCCAGGACCCCGCCATTCGGGAGACGGCGGCAGCCGGCGCCACCCGCGCGCCGAGTCGTCGCCTGCCGCGCTCCACCGGTCCGCGCACTGCGCGGGGCAAGCGGCGTTCCTCACTCAATCGCATGAGATATGGGCTGTGTCCCGGCTGGGTGGAGCATGAGCTGCGGGCGCGCGGCGAGGACCCCGAAGGGTTCCGGCGGCTGCATCGCGACCTCATCGGCTACCTCGGGCCCGACGAGGCGCGAGGCCGCGTGGTGGTGGAATCTCTGGCCGAGGCTTGGTGGGAAAAGATGCGCCGGGCGCGCAACTGGGTGGGCGCGGGCCCTTGCGATACCACGGAGATCGATGCCCGCCTTGACGACCTGTTGCAGCGGTTCGCCTGGGGCCAGCAGCGGGCGCGACGCAAGTGGCGCTATCGCCTGGAGTCGGCGCTGGGGAAGGGTGTGTCCGGACCGGCCGTGCTGCGGCGCCGGCTGGAATCGCACGTACCGGCGCTCGGCGGCGCACCCCTGGCCCGGCGCCGCAATCGGAGCCGCAACGAGGCCCAGCCCGGCCTGCTTCGGGACTTGGAAGAGGAGATCGCCACGCTGCTCTCGCGCATGTATTCGGAGCGTCGCCATCAACCGGAGTCCGGCGCGGCCGGAGAAACCTCTGGGCAGGCGGCTGAGAAATGAATGATTTATTGAAAACACGCGACTTAAACGAACTGGCCAAGCTGCGTTTCGTTATCTTTAGTGTTTTCTTTAGGATAGAAGAACAACGGCGAAACGAACTACTTGGTTTCAAGCGCATTGTTTTCTTAGGTATAGTCCATTCTTTTCCGGAAATATTCGTTCGTCGCGACGCTCACCATTGGAGGCCGGCTATGGCAGGGAAGAGCAAACGAACTGGCCACAGCCAATTTGATTATCCCTATTGTTTTAAGAAAGATAGCAGGGTTGTGCCGGAACGAACTGCGCGGCATCAACCCCTTTGTTTACTTGCGGATAAACAGCGCTTTCGAGAAAAGATTGGTTCGCCGCACGCTCTCTATTGCAGAATGCCCCCCGACCGGCTCGCAGAGCGGCGGTGGACAGCGGGCTCAAGGAGCGGGACGGAACCCCGAATCAGGCGCTTGGAAGTTGGTGGGCCCACCAGGACTCGAACCTGGGACCAACGGATTATGAGTCCGCTGCTCTAACCAACTGAGCTATGGGCCCGCGTTTCAACCACTGTGCTATTATAAGCCATGCTCACAAACAGTGCCGCTCTCGATGCTCCTGATCATTCTGAGTACGACCCGTACTACGGCCAGTACATTGCCCTAGTCCAGGGGAACGACATCGTTGGCGCTCTTGAACGGCAGGTCCGCGAAACCGTGGCGTTGCTCGCCGCGCTCACCGAGGAGCAAGCCAACCACCGCTACGCGCCGGACAAGTGGAGCGTGAAGGAAGTGGTCGGCCACGTCACCGACGCGGAGCGCATCATGTCCTACCGCGCCCTGCGGATCGCGCGCAGCGACCAGACGCCCATCGAAGGCTTCGAGCAGGACGACTACGTGCGCGCCGCGCAGTTCGGCAACCAGCCCCTCGTGAGCTTGCTCGAAGACTTCGCTATCGTTCGGCGCGCCACCTTGCGGTTGTTCAACAGCCTGAGTGCCGAAGCCTGGACGCGACGGGGCGTCGCCAACCAGAAGCAAGTCTCCGTGCGCGCGCTTGCCTGGCTCATCGCCGGGCACGAGCTACACCACCGAAGGATTCTTCAGGAAAAGTATCTGAGTGCTTGATTGCGACCGAACGTTGCCACAACAGTGAGCTGGCCGGAACGACTCGATTTTTCAGACCTTCAGGTGGTCCCGGACGGCCACCGGCCTCGATTCCCGGCAGGACTCCACAGCCGCCTCCGCGATGGCCACGGACCGCCAACCGTCTTCACCGCTCACTCGCGGGGCCCGGCCCGCGATTACGGTCTCGACGAAATCGCGCATCTCGCTCACGTAGGCGTCGGCAAAGCGCGCCAGGTAATGTCCGACCACATCGCGACTGCTCCCGCTCGCGGTGAGCACGGTCGCAGCAGTTTCGGCGAGGTAACCCACCATGAGCGTTCCCTTCGATCCCACAATCTCCGTGCGCACGTCATACCCGTACTGGGATTGAACGTAGGACTCCACGTTGCCGATCGCTCCCTTCAAGAATCGCAGGTTCACTACGCCGGCTACGATGTCACCGAACCGGGCCACTTCCGGCCGCCCCAGCACCGTGGCATAGGAATGCACTTCGGCGACTTCGTCTTGCATGAGCCATCGCGCCAGGTCGAATTCGTGGATGGAGGAGTTGAAATAGAGCATCCCGTTCAACTTCGCTTCGTAGTGGCTGAGCGGAGGAGCGTCCCGGTCGCGCCCCAAAGACTTGAAAATCACCGGGTCGCCGATCTCACCCGCTTCAATGCGTTTCTTGGCCGCGGCGTAAGCCGGATCATAACGGCGCATGAAGCCCACCTGCAGGCAGACTCCCGCCCGGGCGACGGCGTCGAGCGCCGGCGCCGCCTCTGCCAGGCTCATGGCCAGAGGCTTTTCGCAGAGGATGTGTTTCCCGGCCGCGGCGGCTCGTTCGACGGTTGCGGCGTGAAACTTGTCAGGAGAGGCGATGATGATGGCGTGGACGTCTTTTCGTTCGAGCACAGCTTCGGCGTTGCCGAAGGAGTGCTCGACCTCGAGTTCATTGGCGACCCGGCGCGCGCGTTCGGCATCAACATCAACCACGGCAACGAGACGAGCTTCGGGAACGAACCGCCGCAGGTTCTCGGCGTGCCGCCTGCCCATGTCGCCGACTCCGAGAACCGCTACGCCGAGTTTCGCCATTGTTGCAAGGCTCCGTGGATCGTGCAGCGCCTTGATTCTAGCGAGCAGGGAAGCTTGCGTAAAGATGATTTTAGCGGGAGCCAGCCGGAACGATTCGATACTTGCGGAAAAGGGTGGTTTTGCGCTAATTTTCGGAATCAAGTCTGACGTTGGACGGTCCGGGCTGATGGTCGGCCCCGGAATTGCATTTCAGGCGGAGAGGTGAAGCTTGGGTATTCGCGTCGCCAGCGCGCCGGTGAGCTGGGGCATCACCGAGAACGTCGAGTTTCCTGCTGACTATCCCTACACGCGTGTGCTCGACGAAATCGCGGCAGCGGGATACTCCGGCACGGAGCTCGGTCCGTACGGCTTCCTTCCCGCCGAAGCGCCGGTTCTTCGCCAAGAGTTGGAGAAGCGCTCGCTCGCGCTTTGCTCCGCGTTCGTGGCCATGCAGCTCGGGAATGCCGCTGCCCATTCGGCCGGGTTCGCCCACGTTCGTCGCTCGGCGGACCTGATCAGCGCCGCTGGAGCTCGCCTCCTGGTGCTTTCTGATGAGATCACTCCTGCCCGGAGCGCCGTGGCGGGACGGCGCAGCGAAGCTAACGCTCTCTCCTGGAATGACGCGGAATGGCGAGCAGCAGCGAGCGCGATTGGCCAGGTGGCCGAAGACTGCAAGGCGGTTGGACTGCGGGTGGCGTTTCACCACCACGCCGGCACCCACGTGGAAACGCCGGAGGAAATCGACAGGTTGCTGGCGCTCGTTCCCGCCGAAGAACTGGGACTGTGCCTGGACACCGGGCACTACGTTTACGGCGGGGGTGACGCCGTTGCCTTTCTCCAGAAGCAGGTATCGCGAGTGTGGTGCGTCCATTTAAAGGACGTGTATTCTGACCGGGCGACCGAGGCCCGCCGCCAGCGCATGGATTTCCACACCGCGGTCCGGCACGGCATCTTTGCGCCTCTCGGCAAGGGGAACATCGATTTCTCCGGCGTGGTTGCCATCTTACAGAAGGGAAGATTCGACGGCTGGGTGGTGGTCGAAGCCGATGTGCTGGCCGGCGGTGCCGGGGCTGATGCTCCCCTGGCGAATGCAGCCGCAGGAAGGCAATACCTTCGCCGGCTCGGAGTCTGACGAGACCGCCGGAGCCCTGGGAAGACCTTATGGCAACTGCTGCCCTTGTCGCAAGAGAATTCGTGGCCGAGGAGTCCCTTTCGCGGCAGACCTTTGAGGAGATTACCGAAGTTCGGGTCAATCGTCCGCAGGCGGTGGAGCAAGAAGCGAGGAAGCGGCGCCAGCGGCGGCGCTTGACGCGCGACGGAAGGCTGGTGTTGGTCGCGCTCGACCACCCCGCCCGCGGCGTAACGCGGATTCGCGAGGACGAACTCGCCTTGGGGAACCGGCACGAGTTGCTGGCCCGCACACTCCGCGTCCTGGCTGACCCCGACCTCGATGGCGTGGTGGCCACAGCCGACATTCTGGAAGAGTTGCTGATCCTCAGCCATCTCGCTCGCCGTAAACACCGCGGCAGTTTTCTTGATGGCCGGGTGCTGGTGGGCACCATGAATCGTGGTGGTCTGGCCGGAACGGCGTTTGAAATGGACGATCGGTTTACCGGCTGCACGGCAGCGCGACTGGCCGAATTGCAGTGCGATG
This sequence comes from Terriglobia bacterium, assembly GCA_035934405.1. Taxonomy (GTDB): domain Bacteria; phylum Acidobacteriota; class Terriglobia; order UBA7540; family UBA7540; genus DASYXW01. The sequence continues at coordinate 5,016 of DASYXW010000030.1, forward strand.
GCGGCAAGATGCTGTACCGTCTCGATGCGGAGGATGCGGCTTCGGGCCGCACGATTGCAGCCTGCGCCGAGGCGGTGAACGCTCTGCGGCGCCACCGGCTTCCGGCGTTCCTCGAGGCGCTCGGTGTCGCCCGCAGCCCGGACGGGGGCTACCGGGCGATGGACGACGCCGTGATGCTCGTGAAGAGTTGTGGAATCGCTGCGGGATTGGGTGAGTCATCCACCCACGTGTGGCTGAAGTTGCCTTACTGCGCCGATTTCGCCGCTGTGGGCCAAGCCACAACCTTGCCGATCTTGCTTCTCGGCGGACCGGCGCGCGCGAATCCGCGGGACACCCTCAGCGACTTTGCCTCGGCCATCGCTTCCAGCCCCCGGGTGCGGGGCGCCATCATCGGCAGAAACTTGTTGTTTCCGGGCCCCGGGGATCCCCTGCCGATGTGCCGGGCGTTGACGGCCATCGTGCATCGAGGCTCCACGCTGCATGAGGCCGTGCGGATCTTGGAGGCAGCGCCGTCTGCCGAGTCCGCCAGGAAGGCGAAACGCCGCCGAGCGCAATGAACCTTGAAGCGCACCACAAACCTCTCGATGCCGTCGTCTTGGGGCGAATCGGCTACGATCTGTTCGCGGTCGAACAGAATCGTCCGCTCGCCGAGGTTGAGCACTTTTCACGGCACCTGGGCGGGTCGAGCGCCAACATCGCCGTGGGCTTGGCGCGGCTCGGACTCTCCGTTGGCATCATCAGTTGCCTGGGCGAGGATCAACTGGCGGATTACCTCGTCGGATTCCTTCGTCGCGAGGGCGTGGACACGCAGTGTGTTCGGTTGGTGGAGGGCTACAACACCTCGCTCAGCCTGGCGGAAGTCTCGCCCCCGGATCGTTTCCCGCAGGTCTTCTACCGGCAACTCCCGGCCGACCAGAGGGTGAGCGTGGGTGAAGCCGAGCTCGAATACGTTCGGCGCGCCCGGATGTTTGTCACCAACGGCACGAGTCTGGCTTCGTCTCCTTCCCGCGAAGCCACAGGCACGGCCGCCGAAGCGGCGCGCGCGGCCGGCGCGCGTGTGGTGCTCGACGTTGATTACCGGTCCAGCTCGTGGCCTTCGCCGGAGCACGCCGGAGAGCAGGCGCGCAAAATCCTGCCCTGGGTGGACGTCGTCATCGGCAATGAGGACGAAGTGCTGATCCTCACCGGCGAACGGAATCCTTCGGCGCAGGCGAAAGCGGTCTTAAGCAGGGGCGTGGAGTTGCTGATCCTCAAGCTCGGGTCAAAGGGAGTGGAAGCGTATACGCAGGACCGGTCATTTCGGGAAGAACCCAGCCCGGCGCAGGTGGTCTCCACGATTGGCGCCGGTGATGGTTTCGCCGCCGGTTTTCTCTTTGCCCTGTCCCAGAATCTGCCGCTGCCGACGTGCCTGCGTTATGGAAATGCCGCTGCGGCGGTGGTGGTCGGCAGAGTGAGCTGCTCCGACGCGATGCCAAGGCTCCACGAGCTTCGCGCGGCGATATCCCACGACAATTCTGTTCGCAAATCGCGTATAATCTCGGACTCTCGAAAGCGGCACACTCAGGGGGATTCATGATTCTGGCTCGCAGATTTCTGTTGTTCGCGTTGTTCAGTTTTGCCTGCCTCGGCATGGCGCAGGAAATGCCCGAAGGCCGGCTGATGCGCTTTCCCGATGTGTACAAGGACAAGATCGTGTTCAGTTACGCGGGCGATCTTTGGCTGGTTTCGAGCCAGGGCGGTACGGCGCATCGCATCACCACCGACCCCGGTCTCGAGCTCTTCCCCAAGTTTTCGCCCGACGGCCAGTGGATCGCCTTCACCGGCCAGTACGACGGCAATCCCAATGTCTACGTGATCCCCTCGGAAGGCGGCCAGCCCAAGCAATTAACCTTTCATCCGGGCGTGCCTGTACCCGAACGGATGGGCGTCGAGAACGAAGTCCTCACTTGGTTCCCCGACAGCAAACGCCTGGTGTTTCTCTCGCGCCGTGACACTTTTAACGACTGGTTCGGACGCCCTTACGTCACCAGCATCGAGGGCGGACTGCCCGTGAAGCTTCCCATCGATAAAGGCGGGTTGATGTCCTTCTCGCCCGATGGGAGCAAGATGGCCTACAACCGCATCTTCCGCAATTTCCGCACCTGGAAACGCTACACCGGCGGCATGGCGCAGAGCATCTGGATTTATGACTTCAAGGCCAACCACATCGAGGAGATTCCTCACACCGAGCACGGCGATACTTTCCCGATGTGGCGCGGCGACACGATTTACTTCGCTTCCGACCGCGGCCCCGAGCATCGCTTCAATCTATACAGCTACAGCCTACGGACCAAGGAGATCCGCCAGCTCACTCACTACACCGATTTTGACGTCAATTGGCCGAGCCTCGGTCCGGATTCCATCGTGTTTGAGAACGGCGGCTTTCTTTACCTCTTCGACCTGAAGACGGAAAAGGCCCACAAGCTGACGATCTACCTGCCGGGCGACCGTGACTTGGCGCGTCCGCACTGGGTGAATGCGAGCAAGCTTATCACCGATTTCGACATTTCGCCCGAAGGCAAGCGGGCCGTATTTGCGGCGCGCGGCGACGTGTTCACCGTGCCGGCGAAGGAAGGCAGCACGCGCAATCTTACCCGGACGCCCGGCATTCGCGAGAAGAACGTGGCCTGGTCTCCCAACGGCAAGTGGATCGCCTACATGTCCGACCGCAGCGGCGAGGACGAGCTCTACATTACGCCGCAGGACGGGCAGGGCAAGGAAACCCGCATCACCTCGGACGGCAAGGTATTTCGTCTCGCGCCGGTGTGGTCGCCGGACTCGAAGAAGCTGCTTTACGCCGACAAGAGCCTCCGGCTGTATTACGTGGATATCAAGGCAAAACAGCCTGTCTTGATCGACCGGGGGAAGTTCGCCGACCTTACCGACTACACCTGGTCGCCCGACAGCCAGTGGGTGGTGTACGGCAAGGTGGCCGAGAACGGCAATGAGGCCCTGTATCTCTATTCCCTCACTGACCGCAAGAGCACGACGGTGGTGAGCGATTTCTTCGGCGGCGCCAATCCGGTGTTCGACCCTGAAGGCAAGTACCTCTACTTTTTCTCCAACCGCGATTACAACGAAGTGCTCGGCGTGTTCGACTTCGAGTTTGCCAACCCCAAGGCGACGCGCGTCTACGTCATGACCCTTCGCGCTGATTTGCCTTCGCCGTTCGCTCCGCAGAGTGATGAAGCGGCAACACCGAAACCCGAGGCGGCCAAAGAGGAAGCTCAAAAGAAAGAGCAGAACAAAGAAGGCGAGAAGCTGGGCGGCGCGCGCGAGGCGCCCAAGAACTTCCGTATTGACCTCGCAGGCATCGAAAACCGCGTAGTGGCGTTGCCGATCCCGCCGGGTAACTACGGGACGCTCGCCGCCGCCACGGACCGGGTGTTCTACGCTTCGAACCCGGTCTTCGGACTCTCCGGCCCTGTGCCGGGTGAAACGGCTGCGATCCATCTCTACGATATGAAGGAGCGTAAGGATCACGTCCTCATCGGCGGGGCGAACAATTTTGCGCTCTCGTTTGACGGCAGCAAGCTTCTGTATTCGGTCCCGCCGATGGGACCCCCTGGAGCGGGCGGCGCGGCCAGCACCTACGGCATCATTGACGCCAAGCCGCCCGCCGCAGCTCCGCTCAAGCCGGGCGAGGGTGCTTTGAATCTGACCGGAATGCGTATGGAAGTGGATCCGCGGCAGGAATGGAAGCAAATGTTCAACGAAGTGTGGCGGCAGGAGCGCGACTACTTCTTTGAGCGCAGCATGAATGGCGTGGACTGGCCGGCCGTGCGCGAGAAATACGCCCAGCTTCTGCCCTACGTCGCCGACCGCTACGACTTGACGTACATCCTCGGCGAGATGATCGGCGAACTCTCAAACTCCCACACCTACGTCGGTGGGGGCGATTATCCCAACCTGCACCCCGTTAAAGTGGGCCTGCTGGGAGCTGATTTCGAGACGGATTCCGCGAGCGGCCGCTATCGCTTCGCCAAGATTTACGCCGGCGAAAACTGGGACCCGGAGCTTCGCTCGCCGCTCACCGAGCCGGGCGTGGACGTGAAGCAGGGCGATTATCTTCTGGCCGTCAATGGCCACGACCTGCGCGTGCCCGAGAATCCTTATGAGTTGTTCGTGAACACCGCGAACGAGAACGTGACGCTTACCGTCAACTCGAAGCCTTCCGAGGACGGCGCGCGCCAGGTGACGGTGAAGGCGCTCGCGAGCGAGTTCAAACTGCACGAGCTGAACTGGATTGAGACCAATCGGCGCAAGGTGGACGAGGCCACCCACGGCCGCGTGGGTTACGTCTATCTGCCGGATATGGGTGCGAGCGGCCTGAACGAATTTGTGAAGCAATACTTCCCGCAGATTCGCAAGCAAGGCATCATCTTTGACGTGCGCTACAACGGCGGCGGTTTTGTGGACCAGCTCATCTTCGAGCGCCTGCGCCGCGTGCTGGCGGCGATGCAGCCGGCGCGCAACTTTGCGCCCAGCACCATACCACCCAACACCTTTTACGGCTCCATGGCTTGCGTCACCAATGAGTACGCCGCCTCCGACGGCGACTTCTTTAGCTACTTCTTCAAATACTACAAGCTCGGCCCGCTCATCGGCGAGCGCACCTGGGGCGGCGTGCGCGGCATCCGCGGCGAGATCCCTCTCATGGACGGAGGCTACATTACCAGACCCGAATTCTCGCTTTATAGCCTCGACCGGAAGTGGCTGATTGAGAACCACGGCGTCGAGCCCGACGTAGTGGTGGATAACCGCCCCGACCTGGTGATGGCCGGGCACGATCCGCAGCTCGAGAAGGCGATCGAGCTCGTGATGAAGGACATCGAGGCGCATCCCAAAACGCTGCCGCCGGCCCCGCCCGACCTGCCGGCGTATCCGGCGGGACCGGGAGAGTGAAGTCAGAAGGCAGGAAGGCCACGGTTATCATACCGACGTGACCTCCATTAACCAATGTGTTACTATACACCTTAAACGAACCTTGCCTTTGCAGCGACCGGGATGTAGCATGTCGGGTTGACGGTGAGCGATCACACTCAGCCGCCGGTATTTACTGAGGAGATAACGATGCGGAGAACAGACCCAGTCAGCCTCAGGCTGCTCGCCGGTCTCGGAGTGATGTTGGCGACACTTTTGGCATCCACGCCGGCGCGAGCGCAGAAGCCGTCGCTCCCGGTTGGAACGGCCACCGGGACCCCGGTGAAATGTCCGGCGGGAGGCGTCTCGGGATCCTGCTGGAGTTTGAATGTCGCCTGCCCTAACGTCACACCCTTCCTCCCCTACGACGCGACTCTGAAGGAGACGGTTCCCTCAGGCACGTCCCTCGGCACCGTCATCTTCATCATCGGCGGCGGCGGAACTTCGTTCTACGACACCCATTTTACGTACGGTACCAGCCTCATTAACGACGTGGTGCAGGAAGGCTTCACCGCCGTCCAGATCGAGTTCGACAACCACCTGGCGGGCTGGCTCAGCGGGCCGGCGCTCGACGGCAACGGTCCGCTCTCGCTCGCCTGTCTGCCCTCGACCGTCATACAGTGGACCCACGATAATCTACTCACAACCGGCACCCCCCTCTGCGCCACCGGCAACAGTGGCGGCTCCGCCGCCATCGCCTATGCCCTGTCGCAATACGGCCTCGGCTCGATTCTCTCCATGGTTGAGGAGACGAGTGGACCGGAGTTCTCCCGCCTCGACCACGGCTGCGCCCCGCACAAGCAATACATGGCTTGCGCCACCTGCGGCGGCCAGACGATGCTCTCGGAGACTTTCGGGCTGACCAACGCCGAGAACTTCCTTGACCCCGCCTGGGACGGCGATAAGGATACCACACCTGACTCGGGCGACCTGTGCTCGCAGGGCATCTTGGGCTCGACCGCCAATGCCGCGCTGTTTCATCACGACAGCATCCTTTCTGATACCAGCCCTCCCACGCTCTCCTTTCCCACCGACGTGCGAATCATTTTCGGCGCCCTCGACACGTCGGGCTCCGCCATCCCCGAAGGCCTCGAATGGGCCACCGCCATCACCTCCAAAACCACCATCGTTTGTCTGCCCGGCGTCGGCCACGAGCTTGCCAGCTACCAGGACGGCGCCAACCAGATCAACAGCGACGTGCAGGCGTACTGCAAGCTGCAGTAACCACTGACGTCTGCGAATTTTCTTGGGGACGACCGGTACAGCTACACCTTGAGACCGTTCGGCGCCATTGGCAGCGACCTTAGCCGCTTGCCCGTGGCATTGAAGATGGCGTTGCCGACCGCCGGCGCGAGGCCGACGATCGGCGTCTCGCCGGCCCCCGCCGAAGGCAAGTCGCGGCGGTCAACCAGCACCACGTCGATCTTGGGCACGTCGCTCTGGCGCGGCACGCGGTAGCGCGAAAACCGCCCGTTCAGGATGCGGCCGTTTTCAAATTCCATCGCCTCAAACAGCGCCCCCCCGATGCCCATGATGTTGGCGCCTTCAATCTGATTGCGGAGTCCGTCGGGATTCACCACCGCGCCGCAGTCGAATGCCGTCACCACGCGCGCGATCCTTACTTTGCCGCCCTCTACCCCGACCTCGGCGCACGTGGCCACATAGCCGCCCTTCTCCACGCCGCCGCCCAGTCCAAATCCGTGTCCTGCTTCGGATTTCGCCTTGCCCCAGCCGAACTTGTCCGCTGCCGCTTCAAACACGGCGCGCAGCCGGGCGTCCTTGAGATTCTTGAACCGGAACGCCAGCGGATCCATCTTCACCGCCGCCGCCAGCTCGTCCATGTGAGACTCGCGCGCGAAGTGGTTGGCCGTGGCCGCGAGCGCCCGGTACGACCCCTGGCGCAGCGGCGACTTGACAGGATGAAATTCGGTGCGCTGGTTAGCGATGTCGTATGGCGTCCCAATCGCGGCCGCGCCGGAGTTGTAGTTGTGGAACTCCCACGCCGTCACCGTGCCGTCGTTGCGAACGCCGCTCGTGATTTCGATTACCCCGGCCGGCCGGAAGTAGGCCCAGGTGAACTCTTCCTCGCGCGTCCACACCACTTTGACGGGCTTCCCCGCCGCCCGCGCCAGGCGCGCCGCTTCCACCGCCGCTTCGCCGGTGTGCTTGCCGCCGTAAGCGGAGCCCGTGTCCGGCATCTGGACGCGGACGTGATCTTCGGGAATGTGAAACGCCTCGGCGAGCTCGCTGCGCACCGCAAACGGCCGCTGCGTGCCCGTCCACACGGTGAGCTTGCCGTCTTTCCACTCCGCCACCGCGGCGCGCGGTTCGAGCGGGGCGTGCGCGATGTAGGCTACCGTGTAAGTTTGCTGCAAGCGATGGTCGGCGGCCGCCAGGCCCTTTTCCACCGAACCCGTCTCATGCCGCGAGTGGCCTTCCCAGCCTTTCGCCTCCACAGGATTCTGCTTCAAGTATTCGAACAAATCTTTGCTCGAAGGCTGCGGCGTGGATTTCCACTCCGCTTTCACCGCCGCCGCCGCGCGCGCGGCCAGGTAGCTGCCGGGCGCCGTCACGCCCGCGAAGTCGCCGTCGCGCACCACCGTCACCCCCGGCATCGCCTGCGCCGCTTGGGCGTCGAACGACGCGAGCGTGGCGCCAAACGACGCCGGCCGCACGATCTTGCCGTAAAGCATCCCCGGCAACGTTATGTCGGAAGCATAGCGATGCTTGCCGGTCACGAACTCCTCGCCGTCCACCTTGGCGAGCCGCTTGCCCATCACCGTCCATTTCGTGGCTGGTTCGAGCGGATCCTCGGCCGGAATCGTCTGCGCCAGTTGCCGGCCTTTCAAAAGCTGCCCGTACTCGATCGCGCGGCGCGTTTTGGGGTCGGTGATTTTGCCATCGGCGGCCACCAGCTCCGCCCGGTCTACTTTCCACGCCTGTGCCGCAAGCCCAATCAGCAAGTCGCGGCCCGCTGCCGAAGCGCGCCGAAGCTGCGGACTCATGGTTGGGGTGGTCCGGCTGCCAAAGGTCCCCATATCAAAAGGGGTTCGCTCCGTATCACCCATCACCAGCTCGATTCTCCCCGGCGCAACGCGCAATTCCTCCGCCACCGCCTGCGTCAGCGACGTCCGGATGTTCTGGCCCACCTCCACCTTGCCGGTGTACGCCGTCACGCGCCCGTTCTCGCCGATGTGCAGCCACGCCGAGATTTCCTGCGGCAGTTGCTCGCCCAACCGCCGCCGGCCGGATTCCTGGAAGGCGCGCGCGTCGCGGAGAACGCACACCACCACAATCCCGCAGCCCAGCGCCTTGAAAAAAGCGCGACGGTCGGGCTTCAGAAGCTCGAACCGATAGAAAGGTCCGGCATAAAATTCGTAACGCTCCGGTTCGTACAACTCGGGAACCACAGATTTGTTGTTCATCGCCGCGCCTCCTTCATCATCCGGGACGCCCGGCCGATTGCCGTCACGATTCGCGGATACGTGCCGCAGCGGCAGATGTTGCCTTCCATGAAGCGGGCGATTTCCGCCTCTCTGGGTTCGGCGTGCGATTTCAGGAACGCATACGCGGTCAGAATCATCCCGGAAGTGCAGTAGGCGCACTGCATGGCGCCCGACTCGAGAAACGCCTGCTGCACCGGGTGGAGGCGCCCGTTTGCGGCCACGCCCTCGATCGTCGTAATCCGCTTGCCGGCCGCCGCCCCGACCGTCGTGATGCATGACCGCCGCGGCAGCCCGTCCACCAGCACCGTGCAGGCGCCGCACTGGCCTTCGCCGCACCCGTACTTCGTGCCTGTCAGGTCGAGCTGCTCGCGCAACACGCCGAGCAGGCTTTCCTCGGCTTCGGCACTCACCGTATGCCGGATTCCGTTCACCTGGAGTTCGTTGATTTTCGGCATCGCTTCATCCTTTCGGAGAGATGCGGAACATATTGGTGGTGGGGGCAGCGGATCATCGCCGACCGGAGGAGAAGATGCATTTCCAGCTCCCCGCTGCCCCTCAGAGCAAAAGACGAAAAGCGCAGGCCGCGCGTTACCCGGCCCGGCGAACCGGCCGCCGCGCTTCTCGGCAACGATTCAGTCTCGCTTCGCCGCAAACCAGCTTATAATGGCGGCGCGACGCCGCCTGTGCTTGTGGTGCGGGCGTCTCGCCTGCAAGGCCTAGGCTTCGAAAACGCCCAGGCTGCAAGCCGGCACCAAGAGACAGACCCTATTGAGGTCCTATGGAACTCCTGCATCTTTCCGACGCGGCGCGCGAGCTCGGTGTGAGCTATCCCACCCTGAAGCAGTGGATCTACCGCGGCAGGATTCGTTCCGTGAAGACGGCGGGCGGGCACCATCGCATCCCGCGCCCGGAAATCGACCGGCTGCTGTTTCAAAAGGACAGCAAGCCGGTGAAGGCCGGGAGCGCGGGAAGAGCGCAGGTGAGCCGGCGTCCCGATCTCGCCTCGCGCGCCGTGTCCGAGAGCGGTCTCGAACACTTTATCAGCGGGCGGAATCAACTGGTGGGCCGCGTCAGCGCGGTCGAGATCGTCGGCCTGCTGGCCAAGGTGACTCTTGACATCGGCGGACAGCGCGTGACCGCCATCATCACCCGCGACGCCTGCCGCGACCTCGGCCTGAAGGCCGGCGAGACGGCCGCCGCGCTGATCAAAGCTACCGAAGTGATGATCATTCGTCCCGTGCCGCGGAAATAGTCACGGCCCGAACACATAGGCCTCGCCGGGCGTTGTGCTCTTGGGCGCTCCAGCCACAAACGTGCCGGCGCTCGCCCCTACCGAGACACCGAAATTGTCGTTGGCAGCGCCGTCCGTGGCGGTCAATTCGATGGACCGTGACGTATTCCTCCATCCGCCAGGCGGCTCGGCGAACACATAGGCCGCGCCTTGAAGCTGGTTCGCGCCCACCGTGGCGCCGGGCGCCCCAATCACGATGATGTTGCCGCTGATGGCCGCGGACTGGCCAAAGCTGTCGAACGGCACGCTGTTCGACGCGGCGAGTTCCGCGGTCTCGGTCATGTTGGTCCAGCCGCCGGCGGGTTCGACGAACACGTACGCTTCCCCCCGGCTTTGCCGGGCGTTGACGGCGCCCACCACCGCCGTCGTGCCGCTGATGCCTGCGGAAAAGCCAAAGTCGGAGTTGCCGGTGCCGTCCGAGGCGGTGAGCTCCGCCGTCTGCGTCATGCTCGCCCAACCTGTCGCTGGTTTGACGAACACGTAGGCGGCGCCTTGAAAATTGTTGTGGCCATAGGCGCCGGCGACCACCGTGTTGCCGCTGATCCCGATCGAAGCCCCGAAGTAGTTCAGCAATTGGCTGTCGGAAGCTGTGAGCTTCGCCGTCTCCGTCAGGTTCCCGGACCAACCGGTCGCGGGACGGACGAACACGTAGGCCGATCCCGCGAAGCTGTTGCCGGAGCTGTCCGTGGTAAAGAACGCACCTGCTGCGACGGTAGTGCCTCCCGCGTTGTTTCCGCTGATGCTCACGCTGTTGCCGAGCGCATCGCCGGCCACGCCGTCCGAGGCGGTCAGCTTGGCGGTCTCGGTCATGTCCGTCCAGCCGCTGGCCGGCTCGACGAACACGTAGACCGCGCCAGGCCCCGCCGCGGCGTCGAAATTCGACGTATCGGCCGCGCCCACCACGATGGTGTTGCCGCTGATGGCGACCGAGGTGCCGAACCCCTGGCCGTTGTCCGAGGAGGTGAGCGTGGCCACCTGCGTCATGTTGGCCCAGCCGCTGGCCGGCTTCACGTAGACATACGCCGTGCCGTACTGCTCGATGTTCGGATCGAACGCCCCCACCACCACCGTGTTGCCGCTCACGCCGATGGAAAACCCGAACCAGTCGTTGTTGGCCCGCACCGACGGCGTGAGCTCGGCGAGTTGCACCAGGGTTGCGGAAGGTTGTGTCGCGTGGAGCTTCGTCGCGTTGAGCAACAGCGCGGAGAACAAGGCCAGAATCACGGCCGAGCGCATTGTTCGCATGAGAGTGACTCCTTGAACCAGGATTCATTTCCAGACGAGCCGGTATTCTACACCGACTTCACTTCTCGCAGCCCTGCTAACTTCGAGGGTAGTCAGGCATATAATGGCAAGCTCGGAAGGAGGTCTCAACCCAACATGAAACAGTCGCTGCAGACGATTCTCGAGACCTACAACGCCGCGTCGCCGCTCGCCGAGGCTTCGACGATTCCCGGGCCGTGGTACACCGACCCGCGCGTCGCGGAGCTCGAGCGGCAGGCGGTGTTCGGACGCACCTGGCAGGCGGTCGGACGGCTCGACCAGGTGGCTGGCCCCGGCCGGTACTTCACGGCCGAGGTCGCGGGCGAGCCGGTGCTGGTGGCCCGCGGCACGGATGGCGTGCTGCGCGCCTTCTACAACGTCTGCCGTCACCATGCTACCGCCGTTGCCTGGAAAGCCGCCGGCGAGTCGGCGAACTTTCGCTGTCCGTATCACGGCTGGACCTACGGCCTTGATGGCGCGCTCAAGGGCATGACGGAATTCGAAGGCGTCTGCAACTTCGATCCCGCCCGGAACGGCCTAGTGCCGATCCGCGTCGAGACCTGGGAACAGTTCGTGTTTGTGAACCTCGACCCGACGGCGGAACCGCTGGCCGATTCACTGGGCGGGCTCGTCGCCCGTGTCAAGCCCCTCCGCCTTGAAAGCCTCAGCTTCGTCGAGCGCCGCGTCTACACCCTGAAGTGCAACTGGAAAGTGTATGTGGATAACTATCTTGACGGCGGCTACCACGTCCCGCACATGCACAAGGGCCTGAACAGCGTGCTGGAATACACCCACTACACCATCGAGAACGATGGCCGATGTTCCATCCAGTCGAGCCCCGTAAAAATCTCCGAGGATTCCGACGCTTCGGCCCGCGCCACCCGCGGCGGCGACCGCGCCTACTACTTCTGGCAGTACCCCAACTTCATGCTGAACTGGTACGAAGGGTATCTGGACACCAACTTCGTGCTGCCCGGCAGCCCGGGTGGCGCATCGGGCGAAACCGGCCTTGCCGAAAGAGACGGCGTCGACGGCTGCACGGTGATTTTTGATTTCTACTTCGGCGACACCAGCGAGGCCCGTCGCGAGTACATCCAGCAAAGCATCGGAGTCAGCGATCGCGTGCAGCAGGAGGATACGGCTATTTGCGAATCGGTGCAACGCGGATTGAAATCGCGCGCCTACGGCGCCGGACGCCTCTCGGTGCGCCGCGAGGCCGGCGAGCACCTGTTTCATCGCCTGCTCGCTGCCGACCTGCGCCAAGCCCTGCCGCCAGCGTAGAGCGTGCCTGTCGCCCGGTCCGGTTCGCATCCGCAGCCCTTATCCTCCGGCGCCAGCACCGGCGACTCCCTTGGTCTCTTGCGACCGGAGTCCCGGTACGGGATGGGCCAGAGCAACTCCTCCGCAGCTCCAAGAAATCGAACCGTGTGCTGCAATTGGGCGTGCAACTCAAACGCAGCTTCGTCCACCCACTCGGAATGAATCGCGAAGACCAACGGGTCTCGGAGCGACTCAAAGACGCGGATAGCCAAACAACCTATCTCAGTTCGCGTAGGCTCGGCGACACGAAGCAATTCCTTGCGAAACGCCATCTCCTTCTCTGGCGGAGGTTCCAACCAGACGAAAAAAGTGAACGGACAATCCGCACCCCCTGAACGACAAGCAAGCGTAACGCAAACCACGCTCTCCGGTCTGCGGGGTCTCGCCAAACCGCGAAGAAGAACCGCGGACCCACAACAACGGGGTCCGTGCGCACATCGGACAACATTACGACTCTGCGCTTGTATTTACCCGCTCGGGAAGGATGTTGCCCTTCGCGGGCCTCCCGGACTGGCGCAGAGCCTGTTGTCGTCGAGATCTCGGGCTCCGGTCCGACGGACACGCACTATTTCGACCCCGTGAACGATCCAAGATCGCGAGAGAAGAAGGTGTCGCCCGCTGGGCCGTGCCTCGGTTTCTCGAAGAGATCTCTAAATCGGGCGTGACCCACTGGATTGGGCAGGAATCATTAGCCACGCGAACGCGGCGCTTGCGGTCGACAGGCCCGCGCAAATCAGCATTACCAGGCGGAATCCAAAAACAAACGCCTGAGACACGGATGCTCGGATCATGGCTGCCGTACTGGCATTGAGGCCGGCGGGCAACTGCAGGCCGGCGAGCTGGATTTCATTGGACCGAACGGCTCGGAGAACACCGGGCGGGAGGGTGAGGTGCGCCAGGCTGTGATTCAAGTGAGAGCCGAATGCCTGCACGACGACAATCCCAAGCACGGCAATGGCGAGTACGCCCGCCACCCGGGCCACAGCGTTATTGATGCCGGAAGCGGTCCCGGCGCTATCCTGGTTTACTGAACCCATTACGACCGTCGTGAGAGGAGCAACGCTGACGGCCATTCCAAGCCCCAGAACAACGAAGGCTGGGAAAAATGCGCTCCAGTAACGGCCGCCTACCGAGGGCAAGGCGAAGAGAAGAAAGCCAGCGGCCGCCACGAGCGGACCTATCGTCAATGGGCCCCTCGGGCCAAAACGAGTGACGAGTCCGCCCGACCAGCGGGAGAGAAAGAACATCAGCAGAATCAACGGCAGCGCGGCGGCGCCGGCCGCAGTCGGGGAGTATCCCTGCACCTGGATGAGGTTGAGCGGGAACAAGAAAAAGAAGATTCCAAGAGCGGCATAGAGAAACAGGGTGAGCAGGTTCGCGCCACTGAAGCTGGGGGAGGCAAAGAGCGCCAACGGAACCATGGGCGAAGCCACTCTGGCTTCCACGAAGAAGAACACGATGAGACAGGCGAAGCCGACAATCAAGCTTCCGAAAACCAGAGGATGGCCCCAACCTAGGCTGACGGAGGCGATGAATCCATTCACCAGGCCGCCTAACCCGATGGTAGCGACGATCGCTCCCAACCCATCGACATGCCGGGCGGTGATACTGCGACTTTCGGGAACGCGCCATAGCGAAATGGCGATCACCGCGGCCGCCAGGGGCAGATTGATGAAGAATGCCCAACGCCAGGAGGCGTGCTCGATGAGCCAGCCGCCAAGAACCGGCCCCACTGCCGTGGTGATCGCGGTGAAACCGGACCAGGTGCCGATCGCTTGACCCCGGGTCTTTTCATCGAAAGATGCGCTGATGATCGACAGGCTGCCGGGGACCAGAAATGCAGCTCCCACACCTTGAACACTCCGTGCGATCAGCAACTGCTGAATAGTTGAGGCGAAGCCACAACCGGCCGATGCGATCGCAAAAATCCCCACGCCAACCAGAAACATCAAGCGGCGGCCAACCAAATCGCCCAAGGAACCCCCCACCAGGATCAGAGCTCCCAGAAACAGTCCGTAGGATTCGACCACCCACTGCACATCCACGACGGTTGCGCCGAGGCTCGTCTGAAGGGCAGGCAGCGCCACGTTGACGACGGTGCTATCGATAAAAGCCATGCTGGAGCCGAGAACTGCGGCGGCGAGGATCCAAGGCCCCGCTGCCGCCCGGCACGGTGCACCAGCCCTCACCGACCGGATCACGGCTTCATCGCATGGCGGTTTCATGAACACGATGGAGGTATCTTCCCATGAATCAGGCGCCAAAGATCACTACAGCGCAGAGCTAGTTTATGAACGGAACAGCTCTACCGGCGTCCGAGGCACAGAGTAAAACCCACGATGTGGTGTATTATCAATAATATGACTAACTTACGTTCCGAATACGAAACGGAGCAACGGCGATCGAAATGGCTGAGAGGCGCTCGTTGCGGATTCCTGCTGGTCGTGATGGCGCTGGCGGCGACCGTCACGATACCGCGACCGGCGTCGGCGGCAGCCGTCCAGGCGCCCACTCCGGCCGCGGCGCCGCTCGGGCTCGAATACCACCTGCGAATCGTCCGTCCCACCACGCATCTCGCCGAGGTCGAAATCGATGTCGCCGCCGTCACTGAGCCGACGCTTGATTTCGTCATGCCGGCGTGGTCGCCCGGGCGGTACGCCATCTACAACTTCGCCAAGAACGTGCAGGAGTTCTCGGCCGAGGATCTGCAGGGTCACGCGCTCCGCTGGACCCAACCTGACAAAGAGACCTGGCGGGTGGAGGCGCGCGACGCCGCCGGGAACCCCATCGGCACGCTGCGCGTGCGCTACCAGGTCTACGCCAACGACCTGAACGGCTCGTTCTCTCAGATTGATTCCTCGCACGCCAACCTCGACGGCGCTTCGATTTACATGTACGTGGACGGCCACAAGCCTGAGCCCATCGCGCTCACGGTCGAAGCGCCCTCGGGCTGGAAGCTGGCGAGCGGTTTTTCGCTTTCGACCGAAGAGCGCCATTTCAAGGCGCCGAATTACGACCGGCTGATTGACACGCCGATGGAAATCTCCGACGCGCTTTCGCTCGATCAGTTCCAGGTGGACGGCAAGACGTTCCGGGTGGTCGTCCACAGCTACCCCGGTGACGAAGACGATCGTGGCAGGCTGCTCAACGAACTGACCAGCGGCGTGAAGAAAATCGTCAGCTCCGAGATGGCGATGATGCCGGCGCTCGATTTCGACGACTATACGTTCCTCTTTCACTTCGCTCCCGACATCGCGGCGGGTGACGGCATGGAGCATCTCAACTCGACGCAAATCATCATCAGCCGGCCTCTCTCCGACAATGGCGTCGCGGAGGCGCTCGAGAACGCCGCCCACGAGTTCTTCCACGTGTGGAACGTGAAGCGGCTGCGCCCGGCCGCGCTCGGGCCCTTTGATTACACGCGGGAGGACTACACGCGTTCGCTGTGGTTCGCGGAAGGCGTGACCAGTTACTACGCGTATGTGAACCTGAGGCGTTCGGGTATCTGGACACCCAAGGAGTTCCTGGACCACATGGCCGGCGAAATCCGCACCTTGCGAGGCGACCCCGGCCGGGCGCTTGCGTCCGCCGAGAGTTCGAGCTTCCACGCCTGGTTTTACGACCGCGCACCGCAAATGCAGGAGACCAACTTCGCCAATTCCACCATCTCTTACTACAACAAGGGCGCGCTGCTGGGCATGCTGCTGGACCTCGAGATTCGTTCCCGCACCCATGGCCGGAAGTCGCTCGACGACGTGATGCGGCTGATGTACGACCGGTTCTATGGGGCGCCTCCTTCTGACGCGCCCGCCGCTAGCGCGACGTACTACCTGCCGGGGCGCGGGTACGAAGAGAAAGACATTCTGGATGCCCTCAATGAGGTTTCGGGCAGCGATTTCACTTCGTTCTTCGAGCGTTACGTCCAGGGCGTCGATCCCCTGCCCTACGACGCGGTCCTGGCGCTCGCCGGGCTCAAGCTCAACGTCTCGGCCACCCCGGGCGCTCCGCCGAGCCTCGGCGTGTTGACTCAGCCGGCCGATACCGGTGTGAGGATCGTCGCCGTGCGTCCGGGCGGCGCGGCAGACCGGGCGGGACTGAGCCGCGACGACCTGCTGATTTCGGTGGACGAACAGTCGCTGGCCACCGAATCGCTCGATGACCGATTGAAGATCTACCCGCCCGGCGCCGAGGTCCCGTTCGAGGTCCAGCGCCACCTCACGCGCCAGCGTATCGAGGTGAAACTCGACCCGCCCGTGCCCGATCAATACTTCCTGCGGCTAGTTCCCGAGGCTACATCCGAGCAGGTGGCGATTCGTGACGGCTGGCTGGGAAGAGCAGTGACGAGTGATGAGTGAAGAACAAGCAACCGCTCCGAACACACGCGCTTTATGGCTTGTCACTGGTTACTCGTCACTTGCCGCTGTTCTTTCCGCGCCTTCGCCGCGCCGCGTAAACCAGCGCCAGTACGACGAGAACCGCCCCGCCGAGCACGATCCAATCCGCGTCCTTGGCCAAGGCAATCAGCCTTTGCCAGTTGCTGCCGAAGAGAAATCCCACCCAGCCGATGGCGCAGGCCCAGAGCACGGCGCCGGTGAAGTTGAAGAAAAGAAACCGCGGATAAGGCATCTTGAAAGCGCCGGCGAAGGGTCCCGCGAAGACGCGCAGGCCGGTGATGAATCGCGCCACGAACACTGTCCAGGGCCCGAACTTGACGAAGGTCTGCTCGGCCCGGTCAAAGCGCCGGGCGGAGACGAGCGGGCTCGCGCGGTACCGGCGCAGCAGCGCCGCGCCGCCCCATCGGCCCAGCAGGTACCCCAGGGTGTCGCCGGTCGTCGCTCCGGCAATCGCGGCGAGGATGGCGCGCGTCAAATCGAGTTTGCCGTGGAAGGCGAGAAAGCCGGCAAAGAGCAGCACCGTCTCACCGGGCACCGGCAGGCCGCCGTTCTCCAGCATCACACCGAAGAAAATCACCCAGTACCCGTACCGGGCAAAGAACTCCGACAGAAGATGGAAGAGCGTATCGGCCACGGAATCGGTGCGCGAACAACAGCACGAACAACAGGAGAATGACGGATGCAGGGTGAACTGTAAAGGCCAGAGTTTGATGGCGTGTTAAACTAAGGGGCATCATGCGGGAACCCTTCTTGACCAGACTGGAGAAGCGGCTCGTGGTCTGCGACGGGGCCATGGGGACGCTGCTCTACGCGCGTGGCATCCCGTTCAGCCGCTGCTTCGACGAGTTGAACTTGGCCGACCCCCAGGCGGTCAAGGATGTCCACCTGGTCTACCTCAAGGCGGGAGCGGAGGTGATCGAAACCAACACCTTCGGCGCCAACCGTTTTCGCCTCGAGAAATTCGGTTTCGGCGACAAGGTGCGCGAGATCAATCTCGCCGGCGCGCGGCTGGCGCGCGAACTGGCCGGCGACGACCTCTACGTGGCAGGGTCGGTCGGGCCGCTCGGGTTGCGGCTCGAACCGCTCGGCCCCACATCGCTCGAAGAAGCCCGCGAAGCCTTCCGCGAGCAGATCATCGCGCTGGTGGAGGGCGGCGTGGACGTGATCCTCATCGAGACGATGGTGGACGTGAACGAGGCGCACCAGGCGCTGCTCGCGGCGCGCGACGCGGGCGCGCTCCCGGTCGTCGTGCAGATGACCATTCAGGAGGACGGTTCCACTCCCACCGGTACGCTTCCGGAAGACTTCGCGCGGCAGCTCGACGATTGGGGCTCGGACGTGATCGGCATCAACTGCAGCGTGGGGCCGGCTCCGGTGCTCGAAGCGCTGGAGCGCGTCGCCCGGGTCACCGAGCGCGCCCTGGCCGCCCAACCGAACGCTGGCTTGCCGAGCACTGTGCAAGGGCGCAGCATTTATCTTTGTTCACCCGAGTACATGGCCAGTTACGCGCGGCGCTTCATTAACGTGGGAGTCCGTTTGATCGGGGGCTGCTGCGGCACGACGCCCGAGCACATCAAGGCGATCAAATCTGCGGTGCGATCGCTGGCGCCTCCACCCGTTCGGGCGGCGGTCGGAGCGCCCTCGCGGCGGCCGGCGCCCACCGTCGAGCCGGTGCCGCTTCGGGAGCGCTCCCGGCTCGCGGCCAAGCTGGCCGGTGGCGAATTTCCCGTGCTGATTGAAATCGTCCCGCCCAAAGGGTCTGACCCGGCCAAGGAATTGGAAGGCGCGCACTACATTCTCGGCCAAGGCGCGGACGGGATGACCGTCCCGGACGGCGCGGGGTCGACCGCCCGCATGAGCGCCCAAACGCTCGCGGCCCTCCTGCAACAACGCACCGGTGCCGAGGTTTTGCTGCACGTCAGCTCCCGTGACCGCAACGTGCTGCGCATCCAGTCGGATCTGCTGGGCGCGCACGCTCTGGGCTTGCGCAACATCCTCGCCATCACCGGTGACCCACCTCCATTTGGCGTTCCCACGGGCGCCACCGCCGTGTTTGACATCGACTCCATCGGCCTGGTGAACGTTCTGAACAACCTCAACCGGGGCCTCGATGTGGGCGGCAATCCGCTCGGCAGCCAGACGAGCTTCCTGGTTGGCGTGGGTCTGAATCCCTGCGCTCCGAACCTCGACGAGCAGTTCCGGCGATTCGAATACAAAGTTGAAGCCGGAGCCGACTTCGCGTTGACGCAGCCGGTGTTCGACGTCGAGCGCCTGTCCAGTTTCCTGCGGCGCATCGAGAGGGCCGCCTTGCGGCGCATCCCGGTCATGGCCAGCATCCTGCCGCTCACCAGTTTCCGCAACGCCGAGTTTCTGAACAACGAAGTCCCCGGTGTCTCCATTCCGCCCGCCATCATGGAGCGCATGCGCCAGACTGATACCGGCGACAAGGCGCGCGCCGAGGGTTTGAAGATCGCGCAGGAGATTCTGCGGGACGTTCGCGGCTTCGTGCAAGGCGTGCAGATCGCCGCGCCGTTCGGGCGTTACGCCATGGCGGTGGAAGTGGCGCAGGCGCTGCGCCAGCCAGCGCTCCGAGGTTCACGGTCGGGATTGTCGAGTTCCCTAGGCGGCGAATAGAGTACAGAGGCGAGGCTGGGACGATTCATGCCGAAAGCCGATAACCGGAAACCGATGACCGAACCCGCTAAGCCCGACAGCTTCGAGAAGAACCTCGAGCGCCTGGACGCCATCGTCCATGAGTTGGAGGACGCGGGCCTCTCGCTCGAAAAAGCCTTGCAGCTTTACGAGGAAGGCATGCAGCTCTCAGAGGTCTGCCACCAGCAGTTGGAAGAGGCCGAAGGGCGCGTGGAGATTCTGCGCAAACGCGCCAGCGGCAAAGTGGTGGCGGAGCCGTTTGAGGCGGAGGAACCGGGGCAAGGGCCGGATCAAGGGTAAAATGGCGAACTCGGTACAAATTCGCGCTCTCCGGCCGGGTGTGCTGTGAGTGCGACTCTAAGGGAAGCCCTTCAGCCGTATCTCGATGAACAGCGTTCGGTGGTGGACGCCGAGATCGAACATCTCCTTCCGCCGGCCGGAGCGTATCCGGAGTCCATCCATCGCGCCATGCGTTACGCCGTCTTCGCAGGCGGCAAACGACTGCGACCGATTTTGTGCGCCGAGGCTGGACGCCTGTTCGACGGAGACGCGCCGGGTCTGCTGCGCTTGGCCAGCGCGCTTGAACTCATCCACACTTATTCGCTGATTCATGACGATCTCCCGGCGCTCGACAACGACGATCTTCGCCGCGGCAAGCCCACTTGCCACCGCGTGTTCGGTGAGGCCGTCGCGATCCTTGCCGGTAACGCGCTCCTGACCCTGGCGTTTGAGACCCTAGCGGCTCCTTCTGCAGACCCTGATGCGGAACACCAGCGACTCCGCATCATCCACGAAATCGCCCAGGCCATCGGGACGCGCGGCGGCATGCTCGGCGGCGAGGTCGTGGACCTAGAATCCACAGCCCAGGCTGCCGATTCGACCACGCTCGATTACATCCACGCCGCCAAGACTGGCTCGTTTATTCGCGCTGCCGTGCGCTGTGGCGCGATGGTCGCTAACGCGGCTGAAGCCGACCTCACTCGGTTGACTCAATATGGCGAAAAGGTCGGGCTCGCCTTTCAGATTGCCGACGACCTGCTCGATGTGCTGGGCTCTAAAGAAATGCTAGGCAAGGCTGTGCGCAAGGATGGCGCCCAGCGAAAAGCAACATATCCTGGGCTGCACGGCGTGGAAGCATCCCAGCGGATCGCGGCCGGCCTGATTGACGAGGCCTGCGAGGTTCTTGCGCTTTACGGCAGCCGCGCCGAGCGGCTGCGCGAAATCGCCCGGTTTCTGATTGCGAGGACCTCCTGATGGAATATCGCTACCTGACTCGCATCAATTCGCCCGCCGACCTGAAACAGGTCCCGCGCGACGCCCTTCCTGAGGTGGCGGAGGAGTTGCGCGACTATCTCATCACCGTGATCTCCAAGGTCGGCGGCCATCTCGCATCGAGCCTCGGCGCCGTGGAGCTGACGCTGGCGCTGCACTACACCTTCAACGCGCCGCGTGACAAGATCGTCTGGGACGTGGGCCATCAGGCCTACGGGCATAAGATTTTGACCGGCCGCCGCGACCGCTTCCCCACCATCCGCCAGTACGGCGGCCTCTCCGGCTTCCCGGTGCGCGACGAGAGTCCCTACGACACCTTTAACGTGGCCCACGCCTGTACGGCAATTTCCGGCGCGCTCGGCATGGCGGTGGCGCGCGACCTGAAGGGACAGGATTTTCACGTCGTCGCCGTGGTGGGCGACGCGGGCCTTACGGGCGGCGTGGCGCTTGAAGGCATCAACAACCTCGGCACGCTGAAGAAAAAAGTGTTGGTGATCCTCAACGACAACGAGATGTCGATCTCTCCCAACGTCGGCGCCATCGCCGGATATCTCAACCGCATCGTACACGGCCAGGCCTACCGCCGCCTGACCCACGAAGTGGAGAAGATGATGCGCGCCGTGCCGCGCCTCGGACCCCGACTCTTGCGGCTCTCGAAAGACATTGTGGAGTCAGCCAAGAGTTGGCTGATTCCCGGCCTGGTGTTCGAAGAACTGGGCTTCACTTACGTCGGCCCCATCAACGGGCATAGCATTGACGACTTGCTCGCCGCGCTTGCCCGAGTGAAAGACAACCCGGAACCGACGCTGCTGCACATTGTGACGCAGAAGGGCAAGGGCTACCCGCACGCCGAAAAGCTGCCGGTGAAATATCACGGCGTCACACAGTTTGACATCTCGACCGGGGCCTTCCACAAGGCGCCGGCCACCGCGCCGAGCTACACCAGCGTTTTCGGCAAGGCTTGCTGCGAGCTGGCGGAGCGGGACGAACGCGTGGTGGCCATTACCGCCGCCATGAGCGAGGGCACCGGCCTTGACGAGTTTTCCAAGCGCTTCCCGGATCGCTTCTTTGACGTCGGCATTGCCGAGCAGCACGCTGTGGACTTCGCCTGTGGCCTGGCCTGCGAAGGCATGCGGCCGGTGGCGGCGATCTATTCCACCTTCCTGCAGCGTGCCTACGACCAACTTGTGCACGACGTTTGCCTGATGCACCTGCCCGTGACGCTGGCGCTCGATCGCGGAGGCATCGTCGGCGCCGACGGGCCCACGCATCACGGCCTCTACGACCTCGTGTATCTTTCCGCCCTGCCCGGCATGGTGGTGATGGCACCGAAGGATGAAAACGAGCTTCGCCACATGCTCTACACCGCCGTCATGCTTGACGGCCCGGCAGCGGTACGCTACCCGCGCGGCAACGGCATCGGCGCGCCGCTCACCGAGTTCAAGCGGCTCGAAACCGGCAAGGCGGAAATCCTGCGCGAAGGCGGCGACATCGCCATCCTGGCGCTCGGCAGCATGGTCTATCCCTGCCTTGAGGCCGCGACCCGCCTCGAAGCCGCCGGCATCCACTCGACCGTGATCAACGCCCGCTTCATGAAGCCGCTCGACGAGGAACTCATCTCCGTGCTCGCGGCCGACAAGCAGTTCCTGGTGACGGCGGAGGAAGGCACCGAGGCGGGCGGATTCGGCGCCAACATCGCCGCGCTGCTCCACGACCGCCGCATTCCCGCCAGCATCCTGCGCATCGCTGTGCCTGACCGCATCATTCCGCACGGCGCGCCCAACCTGCTTCACGCCAAGTATGGCCTCGACGCCGACGGCATTGTGGAGAAGATTCGAAGATTCGCCGACGAGTTGCCGATGGGGCCGAGGGTGAGCCGGCGGTCGGTGTCGACGTGAGATCCAAAACTGCCCGGGTTTAACCCTACTTCCCACGCGCCTCCGTATCACGCGATTCGAATCCCTGCAAGCGCGCGAGCTTCTCGAGAAATACGCGAATCTGCTCGTCCCAGAAATCCCACGTATGCTCGCGCGGCGAGACTTCGCGGTACTCATACGGAATCCTGAGCTTGGCGAGCAGCGCGACGAACTGGTGATTGCTGTCGATCAGGAAGTCTTCGCCGCCTTCGGCGAAATAGAGCATGGGCATTTCGGCAGGCGGGACTTTCTTCACAAGCTCGAAGGGATCGCGTTCCTGGGCCGAGGCGGAGCCATCCGGGCCGAAGTGTGAATGAATGTCGGCAATATTCTTGCGTTCCTGCTCGGTCGCGTTGGCGGGCGGGTTAAGCAGGCCATGAGCCACACCCAGCGCGCCGCTGAAGCTGGCAATGGCCGTGAACATTTCATAATGCTTCAGTCCCAGGAACATGGCGCCGTACCCGCCCATCGACAGCCCGGCGATGGCGCGCGCGCGCCGCAAGGGGATCGTGCGATAGTGGTCCTCGACGTACGGGATGAGGTCCTTGATGATCTGGTCCTCGAACCTCTGCTTGGGGTCGGAGGCGTTGTTCACATACCAGCCGTTCGAGCCGTTGGGCATCACGATAATCAGGCGGTAGCGGGCGGCATACTCCGAGAGGTTGGTCTGCTCGGTCCAGTCCGTGTTGTTGCCGCCGTAGCCGTGCAGCAGATAGAGCACCGGGTAGCGGCTGGTGGAGGTTTCGTAATCGAGCGGCAGAATCAGGTTGAAGGCGCGATCCTGGTTCAGCGCTTTGCTGAAGAAATGGACTGTCTGGACGTTGCGCGCTTCAGCCTCAGGGGGCTGAGCGGGCGGCGTAATCTCATCGGCCGCGAAGACGGCTGGACTCACCAGACACGCTACCGCCAGACTCATTGCGGCGAAGACAGCCTTCAGGTTCCGGGATTGCAACGGTGAGAGGCTCAACGAAGTGGTCTCCTTTCCTGGCCGGGAGTGAAGAGCTATGCTACCACGTCGCGGGCCGCCCTTGAGCGCTTCGCGAAACTTCCAGACCGGGGCAAATCGGGCCAGCCTTGCGTTCTATATTAAGTGACGTATTATCAATGACATTAGCGCTTAGACCGTCTTTTCTCCTCCTGAAGCCGTGCCTCCACGGCGGCACACGCCTTGACCTTCCCAGCGGCCGGGGTGGGAGGTTGCTGTTGCGGTGGCGCGCAGGATTCCCCTCGGAGAACCATCGAGCGGAGCGCGGCGGGGGAAACCTCTTGTGCCGGGTGTTCGCGCCAGGAAGCATTCCTGCAGTTTAAGACCATAACAGGGCGGCGGGGCTCTCCGACCTCCCAGTAGTTTATCATGAGTAATGAGATTGCCAAGTACTATTTTTCTCTCGTTAAGGTCAGCCAAGGCCGGCTAAATTGCGAAATCAGGACACTGCCGAGTTCTTGGTAGTGTTTCATGTTGGCATTGACGAAGTCGAGTTAAGGAGACACTACCGAGTTCCTGATACGGTGACCATCCCCAGCAGGTCATGATAACATCGTGAGAGTACACGCGCAGGCCAACCTTGCCGCCGCGGGCGGACATCCGACTGTAAGGGCGCCGAAGAGATCACGAGGAGGTCATGGTTAATGATATCGCTATCGGTTTTTCATAGCTGGTTTTACCAATCCTGGGGGACCGGACGGCGGAGCTCGTCCCGGCCATCCGGGCAAGTCTCGCTGGTCTTGCGGGTCCTGCGGGTGCTGCGGGCCTCCTGGCTCGGGCGCGCGCTCGCCCCGATACGATCGGGGCTCGCGGCGCTGGCGTTTGTGGCGATACTTGCGCCGGCGCCCGCTGGGGCCGAGGACCTGGTGAAGGAGGCGCTCGCCAGCTTTCCGCCGAAAACGGTGCGCCTGGAGTATTCGAGCCCGGCCAAGCTGCGCGAACTCCCCGACTACGCCAAGCTGCGCCAGCATTACCTCGGTCCAAGTTTGCGCGAGCTCGAAACCTCATTGGGGAAGTTGGGCATCGAGGAAGGCGACATTGACGAACTGGCGCTGGGGTGGCAATCCGGCACGAGCGGTCTGGTGATGCAAGGGCTGGCGGTGGGTCATTTCAACGCCGGCGACGTGGCCCGGAAGGCGGCGGCGCAGGGCATTAAGCCCGTCCTGACTGCCGGGCAGGCGGTCTACTGCTTCGGGGCGGACTCCGACTCGCCCTGTGTGATGATTCTCTCGCCGACGCTCGGGGCGTTCGGCATCGGTAGCGCGCTCGGGCGAATGGCGCAAGCGCGGGGCGGCCAAGCGCCGAGCCTCAATTCAGACTCCAGCTTTGTCTCGCTCGTAACCCAGGACCGCAAAGATACACCCATCTGGGGGGTGGCCACGGGGCCGGCGGTGGTGGATTGGTTCAAGGGCTGGATGCCGTCACAGAAGAACCTGCAGCTTGACTGGCAGAGCCAGTTTCAGTCCGTGCAGTCGCTCGCGTACAGCGTGAAGCCGAAGCAGCAGGTCGAGCTGGACGTGCAGATGGATTGCACGTCGGCGCAGTCGGCGGGAAGCCTGCGGCAGGTGTTTGACGGACTGAAACTTTTCCAGCAGGTGGCCTGGCAACAGCGGAACCCCGGACGTCCGAATCCGTTTCAGGGCCTGGCCGTGGATTCGAGCGGCCCGCAGGTGCTGCTGACCCTCAACACGCCTTACGCGGCGCTGGAGGGAGGAGTGAGCAATCAGTGATTTGTGAACGATGAATGACGAATGGTGAATGATGAACGATGAACTATGAATGACCACGCGCGCGGTCGTCTGCTTGCACTCTTCGTGTTCGCACTGTACCTGTTCCTTCCCGTCTCCGGCTGGGCGCAGGACAACTACGAGATCCAAACCTACGGCGCAGACACCGTCGAGCCGGGCCATACGATGGTGGAACTGCACAGCAATTTCACCATCGAGGGCCGCAAGGACGTGGTGGACGGCCTGGCGCCGACCAACCATGCCGAGCACGAGACCATCGAAATCACCCACGGATTCAACGACTGGTTCGAGACCGGCTTTTACATCTTCACCAGTGCCCGCGATGGCGACGGTTGGGACTGGGTAGGCGACCACATCCGGCCGCGGTTCCGCATACCGGAAAAATGGCACTGGCCGGTGGGCCTCAGCCTCTCGAACGAGATCGGCTACCAGCGCCGCAAGTTTTCTCCCGACACCTGGACGTGGGAAATCCGGCCGATTGTCGACCAGACGCACGGCCGCTGGTACTGGGCGTTCAACCCGAGCTTTGACCGCTCCTTCCACGGCGAGAGCGTCCACAAGGGCGTGGAGTTCTCGCCCAACGCCAAGTTCAGCTACAACGTGACCAAGAAAATCGCCGCAGGTCTCGAGTATTACGGAGCCCTGGGGCCCGTCAACAATTTCGATCCGCTGGCGGACGAGGAGCAGCAGATCTTTCCCACGATCGACCTCAATATCGCCCCGCAGTGGGAGATCAACTTTGGCGTGGGCGTAGGCGTGACGCGCAGCACCGACCATCTTATCGCCAAAATGATTCTGGGGTACCGGTTTGACTTCTAATGGGCTTCGCGGACCAGCAGCTATCCCCCCGCTTTGCGGCCCGATAACGGCGGTGGCGGCCCGGGTGTGATCTCCAAAGGTCTTGATAACTCATCAAGTATCAACCAACGATGTACTTGACAGCCGAGGGTTTTGGGTTTATACAAGGAGTTTATTGGTTAGGGGTGTTTTCATACTCGGATTGCAGCGATCATAACGTAATGGGCCAGGGGTCGAAGGCTCGGCTGGACTCGTAAAGGCCACCTCTCCCGCCATCTTAACAACCTAGGCTAGCAAGTGACGTCACTCGAAGCCACTCGAAAGTTGATATCAGGCGCGGCCACCCGGGGTCGCTGACAGGCTGGGATACAAGAGAAATCAGCTTCCATTTTAGGATAGACTGTTACCAGCCCACACGGTTCAAATGTCTCGGGGGGACCACAATCTAGAGGCTCAAGCGCCTTGATATCAATGGCTTTCGCAGTCAAGCTAACGGCACGCCGATTGCTGCGTGCCATCGGTGGGGGGAGCCTTTGGGGGGCGTCATATGGGGACGAGGTGTTCCCGTATCCCGAAGCGTTCTTGAGCCGCCGATAATCTGGAAGACAAGCTGTTAAATCAAAGGAAAGCCATGATAAGAGTCATCACTAGGAATCGAGCCGGGCAGGGGATTCTCTTGGGCCTGCTGTTAAGCCTTCTTACCCTGATCGGAGTCTTCAACAGCAGAATCGAACGCGCGCAGACGGCCGGCGGCGGGGCAACGGCCAAGTCACGGGCCACGCTACCCTCGTCCCAGAACCAGTCTGCTCGTCAAGCCGCGGTGGTGCGGCGCGCGAACGCCTCGCAGCTTTCCGGTCTCAGCAAGATCAAGCATTTCATTTTTATAATCAAGGAGAATCGGAGCTTCGACACGATGTTCGGGGCATTTCCGATTCCTGGCCTGCAAGGGGCGACCACCGCTGTCCTGTCCACGGGGCAAGTTGTCCCCATGGGTGCCGAGCCCGATGTCACCCGTGACATCTGCCACGAGTGGCAATGCAGCCTTTTGGGAATTGACAACGGCAAGATGGACGGTTTTGACCAGATTCAGGGCTTCGTTGCAGGCGGCCAGAATTGCAGCATCGCCGGAGATGAACTGTGTTTCGGGCAGTTCAACTCGACGACTCTCCCGAACTACTTCAAATACGCGCAGACTTTCGTGGTGGGAGACCACATGTTCACATCGCAGTACGGTCCCAGCTTCCCCAACCACCTCTATACGGTGGCCGCGCAATCCGGAGGTGTGGTTTCGGAACCGAGAACCCAGACGCAGCCAGTGATGGGGACGGCGGGGTGCGCCGACGCTTTGCCGGGAGCGATCGTCGACGTGCTTGACGCTAACGGCAACCTGACATTCCAGTTCCCGTGCTTCACTTTCGAGACCCTGGCAGACAGTTTGCAGAGCGCGGGCGTCTCATGGACTTACTACGGACCTTTCGCTAACGTTTTCAACCCGCTGATTGCCATCAACTCGATTCGCAACACCTCGTTGTGGACCAATGGCGTCAACATCAAGCTGGACTCGACCTTCGCCGGCGACGCGGCCGCCGGCAATCTGCCCTCGGTAAGTTGGTTGGCGCCGGATTCGGGTTACAACGACCACCCGGGGTGGAGCGAGTGCCAGAGTGAAAATTGGACGGTAAATCAGCTCAATGCATTGATGAGCGGGCCGGATTGGAGCTCGAGCGCGGTGGTCATCGTCTGGGACGACTTCGGCGGCTTCTACGACCACATCGCGCCGCCCATCGCCGATGAGTATGGACTCGGTATTCGCTCACCCCTGCTCATCATTTCGCCCTATGCCAAGCCAGCCTACGTCTCGCATACCACGTATGAGTTCTCTTCCTTCCTGAAACTCGTGGAAGAGCGTTTCGGACTGCCGGCGCTTACCGCGCGCGACGCTCAGGCAAACGACATGCTCGACAGTTTTAACTTCAATCAGACCCCCTTGCCGCCGCTGACGCTGATTCCACGCACCTGTTCGCCGGCCGGGAGCACGCTCCTGAACTTTACGCCGACCGAGGTTTCGAAGCCGAGCCCGGTGCTGAGCGTGAACATGATCAACTACAGCACCGTCAATAATCTGACGATTTCGAGTGTCGCCATCACCGGGTCGAACGCCGGCGACTTTTTTCAGACCAATTCGTGCTCGAGTATTCCGGCTTCGAACAAACCCCAGAAGTGCCCCATCAACGTGACCTTTACGCCTTCGGCCAGCGGGCAGCGCACGGCCACCATGACGATCACGGATAGCGATCTCACCAGCCCGCAAACGGTATCGCTCGCCGGCGTGGGCACGGAGGTGACGCTCGGTCCGTCTTCGGCGCTGCTGAGTTTTGGCATCCAGGAGTTGGGGACGAGCAGCGCGTCGCAGGCGGCGACGGTGACCAACCAGGGCTCGACGGCGTTGTCCATTTCCAGCATCAAGATCAGCGGCGACTATAGCGGGTCCAACACTTGCGGCTCGAGCCTGGCGGCGGGAGCCAGTTGCACCGTCAACGTGACGTTCACGCCCACGGCGCTCGGAACCCGGTACGGCTCGGTGACCATCGCCAATAGCGACGCCTCGAGTCCGGCGATCGTGAATCTGACCGGGGTGGGAACCCAGGTTTCCATCTCGCCCACCACGCTCACCTTCCCCGCCCAGACGGCGGGAACCACCAGCGCCCCGCAAACGATTACGGTAACGAACCGCGGCACTGCGTTCCTCGGAATCACCGGCATCAAGACTTACGGAGAGAATCTGGTTCGACTCTACGATCAAACCGTCACGAAAGACTTTAGCCAGACGAACGATTGTCCCGCCGAGCTTGGTCCCGAGTCATCCTGCGCCATCAGCGTCGTGTTCAGTCCGACCCAGGGTTCGACCTCGGGAGTGAGCCTGGCCGGCAACATCCTGATTGCTTATAACGGCGCCGACAGCCCGCAGTCGGTCAGTCTGACCGGCACGGGCTCGGCGTCTCTGAACCAACCGCTGCCTTTCATCAGCCAGCCGCTGATCCCGACGATCGCGGCGCCGGCCGGTTTGCCGTTTACGCTGACCGTGAACGGCGGCAACTTTGTCGCCAACTCGGTCGTGAAGTGGAACGGCGCTGCGCTGGCAACCACCTTCCTGAGCGCGCATACGTTACAGGCGACGGTGCCGGCTTCTGACATCAGCAAGGCGGCTTCGGCCTGGGTGACGGTGTTCAATCCGGCGCCGGCCGGCGGCACTTCCAACGCGGTCACCTTTGAGATCGGCACCGCGGTCTCGCCGCTCACCTGGACGAAAGCCGACATTACGACCGGATCCGCCCCGCGCGACGTGGTGGTCGGGGACTTCAACGGCGACGGCATTCAAGACATTGCGGTCGTCAACAACAATGGCGGCCTCGCGGGCTCCGTCTCCGTCTTCCTGGGGAATGGCAACGGAACCTTCACGCTGAAATCCACTCCCTCGACCGGTCTCGGTCCCGTGGCCGCGGTGGTCGGTGATTTCAACGGCGACGGCAAGCTCGATCTGGCGGTCGCCAATCAGGGCAGCAGTTCGCTCACCATCCTTCTGGGCAAGGGAGATGGCACGTTTACCACCCCGTCTACGCAGCCGGCAGTGGTATCGCCGGCGTGCCTGGCGGTTGGCGACTTCAACGGGGATGGAAAGCTGGATATCCTGGTCGCGAACAACGTTGACCCCAGCATCACGCAGCTCGTCGGCAACGGCGACGGCACTTTCAGCGGAGGCTTCGAGGCTGCGGGAGTCGGCAACGGCCCCGTGGCCCTCGCGGTGGGAGACTTCAATAACGACGGCAAGCTGGACTTTGCGGTGCTGAACAACGTCGACAAGACCGTGACGGTGAATCTGGGGAATGGCGATGGCACGTTCACCGCCGCCCCGGCGAGCTCCAGCACCGGCACTGTGCCGGTGTCGATTGTTACGGCCGACTTCAACGGTGACGGCAACCTTGATCTGGCATTCGTCAACGAGATCGATAAGACGGTCGACGTTCTGCTCGGCAATGCGGATGGCACCTTCACCCTGAAATCCACGCTCTCGACCGGCACCGCGCCCGTTGGCCTGGCCGTCGGTGACGTCAATGGTGACGGCCGGCCCGACTTGGCCGTGGTCAATTTGGGTGACAGCACGTTCTCAGTTTTCCTAGGTAACGGGGACGGGACGTTCCAGGCTCCCATCACGACTGCGACGGGCTCCGAACCCACCGGCGTCGCCTTTGGGGACTTCAATAACGACGGTAAGCTGGATCTGGTCACATCTAACCAGAGCTCCAACACCGCCTCCGTGCTGACGGAGACGTCGGTTAACAACGGGCCGCTGGTGTCCTTCAACCCCAGCAGCCTCAACTTCGGCAACCAGATGGTGGGAACCAAGAGCTCACCCCAGACAGTCACCGTGACCAACAGCGGCAACCAGTCTCTCACCATCAACACCAATGGCATCAGCATTGCGGGGACCGATTCGACTGACTTTACCGAGACCAACAACTGTCCCGGGAGCTTGAGCGCCGGAGCCAACTGCGCCATCACGGTATCCTTCACACCCAGCATCAACGGCACGCGCGACGCTTCGCTCAGCGTGGCCGACAATGCACCCGGCAGCCCGCAGACTGTGCCACTCACGGGCACCGGCACGGGAGGCTCAGGGCCGGCGGTATCGTTGTCAACCACCCTGCTCACCTTCCCGGTGCAACTCGTTGGAAGCCCCAGCCCCCCTTTGATGGTGACGCTGACCAACACCGGCGGCGGACCCCTGAGCATCACCAGCAAGAGCATCGGGGGAACGGACCCGAAAGACTTCTCCGAAACCGATAATTGCCTGAATACCATCAACCCCGGCGGCACCTGTACTTTCAACGTGACTTTCACGCCGAAGGACAAGAACACGAGGACGGGGACCCTGAGCATCACAGACAACGCGCCCGGCAGTCCGCAGACAGTGACGTTGTCGGGACTCGGCACTTACGTATCGCTCAGTCCGTTGAGCCTTACCTTCGCCAGTCAAAAAGTTGGGACGATCAGCCCGCCCCAAACCATCACCGTGAAGAACACGCTGCCGCAAGCGACCATTACGATTACCAGCATCAGCGTTGGAGGAACGGACCCGGCTGATTTCAACGCGACGAACAACTGCGGCGGCAGCCTGTCGGCCGGGAAGACGTGCACGATCACCGTGACGTTCACACCTCAGGCAACCGGGACACGGACCGCAACGGTGTGCGTATTTGATGATGGCGGTGGTCAACCGCAGGACACATCGCTGACCGGGACGGGTTCATAGCAGAAAGCTGCGACGAGCGCTCCTGACGATAGGCCTAAGGCTTTGAAACATGGGACGATCGGGGCATGAATCGAGCCCCGATGAGATTGAAAGAGAGGCAAGCATGAAATCCGGGAAGTTGAAAGTGGCGGCCTGCCTTGCAGCCGGATTCATTTTGGGAATCACGCTATGGCTCGGGATGCCGCGCGCGCCCCGTGCCCAAGAGGAGGAGGTCGGACGCACAACTGCGCCCCGCGCCTCCGCGACGCCGGCACCACAGAACGAACCGGCGAACGCGCTCTTTCACACCCGGCGGGCGTCCAGCAGCCAGTTGAGTGGACTCAGTAAAATCAAGCACTTCGTCTTCATGATCAAGGAAAACCGTAGCTTCGATAATTACTTCGGAACCTTTCCCGGCGCCGCTGGCGCTACCACCGGCGTGACCTCGCTCGGCCAAGTGATCCCCCTCAGCCATGAATCCGACAAGACGGCACGCGACTTTGACCATTCCTGGACTTATTCTATTAACGCAGTCGATGGCGGCAAGGAGGACAAGTGGGACGTTACTGTCTTCCCGCAGCTTCCTTGCAACGTCAACGGCGATTACCTCTGCTACTCGCAGCTCTATCAAGCGGATATTCCGAACTACTGGACTTATGCGCAGACTTACACCCTGGGCGACCATATGTATGCGTCCCTTAACGGCCCGAGTTTCCCCAATCACCTGTACACCATCGCGGCTCAGTCTAACGGGGTCATTACCAACGTGCCTCTGGCGCCAACCTGGGGATGCGACGATCCCCCGGGCTTCGCAGCCGACGTCATTAATAGTAAAGGACTGCTCTCCTTTGAATTTCCCTGTTTCGACTTCCAGACCCTGGCGGACAGCCTGATGTCCGCAGGAATCTCCTGGAAGTACTACGCGCCCTTAAGTGATTTGCCCGGTTACGTGTATTCCACCTTCGACTCGATCAATCACATTCGCAATAATTCAACGCTATGGAACTCGAACGTCGTGGACTACAAGACTTTTGTTACTGACGCGCAAAGCGGCAACCTACCGGCCGTGAGCTGGCTGGTTTCGAACGACGACGAGAGCGACCACCCACCGGGCAGTGCCTGCTACGGCGAGAACTTTACCGTGGATCAGTTGAATGCCATTGCCGCCGGACCCGCGTCGCAGTGGGATTCGACCGCGATCGTCCTCACTTGGGACGACTGGGGAGGCTTGTACGACCACCTTCCTCCTCCCACGGTTGACGAGTTTGGACTCGGAATCCGGGTGCCCCTGATCATCATTTCTCCTTACGCCAAGAAGGGTTATATCTCCCACACCACCTATGAGTTGTCCTCTTTCTTAAAGCTGGTGGAAGAGCGCTATGGCCTGCCGGCGCTGACGTCGCGCGACGCCTCCGCCAATGACATGCTCGATAGCTTTAACTTCAATCAATCGCCTCAGCCGCTGATCACGCCCACCGCACGGCATTGCAATCCGGCTTCGACCACGAACCTTACGTTCCCGCCCCAACAGTTGAACACGCCGAGCGGGTCGAAGACAGTGTTCGTATCCAACTATAGCAACACGGATCTCACGGTTTCGAGCATTACCATGAGCGACCCCGAATTCACCTGGGTCGTTGCTCCGGGGACTCCGAACTGCGTGGGTAATCCGCTGCCGCCGCCCGGTCACGAAATCAATCTATGCACGTTGCAAGTGACATTTACTCCGACCGCGGCGGGCAACCGCAGCGGCACGATGACGATCGTCGACAATGACAGCACCAGCCCGCAGGTGGTCAGCCTGACCGGCGCAGGCACGGAACTGACGCTCAACCCTTCGGTGCTCACTTTCCCCACGCAAAGCGTCGGAATCTCCGGCACGCCTACAAACGGTCCGGCCGTCTTGACCAACAACGGAACGGCGCCCGTCAGCATAACGAGCATCGTACCCAGCGGCGACTACACGGAGACCAATACCTGTGGCAGCAGCCTGGCCGGCGGCCAGAGTTGCGATATCAACGTCACCTTCACGCCCACCGCCAGCGGAACGCGCTTTGGCACGGTGACTATCAGCGACAACGATGCCGGCAGTCCGCATGTGTTGAGCTTGACCGGCATCGGAACCCAGCTCTCTATCTCGCCCAGCAGTCTGACGTTTCCCAACGAGCCGGTCGGCGGCTCGAGCCCGCCGCAAGCGGTGACGCTGACCAACGAGAGTGGCACGCCGCTGACCATTACGAACATCACCGCCACTTACATCAACGGCAAGGTGATCGACCTTCCCGGGCAGTTCAGCCAGACCAACAACTGCGGCAAGAGCCTGGCTGCCGGTGCCCGTTGCACGATCAATGTCACATTTACGCCGCTCCAGGCGACGACGATAACCGGCAACCTCACTCTCTACGACAGCGCGGGCGACAGCCCTCAGTCCGTGAGCCTCTCGGGCACGGGCCTGCCGTCGCTCAGCAACGGCGTTCCTTTGATCAACCTGCCGTTGTCGCCTTCGAACGCGGTGCCGGGCGGAGCGCAGTTCACCCTGACGGTGAATGGCGCGAGTTTCGCCTCCGGGGCGTCGGTGGTGAAATGGAACGGCGCAGCGCTGAGCACCACGTTCGTCAGCCGGCACCAGTTGACAGCTACGGTGCCCGCCTCCAACATCGCCACGGCTGGAACTGCCTCGGTAACCGTCTCCAATCCATCCCCCGGTGGCGGCACGTCCAACGCCGCCGCTTTCACGGTTAGCGCTGCCATCTCCGGTGTGACACTCAGCAGGACTGACATGGCCGCCGGAACCGCTCCCAAGGCGGTGGCGGTGGGCGATTTCAACGGCGACGGTATTCAGGATCTCGCCGTGGTGAACAACGGCAGTAACACGGTTTCCATTTTCATCGGGAACGGAAGCGGCGGGTTTACCCTGCAGTCCACTCTCAACACGGGCTCGAGTCCGGTGGCCATCGTCACGGGCGATTTCAACGGCGATGGCAAGCTTGACCTGGCCGTGGCCGATAACGCCGCCAACTCCATTACTGTCTTTCTGGGCAACGGCGACGGCACGTTCCTCGCTTCCTCGAGCTCGCCGCTCAGCGTCACCCCCGTGGGACTGGCGGTCGGCGACTTTAACCGGGACGGCGCCCTTGACCTGGTCGTGGCCAATGGCAACATCAGCGAAATCTCCGTGCTGCTCGGCAAAGGTGACGGCACCTTCGAGGAGACCACCAACCCCATCGGGCTCGGCGCCGGACCCATTGCGATGGCGGGGGGTGACTTCAACAATGACGGCCTGCCGGACTTTGTGGAGGTCAACAATACCGGGAATACGGTCACGGGAGAAATCGGAAACGGCGACGGCACCTTCACGGCCGCCACCGCCTCGGCCCCGACCGGCAATGCCCCGGTGGCGCTCGCCGCCGGAGACTTCAATGGCGATGGCTTTCTGGACTTGGCCGTGGTCAACAAAACAGATAATACAGTTTCCATTCTCCTCGGCAACGACAACGGTACGTTCACGGCCAAAGGGTCGCCCATCCCCACCGGCAACACCCCGCTGTGTGTGGCGGCGGGTGACCTGAACAGCGATGGCAAGCTGGACCTCGCCATCGTCAACTCCGCCGACAACACGGTCTCCGTCCTGCTCGGGAACGGCGATGGAACGTTCCAGGGAGCCCAGACCACGGCGACCGGTACGACGCCGGCCGGCATCGCGATCGGGGACTTCAACAACGATGGCAAGATGGATCTTGTCACTGCTAATCAGGGCGCCAATACGGTTTCCGTCCTGCTGGAAACGGCGGCGAGCATCGGGCCGGCTGTTTCGTTCAAGCCCAACAGCCTGACTTTTGGCAGCCAGCCCATCGGCATCACGAGCCAGCCGCAGAATATCACCCTGACCAACAGCGGCAACGCGACGCTCACCATCAACTCCAACGGCATCACTATTACCGGACCGAATTCGGGAGATTTTGCCCAGACTAATAATTGTCCCGGCAGCTTGAGCCCCAATGCGAGCTGCACCATCACCGTAACCTTCACACCAACCCAGAACGGCACGCGCACCGCATCGGTCGCAGTCAGCGACAACGCGCCCGGCAGCCCCCAGACCGTGCCGCTCTCGGGTCTAGGCGGAGGAGCTCCGGGCGTGACGCTCTCGCCGACCACACTCACGTTCCCGCTCACCCTCGTCGGCAACAAGAGCTCGCCCCAGACCGTGACCCTCACCAACAGCGGCACCGGAACGCTGAACATTACCGGCAAGATGCTTCAAGGCTCAAACCCCTCGAGCTACTCGGAGAGCGATACCTGCCCCAGCAGTTTGAACGCCGGTCAGAGCTGCACCATCACCATAACCTTTATCCCCACGACCAAGAACTCGTTACCGGCCAACTTCACCCTCACGGACAACGCTACCGGGAGCCCGCAGGTGGTTGGGCTTTCCGGCACCGGCACTTACGCCAGTGTTGTCCCTTCCAGCCTGACCTTCGCTCCTCAGAAGGTCGGTTTCCCCAGCCCGCCGCAGACGGTGACGTTCACGAATACCACGCCGCGCGGGACGATGCTCATCACCAGCATCACGATCTCGGGCCCGCAATCTACGGATTTTGCCCAGACCAATAATTGCGGTGGCAGCGTAGGTCCGGGAATGAGTTGCACGTTCATGGTCACCTTTACGCCGACGCAAGTCGGGACGCGCACCGCCACGCTCTCGATCTTCGATAACGGCGGCGGCGGCAGTCAGACGGTGTCGCTCAGCGGCACCGGCATGTAGCGCTTGCCGGCGGTTCCAACGGGTTCTCTTGGGGGATAGGGCGCGGGGCCCTTGAACCTAGGCCTTGCGTGAGGCGTGAAAAGCGTCTAAAACACCAGCCGTAGCGCCAACTGCATCACGCGCGGACCGCCGCCACCCAGGCCCGGGTTGCCCTGGGCCACGTCTGGCGTCTGCGTAATCAGCCCTGCCGGTCCCGCCACCGTGCCATCCGCATTGAAGCTCAGTGTGCCATTGGGCAGAGCAAAATTGGCGTGGTTGAAGATATTGAAAATCTCCCAGCGGAACTGGAGGCCCACCCGCTCCGTGAGCGCCGTGGTCTTGTCGAGGGAAAAGTCCACGTTTACGAATTTCGGTCCGAAGACGGCGTCGCGTCCCAGGTCGCCGAAATTGCCTGCCGGCAGACGGAAGGCTGCCGGATTGAGGTAACCCGTCGAGGGCGTCCAGTTGGGGAGCACCACCGGCACACCGGCCACCAGGTCCGGCCGTTGGTGGCCGTTGATGCCACCGCTCGAGGTGAGAATGGGGATGGGTCGGCCGCTCTGCGCCGTCACGATGGTGTTCAACTGCCAGCCGTCGCCCACGCGCGGGTGCGAGTGGACCAGGGAAGGCACCTGGTAGTTCATCGCCGCCGTGAAGCGATGCCGGGTGTCGAAGGTGGAAGGTCCATGCTCGGCGCGGATATTGTCAGAGTTCTGGGGGAAAGCAGCCGTCGCGAAGTTGAAATCGATGCCATCGGAGGCGTCATCGAGCGACTTCGAAAACGTGTAGGCGGTGAAGCCGGCGAGTCCGTGCCAGGCGCGGATGCGCGAGATCACCTGCAGGCCGTTATACGTGGACGAAGCGCCGGTCGAGAGCACGTCCACGGCCGCGTAATTCGGATTCTGTCCGTCCTGGTTCCGGTCGTAAAGGCGCGTCAGCTTCGTGCCTTTGCTGCCCACGTATCCGACTTCCAGGCTCGCCGCCTGGCCGAGCTGCTGCTCGATATTCAGGTTCCAGTTCTGCGCGTATGGGGTCTCAAAGTTGCGGTCGGTAACGAAAATGCTGAACGGCCCAGTCGTGACCGGAGCTCCAAAGATGGGCGCGGCTGAGGTGCCGTTGAGCGAAGCGGTGCTGTTGGTGGTGTCGAGCGGCAGGACGGCGTCAATGCCAATCGGATTCGTCGTGAGGCCGGCGGAGTTGGTGAAGTTGGCGATGAGAAGGTTCTGGGGAACATAATCGAAGTAGATGCCGTACGCTCCGCGTACCACCGTGCTGCCGTGCGCGTTCCAAGCGAATCCCAATCGCGGAGCGAAGTTATTCAAGTCGCGCCCATAAGCGCCGTTGAGGCCGTTCGTTCCCACCACCGAGAGCGTCCCCGCGGACGTCAGGTTCGAAATCCGGTTCTCGGCTTCCTGGAGCGGCCCGAAGTATTCCCAGCGCAGGCCGAGATTCAGCGTCAGGTTGGGCCGCGCCTTGAAGTCGTCCTGCGCGAAGAAGCTGACGCCGTTGGCGGAAGTCTGCCGGTGGGTATCGCCCGTATTGGCCTGGGTGAACACGTTGCCGAGGTAGAGATTCGCCAGCACGTCGGCCGCGGGACCGAGGTCAGGACCGCTGGTGGGGTTGCCGGAGTTGATGGAAACGAGACCGCGTCCGAAATTCTCGTTGAAGCTCGCAATTTCGGCGCGCCGCAGCTCGCCGCCGAACTTGATGGTATGGCGGCCGCGCAGCAGCGTGACGTTGTCGAGCAACTGGCCGGTCTGGCTCGTGCGTCCACGCGGAATGCCGAAGATGGTGGCGCCCAGATTGTCAAAAACGCCGGCAAAATCGAACTCCGGCAGGCCCAGTTCGCCCGTGCCCGTATTGAGCCCGATACTGGCGGGATTGAACTGATCGTCCACGGAGCGGAACGATGTGCGGTAGCGGCTGTAGCCGAGGCGGATTTCATTGACGAAGGCCGGGCCGGCGGTCGAAAGCAGGCTGAGCGAGAGCACTTGCACGCGCGTGGGCGACTCTTGCGCGAACGGCGCGAGGCGCGACCCGCTGCCGAATCCGCCGACCGACCCAAGCGGATAGGTCTGGTCGCTGCTGCTGTAGACGTAACGCCCGGAGAACGACTCGCCGGGGCTGAACTGGTGGTCAATCTTGGCAAGAAAAGTGTCGAGGTCGTTCTTGTCGCCCACCGCCGTCGGCGCCGAGCCAATGAGCGTGTTCGGATCCACGCTGGCCGGGGCGGGAAAGAAGGCGAGCAGCTTGTTGAGCGCTGGATTGATGGAGCTGATCGTGCCGGTCGAGAGCGCCGCCGCCTGGGCCGTGGCGATGGCTTGGGCGCTCGGCACGAGCAGGTCAAAGTCCGAGCCGACGCGCTCCCGCTGCCCTTCATAGGCGGCGAAGAAAAACGTGCGGTCGCGGATGATGGGTCCGCCGAGCGATCCGCCGAACTGATTGTTACGAAACTCGCTCTTCTTGGCGGCGAAGAAATTGCGCGCGTCAAACCGGTCGTTGCGGACGAACTCGAATGCTGACCCGTGCAGCTCGTTGCCGCCGGACTTGGTGATGATGTTCACCACCGACCCGCTGTTGCGGCCGTACTCGGCGCCGAACTGAGACTGGAGGTTGAACTCCTGGATGGCGTCAATGGGCAGCAGCGACGCTGGCGCTCCGGTAATACCCACCTGGTTGAGGGCGGAGTTGTTGAAGAAGGGATCGTTGTTGTCGGTGCCGTCCACGGTGTAATTGTTCGACCGGTCGCGGTTGCCGTTGATGTTGAACTGCCCGAAGCCCTTTTCGGTTCCCGCCACCCCTGACCCTTCCACCGTCACGCCCGGCGTCAGAGCCACCAGCTTGCCGAAGTCGCGGCCGTTCAAAGGAAGCTGGTTCACCAGGCGGTTTTCCACCACCTGGCCGAGGACGTCGCGGGAGGTCTCGACCAGGGGCGGCGCCGCCGTCACCGTAACGGTCTCGCCTGCCGGGCCCACGTGGAGCGTGAAATCGGCGGTGGTGTCCGCGCCGACGTCAACCTGCGCCTCGCGCACCTCGGACGAAAAGCCTTTCGCATCCACGGTGAGCTGGTAGCGGCCGGCCGGCAGCTCGGGAATCACATAGGCGCCATCCGTGCCGGTCAGTGCGCTGCGACTTTCACCCGTGGCGACGTTCTTGGCGGCAACCGAGGCTCCGGGAACCACGCCGCCGGATGCGTCCTCGACCACGCCGCGAATCGTGCCGCGGTAACTCTGCGCGGCGAGCGGTAGGGCGACCAGCAGCGCGATGACCAGATGAGCCACTCGCGGCTTTCGGCTTGCGACTCTCGATTTTCGACTTTCTCCTGTCACGGGATGCGCCTCGTGATGCTTCCTAACCGCCATTTACTCTTTGCCTCCTTGCCCTTTGCCGTCTACCGCTTTTCGCGGAATGAAGACCGGGACAGGCGGATTGATATTGTAGCTTTTCGAAAAGTTGTCCTGATTGATGGCGAGGCCCACGTGCCCGCGCGAATCAATATACAGCAACGGCTTGCCGAGCGGGACGTCGCCGAAGGTCTTGACGTAAGGGACGATGACGTGACGCTTGCCGAGCGTCACCGCAATTTTGTCGCCGCGCGAATAACCCAGCTTGGCGAACTGATCGGCGTCGATATTGGAAATCAGACTGCCGAAGGGCCGGTCAATGGCCAGAATCGTGGCGCTGATGCCGCGCTCATCGAGCTGGGCCACGGGAATGTTGAGGCGGACGAGGTCCTCGATGGGGATCTCGGGGCCTACCTCGGTCCAGTCGTCACCGCGCGCCAAGTGGGCCGCAGCGGGCGAAAAAATGTCGCGGCCATGAAAGGTGGAAGAGAGCTTCTTCCCGATCATCCACGCCGGGTTCGTGATTTCGCGCGCGCTTTCCAGGCCGTCGCGGTCAGCCACCAGCGTCATCAGCCCATTGTCCGGCAGAACGAAATACTGCCTGCGTTTAGACCTCACGATGAGCGCCTTGCGGCTGGTGCCCACACCGGGATCGACGACCACCAGAAACACAGTTCCAGGCGGGTAGTACGGCGTGGTGCCAAAAAGATAGCGCGCGCCGTCCAGAATTGAATAGGGCGTGACCTGGTGCGTCAAATCAACGATGCGCACGTCGGGCGCGATGCCGAGCATGACGCCTTTGCAGATCGGCACGGCGTCGTTGTCGGCGCCAAAATCGGTCATGAAGACAATGGTCGGACGAGAGGAGGGGCCCGGCCGGGGAAGAGCATCCTGAGCGCGAGCCTGGCCCAGGAGAATCGCGACGAAAATCAGGGTCGCCATGGCGCCGGCCGCCGGAGTTTTCACACACCAGAGGGAAGGCAGCTTCGAGCGACAGCGATGGACGTACGTCGGGTATCTGCTCACAACACGAGTCCGCAAGCTCAGGGATTTTGGCGGCGCGCCCCGGTTGTTCTCCCCGCGCCGAGATTACAGAGTAGCAGTTCCCAAGCCTTCAAGTCGAGGGCCTGCCGCGCTCTTGACGCTTGCTGGGGTTGACACGAGAACGCCAGCCTTCCTATCCTGCTTAGGATGGCACGTCAACCGGGAGTAGCGGCCTGCGCCGCGGCACTGCTCGTCTGTCTCGCCGCGGTCGCGGCTGTGGCGGCCAAGTCCCGCGTCCAAAACACCCCCACCAACGCCCTCGCGGCGCAGGTGCTGAACAGCCTGATTGCCACTCCGCTCGGCCGCACTCTGCCAGCTCTCCCCTGGGACTTCTACCTGATTGACGACTACGAGATCAGCGCCTCCTCGGACGGCGCCGGCAGGATTTTCGTCTCCACCGGCATGGCCGCGTGGTATCTCGGCCAATCGCGGGGCATCTGGGCCGCCGTGCTCGGCCACGAGATCGGCCACGCGCTCCTTCACCATCCCGCGTCCTGGCCCGCATTCCAGTCTGAACTGGCCGCACTTGCCCCACGCGCCCCGGGGGATCGTGCCGCGCGCCCGCTGTTGGGTCATTCTGGGGCGGCGCGATTCAACGTCCGCAGCGCCCAGCAACGCGAGTATGCCGCCGACTACATCGCGCTCATGCTGATGGCCGAGGCAGGATATCACCCCGATTATGCGCTCCGGCTCGACCGCTGGATGGTTGGCAGCCAGGGTGACACCGCGCCGCTGGTCGGATTCCTCGCCGCCCACCCGCCCTGGCACGACCGCGAAGAGCAAGCGCAGAAGAGCAAAGACATGGCGCTCGCGATTTTCAATTCGCGCTGGCCCCACGCCGCCCAGTCGCCGGGCGGCCTCGCGCCGCCGGACGGGAAGCTCGGTTCGATTACGGTCGGTGAAAGCGTGGACCAGCGGGAGCTCACGATTCACGTGCCGGTCACCGTCCGGAAGGCGACGGGAGTGGACCTCCGCGTCGCCGTCGCGTTCCTAGCCGGAAGAACGCGGGTGCCGTCGAAACTGCCAGAGTTTCGCGCGCCCGACGGCTCGCTAGCGCTCAACTTTTCCTTTGACGGCCAAGCGAGCCGGGAAATGGCCCGCGAAGTCACGTTCAGCCTTCCGCTGGCCGCCCTGGCGACCACTGAACGAAAACTGCGGATGGTGGTGTTCTTCGTAGCCGGCGACATCGTCCTCGATGTAGCCTACGTGCCAGTGGCAATCAAATTTCCTGAGTAGGGTCACCAGTGCCGCCAACCCGGCGCCTTCCGCTTGAGTCACGAGAGGGAAAGTCTGCTACCGGTTGTATTTGGGCGTGATCCCACAAAGGCGCTTCCAGACGGCGTCGCAGCGGTCGAGCGTAGCCTCGTCGAGGGGTCTGGCGTCGCAGGCTTTGAGGTTCTCTTCGAGTTGTTCGAGACGCGATGCGCCCAAGATGACGGAATCCACCATCGGCTGGCTCAAGAGCCACTGCAGCGAGAGTTCAATCAGGGTCTTGCCGGCGTCGCGGGCGATGATCTGCAGCTGGTCGAGCGCGGCGAAGTAGTCGTCATGCCAGTAGCGGCCAAGATAGGTCGGATTGTTGTCAAAGCGCGATCCCGGCTCTGGCTTCGACTTCCGCGTGTGCTTGCCGGTGAGCAACCCTCCGGCGAGCGGGTTGTAGGCTACAACGGCAACATCGAAGCGCTTGCAGAACGGCAGGTACTCCTCCTCGATGCCGCGCGCCAGCAGGTTGTACATGGGCTGCGAAACGTACGGGGGCTTGTAGCCGTTTTCGTGCGAGATCCAGTGAATCTCGGCCACCTGCCACGCGGCGTAATTGGATACACCCGTGTAACGAACCTTGCCAGCGCGCACCAACTCCTCCATGGCGTCGAGGGTTTCTTCAATCGGCGTCGAGTAGTCAGGCCAATGCAGGTAATAGAGATCAATGTAATCCGTGCCCAGCCGCTTCAGGCTGGCGTCAATCGCCTTGAGGATGGCCGCGCGCGACAGGCCCACATCGTCGGGTTCATCTCCCATCTTGTAGCGCACTTTAGTTGCGATGATAACGTCCTTGCGCCAACGAGTCCCGCCCAACACCGCGCCGAGCATCGTCTCGGCCTTGCCCAGGTTGTACATGTTGGCCGTGTCGAAGAAATTGATGCCGGCGTCGAGGCACTGATTCACCATGCGCGTCGCGGTGGCCTGGTCCGCCTGCGAGCCAAACGGCATGGTGCCGAACGAAAGACGCGAGACCTTCAAATCCGTGTGAGCGAGCGCGCGATATTCCATAGCTCCCTGTCAAAAGGTTGTCTCAACATTAACAGAAACTTTACACGGCATAAAAATTTCCACGGCATCCTTGCCAACGTCTTCGCCATCCATACTAACGCACGCTGGCGGAGTTGCTATGGCAAGCAGGCTGCTTCAACTCGCGCAAGACCTCGACTGGCTGGGCTGCCAATTGGGCCAGTACGGGCCCAAAGTCGCCGACGGAGGGGTTCCGGGTGTGAGCCTGGCCGCTCACGGCGCGAGTCTGGCCGGTGGTGGGGTCAGTGAAAAGCAGCGTGGACTGCTGAGCACGGCCGACAAGATCCAACGCGAGCTGCTGAACTCCGTCCGCTTCGACCCCACCCGTCTGGTGGGCGTAGGCGCCCCGGTAGCAGACACGCTCGATTCGGTCGCCGAAATGCTGGCCGCCGTGGAAGATATCAAAGAAGCCGCCTTGGGCTCGGCGCTGGAACTGCCGCCCAAGGTCCGAACCCTAGCCAGCATGGTAAGGAACTATCTCGATACCATCCCCACCGCAGCCTGACCTCACGCTTCGCGCCAGAACAAAACCAGCTTGACATTCTGAGGTTAGCGTGCGTTGATTCCGCCAAAGAAGTAGTTGGTTCTAAACGACGAGCCGATGGGGGAAACAAATGATGAAGCGTCGTGCACGGTCACTTGCCTCTGTTTTGGTATTAGCGTGTGCCTGCTAGGCCCAGCAGACTACCACGAAGAGCCAAACGCTCATCGGAGATAGCAACGGGGGCGCTGGTTCCGACCTCCCCGTTTAGTTGTTACGTGGATGGCGTGGCCTTCACAAAAATCGCCGATTGTGTCACGGCTTTCACACCAACACCTCCAAAAGCGGCCTTCGGAGGAACGATCACATCCAACCTGCTAGAGCAGATCACGGCCACACAGGGACTTCCTTGGGACCGTGGCAGATTCCAGACTGCAAATTCGAGGCAAACTCCGCATGACCCGTTAAGGCTTGAGTTCGAACACCACTCCGTTGTTGGAGGTGCCGCCGGACATTGTGGTCCCGTAGAGGATGCTGGCCGGGGAGAGAATCAGACCAGCCAAGGGCGCGCGCCCGGCGGCCCCACCGAAGCCGTGGATGACGGTTTCGGCGCCGGTCTTGTCGAGCTTAAACACCGTTCCGCCGTCCCCGAGGCCGCCCCTCTCGGTGGTGCCGTAGAGGTTGCCCGCGCCGTCCCGGATCAATGCGGCGTAAGGGTAGGCTCCATTATTACTGCCGTTGAAAGCGTGCAGCAGCGACTCCGCGCCGGCGGAATTTACCTTGAAAACCGTGCCCAGATTGTCCACGCCGCCTTGCGAAGTGGTGCCATAGAGGTTGCCTGCCGCGTCCCGAATCAATCCGGCAAAGGGGAAAGCCCCGTCGGCTGCGAAACTATAGAGCACGGTCTCGGCGCCGGTGGCATCCACCTTGAAGACGGTTCCGCGCTGGCTGGCGCCGCCAAAGGCGGTGGTGCCGTAAAAATTGCCCGAGGCGTCAGGGATCAAACCGGCGGCAGGGTTGGCGCCGTCTGGGCTGCCGGTGAAACTATAGAGCACGGTTTCGGCGCCGGTGGAATCTACCTTGAAAACAGTGCCCGCGTTCGCAGCGCCGCCGTTGAAGGTGGTTCCGTAAAGATTGCCCGCGGCGTCCCGCACCAACACAGATTCGGGATTGGCGCCAAACGTGCCTCCGGCGAAGGTATAGAGGACGGACTCCACCCCGGCGGAATCTACCTTGTACACCGTTCCGAAATTGGATGCGCTGCCGCCCGAGTACGTGGTGCCGTAAAGGTTGCCCGCCGAGTCCCGAACCAGGCCGGCGAGGGGAAGGGCTCCATCGCCATTCACGCCGCCGGCGAAGCTGTGCAGCAAGGTCTCCGCGCCGGTCTTGCTCAGCTTGAACACCGTTCCGCTGTTGGAAGCGCCGCCCGCCGAGGTGGTGCCGTAGAGATTGCC
Source organism: Terriglobia bacterium (assembly GCA_035934405.1). Classification (GTDB taxonomy): domain Bacteria; phylum Acidobacteriota; class Terriglobia; order UBA7540; family UBA7540; genus DASYXW01. The sequence goes on from DASYXW010000030.1 coordinate 49,706, forward strand.
GGCCGGGTCGCGCACCAAGCCGGCCTGGGGAATATTGCCGTCCGTCCCTGACTTGAAGCTGTAAAGCACCTTGTAAGCCTGCGCGTGGGCCGAGGGAATTGCGGCGGCGGCGAGTGCGAGCATCATCGCCAGAGCCAACGCTGCGGTTGCGGGCTGCTGATCGTGTACCGGATTGGTCATAAGTCCTCTACTTGATATGAACACCCTGGAATGCGAGAAGTTTCGCACGGAACGGCGGCGGAGACAAATCTGGACCCAGGCGAGAGGCTGACGGCGAGAAAGGCACTCGCCGTGGTGACCGGCTGATGCACTACCACCCGGCCGCGCGCGTTGATAATCGGTTCAAGGGCGCGTATTATGGGTAAGAACCCCTGATTGGGTCACCCATGGCAGACTATTTCCAAAAAGCGCTCGGCGTGGTCATCGGCACGCAGAACGAGCGGGAACTGAAGCGGCTCGGCGCCCGGGTGGGAGAAATCAACGCCCTCGAGCCGGAGATGCAGGCGCTTGCAGACTCTGACTTCCCATTGCGCACCGCAAAACTGAAGCAGCGGGTGGCTGAGGGCGCCAGTCTCGATGACGTCATGCCGGAGGCGTTTGCGCTTTGCCGCGAGGCCGGCCGCCGCACGCTCAACATGCGCCACTTTGACGTGCAATTGATCGGCGGCATGGTGCTGCACGAGGGCAAAATCGCCGAGATGAAGACCGGCGAAGGCAAGACGCTGGTCGCCACGCTGCCGGTGTACCTCAACGCGCTCGAAGGCAAGGGCGTCCACGTGGTGACGGTGAACGACTACCTGGCCAATCGCGACGCCTCTTGGATGAGCCCCATTTACCGGCTGCTGGGTCTTTCGGTCGGCGTCATTGTGCACGACCTGGACGACGCCGAGCGCCGCCAGGCGTACGACTGCGACGTGACCTACGGCACCAACAACGAGTACGGGTTCGATTATCTCCGCGACAACATGAAGTTCGACCTCGCCGACCTGGTGCAGCAGCGTGGCCACAACCTCGCCATCGTGGACGAAGTGGACTCCATCCTGATTGACGAAGCGCGCACGCCGCTCATCATCTCGGGATCGTCCGAGGAATCGACCGAGAAGTACTACCGCATCGACAAGATCATCCCGCGCCTTGAGGAGGGCGTGGACTACGACGTGGACGAGAAGCTGCGCACGGCCAGCATCAAGGAAGAGGGTGTTGAGAAGGTCGAAAAACTGCTCGCCCTCGAGAACCTCTACGACCCTGCGAACGCCGATTACATCCATCACGTCTACCAGGCGCTGCGCGCCCATACCCTCTACAAGCTTGATCGCGATTACGTGGTCAAAGACGGCGAAGTGATCATCGTAGACGAGTTCACCGGCCGGTTGATGCCCGGGCGGCGCTGGTCCGACGGTCTGCATCAGGCGATTGAGGCCAAGGAAGGCGTGAAGATCGAGAAGGAGAATCAGACCCTCGCCACCATTACCTTCCAGAACTACTTCCGCATGTACAAGAAGCTTTCCGGCATGACCGGCACCGCGGAAACGGAAGCGGCTGAGTTCGAAAAGATTTACGAGCTGGAAGTGATCGTGGTGCCGACCAATCGGGCGTTGATCCGGCACGAGTTCGCGGACGTGGTCTACCGCACGGAGCGCGAGAAGTACAACGCCGTCATCGAAGAGATCAAGGAATATCACCTGCGCGGGCAGCCGGTGCTAGTGGGCACGATCGCCATCGAGAAGTCGGAAAAGCTGAGCGCCCAACTCCGCAAGTCGGGCTACTTGCCTGGCCATTTGCAGGAACTGTTCAAGTCGGCCGGTCTCGACGGGCCGCGGCTGGGAAAATGGGCGGCGCAACTGGCCGCGCAGCACGGGCGGGCGCTGGACTTCTTGATCGGCGCCGGGGTGACGGCATCGGCCGCGCAAAAAATCCTGAAGGGCGCGCGGTTCCAGTCGCTCGGCGCCGGTTCGAACGGCAATCGCGCCGATTTTCTGCAGGCGATTCTGAAGCAAGCGCAGCGGGACTACACCGGTCACGCGCTGCCCGAGGCGAAAGAGGCCGTGGCGCCCGCAATCGTGGAGCTAGTGAACTGGGCGGCTGCGGCGGATGTGGCGCAGAAGGCCGGCTCCGGCTCGAAGGGCTCCAAAGGCAAGGAAGGCAAGCAGGACGGCAACGCGACGCTCGCCATCCTCGACTATCTGATCCAGATTCATTGCCATCCCGAGCGCCTAGTCCAAGTGCTGGACGAGGGCGAGCTCAAGCACAGCATCCTGAACGCCAAGCAGCACGAGCGCGAGGCTCTGATTGTAGCCCAGGCCGGACGCGCCGGTTCGGTGACCATCTCGACCAACATGGCGGGACGTGGCACGGACATTCTGCTCGGCGGCAATCCCGAGTTCATGGCGCGCGAGGAGTTCCGTAAAAACCCGGAGAAATACCGCGAGCAGGGCATTGACCCCGAGCCGCCGGAGCGCCCGCCCACGGGATCCTCCGACGAGGTTTACAACGCCTTCGTGGACGCCTATTCGAAGTGGCGGGAGAACTGGAACGCCTTCATCGGCCGCTTTAAGGCAACCACCGACGTCGAACACGACCGCGTGATCGAGCTCGGTGGCCTCCACATCCTGGGCACGGAACGCCACGAGGCGCGCCGCATTGACAACCAATTGCGCGGGCGCGCCGGCCGCCAAGGCGACCCCGGCTCGTCACGCTTCTATCTTTCGCTCGAAGACGATCTGCTCCGCATCTTTGCCGGTGAGCGCATTTCCAACATCATGCACAAGTTGGGGATGGAAGAGGGCGTCCCCATCGAGTCGCGGCTCATCTCGAAGCGCATCGAGACCGCGCAGAAGACGGTCGAGGCGCAAAACTTCGAGTCCCGCAAGCACCTGCTGGAATACGACGACGTGATGAACAAGCAGCGCGAGACGATTTACGGCTTGCGCAACGAGCTGCTGCGGGGCGAGGACCAGAAAGCGCGCGTGTTCGAAGCCGCCGACCGCGTGGTGGACTGGCTGGTGGAAAGCTTCTGCCCCAAGGATCAGACCGCCGACGAGTGGAACATGGAGGGCCTGCGGACGGAGTTCTGGGGCCGCTTCGGAGTGGACCTGCGGAAGCACGAGCATCTCACGTTCGATCCCAGGGGGCTGGACCTTCTCGCCGACGACCTGAAGCAGATTGTCCACGCGCACTACGAGGAGCGCGAGAAGGTGTGGACGCCGGAGCGGATGCGGGGCCACGAGCGCATGATCATGCTGCAGGTGGTGGATGCGCAGTGGAAAGACCACTTGCTGACCATGGACCACCTCAAGGAGGGCATCGGCCTCCGGGGCTACGGCCAGCGCGATCCGTTGGTGGAGTACAAGCGCGAGTCCTATGAGGTGTTCGAGGCGCTGATGGATCGCATCGAGGACGAGACCCTGCGGTACCTCTTCCTGATGCGGACGCCGGAGGAGGAAGAGGTGATGATCCGCGAGTACCAGCGCCGCAAGCGCCGCGAGCAGCAGGAAATGCGCATGGTGGGCGGCGGGGCGGCGGCGATGGAGAAGCCGCAGCAGGTGATCCGGCGGGAAAAGATCGGACGCAACGATCCGTGTCCGTGCGGCAGCGGCAAGAAGTACAAGAAGTGCCATGGGGCTGGCAGCCCACCCGCCTCGGGCAATGGCGCGGCAGGTGGCACCGCGACCGGCGCCGGTGCCGAGAAAGGCGCTTCATCGGTGGCTGGCGGTGCGGAGAACTCATGAAAATATACATCCGTCGAAAAACAAACCCTGAATGTCTTTTAGAATCAATACGAACATGAGTTAGGTTCCCGCAAAGCCGTCAACATGCTGAAAAGTAAGATACTTACATGAATGAGTGGCGCTGAAAGCCGTCAACTAATTGCAAACAAATGTAGTTAACCGGATACCGGTGGCATCGCGGAGGATACATGCCCGAGGAAATCCACGAAATGCACGAGCGCGCTGAGAAGGCTCGCGAGGACTCGCGCTTGGCCCCAGTCACGGTCACCATGGCGGTGATGGCCGTGCTGGTGGCGGCAATCTCGGTGGCCGGACATCGCGCTCACGGGCGGACGCTGCTGCTCGAAAGTCGCGCAACCGATTCCTGGGCCCAGTACCAGGCGAAGAGCATCCGGGCGCACAACTACGGGATGTTTGCGGATCTGCTCTCCGTCGCGGTGTTGAAGGACGCCGATCAGGCGGCGAAGCTGAAGCAAAGCTACACGCAGCAAGCGGCGCGCTACCGCAACGATCAGACTGAAATCAGCCGGCAGGCACGGGCGCTCGAAGGGGGAGTGGAGCGCGAGGAGAGCCGAGCGGCCCGGTTCGATCTGGGCGAGGTGTGTCTGGAGGCGGCTCTGGTGATCGTTTCGGTGACGCTGCTCACCGGGCGCCGGCGGTACTGGGGCGCGGGATGCGTCCTGGGCTTCGTCGGCGTCGTTGTCGCCTTGACTGGTTTCCTGGTTTCCTAGCGCGCGTTGGCGGCTTGCCAACTGCCGGCCTCCGCCGGCACATTTAAAGATGAGAGCATGCGAATCGTGACTACCGCCGCCCGCTTTCTGTTTTCGGCCTTCTGCCTTCTGCTTTCTGCTTTCTTTCTGCCGTCGGCTTTCTGCTTCCCGCAGCAACCCAACGTTCCCGTGCGACGGCCGAAGCTGCCGGAGCCTGCGCCGGAGAACCCTGCGCCCAAGAATCCCGCCGCCTCTCCCGCAACCGGCGGCGAGTCGAGCGTCCTGCCCGGTGACTGGGCGCCGGAGCTGCTGTGGAGCATCTTGAGCTCGCCCAATCCTGACGCGAGCGAGGCGCTCTACGACGCCGCCTTTGCCGCGGGGCCCAGCCTGATTCCCCAGCTTCAGGCGGCGCTGAAGGACGATCGCACGGCGACTTTTGCCGCCCAGTGCCTGGCTTACATGGGCGGCGGCGATTCGCTCAAGATTCTAGCCGGACTGATTGACGACCCCCGCGATCTCGACTTGCGGCGGTTTTACTTTGGCTCGCTCGGCGAGTATCGCGCCTCCGAAGCGACCAAGGTCCTGATGTATGCGCTCAACCACTCCGACGCCGAGCCCGATCGCACGGTGACCGAAGCCGCCATCCTGGCCTTCACGGTGCGCTCTGACCCGAGTCTGGTTCCCCAGCTCCGGCAGGCGGAGACGAAAATCACCGACGTGGTGATTCACGATGACATCGAGAACGCCGTCGAGGTGATCGAGGGACGCGCCAAGTACCTCGCGTCGCCGGAAGGCAGGAGAGCTGGCGCGTCGATTGACGAGGCGGTGCAGACTTACTTCATGCCGGCGCTGGAAGAGGCGAAGCCGCCACAACCGGCGCGCAAGACCACGGCGGGCGGGTCGCCGCGCGGCTCGAAAGCCACCGCGGACAAGGGGCGGGCTCCTGAGGCTTCCCTGGCAAAGGCCGCGGTCGAGACCTTCACGCTTTCCCCCAACCAGACGCGCGCGCTCGCCCACGTGGTTTTCCAAGATCCCTCGGCGCTCGCGAACTACGACATCGTGCTACAGAAAGAAGCGGGCGATTGGCGTGTGGTCAGCGTGTGGCTGGGCTCGGAAGTGGAGAAGCCCTCGCCTGCGAACAGCAATTGAGCGAAGCCCGACCCGCTCGCGGGTTTCGATTTTCGGGTTACCAACTCCATGAAGCACGTCGTCATCGGCACCGCCGGTCACATTGACCACGGCAAATCGGCGCTGGTGCTGGCGCTCACCGGCACCGACCCCGACCGCCTGCAGGAAGAGAAGCGGCGTGGCATCACCATTGACCTCGGGTTCGCCCGCCTCGACCTCGGCCAGGATCTCCGCCTCGCCTTCGTGGACGTGCCGGGTCACGAGCGCTTCGTGAAGAACATGCTGGCCGGGGCGAGCGGCATCGACCTGGTAATGCTGGTGATTGCCGCCGACGAGTCCATCAAGCCGCAGACCCGCGAACACTTCGACATCTGCAAGCTGCTCGGCATCCAACAGGGCCTTGTGGCCATCACGAAATCCGACCTCGTGGAGCCCGACCTCCTCGAGATTGTGCGGCTCGAGGTTCAGGAATTCGTGTCCGGCTCCTTCCTCGAAGGCGCGCCGATCGTGCCGGTGAGCGCGCGCACCCGAGAGGGTCTCGACGAGCTGAAGGCGGAATTGCGCCGCCTCAGCCTTGCCGCCTCGGCCAGGCCCACCGGCCGGCCGTTCCGGCTGCCGATTGACCGCGCCTTCGTGATGAAAGGATTCGGAACGGTCGTCACCGGGACTCTTGCGGCGGGCCGGATCGAACGGGAATCGGAGGTCGAAATCTATCCGTCAGGCCGCAGGGCGCGCGTGCGCGGTATCGAGGTTCACAACCAGGCCGCCAGCGTCGCGCTCGCCGGGCAACGCACGGCGGTGAACCTCGCGAGCGTGGACCTTCCGGAGATCACGCGCGGCATGGTACTGGGACCGCCGGGCATGTTCGAAGCGAGCCGCCGGCTCGACTGTGCCGTCTCACTGCTCGCTTCGGCGCGACCGTTGAAGAATCGCTCGCGGGTCCACTTCCACTGCGGCACGGCGGAGATGCTGGCCGAGGTGGTGCTCGTCGAAAGCAGGGAGTTGAAGGCCGGCGAGCGGGCGTACGCTCAATTGCGGCTGGCCGAGCCGGGCATCTTTCTTCCCGGCGACCGCTTCATCATCCGGCAGTTCTCGCCGGTCTCGACCATCGGCGGCGGCACGGTGCTCGACAACCATCCGCGCCAACATCGGGCCGGCGATGCAGCCGCGCGGCAATTTCTCGAAGTCCTGGAGCAGGGCGATTTTGAATCGCGCCTCGAGCGGCTGGTGAAGGATCGTGGCGAAGCGCCGCTTTCCGCGCTTGTCGCCCGAACGGGCGAGAATCCCGCTGAGGTATTGCGGCTGGCGGAGGTTCTCGAGAAGAGGAGGCGCGTGGTCAGGGTAGGCCAGCCGCCTAGCCTCTTGATCCACGCCGAGTACTTTCGCGAACTCTCGGAGAGCGTGCTGAAGGTGCTGGCTGACTTTCATGAAGCCAACCCGCTCCTGCCCGGATTGGCGCGCGAAGACTTGCGCGGGCGGCTTGCTGCGCCCTGCGGCGACCCCTCGCGGCAGCGCGGTCATGGGCGTTCGCCAGCCATGCCCGCACCCTCGGGCGTGCTGTTCGGCGCAGTTGTTGACGCGCTCGCGGCGCAAGGCAAGATCGAGTTGCAGGGAGAGCGCGCGAGGCTGGCGGGCCGCGCCGTGCAGTTGACCGCGGAAGAGTCTGCCGTCAAAGCGCGCATCAGCGATGCTTTCGAGAAGGCCGGACTCTCCGTGCCCAGCGCCGCTGAGGTGCTGGCGAAGCTGCCAGTGGACCGCGCTCGCGCCGAGAAGATTCTGCAGATTCTCCTCAAGGAGAAAGCGCTGGTTAGGGTCGCCGACGGTCTCATCTTCCATTGCTCGGCGCTCGAAGGCCTGCGCGGCTTGCTGGCCGAGCGCAAGGCGGCGTCCAATCGCCTTGACGTCGGGGGCTTCAAGGAGTTGACCGGATTGAGCCGCAAGTACGCCATCCCACTGCTCGAATACCTCGATCGCGAACACATCACGCGCCGCCAGGGTGACGAACGGATCATTCTGTAAAACAGTTGTCAGTTCTCAGTTGTGGCTCCCGGTTCTTTTCGACAACGGGCTACCGACCAAGTACCGCTTTCAGCATCTCGCAGACCAGCGCCACCGGCAGGCCCATGACGTTGGAATAAGACCCCTCGATGCGGGTGACGAACTTCGAGGCGCGTTCCTGGATGGCGTAGGCGCCCGCCTTGTCAAACGGCTCGCCGCTGGCTACATACTCCTGAATCTCGCTTTCATCGAGGCTACGAAAGTAGACCCATGTCGATTCTACCTGCAATGCCTCGGCCGCGTCCGGGGCGCGGACAAGGCAGATTCCGGTGATGACCCGGTGGGTGCGGCCGGAGAGCAGACGCAACATCCGGGCCGCGTCCTCGGCGTCCGCAGGCTTGCCGAGAACGTCGCCTTCGACCACCACCACGGTGTCAGCGCCGAGCACCAGGCTCCCGGCGGGCGACGAGGCCGCAACGTCCAGCGCCTTTTCGCGCGCCAGGCGCTGGGCTATGTCTTCCGCCGTTTCGTCCGGGCGGCGCCGCTCTTCCACCCTGCTCGCCCTCGCCTCGAAGTCGATCCCGGCGTTGCGCAGGAGCTCCTGACGCCGGGGCGAAGCCGATGCGAGAATCAGCCGCATAGAGGAGTGATTGTAACGTCGAAGGCTCTAAAATGGGAAACCCGCCTCCGCTAGGGGCGCTCTGCGTAGCGGCGATCTGAGATCACCGCTACAACCAGGGGATGCAATCGTGTAGAATCATTCGCCGGCGAGGACACTCGCAGACAGGAGCGAACACCGTGGTGGAGAAAATCGTCGTGGTCGGCAGCTTGAACATGGACCTGGTGGCGTGCGCGCCGCGCATCCCGGTGGTGGGCGAGACCCTGGTAGGCCACACGTATTTCAGCGAGCCGGGCGGCAAGGGCGCCAACCAGGCTTACGCGGCGGCCAAGCTCGGCGGACGCGTGGCCATGCTGGGGCGCGTGGGCAGCGACGACTTCGGGCGCGCCATGCGCTCCAATCTCGAGCTCGCCGGCTGCGAGGTGAGCGGACTCCTCACCATCCCGGATTGCACGAGCGGCATTGCCTTGATCTTTGTCGCAGACACAGGCCAGAACTCCATCATCATCGTGCCCGGCGCCAACGACCGTTATTCGCCCGAAGACGTGAACGCCGGCCAAGCCTATCTCGAAGGCGCGGCGTGGGTCCTGTTGCAGCTCGAGAACCCCTTGCCAACGGTGCTCGAGGCGGCGCGCGCCGCGCGTCGCGCCGGGGCGCGGGTGATTCTTGACCCGGCGCCGGCGCGTCCCGTCCCCGATGAGCTTTTCGACCTCTGCGACATCATTACACCGAACGAAACCGAGGCTGCGATTCTGGCTGGGCTCGCGCCCGGCAACCTGGCACCCGACCAGGCCGTGGGCATCGCGCGCAAGCTTCAGGCGCGCAAGGCGCGAACCGTGATCGTCAAGCTGGGAGAGCAGGGATGCATGCTGGTTGACGCCGACACATCCCAACTTCTGCCGGCGCCACAGGTCAAGGCTGCTGATACCACCGCGGCGGGAGACGAGTTCAACGCCGCGCTCGCCGTGGCCCTCAGCGAAGGCCTGGACCTCGCCGTCGCCTGCCGGCTTGCCAACCATGCCGCCGCGCTCTCAGTGACCAAGCTCGGAGCCCAGGCGTCGGCGCCGACGCGGGCCGAGCTTGACGTGTTCATGACCGGGAAGCGGTAGGGGCGCGGGTGACGCCGCAAATCGAAGGGAACTGCTAAACGGATTTCAGATTGAAGATTTCAGACTTCAGATCTTGTGCCAGTGGCGGCCGTCGCGCTCCATGAAGGCGTCGGCCTCCGGCGGACCCCACGTGCCGGCTTCGTAGAAGTAGAGGCCCTTGCGCCCGTCTTCGTGCCAGCGGTCCAGAACCGGCGTCAGCAGCTCCCAAGCCAGTTCCACAAAATCGTCGCGGGTAAAGAGCATGGGATCGCCCAGCATGCAGTCGAGCAGCAGTGTCTCGTAGGCGGTGGGCGGAGCGGTGGTCGAGAACGCCTCGCCGTACTTGAACTGCATGTCGACGGGCTTGATGTGCATGGTGGTGTCGGGAATCTTGGCATTAAACCGCAGCGAGATGCCCTCGTCCGGCTGAATGCGCACCGAAAGCAGGTTGGGCTCCATGGCCTTGGTGGCCGTGCCGCGAAAGAGCAGGTGGGGAGCGCGCCGGAACTGAATGGTGATTTCGGAGACTCGCTTGGGCAACCGCTTGCCGGCCCGCACGTAGAACGGCACGTCGGCCCAGCGCCAGTTGTCAATGTAGAACTTGAACGCCGCGAAGGTCTCGGTAGTGGATTGCGGCGACACGTCAGGCTCAGCGCGGTAAGCCGGCAGCTTCTTGCCGTCCGACCAGCCTTCGACGTATTGCCCGCGCACGGCGGCCTCGCCGAGCCGGTCGAGCGGGATGGGGCGGATGGCGCGCATCAGCTTGGCTTTTTCGTCGCGCACCGACCCCGACTCAAACATCGAAGGCGGCTCCATGGTGACTAGGCTCAACACCGAGAGGACGTGGTTCTGGATCATGTCTCGCACCAGGCCGGCTTCTTCGTAGTACGCGCCGCGGCCCTCGATGCCGATCTGCTCGCCGACCGCAATTTGCACGTTGTCAATGTAGCGGCGGTTCCAGGTAGGCTCGAAGACGCCGTTCGCGAAACGGAATACCAATAGGTTCTGTACCGTTTCCTTGCCGAGGTAATGGTCGATGCGATAGACCTGGTCTTCGCTGAACACGGTGGTCAGAGTGCGATTAAGCTCCCGGGCGCTTTCGAGGTCACGACCGAAGGGCTTCTCGACCACAATGCGCGTCCAGCTCTGATCCGGAATCTTCGGCTTGTTGAGGCCCGCAGCCCCCAGGTTCTTCACAATCTCCTCGAAAAAACTGGGAGGCGTGGCCATGTAAAACAGGCGATTGCCCTGCGTGCCTCGCTCGCCATCGAGCTGGTCAAGAAGCTGCCCGAGTTGGGTGTATGCCTTGGCGTCGCCGAAGTCGTCGGTGAGGTAATAGATGCCCTGGTGGAAGCTGTCGATGAACGAGTTGTCGGCGGCGGGAACGTTCAGATACTTGGTGACGGCCTCCCGCATCTTGTCGCGAAAACTGTCGTTGGTGTAAGGAGTCCGGGCGCAGCCGACCACCGAGAAACCTTCCGGAAGCAGCTTCTGGCGGAAGAGGTAATACAGCGCCGGAATCAGCTTTCGCGCGGTCAGGTCACCGGAAGCGCCGAAGATGACCATGACGCAGGGCTGGGGCGTTCGCTGCTTCTGGGGGCTCGTTTCCAGGGCATTGAGTAGTGCAGGAGCTTCAATCATGGAGACCGGTTCCTCTCTGCCTGCGGAGTATTATCGACCCATCAACTCGTGGGCTTGCTCGATGATGTGCTCGACCGTGAACCCGAACTTCTCGGCCAGCACCTTGTAAGGAGCCGAAGCGCCGAACCGGTTCATGCCGATGACCGCGCCCCTCGGTCCGACGTAACGCTCCCACCCGAACGGCGACGCCGCTTCAATCGCCAGGCGCGCCGTCACCTGCGGCGGTAAGACGTCGTCGCGATAGGCCGGTGGCTGCTTCTCGAACAGATCCCAGGAGGGCATGCTGACCACCCGCGCCGCGACGCCCCCGGCGGAGAGTTTCTCATAAGCTTCGAGCGCCGGCGCGACTTCCGAGCCCGAGGCGATGAGGATGATCTCGGGGGTCCCGGCACGCGTGTACGCGCGGCGTGTGCCGCTGGAGTTCGCGAGCACGTAAGCGCCGCGCGTCAAGCCCTCCGCCGGGGCGTACTTCTCGCGGTCAATGATGGGCAGGTTCTGCCGCGTCAGCGCCATCGCCACCGGGCCGCCCTTGTGCTCGATGGCCACGCGCCAGGCGACCGCCGTCTCATTGGCGTCGGCGGGGCGAAGGAAGCACAGATTGGGGATGGCGCGGAGCGAAGGCAGTTGCTCGATCGGCTCGTGCGTCGGGCCGTCCTCGCCGAGGAACACGCTGTCGTGCGTGTAAACGAAAATGGAGTGAAGCTCCATCAGCGCGGCCAGGCGAATCGTCGGTCGCATGTAATCGGAGAAGATGAGGAACGTGGCGCCGTAGGGAATCAGGCCGGAAAGCGCCATGCCGTTCACAATCGAACCCATGCCATGCTCGCGGATGCCGAAGTGGAAGTTCTTGGCACTGTAATTGCCCTTGGCAAAATCACCGAGTCCTTTCACGTAGGTCTTGGTCGAGGGAGCGAGATCCGCCGAGCCGCCGAGAAAGGTGGGAATGAGCGGACCGATGGCGTTCAACACCTTTTCGGAAGCGTTCCGTGTGGCGATCGGCTTATCCTGCGGGCTGAAGGCAGGGATCTTGTCCTTCCAGCCCGGCGGCAGCTCGCCCGCGACGTAGCGGTCCCATTCCGCAGCCAAGTCGGGAAAGGCCTGCCGGTAAGCCGCCAGACGCTGGTTCCACTCGGCTTCGGCTTGCGCGCCGCGCTCGATGGCCTCGCGATAGTGCGCCAGTGCCTTCTCCGGGACGTAAAACGCCGGCTCCAGAGGCCAGCCCAGGTTTTGCTTCGTCAGCTTCACTTCTTCTTCGCCCAGCGGTTCGCCGTGCGCAGAGGCGCTGTCGTGCTTGTTGGGCGAACCGTAAGCGATATGGGTGCGGGCGACGATGAGCGACGGCCGTTGCTGTTCCGCTTGTGCCGCGCACAAGGCGCGCTCCACCGCAGCGAGGTCGTTGCCGTCCGGCAGGTTCTGCACGAACCATCCGTAGGCCTCGAAGCGCTTGCCTACGTCCTCCTGGCTGAAGGCGAGGTCGGTGGAACCTTCGATGGTGATGTGGTTGTTGTCGTAGAGGAAGATAAGATTATTGAGTCCGAGAAAGCCCGCAATCGAGGCGGATTCAGCCGAGACGCCCTCCATCAGGTCGCCATCGCTGCAGATGCCGTAAATGCGGTAGTCCACCAGCTCGTGGCCCGGCCGGTTGAAGCGCGCCGCGAGATACTTCTGCGCGATGGCCATCCCCACGGCGTTGCCGAATCCCTGGCCGAGCGGGCCGGTGGTCGTCTCAATGCCCTCGACGAGCATATGCTCCGGGTGCCCGGGCGTCTTCGATCCCCACTGCCGGAACTGCTTGAGGTCGTCGAGCGTCAGATCGTATCCCGTGAGATAGAGCAGGCTGTAAAGCAACATGCAGCCGTGACCGGCCGAGAGCACAAAGCGGTCGCGGTTCGGCCAGTGTGGACTCCGTGGATGGTGACGCAGAAAGCGGGTCCAGAGCACGTAGGCCATCGCCGCGCAGCCCATCGGAAGTCCGGGGTGGCCGGAGTTCGCCTTCTGGACGGCGTCCATGGCGAGGCCGCGAATGGTGTTGATCGAGAGCGCGTCAAGCTCCGTAGCGTTGACGGCAGCGGGCAGGATTTTCGTAGGGGCGGATGCGTCCAAAGGTAGTCCCTCCTGAAAGCTCGGCAGCGGGCGCTCCCCTGACTCCAGGTTCGCACTACAGTCCCAAAGTTGGGATGCGGCGGCGACAGCTTCGGGTCCAAGTCAGAAGGGCATTATACGAGATTTGCCAGTGAGCCGGGAAACGCCAGTCCAACCAAACGCACGTTCAGAGCGCGCGAACTCGGCCGGAGACCCGACGAGTGTCTCTCCGGTCAGCCGTTCAATCCTTGATGGCCACCGGCGGATTGGTCCGCAACGCGACGTACGACGGGTCCTTGCTGATCTTCAGGAAGTCCGGGTCGGCGTCGAGCTTCTTGTCGTCCTTGAAGCCATCCTCGAAGGCGCGGCGCAGGTAACGGACGGCTTCTTCGGTGCGGCCGAGCGAGGCGAAGACCTTGGCGACGCAGAAGAAATACTCCGCGTTCACGCTTTGCGCCTCGACCACCGTGGCCGTGGTGGAGTGCTCGCGGAGAATGTCGGGGTCCAGCACCAAGGCGGCGCGGTATTCCTCGATCGCCAGCAGAGGTTTTTTCATGCGGGAGTATGCCGTGCCGAGATTGAGGTGATAGGAGGCGGAGTTCGGTTCGAGCGCCAAAGCGCGCCGGTAATCCTTGACGGACTTCCCGAACTTGTTGGCGAGGAAATAGGTGGTGCCGAGGTTGTTCCAGGCCTCCGAGAACTGCTTGTTGTCCTTCAGGGCCCGCCCGTACGCCTTCCGCGCGTCGCCGTACCGCTGCTCCTGCTGGAAGGCGATGCCCATCTTGTTCCAGAGGGCCGCGGCGCTCGGACTCGCCGTGCCCGATTCCCTCAGCGCCCGAACGTAATAATCCACGGCATCGGCGTACTCTTTGCGCGCCATGAAGATGTCGGCGCGTTGCTCGGACGAAAGCAGAGGATGGATGGTGGGCGCCTGCGCGTCTTGTGCCGGCGTGCGTGTTGCAGCCGGGTAGTCGGCTTGGATTGCAAAATCGAACCGCGGCGCCGCCACGCCTCCGGCGCACAGGATAAGAAGGCAACCGGCCGGAGCCAGTCGCGTAAGGGTTCTCGTACTCATGGTCCACCCCCGCTCGATCGCCCTCACCCAACGCTTGCAATCCTATTGTAACTCACAAAAGCCTCCCCGGCGTCAACTGCAATTGGGTTTGGCGCGCTCGACAGCGCATTCCCGTTGTGAGACTCTGAACCGGGAGCTCCTATGGAAACCAAAAAGGCTTACAAGTCTTTCCTGTACAAGACAACCGTCTCCTGGAAATCGGCCCTGCGGGGCGCGCTCGCCTCCGCGGGCAAGGCGGAGATCGAAGTTGGGAATCCTCCCGAGTTTAGGGGCCAGGCGGGCGTGTGGTGCCCCGAAGATTTGCTGGTTGGCGCGCTCAACACCTGCCTGATGCTGACCTTCATCGTCTTTGCCGAGCGGCGCGGCGTGGGGCTGGTTTCCTACGAGAGCAACGCGGAAGGATTGCTCGAGCACGTCGAGGGCAAGTATCGCGTGACCCAGGTCACCGTCGAGCCGCGCATCGTGGTGAAGTCCCAGGCGGATCTGGAACTGGCGCGCCAGCTTATCGAGAAAGTCGAAGACAATTGCTTCATCTCGAACTCGATTACCGCCGGAGTCAAGTTCGTGCCCCAGATTCAGATCACCGAGTAATGGGATCAGCGGGGCTTCCCTGACCCCTGATCCCTAAACTCAACTCGCTCCGCGGCCGAGTAAGACCGCCGGAATCGTCTTCAGCAGGATTTTCCAGTCGAGCGACGGCGACCAGTTGTCAATGTACTGAAGATCGAGTTCCATCCAGCGGCGAAAATTCAGGGTGCTGCGTCCTTCGAGCGCCCACAGGCAGGTGAGTCCCGGCTGCATTCGCAACCGGCGCCGCTGCCAGCGCTCATACTGCTCCACCTCCTCGGGCAGCGGCGGCCGCGGCCCCACAAACGACATGTCGCCCTTGAGGATGTTCACGAGCTGCGGAAGCTCATCCAGGCTGAACCGGCGCATGAACCGCCCCACCTTGGTGCAGCGCGGGTCGTCTCGGATCTTGAACGCTGGCCCGTCGGCTTCGTTGAGAGGGGCAAGCTCGTCCCGGCGCGCCTCTGCTCCCTGGTGCATCGAGCGGAACTTCAGCAGGCTGAACCGTCGGCCGCCCAGGCCGCAGCGCGTCTGCCGGTAGAGCACCGGCCCCGGCGAGGTCAGCTTGATGGCCAAAGCGAGCAGCAGAAAAACCGGAGAGAGCGCGGCCACCAACACGAGCGCCATGACGAAATCCATCACGCGTTTCCCGAGCAGCAGGTATTCGTTTTCCGGAGTCGGTGAAAAAGTGAGCAGGGGCGTCCGCCCCAGCCGCTCCAGGTAGACGCGGGAAACGGCGTGCGGGAAAAAGCTCAGCAGCAGGCGGGTCTTCACGCCTTCTTCCTCGCAGATCCGGAACGTCTCTTGCAAAAGGTCAAGTTGGTCTTGCGAGACGGCGAAGATCACCTCATCAATCACGTGCCGGCGCAGCAATTCCGGCAGCTCGCCCAGCGTATACACCGGGTAGGAGCGGCCGAGCGTCGACTGTTCTACCGTCTCAGCCATCGCGGAGCCTGTCTCTGGCGGGCCGACCGTTGCGAACCCTGAGAGCGTCATGCCGCGGTTGCGGTTCCGCTCGATGGCGCGCGCGATCTCCAGCGCTTCCGGCGCCGCGCCCACCAGCACAAAATTGCGGAAGCTTGAAAAGCGCCGCCTCAAAGGCTCGGCCAGGCGGCGGGCGATGAGCCGGAAGAGAACCATCGCGCCGAGGTCAGCCAGGGCGAAGAACCCCAGCAGCAGACGGCTGATGTACTCCTGCTTCAGCGCGAAGTCGAGGGCGAACAAAAGGGTAGTTGAGATCGCGCCGACTTTGAGGGGATCGAGGAAGGCGCGGCGCATCTCCTCCTCGCGAATCTCGCGGTAGACTCCCATCGCCAAGCCGACGCCCACCCAGAGCACCACGAGCAGCGGGACAATCCAAAGGTAGTAGACGGCGGGATAAAGCGGCCGCAGGCCGGCGAGGCGGGAGCGAACCGAGTGCGCCAGCCAGAAGCTCGCGAGCGCCAGCGCGCCATCCGCCAGCATATACAGCGCCCCGATCATGCGGTTGTGGCGCGAGAACATGTTCGAGGGCCATCTTAGCAGAATTGCGAGTTGTGCGATGGTGCATCCCGCCGCAGGGGACGGGCGTCAGCGCGGGCGTCAGGAGAACGCCCGCATTCACGTTACTTATATTAACTATTGATTTATTGTTCATTTCATGCTAGA
This sequence comes from Terriglobia bacterium, assembly GCA_035934405.1. GTDB lineage: Bacteria > Acidobacteriota > Terriglobia > UBA7540 > UBA7540 > DASYXW01. The sequence goes on from DASYXW010000030.1 coordinate 65,989, forward strand.
AGGAGGCTGGCGGAAGTGAGGTTCAAAGTTTATGGAGTGACATTCGGTGAGGTAGCGCCGGCATTTTGCCAGCTGGCGCGCGGCGCATCCCTTCGTTGCACTCAGGGCTAGGATGTGGCTGGAGGTGAGGCAGCGAGCGCGAGGCTCGTCCCTGATACCATCGGGGGTCGGCCTCGATTAGAATCAAAGGAGCGGGCTAGTTGAATAGGCTACACCGGCTACAAAGCCTCGACGAAGTCGGCCCCGGCGCAAGCCCCCGCTGGTGCCCTGTGTTTGAGGGTATGTCAATTGTTTTCAGCCGTATACATGCTACAGACAAGCCATGCTGGCCGTAACTTTGAAACCCGGCTGCCTCTAAGATTATGAGAACAGGATACACAAATGGCCGTCCGGAAACGGACACGCATAATGAAGGATGGGGCGCTTAATAAACTGAATATAAGGTGCTTATGGCTATATACGCAGATCAGCGAGTCTACTATAAGTGATTGATAATAAAAAAGATATATAAGCATCATTTTCGCAACAAAAAAAGGTGTTTTTATTCAAGGCCGTTCATAACTTCTGAAGAAAAAAGGGCATAACGAAATGGCCCGAAGGAAATATAGCGACACGGCGCCGGAAATGGTGAATAAATCGGACAGTGAGACTATGAATTATGTCTTGACCTGCAACCTGGCGCAGTGGCCAACCATTCGGCTCCACCGGTCAGCGTGGCTGCCCTCCGCGAGTCTCTCAGAAGAGCCGAGGCTGGCGAAACAGAACAGTTCTCCGATGAACTGGAGGCCAGGCTCGCGAGGCGCCCTATGACGCTGGGCACGAAGGCTCTGGTGATCATCACACTGACCCTGGCCGGTCTCGTCACCCTGTTGTATGCCAGTTCGCGCGTGGTCCTTCTGGGCCGCTTCGCGGATCTCGAACAGCAGCAGAACGCCGGGGACGTGAAGCGTGCTCTGAGCGCGCTCGCGGATGACCTGGCCACGCTCAACAGCACGACGGCCGACTATGCGGCGTGGGATCGCGCTTACGCCTTCATGGAGGACCGCAATCCCGGCTTTGTCCCCTCCGAGCTCTCGAGTGATACCCTGGCCGGGCTTCGCGTCAACCTGGTGCTGCTCTTCGACTCCTCCGGCGCCATGGTCTACGGTGCGCGCTACACCTCGAAGAGCTTTGACCAGTACCTCTCGCCCACCGGCCGGCTCTTGCGGCGTCCCGGCGCGGAAACGCCGGTGACCGGCATTGTTCTGCTCCCCGAAGGCCCCATTCTTCTGGCCTCCTGGCCCATCCTCACCACCGAGCGCCAAGGCCCCATGCGTGGAACGCTCATCATGGGCCGCTACCTCGATGCGGGTGAGATACGCCATCTGGGCGAAACCACGCAGTTGTCGCTCACCGTGAAGTGCCTCAACGATCCCCAGTTTCCCCCCGACTTTGAAGCGGCGCGCCCTTCGCTCCTTTTCCAAACAGGAGCGGTTTTCGTCCGGCCGTTGAGCCCTGAGTTGACGGCCGGGTACGCGCTCGTCCGGGACGTTTACGGGGAGCCGGCGCTGGTGGTCCGGGTCGACGAGCCGCGGACGATCTACACCCAGGGCCAGTCCAGCCAGGTCTATTTTCTCGTTGCCCTGCTGGCCGGCGGGCTGGTGTTTATGCTGGTCACCATGGTTCTGTTGCACAAGGCCATTCTTTCGCGGCTCACAACGCTTAACGCCAGTGTCACGGCCATTGGTTCGACCGGAGACCTTTCGGCGCGGGTACCGGCGGCCGGCAGTGACGAGCTGGGGAGCCTGGGAGGCGCCATCAACAACATGCTCGCAGCCTTGGATCGCGCCCAGCGTGGGCGGCGCGAGTCCGAAGAGCGCTACCGGACGCTGGTGGAGCACGCGCCGGAGGCGATTGTTGTGCTGGACGCAGCGGCGGCCCGGTTCATCGAGGCGAACGAGAACGCCGCGCGCCTCTTCGGCCTGAGCCGCCAGGCTCTGCTCGAGACCGCCCCGGTAGGTTTTCGCGCGCCCACGCAGCCCGGCGGACGCTCTGCCTCCGAGCTGGCGCAGGAAAAAATCCAGGAAGCGCTCGTTGGCGGCGCGCCCGTGTTCGAGTGGACGCTGCGCAACTCGACGGGCGCTGACATCCCTTGCGAGGTGCGGCTGGTGCGCCTGCCCGATGATGCCGGCCGGCCCCTGGTCCGCGGCAGCATCACCGACATCACCATCCGCAAGCGGGCCGAGGCCGACATCCAGAAGGCCCGGGAAGTTGCCGAGGCGGCCAGCCGCGCCAAGAGCGAGTTTCTCGCCAACATGAGCCACGAGATTCGCACCCCGATGAACGGCATCCTGGGCATGACCGAACTGACGCTCGATACCGACCTCAATCCGGAACAGCGCGAGAACCTGGGCATGGTCAAGACTTCCGCGGATTCCCTCCTGACTCTCATTAACGATATCCTCGACTTTTCCAAGATCGAGGCGGGCAAGCTCTCGCTCGACCCGATTGAGTTCAACCTGCGCGACTGTCTGGAGGAAACCACCAAAACGCTGGCCATTCAGGCGCACCAGAAAGGACTGGAGCTGATCTGCGATGTGCGGCCCGAGGCGCCGGAAGTGGTTTTCGGCGACCCCAGCCGCGTGCGCCAGATTGTGGTGAACCTGATCGGGAACGCCATCAAATTCACCGAGCGGGGCGAAGTGGCTTTGGGAGTGGAAGTCGAGTCACGCGACGCGGCAAGCGTGTTGCTGCACTTTCGAGTGAGCGATACCGGGATCGGCATCGCCCCGAAAAAACAGCGCGTCATTTTCGAGGCTTTTTCCCAGGCCGATGGTTCGACGACGCGCAAGTTCGGCGGCACCGGGCTGGGATTGACCATTTCTTCGCGACTGGTCGAGATGATGAAGGGCAGAATCTGGCTGGAGAGCGATCTCGGCAAGGGCAGCGTTTTTCACTTCACCGCCCAGGTCGGCCTGGGCGAGGCCCGGCCCGAGGCTCCGAAGCCCGCGAGCCTCGTCAGCCTGCCGGTGCTCGTGGTGGACGATAACGTCACGAATCGGCGCGTCCTGGCCAAACTGCTGGAGCGCTGGAGCATGAAGCCCGTCCTGGTCGAAAGCGCCCGGGCCGCTCTCGCCTCGTTGGAGCAGGCGGCGGCGGAAGGCAGGCCCTTCCCGCTGGTGCTCACGGACGCCTGGATGCCCGAAATGGACGGCTTCGCCCTCGCCGGGCAGATCAAGAAGAACCCCCGGCTTCAGGCCGCGACGATCATGATGCTCACCTCGGCGGGCCAGCGTGGGGATGCGGCGCGATGCCGCAGCCTGGGCGTGGCCGCCTATCTGACCAAGCCCATCCGCCAGGCGGAATTGCGGGAAGCACTGCTGAGCGTGCTCGGACAGGACACGGCTTCGGCCCCGGCGCCAGGCCTGATCACACGCCATTCCTTGCGGGAGGAGCGCAAGCCGGCGCGCAGCCTCCGCATCCTGCTGGTTGAGGACAACCCCGTCAATCAGCAACTGGCCAGGAGGCTGCTGGAGAAGCGCGACCACAGCGTGGTCCTGGCCGGCAGCGGCCGTGAGGCCCTGACAGCCCTCGCCGCCGGATCCTTCGACGTCGCGCTGATGGACGTCCAGATGGCCGGGATGGATGGCCTGCAAGCGACGGCCGCCATCCGCGAGACCGAGAGAGCGACCGGGTCTCATCTGCCCATCATCGCCATGACCGCGCACGCCATGACGGGCGACCGGGAGTGGTGTCTCTCCGCCGGCTGCGATGGCTACGTTTCGAAGCCGATCCGGGCAGAGGAGCTCTTTAAGGCGATCGCAAGCCTGACCGAGGAAAAGAGCACGCAGCCCGCGACGCACAACAAGACGGCGGGACCGGGCGGCGTCGCCCCTGAAGCGGGTTCGAGCGAAAGCCCGGGTCCCTCGGTGTTCGACCGCGAGGGCACCCTCGCTCTGGTCGAGAACGATACCGGCCTGCTGGGAGAGATGGCGGCGCTGTTTCTTGAAGACTCGCCGAAGATGTTGGACGCCATCCGCCAGGCACTCGATCTCGGCGATTTCCCGGCGCTGGCCGGCACCGCCCACGCGCTCAGGGGCTCGGTGGGAAACTTCGCCGCCCGGGAGGCGTTGCTGGCGGCTCGAAACCTGCAAGACGCGGCTGACACGGGTGACCGGGGGCGCGTGCAGGAAGCCTTGCCGGCGGTCGAAGCCGCGATGGCTCGCCTTCGTTCGGTGCTGACAGATCTTGCCAAGGCGGTGGCGCACTGAGCGCGCCGCTCATAGGCGGTGCTACAGAAAATGAGTCACCATATCTCGCAAACCGCACGAGGGGAACCGATGGGCACATCCGCCGCAACCGCCGGTCTCTCGATCGTCGAGCCCCCGGCAATCGGCCGCGACGTCTCGACGCTCGAGATGCTGAGAGCCATGGTCGAGACGCCGGGCCGCGTCAGTGACCTCATCTTTTCGCCTCGTCGCCCTCCCCAGGTGGAGCTCAGTGGGCAACTGGTTCCGGTTGAGATTGCGGGCATCGAAACGCTGACCCCGCAAGACACCACGCGCATCGCCGCCGAACTGATCGGCGACAATGACCTCGCCAGGGAGAAACTGCGCACGGACGGTTCCTGCGACATCTCCTATAGTCTGGCCTCGGTGTGCCGGTTCCGCGTCAACATCTTCATGCAGCGCGGTTCCCACGCCATCGTGATGCGCGTGATCCCTTCCGACGTGCCCGACTTTGACACTTACAAGCTGCCTCCTCAGCTCGCCGAGATCGTCAATCTCAAGAACGGCCTGGTGCTCGTCACCGGCCCTACGGGCTCGGGCAAGTCCTCGACGCTGGCCGCCATCGTTGACAAGATCAACCGCGAGCGGGCTTACCACATCATCACCATCGAAGACCCCATCGAGTTCCTGCACGCCCACAAGCGTTCAACAGTTCACCAGCGCGAGCTGCACTCCGACACGCCAACCTTCGCGCTGGCTCTGCGCGCCGCCCTGCGGCAAGCGCCCAAGGTGATTCTGGTGGGTGAGATGCGCGACCAGGAAACCATTGAGACCGCTCTCGAAGCCGGCGAAACCGGCCACCTGGTTCTTTCCACCCTGCACACCATTGACGCCTCCAAGACCGTCGAGCGCATCGTCGGCGTCTTTCCTCTGGATCAGCAGCAAGCCATCCGCACGCGCCTCGCCAAGAGCTTCCGCTACATCATCTCGCAGCGGCTCATCCCGGCGCAGAACGGAACCTCGCGAGTGGCGGCGATGGAAATCCTGAAAGGGACGCTGCGCACGCGCGAGTACGTGGAAAAGGGCGAATCGGAAGGCAAGACGCTGGTGGACGCCATGCGCGACGGCGAGCTCGAAGGTATGCAGCACTTCGATGCCGAAATCGAGAAGATGATCCGCGCCGGAGTGATCGGTATGTCGACCGGACTCGCCTATTCAACGAACGCGGGCAACCTGCGCTTGCAGCTCGCCGACTTGCCTTACGACGGCGCGTAGCAGGGTTCAACTCTGGGATTCGCTGGCCGGCGTCAGCAGCCGGAGGGGCCGGAGGGGCCGGAGGGGAAAGAGCGGCAGAAGATGGATCTTGACTGGCTGAAAAGTCTGGCGATGCTCGGGGCAGGGACCATAGTGTGCCAGGCCGTCGAGATGTTCGGGCGTGCCGTATCCCTTGTTCCGGGCGAGCTGGTACTGCGGGTACAGCCGGTCGAGCCTGACCAGGTGCGCGTCACGCGCCACCTTGGCAAGAATCGAAGCCGCGGCGATGGAAACCGAGCGCGCGTCGCCGTGAATGAGGGCGCGGTAGGGAACGTCATATTCCACCGCGTCGCCCCAGCCGGAGAGGCGCATGGCGTCGGTGAGCACGAAATCGGGAGGCGGAGCGAGCGCGCCGAGAGCCTGGATCATGGCCCGGCGCGAAGCCTGGTAGACGTTCAGTGCGTCCACCTCGGCGGCGGGCACGGCGACGACTTGGAAGGCTATGGCATGGGCGCGAATCTCGACATCCAGCTCGGCCCGGACTTCGGGGGCAAGCTTCTTGGAATCGTCGAGACCGGCAATCGGTTGATCGGGATCGAGAATGACGGCGGCGGCGTACAACGGACCGAGCAGCGCGCCGCGGCCCGCTTCGTCGCATCCCGCCACGCGCCGCCAGCCGCGCCGCCAAGCCAGTGCTTCGTGGAGCCGCGTGCAGCGGAACTGCCTTGGATCGCGCGCGCGCATCGCGCCTATTATTCACCAGCAGCGCGCCCGAGCCAAATAAAATCGGTCGGGCATCGGAGCCGCCATCAGGCTTCATGCTCGGTACGCACTTCGCGCAGGCGGGCCGCTTTGCCCTTGAGCTTGCGCAGGTAATACAGCTTGGCGCGCCGCACCTTGCCGGATCGCGTCACCTCAATCTTGTCGATCACGGGCGAGTGCAGCGGAAAGATACGCTCCACGCCCTGGCCAAAGGAAATCTTGCGGACCGTGAACGTGGAGTGGCTGGCGCCACGCCGCAGACGGATGACGGTCCCTTCGAAAACCTGGATGCGTTCCTTGTCCCCTTCTTTGATCTTCACGTGGACGCGCACGTTATCGCCCGGATTCATTGCCGGCAAATCCTTCTTCGACTGCTCTTGTTCGATCTTCTCCAGTATGCTGGTCATCGCAGAACTCCTCAATTGAAGTTGGCCCGCTCGGGTTCCGGCCCGTTCCGTTTTCGACTACGCCGGCGCCCCTTCGCGCCGCTCGCCCCGGAATTCCTTCAGCCACCGTTCGTCTTCCGCCGTGAGCGGGAAGCTCTCCAGCAGGTCGGGCCGCCGCTGCCAGGTCTTGAGCAGCGCCCGGCGCCGGCGCCATCGCCGAATCTCCGTGTGGTTGCCCGAGAGCAACACCTCGGGCACGCTCAGGCCGCGGAACTCCACCGGGCGCGTGTAATGCGGGCAATCGAGCAGCGCACCGCGACGCTCCCCGTCGCGAGTCGCGCGCTGCGCCGGCGAATCTCCGCCGTCGCGGCCCGCCGCGCTCACGTCGGCAGCCGCCACCGCAGCAAACGAATCCTGCTCGCTCGATTCCTCGTTGCCCAGCACCCCGGGCAGCAGGCGTGTGACCGCCTCCATCACCACGGCGGCCGCTAGTTCGCCGCCGCTCAACACGTAGTCGCCGATCGAAAGCTCGTCGGTGGCCAGATGGCTCGCCACGCGCTCATCCACGCCCTCGTAGCGCCCGCAGATCAGGATCAGCCGGCGCTCGCGTGCCAATTCTTCGGCCACCGCCTGGCTGAAAAGCCGGCCTTGCGGTGACAGCAGGATGACGCGCCCGGCGCCGGCCAGGGAATCTGCCTCCAGCGCCTCGACGGCGCGGAACAGCGGCTCCGGCTTGAACACCATCCCCGGCCCGCCGCCAAACGGCCGGTCATCCACCGTGCGGTGACGGTCGTCGGTGTAGTCGCGCAGATCGTGAATGTGGATTGCCGCCTGGCTGCCCGCGCTTGCTCGCTTGAGCACGCCGTGCTCGAGCATGCTGGTGAAGAAGTCGGGGAAAATGGTGACCACGTCAAAGACCAAGTTGTTCAGTACCTCGGTTGGTCAGTAACTCAGCTAATTGCATTGCTCATTCAAATCCAGCAAATCTTCCGGCGGATTCACCACAATCCTCTTGCCCGCGACATCGATTCTCGTGCAAATCTCCTGCGCCAACGGAATCAGAACCTCGCCGCCGCCCGGCCGCGCGACGCGCAGATTCGGCACGCCGCCCGTCGGCTCAACCGCGGTCACTGTACCCACCATGTCGCCGCCCGCCGCGCGCTCCGCGACCACCTGACAGCCCTCGAGCTCCCAAACGTAGTAGCTGTGATCCGGCAACGCGACGCGGTCTTGCCGGGAAACCAGCACATGGAGCCCGCGCAACGCGTTCGCCGCGTCAATCGAATCCACGCCGGCGAATTTCAGGACCATCCGGCCTTTGTGCGGCCAGGCGCTCTCGATCGTCGCCTCGCGCGGCGCGGAGGACGGGGTGCTCTCCGGCGCGGCCAGCCACACACGCCGCAGTCTCTCCAGCCGCTCCGGGAAGTCCGTCAGGATTTCCGCCGCCACCTCGCCCCGCCGCCCCTGCGGTCGCGCGATCCGGGCGATGGCGAGGAAGCGATCGTGAGTGGCGGAAGTCTCCACGCTTTGCGTCCGGTCGCGCCGTCGGGCCTGCCGGCGACGCTTAACTTGCGGTCTTCGTCGCGGCCTGCGCTTCCGGCTTCTTCTTCAGGAAGCTGCGGACGGTCTCGGAAGGCTGTGCGCCGTGCCCCAGCCAGTAAGAAACCCGTTCGTGATTGAGCACCAGCTCCGGCGGAGTCCGGCGGGCGTTGTAGTGCCCCACAATCTCCACAAAGCGCCCGTCCCGCGCGCGTTCCCGGTCAATCACCACCACCCTGTAACTGGTTTTCTTTTTGGCCCCAGTCCGGGCCAGCCGTATTCTTAACAATCATCCTCCCTCTAAGCGGAAATCAGAAACTAGAAGTCAGAATCCAGGAGATCGTCTTTCTTCTGGATTCTGGCTTCTGACTTCTGACTCCTCTCCTTTCACCCCGCGCCCACCGGCATTTTCATCTTGCTGAACTGCTTCCCCAGCATGCCCTTGCTCATGGTCTTCATCATCTTGCTCGCCTGGAAGTATTGCCGCAGCAACTGGTTCACCTGCTGCACGCTCGTGCCGCTGCCCTTGGCGATTCGCTTGCGCCGCTTGCCGTTGATAATCTCGTGGTTGCGGCGCTCGCGCGGCGTCATGGAATTGATGATGGCTTCCATGTAAACGAATTCCTTCTCGTCCACGCGCGTCTTGGCGGCATCCTTGAACATCCCGATTTTCGGCAGCATCCCGAGCATCTGCTCCATCGAACCCATCTTGCGCACTTGGCCGAGCTGGTCGCGGAAGTCTTCGAGCGTAAAGCTGTCCGTCTGCAGCTTGCGATGAACGTCGAGCGCCTTCTCCCGGTCCATCGTCTCTTCGGCCTTTTCGATGAGCGAGAGCACGTCGCCCATGCCCATGATGCGCGAGACGATGCGGTCGGGATGGAACACTTCAAGCGCATCGTACTTTTCGCCCACGCCGATGAACTTGATGGGCTGGCCGGTGACGTGATGAATCGAGAGCGCCGCGCCGCCGCGCGCGTCGCCGTCGAGCTTGGTCAGGATCACGCCGGAGGTGCCCAGCCGCTCGTGGAACTCCTGGGCGCTGCGGACGGCGTCCTGGCCGATCATGGCGTCGGCCACCAGCAACACTTCGCTGGGCCGCAGCCGCGTCCGCAGGTCGCTCACTTCCTGCATCAACTGCTCGTCAATGTGCAACCGCCCGGCGGTATCTACAATCAGCGTGTCGTAGCCGCGGTCGGCGGCGTCCTTGCGGGCCGCGAGCGCCAGCTCAATCGGCGAGTCTTTCCGGTCGCCCAGCTCCTCGCCTGAGAAGCATCGAATGCCGACCGCCTGCGCGATAATCGCGAGTTGTTCGCGCGCCGCTGGACGGTAAACGTCGGTCGAGACCAGCATCGGGCGCCGCTTCCGCTTTTGGAGCCACAGCGCCAGCTTCCCCGAAGTCGTCGTCTTGCCGGAGCCTTGCAGCCCCACCATCAGAAAAACGGTCGGATAGTCCTTTGAAAAAGTCAGCAGCGCCTCGTGGCCGCCGAGGATGGCCACCAGCTCGTCGCGGACGATGCGGACCACTTCCTGCGCCGGCGACAGGCTGTCCTTCGCCTGCTCGCCCAGTGCCCGCACCTTGACACGCTCCAGCAGGTCCTTCACCACCTTGAAGTTCACGTCGGCTTCGAGCAGCGCCAGGCGCACTTCGCGCAAAGTCTCGTCCACCACCTGCTCGGTGAGCACGCCTTGCATCCGGAGGCCCTTGAAGACCTTTGCGAGCTTGTCTTGTAAAGCGTCAAACATGAATAGTCTGCCCGGCTCGGCGACACAACAGCGGGTCTTCCCGATGTGCTCGGGGCGATTGATGTTGAGTAGTTAGTTTAGACGATTTTGGGGGTTCGGGAAAGTCAAAAGGGGCGCGGGCGGCAGGGATTCGAGATCAGTCCGCAGGCTCATCAGTCTCGGCTAAGAACCCGAAGTCCGTCATATGAATTTCCCTCAAGGTCCTTGCTATTAACTGCCTTTCCGCCTTTGCAAGCTCCAAGAACGAGAAAATCTCCTTGTCTAGGTCCAGACAGCGCCGATCGGCAGTTTTGTTGAATTTTATTCGCTCCTTCTCCTGGACGTCGCTGGTTAAAACATCTTTCCGTTTCAGCCGATTCACCTCATCCATGAATTTGTTCTCGTCCAGTAGCATGTTGCGAGCAAATGTTGCTAAGCGTTGAAGCATGTCCGCACAACTCAGGCGTGGGAAGGCAAATTTCGATGGCCGAAGCTGAAGCTGAAAAAATGCATCGGGATCGCCTATATGCACGGCGCAGTGCCAAATGAAGAATGACGACTTAAACCAGCTAAGAAGCTCGTAAGAGCGGCCTTCCCAATCGCCGCTTAACCGCAGCAACACAACCGGTGCCATCGAAACGAGGTAGCCGGGCTCGAGTAACTGCACGTTTCCCCCTGCGATGACCGCAAGCGTGGGAGCGTCGACCTTCCCGCAACCCCACCTCTCGGCGGCGGCTGGGTCCAAGTTACACCTAAAGGCAGCGAACCGTAAGTACTGGTCAGGTTGTCGCGGAGGATCTGGGTGCAGGATCAGACTGGTATTTCCGCGGGGGTCCCCAAAGGGAGTGTTTGCGACCACTTTGCGCCGCAGTTCTTCAATCTCGTCTTGGGCCTCCTGGTCCGAAGAGGCTGTTTGTTGGGGGTCCAAAATCTCAACCCCGCTTGGTAGCCCAAAGTGAAGTTTCTTCTGGCATCCCAGCACTAAAGGTATCCCTTGGGGCAGCTTGGAAAGCAGTGTGGACCTACCACTCACATCTTCCAAGGTTCGTTCGAACCGAGCCCCGAAACGTTTCTGCATGTTTCGAGCCACCAAGTGTTCTATCTCGGCCGCTGAAGCCCTGCGATTCTGAGCTCCCTTTAACAGCACGACGGCCCCGTCGATAGTCCTTAGTTGGCTCGACTGCGGGAAGAAGACTAGGACTCTAGCCTTTCCTGGCGAGAATCGAAGATTTCGAGTGGAGAAGCGCGTCGGTTTGGGTTCGATCGAGGGGAGTATGTCGTCGGCAAGCTGGGCTAACAAAGGCTTCATGTATGAGTCCCGCTCTGCGTTCGGATCCACTCTAACTTCCAGTTCTATGATTCCTCCCTCCGTATTGACCATACCGCAGGCCGCCTCGGCAACTCGGCTAAAGTCCTCGGGCCTAAAAAGGGCTGCGTCGGCTGCTGGCTCGAATTTCGTGACGCGCTTGTCCGCCGTCAATAATTCATACTCTCGCTGCACAAAGTCTATCGAGCACCGGACTCGTTCGGGATGGGCGAAGGCGTCTTTTAGACTAGTGAAGGTCGGTCTTCCTTTGGCAACGCAGACCTCCGTCCGCGGCTGCCCAATGGCTGCCCCCAGCTGCCCGTGAAAGTCCGAAGATTGAATGAGGGCGATGTTGTCGGGCCGTCGATAATCCGGCTGCCCGAACAGGTTGCGGACCCTGTCCCTTGTCTCTGGCTTATTAAAGCTCAGTGCTTTCAACGACGGGTGTCGAAGGGCGTTACAGCGTGCTTGGCCATAGTCTTTCAGCGCGTCGTAGATCCCGGCGCTGGAATCTACATGGGGCGCCACCACCAAAGCCTTCTCCCTGAAGTGTTCGCTGACCAGATTCAGCGTGTCAAGGACCGTTCTTGTCGTCAGGGGAGTTGGATCGCCGGCGAAATGTCCGTAAGGCTTTCCATAGGCACTCTCAAGAAAAGCGACAGCCGTGTCCGGCTCGACGGATTCATGGAAGATGACGAGCAGATCTATGCCGGGGTCGGCTTTTATCTCGACTCCCATAAGTACCCTGACGGATTCCCATATTTTCAAGTCCTTTTCGAGCTGCTCTATGAAAGCGTTTCCAGGGTCCCGCGCCCGAAGGTTGTTACGAAGCGCAAGCGTCTCTTGATGAAGCTGCCGGTACTTCCGAAACCCTTCCACCGAGTTGTGGTCAGTGAATGCGATACAGCCGAGCGGCCGTTTCGGCAATCCGCTTTTCCGTGATTTCCTGTCAGGCTCTTTGGCGGTGAATTCGTTGGCTTGGCTTAGCAGGTTTAGGTATTCTCCATCCTCGCGGTTGCCCTTGTAGTCTGACGATGCTGGTGTGTGGATGTGTATGTCTATTCCAAGCCACTCGCAATTCGCTTTATCATCGAGCGTCATGGTTACTTCCCCTTACGTCGCCGGCCGGTGCAGACCCTTTGGGTCGCCGATCTTCCCCCGCTAGACGGCTGCATTATACCTCCCCAACGCCGCGTCTGTCGCCCCGATGGGGCTCGAAGCTCTCACTCGCTTTTTGTTCCCACGGCTGACGCCATGGGCCACATGATGCCGCGCCTCCGGCGCTGCTCCCGTTTCACGGCTGGCTGGCCAGACCTGGGGTTCGCGTTTCCCCTCTTGGCGGTTGCATTATACCGCCCCAACTATGCGTCTGTCGCCCCTACGGGGCTCGCCGATCCTGCTCGCTTCTTGTTCCGCAGGGCTCGCGCCCGCGCACGGCGGGCTAGGAAGAAGCCCTGGGCCGCAGTCTGTCGCCGCTCGCGCGCCCAGCCCGGCATTCCACCTGAGCACCACCGAGCGGATAAGCCAGCGCCAGAGGCGCGGCATCCTGTGGCCCACGGCGTCAGCCGTGGGAAGCGGCGGAGAAAAGAAAGCCAAGCCCCGCGAGGGGCGACATCAATCTCAATCGAAGACGTAGCGCGAATCGTACTCGACCCCATGTTTCTTGAGCAACGCTAACACTTCTTCCTGATACGTTCGTCTCCGGTGATGCTCTTCCTGAACAAAGCGTGTATCACGACATGGGTATACGTGTGAGCCATATTCTGTCGCCCCGACGGGGCTCGAAGCTCTCACTCGCTTTTTGTTCCCACGGCTGACGCCGTGGGCCACATGATGCCGCGCCTCCGGCGCTGCTGCCATTTGACGGCTGGCTGGCGCAGACCCGCGGGTCTGCGATCTTCCCCCTCTTGACGGTTGCATTATAGCGCCCCAACCCCGCGTCTGTCGCCCCGACGAATTGAGACCCGACGGGGCTTGCCGATCCTGCCGGCTTCTTGTTCCCCAGGCTCGCGCCCGCGCACGGCGGGCTAGGAAGAAGCCCTGGCCCCACAGTCTCTCGCACCTCAGGCGGTGCTATACTCGGACAAGGAAGGCTGACTATGAGCAAGGTGGACGGTATTGAAGACCAGGTCAAGGAATTATCGCCCGAGGAACTGACGGCATTCCGCGAATGGTTCGCAGAGTTCGACGCCGAGGCCTGGGACCGGCAGTTCGAGGCCGACGTGAAGGCTGGGAGGCTTAATGGCTTGGCGGAGCGCGCGCTCGGTGACCACGCCGCCGGGCGTTCGACCAAGCTGTGAATCACCACGCCTCGCCGGACTTCTGGGCGTGCTACCGCGCACTGCCCGCGTCCGTGCAAGGACTCGCCGACCGAGCGTTTGCGTTGCTGAAGGCGAACCCGCGACATCCGTCGCTTCGCTTCAAGAGGGTTGGTCGATTTTGGTCCGTGCGCGTCGGCCTCCACCATCGAGCAGTCGCCGTAGGAGCGCCAGATGGAGTGCTGTGGTTCTGGATTGGCACTCATTCGGAGTATGACAATATCCTAAGCTAACAAGCGAGCTCCCGGAAAGCTGGTCGTGCATAAAGCAGTCGTCGCGCAGGCCGTTGGGTCTGCGATATTCTCCCCTCTTGGCGGTTGCATTATACCGCCCCAACCCCGGTCGCCGCGGCGACCGGCATAAAGCCGCCTCTACATCAAACTGACCCGCTACCCTTAAATTACCCTCTTGACAACAGCCTGGCGATGTGCTAGCCTCGGATTCCCTACCTCAAGCGAGGGACTAGGGACACTTGAATGTCCGAAGCCCAGCCCGAATCATTCCGCGCCGCACCAAGCGTCTACTGAAAATAAAACACTTAAACGAACTGGACATGGTTATGTGCCATGGATTCAACAATATAGGCCACTTTCGGCGGAACGAACTGTTTCGTACTATGTTATGTATTTTCTTATGTTTAGAGCATGATTGGGCGGAAAAATTCGTTCGCGCGCCGCTCTCTATTGCAGAATCGGGTCTTGGCCCAGTTCGCCATCCGTGGTCAGGTGGATGGAGCCTGGAAGCGATTCTAAACCAAGCCGGAATGTTATTGATTCTAAATGAGAGTTTGGTGTGTCATCCCCGATTGGATGGGGCGCCCCCGAATGCGGCCAAGCATCCTCCGGCGGCCGGGACGGGTATCATTCGGAGCCCAGCCTTCTCGGGCCAGCCTTCCTCGGGAACGACCGCGAGGGAAGAGCCTTCTCCTGCCAGCCGGCGCATGTTGCTTGCCCGCGCCCCGCATCGGGCCTATAATCTTAAGGTTCATGTCCGTTTCGAGGAGCCATCATGCTTAGATTGTTTCGAAAACACCGCGAAAAGCTGCTGAAATATGGAATGGTCTTCTTCCTGGGGATCGTCAGTTTCAGCATGGTGGTGATGCTCACGCCGCTCGGCGGGGGAGGCACCGGCACGATGCAGGCGAACGTGCTCGCCACCATCAACGGCAGCGACATCACCACCCAGGACCTGCAGCAGCAATTCGACGCGCAGTTCCGCAACTCGCCTTACGGCAACAACCCGACCCTGGTGAAGGCGATGGCTCCGAACATGCTCGACGAGATGGTGCTCGAGCGCGCCCTGATCGGTCAGGCCAAAAAGCTGGGCCTCGAAGTCTCGAACCAGGAACTGCAGCAGTCGCTCGCGCGATACCTCACCGTCAACGGCCAGTTTGTGGGGATGGCCCAGTACAAGAGTTTTGTGGAGCAGCAGTACAACATGACGGTGGCGCAGTTTGAGGCGCAGCAGCGCGACCAGCTTTTGCGGCAGAAGGTGCAGGACGTGATTACCGACTCCGTAGCGGTGAGCCCGGCCGAGGTGCACGCCGAGTTTGTCGAGAAGAACCAAAAAGCCAGGGTGCAGTACGCGCTTTTCGAGCCTACGAATTTCACCAAAGCGGTGGAGGTCACGCCCGCCTTGCTCGACGCCTATTTCAAACAAAACGCCATCCGTTACCAAGTGCCCGACGAGCGGCAGGTGCGCTACGTGCTGATTGACCCCGACCACGCGCGCGCCCTGGTGAAGGTGAGCGACGAGGACTTGAAGGCGTATTACACCCAGCACCTGTCAGACTACCGCGTTGCCGACCGGGTGATGCTATCGCAAATCCTGTTCAAGACCACGGGAAAGTCCGACGCCGAGGTGAAGCAGATTACCGCCAAGGCCGAGGACGTCCTCAAGCAGATTCAGGGCGGCGCCGGCTTCGCCGATTTGGCCAAGAAGGATTCCGAGGACGACGCTTCCGCTCCGAAGGGCGGCGACCTCGGGTGGCTCGGGCGCGGCCAGATGGTGAAGGAAATGGCGGACGCCGCCTTCGCCATGAAGCCGGGCCAGGTGAGTGGCCTCGTCAAGACAAGCTACGGCATCGTGATCCTGAAGCTCGCCCAGAAGCAAACCGCCCACCTGCAAAGTTTCGACGAGGTGAAGGACGCGATCCGGGCAACGGTGGAGAAGCAGAAGCTTGACCAGGCGCAGAAGTCGCTGGCCGATCAGCTTGAAACGCAGTTGAAAGCCCAACCGCAGAATTTCGACGCCGTCGTGGCCAAACTGGGCCTCGCCTCGCAGGAGACCCCGCTCTTCAAGTTCAACGATCCGGTTCCCGATCTCGGCAAGAGCGAGGCGTTTGAGAACCTGGCGTTCGAATTGAAGCTGGGCGAAGTGGGCCAGCCGATTACGCTGCCCAAGGGCGTCGCCATTATTCAGGTGGCCGCGATCGTGCCGCAACACCTTCCTAAGCTCGACGAAGTGAAAGCGCAGGTGGAGGAGGACTACCGCGCCCAGCAGTCGCGGACGCTTGCCGCCGCCAAAGCGCAGGAATTCGCCGCCAAGGCCAAGACGGGAGACTTCAAGAAACTGGCGCAGTCCATGGGGCTCACAGTGACCGAGAGCAAGGACTTCACGAGCCAGGACAACGTGCCCGGCCTCGGCTCCGGGTCGGAGTTGAGCGAGGCCTTCACGCTGCAGCCGGGCCAGACCAGCAACGTGATTCAGGTCGGCTCGAACAGCGCCGTCTTCCAGGTGCTCACCCACACGCCGGCCGATGAATCCACTTTTTCCGCGCAGCAGGATCAGGTGCGCGAGCAGCTTCTGGAGCAGAAGCGCGAGTTAGCTTTCGAGATTTACCGCCAGAACCTCAAAAAGGAACTGCTCAAGTCGGGCAAGCTGAAAATCAACCAGGACGCCATGAAGCAGTTCATCGCGGGAGTCTCGGGAGGGTAAGAACAGGAGCCAGGTGTCAGGGGTCAGGGGCCGGTTGCCAGCCAAAGGAGATCTTATGCGAAAGTCGATGCGCTCGATCGGCGTCACAGCCGGTTCCTTGTTACTGTGTTTGGGACTCTTCGGCGTAGCGGCGTTCGGCCAGGACGCTGCCGGTGGAATCACGCAACTCGCGGAACTCACCGCCTCCGACGGCGCTCCGTTTAACCTGCTTGGCTTCTCGATTGCCATCAGTGGTGATACAGTCGTGGTCGGCGCGCCCGCCACTGGCACCGGAGGCGCGGTCTACGTGTTCGTCAAGCCGGCTATCGGTTGGGCCAATATGACGCAGACGGCCAAACTGACCCCTTCGGATGGGCACGGCGATGCGCTAGGCACGTCCGTCGCGATCAGCGGCAATACTGTGGTCGCCGGAGCGCCGAACGCAGTCGGCGGCGGACAATCTGGCCGAGGAGCGGTTTATGTGTTCGTCGAGCCAGCCGGGGGCTGGGTAGACATGACGGAAACAGCACAACTCTCATCATCAAACAGAAATGACTTTGGTGTCGGCACCTCGGTAGGATTAAGCGGCAGCACGGCCGTGGCCGGAGCGCCGTTGGCTGACAAGGCCTATGTGTTTTTGGAGCCCAAGACCGGCTGGGCGACTCGGCCTCAGACCGCCACACTTACTTCCACCGACCCGGGAGGCAGTTTCGGAAACTCGGTCTCTGTCAGCGGAGACACCGTAGCGGTGGGCGCTCCATTGTTTCCCGCGGCTTACGTATTCGTAAGGCCGGCAACGGGCTGGGTCAATATGACCCAGACGGCAAAGCTGACCGGCACTGCGCGGCAGACAGGCGATCTTGGTGGTTCGGTGGCCATCAGCGGCGGCACAGTCGTGACCGGTGCGTCATCGGCCTCGTTCGGTGGGATTGGCGCTGGAGCAGCCTACGTATTCGTCAGGCCAACGACAGGCTGGGTAAACATGACGCCGACGGCAACGCTGACGGCGGCCGACGCAGATCAGCTTGACGCGCTAGGCGTCTCAGTAGCTATCGGCGGAAACGGGGTCACGGTCGGGGCCCCAGGATGGCCGAGCGGGACCGCGAAGGGTGCGGCATACGTATTCGTCAAGCCCCCTGGGGGGTGGGTCAGCGTTGCGGGGAAGAACAGAATAGAAGCTTTTGGAGAGCAGACCGAAAATCAATTTGGATATTCAGTGGCCATGAGCGACGGAATCGTGGTGAGCGGGGCAACTTCTTTCACGGCCGGTGGTGGCGCTGCATTTGTGTTCGGAAACCCCGAGTAGTGCCCTTGCGAGAACGCAATTTGCAGGTGCGGGCGTGAGCGCCGCGGGCGATCGCGATTGCTGTGAGCCACCGGCGGGCCGACTCTGTCCCGACGATGGACAGTGCAAGTCATCTTCAAGGAGTAAGCAAATGAAAGAGCTCGTCGCTGTGTGCTGCGCGGCATTTATGTCGGGTACGATGGGCCTAGCGCAGCAAGCCCCGGTAGCGACGCTTGCGAGCTACCCCGTGATTCCGAACGAGATGGCGACTGGGACTACTCTCAATTTGCTTGCCAGGCTGACGGCCTCGAACTGTCCGGCGACCCCGTCGGGTTCGGTATCCTTCACTGAGAGTGGTAGCACGGTGACCGCCACCTCGTCTGCTGCTTTGCCGACCGGCTTTGTGGCTGGCTCCTCTGTCACCGTAATAGGCGCGGGAATAGGCGCGGGCGTGACGGGCTACAATATCAGCGCCACGATCCTCTCAGTCAATTTCAATACAAACGCCTTCACCTATTTTGACTCAAATTCCGGCTTAGCGCCGTCCAGCGGTGGCACCGCGACCATCGGCGCGTGTCTTGTCGTAGCTGGCGCCTCGGACACGTCGGGCGACGTTGGCATTGTCATTGCCGGCGCGGGTACGAGCGGGGCGGCGACTGTGCAGACTGCGGGTTTCGCGAATTGCCTGGCGGACGGCACCATCAGTGCCGGGCATTACCTGATTCCGGGTTCGGTTACCGCTGGGGCGTGCAAGGACAGTGGATCGTCACCTCCGTCCGCCCCTCCTATGGGGTCAATCGGATTCGCGGTGGGTGCCGGTTCGACCGGCGGGAACTATGTTCCCGTTTTGCTCTTCACGCAGAAGCAGTGAATGTCTGGCCATCCTGCCAGAAGGGACATAGTAGCCGTCGCGATTGGCATGGGCTTGCGACAACGAGGTGGGTGACTCCCGTCCTTAAGGGGGAAAATGAGCACGTTGCACAGAATGGTTGGGCTGTCCGTAGTCATTGTCTGCCTTTCGTCCTTAGGGGCTAGAGCGCAAACCACCGGAGCGGCAGTGATTCCGCCGGTTATCGGCGGGCCTCCGACCTACCTACTGCCCGACCCTGTGGGAAGCACCAACGGGAGTACCAACAATCACGGTGTCACCCTCCACATCTGCCTGACGTGCCAGTACCACACGGCCCGCGACGCGGTGGATGCTTTCCAGAACAAGAATGTGGATTTGACCTTGATTGATGAAGTGCGCGGAGACGACATAACAAGTGGCGAGGATATTTTTTCGGTGTCGGGAGTACACCTGCACTTCAAGGGTACCGGCAGCGGGAACAGCGGCGGCATGTCACCTACAGTGTTCCCTTACATTATCGATTTTCCTATCCACGTCGGGGCACAGGAGTCAATCGAGGGCGAGGGAGATTGCGCCGGATCGAGCGCGGTCGGGTGTACTGCGTTCATCCTGCAGGGGGTTCCGATGGCGTCGTCGTTCCCACCCGGCGTTGCGGCCCCAACGACCTTCCCAGCTCCCAGTCCGGTCGCGCCCGGTTCGAGCTGCCCTACCGGCACCGGTCTGACCGGGGGAACGTGGACGATCGGAGAAGGGCTATCCACAGGTTCGGGACCCACCCAGTCGGCCCCCGTGCAAATGATAACGATCCCCACCGGCGACTGCATTATGCTCACGCCGCCGACTGGGACAATGGGAGGCGCTCAACCGATCAATTGGACGGTCTTTGTAGCCGACCCGACGACTACTATCCCAAGATGGCAGGCGACGCTATCGACGACCACGTATCTGATAAACAAAACCAATTACGTCAATACGACCAATCCTGCACCCGGTTTCAACCTATCCCAGGTAGGCATAACGCTCGGCATAAGCCTCTCCACATTCCCGGGTGGTGATCTGGCGGGTAAGTTCGGCACAGGAACTCTTGCTCGCGATTTCACACTGAATGGAAATGGAGCGCAAACCTGCATTGCGGTGACGACCGCCCAAAACCAGAGCGTTCTTTCTAACGTAAACGTAGGCAATTGCGGCTCGGTGACTTCTTCGGGGACGACGCCTAGCTATCTTATGGCTGCCATTGTTTACGAAGGCTTCAACGGAATAACTGGACCGACAGCCTTTCCGACGCGGGACATTACTGTTTTTCCGACAACCTGCGGTCCTTCGCCGCAGAAACAACCCTGCGCCCTGTTCAACAACGGCGGCGGGAGTTTTGGCACAACCAAGGCAATACTTGCCAACTACTGCATCCTGGTTGATGCGGCTCTGAATCCGGCGCCCTTCATCAACATTGCCCTCCCTTGCGCCGCAGGTGTTTCACAGTCTAATTTTCCCAGCCCTTTCGCGGCATTTGAGTTTAGCAATCTAACCGGCACCAATCTCAAAGGGGACATCGAGGGCTTGCACGTGGAGGCAACCAACGCCGGGGGGACGCCCGCGTTCTTCAACGCCCTGCAAAACGACGGATACAACCTGCATGTCGCCGGCGTGGATTGCAGCCAGGGAACGAGCGCGACGATGCCCGGCATCTGCGTGCAGCAGAATACGGGATCTCTTAGCTCCCAGATGGTTGTTGCGTCGGCCCAGACGATCGCCCTTGTGGACAACAACAATCTAGGAAACGTTTACGCTGTCGGGCAAGTCTCAACCGGCTACAGCACGAGCGGGGCCGGCAACTACCAAAGTCCGGACTTCCCGAACTCCAGACTGCTGAATTACCAAAAGACGACGGGCTCGATGATTACTTCGCCCACGACGATGTACATGTTCACTGTGCCGGCGAATACTCTACTTGCGGGCCGCTGCGTTCATGCCCATGTCGTTTTTCAGCAGAGCACGTCGAGCATGATCTCATACCAATGGGTTGCCCAGTGGGACACTGGCATGAGCGCCAGCGTCCCATCTTCCGCTTACAGCATCAGCACCACCGGCACAGCAATTATCGCGTTTCAAGACATCGACATCTGCGAAGATCCCTCACCACTCAACCCCAACACCCAGCAGATCACGCTCACTCCTGCTGTCGGGGCGACCGTGGTCCCGTCGTCGAGCGCCTTCACGACGTCGTCGATCACTACCAGCGGGACCTTCACGCTGAATTTCAATGTAACCTCCATAAGCGGTTCTGTGACACCGGTGGAATTCAAGGTGAATTTCGAGTAGAGGCGGCGAAGACTCTCGCCGCCCTGGGTGATCGCTCCTTATGTCCCGACTCTCCAAACTCGATCCCACCCAGGTTTCGGGCGAGGCCCGCGCCGTGTTCGACCACTTCCTGAAGGAACGCGGCAATGTCCCCAACATGTTCCGCACTGCCGCGCACCGCGAGGAGATCATGCAAACCATGACGGCGCACTTCCGCGCTGTGATGAGCACCGGCACGGTGGACAGGAAGCTGAAGGAACTGATGGCGGTGCGCGTCTCGCACCTCAACGCCTGCGAGTATTGACTGAGCTCGCACACCGCCTTGGCAAGGCGGTTCGGCGCGACGGAAACGGAGATGGCGGCGCTCGAAACCGGGTCGCTTGCCGGATTTGCGCCCAGCGAGCGAGCGGCTCTGGAGTTCACCGAAAGGCTCACGCGTGACTCCAACCACGTGCCCGAGGAATTGTTCGGCGAACTCCGCCGCCACTTTGACGAGGGCGAGATCGTGGAGCTTGCCGCCGTCGCCGGGCTCTTCAACTATTTCAACCGCTTCAACAATGCCCTCCAGATGGAACCCACCAAGTAGTGCCTCGGATTCTCTCTCCTGCCTGAGGCGCGTTCTGACGATAGGGCGAGTGTGGGCGATGAAGGGGGTTGGGGCCGGAGGCGAAGGGGCCGGCCCCGAGGCCTTTGGCTGCGACCGCAGCGCCCCGCGAAAGTCCGTCCCTGGCATGCGAAGAAATCGGACCGAATCGAGAGACAAAAACCTCGCGCGGCGAGTCGAACAGGTGCGGCCGACGCCGCCAGAGTTCGCCGCCGCGACCGCGCCCCCGAGGAGTCTGCACCACGTCCAGGAAGAAGTGCTCGGCCAACTCGAGCCGGGCGACGTTGTCCGCCTCGACCAGGCGCCGTCGTTGCGCTCCCAGGTCGCCTCCGCTTTCTGCGCCGTGCTCGCCTGCCCGCGGTGCGGCGCGCCGGGCCTCATCACTTACGCGCAGTATTTCGCCGCCGCCCCCGTCATATGCGGGGCCAGCCACTGTCCCTGCCGCTTCAAGATTGAAGACCAGAGCCACCTGGTCTACCTGCCCGTGAACTGAAACCCCAACCCGGCCGAGCTCAGTTTCAAATTGGGCCGCGGTTCCCGATGTGGAACTGTTGGCGCGCACCGCGAGAGATTCTCCCTCAGTAAACACAGCCCTTTACCGACCGGATAACTTGGCACGCTGCTTGCAATCTCCAGGACAGCGCACGACGAACTGAGAGCCAAGTAACGGCGAAAGAAGCGCGGAAGATGGCGTTCCGCGACCGGGGTGAGGTGTGCCGTTACGGTAGTGGTAAGGGGCCGGCTCGAAGTCGACGAAGCGCGGGTGAGGCGGGCAGGACAGATTGGCCGCTTCAACTCTTCACAAAAAAAGAGGACTTCGAGATGGCTACACATCAGGTAACACCCAGCGGATTGATTCCCCCCTCAACGCTTCGCGTGCGACGGCAGGCCCCCTGGCCGGCTACGGGACGCCGGACGAGTTCCACCACGTACCGTGCGCGCCGAGTGGCAGCGGATGAACAGAAGGCTCGCGAGTGCGAGCAGGTATGCGCCAAGCTGCTCTCGCTGGTGAAGCGGGTGGCTTACGAGATGCGTGAGCATCTGCCGGCCCATGTGGAAGTGGACGACCTGGTGGGCGCCGGCACGCTCGGCCTGCTCGACGCGGTGCGCAAGTTCGACGCCCGCAAGCACGTGAAGATTGAGACCTACGCCCGCCATCGCATCCGCGGCGCCATCCTAGACGGCCTGCGCAGCCTCGATACGGCGTCGCGCGACATGCGCCAGAAGAACAAGCGGGCGGAGAAAACTTTTCGCGAGCTCGAGACCCGGCTGGGACGCTCGGCGAACGACGCAGAAATGGCCCAGGCGCTCGGCATCAGCCTGAAGAAGTGGTACGAGACCGTTCAGGAGCTGCAGGGCATGGGCGTGGACTGGCTGCGTCCCATGCAAGCGGTGGAGTTGAAGGAACCGGACCCCGAAACCCTGGCCGCCCGGGAGGAAGTGAATCAGTTCGACCTGTGCTACCAGGAAGAGCAGAAGGAAATGCTCGACCGGGCGCTCGGCCGCGTTTCCGAACGCGAGCGCACCATCATCTCGCTGTACTACGAGCAGGACATGACCATGAAGCAGATCGGCGATGAGCTGGGCATCGACGAGTCGCGGGTCTCGCAGATTCACTCCGCGGCGCTCGCCCACCTGCGCACCAAGGTGCAGTCGCTGCTGCGCCCGGCGCGGCCCTCGGCTCCCCCCTCCTGCCTCGTTGGGGGCCAGCAAGCGCGAGCGGTTGAGCGGTTGTTCTAGAGCCAGAGGAATTACGAGCCAGAGCGAAAAGCTATCGCCCCCATCGTGGTTGCCCTGGTCGCCGCTCCCGCTTTTACTGACCACTGACCACTAACAACTGATACACTGGTTCTCGTGAATCGCCACGAGAACGAGAAGTTCGAGAGCCAGCACATTGTCCTTGACGACGGCGTCTTTATCAATTGCGTCTTCAAGAATTGTAGCCTGGAATACTCCGGCGGCGACGTGTACGTCCAGAACTGCCAGGGCGACGGCTGCCAGTTGGTATGGCGCGGGGCGGCACAGCGAACGGTCTTCCTGCTGCAAGGGCTTGGAATGATGGCAGTGCCTCCTCCGCCCACTGGCAATCCTCCCACACGGGTGCAGTGAGAAATTGAGTGATCGAGTCATCGGACCATTGAGTCATTGAAAACATCTCACGCTCGTGAGTTCGCTGGTTCCTAACTGTGTCTCCTGACTTCTGCCCTTCCCACTTTCCCCTTGACATCAGAGTTCTTCATTCCTAAACTCACGGCCAAGTGGGGGTGTTAGCGCTGGCAGCATGCTGGATTGCAAGTTCATTCCGTGGGGAGGTGACAGCCATGCGACGTGACCATCGTGTGTTGGCGGCTCTTTTCGTTTTGCTCGGTTTGGTCTGGAGTGTGCCGGGCTGGACGCAGCAATCGAAAGGCAGTTTTACGGGCACGGTGACCGATGCCTCCGGTGGCGTCGTTCCCGGCGCCAAGGTCACCGCCGTGGAACAGGGGACGGGCTTCACTGCAAGCGCCTTTACTTCGCGCGACGGCGCATACACCATTCCTCTTCTGCCGCCCGGCAGCTACCTGGTGACGGCTGAGAAGGCGGGGTTCAGCAGGTCCACCTTAGGGCCGATCCCGCTCACCGTTGACCAGCATCCCAAGCTCGACATTGAGCTGAAAGTCGGCTCGACAGCCACCACCGTGAACGTGGAAGCCGCGGCGCCGGTGCTCGATACTCAGTCGGCTTCGGTGGGCACCACGATCGAACTCCAAAAGGTTACGCAGCTTCCGCTGAACGGGCGAAACTTTCTGCAATTGACGCTGTTTACTCCCGGCGTCGTGCCCGGCACTTCGGGCTCTGAAAACAGCACTCGCGGCGGCGCGATCAACGTCAACGGCCTGCGCGAATCCATGAATTCATTTTGGCTGGACGGCCTCAACGACACCTCGGTAGCCGTTGGCACTTACGCGGTAACCCCTCCGATCGATTCCGTCCAGGAATTCCGCATGGAGACCGGCCTCTATGACGCCCGATTTGGCACTAACGCCGGCGCACAAGTCAACGTCGTCACCAAGTCCGGCACCGACCAGTTACACGGCTCCGCCTACGAGTACCTCCGCAACAGCGCGCTCGACACTCGAAACTTCTTCGACCCCACCGTTCCGCCTTTCCGGCGCAATCAGTTTGGAGCCACCGTTGGCGGCCCCATTTTCGTGCCCGGCGTCTACGATGGCCACGACAAGAGCTTCTTCTTCTTTGCTTACGAAGGACTGCGCGAGCGGCGCAGCATATTCCAGCAGGGCCGCGTTCCGACGTTGGCCGAACGGAGCGGCAATTTTCTTGACGACCTCGTCAATCCGAGCTGCCCCACCAAGACTCTGCTGCTCGACCCGCTGGTTCTGCTCAATCCCGCGGCCCCTCTCACCGTGCCCGGCAACAATCTCGCGAGCATATTGCCTCCCAGCGGGCCCGACCCGGTCGGCGCGGCTTTTGTGGACCTGTACCCCCTGCCGAACATCGCCGGCGCCGCTTGCGGCGCGGCAAACCGCGTCGACGAGGGCAACCGCCAGGTCGACACCGATTCCTACGCCACCCGCCTCGATCACCGCTGGGGGGCCAAAGATACTTTCTTCGGCCGCTTCAACCTGACCAGCGACCGCGAGTTCCGTCCGTTCAACGATGACTCGAGCCTGCTCGGCTACGGCATCAATGTGCACAACGTGAACGTCCAGACGGGAGTGGATTGGACGCACATCTTTTCCTCCACCATCATCAACGAGTTCAAGGCGGGCTATAACCGTTGGAATGAGACCCTGAACAATCAGGACGAAGGCAATACTTTCGCAACGACTTCGCCCGTGAACCTCGCGGGCGTACCCGTCAGCGGCAAACTGGCGGGCGTTCCCCGTATCACCTTCTCGGGCTACGCCGATCTCGGCTCGCAGACCAACAACCCGCAGGGCGGCGCCGTCAACACGTTTGAGTTCGCCGACACGGTGACTCACATCCACGGCAGTCACGCGCTGGCCTACGGCTTCGATATCCGGCCCATCAAGCGGGGCAACTTCACCCGCAACCGCACCATCCGCGGCGAGTACGATTTCAGCGGCGTCACGACCGGAGCCCTGGTGCTGGGTGCGCTGCAGCAAAGCCTGCCCCCGGCCCAGTTCCAGCAAGTGGCGGCGCAACTCTTCCAAGCCTGCCCTCCTTCGAGCTGCTCTTTCGGCAATCCGGTCGCAGACGCCCTGCTGGGCATTCCCCAAGACTGGATCAACGGCTTTACCGTACCCATCTCCGGCACGGGTACCGAATACGACTACTTCTTCACCGACAACTGGAAGGCCGAGCCGGACCTCACCCTCGATTTCGGCGTGCGCTACGAATACAACAGCCTAGTAACCGACAAGAACAACCATTTCGCTAACTTCGACTTTTCGAGCACGGCTTGCGGAGGAGCGCAGGGCGCTATTCTGGTGGCAGGCACCAGCTCGGCCACTGTCGACTGTCCGCAGCTCAACGCCTTCGGCACCCTGTCCTTCGTGCCCGTCAGCATGAAGAACTTCGGCAGTACGGCGGAGAATCGCGCCCTGCAGTTTCCTGACCGCGACAACTTCGCCCCGCGCTTCGGCTTTGCCTGGCAGCCGTTCCACAGCTCGAGCACGGTGCTGCGCGGCGGGTACGGCGTGTTCTTCGACCAGACCTTCGGTGACGTTTATTTCCAGCGCGCCGCAAATCCGCCCTTTGTACAGGTTAACGTGGGGCAGATCAATAAAGCCCTGCCTTCGCTGATCCCGGCGATCCAGAGCGGCCAACTGCCGCTTGCCTCGGGCGCCCTGATCAATAACGCCTTCGTGCTGGCCGCCGCCCCCGTCTTCCCGGCGATTTCGCCCTTCCAGACGGATTTCCAGGACTCGTTCATCCAGGAGTGGTCTTTGGACGTCCAGCGGCAATTGCCCGGCTCGTGGTTGTTTGATGTGGGCTATGTAGGCACGCGGGGCCTCCGGCTGCCTCGGGGTACTGACCCCAATCAGTTTACGGGGAATCTTGCGGCGTGCACCCCGACCGCCGGTTGTCCTCACCCCTTCCCGGCGTTCCCGCAGGACTTCGTTTACACTACGTCTTCCGGCAGCTCGATCTATCATGCTCTGCAGGTCAAGGCCGAGAGGCACTTCACCGGCGGCTTCGCCTTCCTCGCGAGCTACACCTATGGGCATTCCATCGACACCAACTCCACCTTTGGATCGACCGACGTCAATGCCAACGCCCCGCAGAACTCGCTCGATCTGGCCGCGGAGAAGGCGGCCTCGGATTTTGACATCCGTCATCGCCTGTCGGTGTCCTATGTTTACGACCTGCCTTTCGGAGGCCGCGCGCTGCGCGCCTCGAGCCCGGCTGTGAACTACGCCATCCAGGGCTGGGAGCTCGCCGGAATTGTCACCGTCCAGAGCGGATCGCCCTTCACTCCGGTGATCAGCGGTGACGTGAGCTGCACGGGCGAGTTCCAGAACTTCGGCGCGCTCACCGATCGTCCCAACCTCGTGGGCAATCCTTACCCCGCCAAGCAGACTCCGAACCAGTGGGTGCTGCCATCGGCTTTCTCCAATCCCGCGGCGGCTGCGGGTGTCCCTTGCGCCTTTGGCAACGCGGGCCGAAACATCCTGCGCGGACCCGGCCTCAGTGATTGGGATTTCTCGCTGGTGCGCAACTTCCGCATCACCGAGTCGAAGAGCCTCGAGTTTCGCGCCGAGATGTTCAACCTCCTGAACCACGCGAACTTCGCCACGCCTGAGCGCGACACAGCAACTTCCAGCTTCGGCCAGATCTTCAACACCGTGCAGCCACTCGCCGGCATCGCCTCAGGTGGACCGGGCGATCCGCGTGAGATTCAGTTCGCGCTGCGGTTCGTCTGGTAGCAGCTTCGATTCCCCAGTCATCGGTTGCCGGCCGTCGGTCATGGTTTCCCGTGCCGATAGCGTCTCTCGAGAGGGTCCGTCAACCACCGGTCGCCGACGGCCGGGCTCCGAAGTGTTACAATAGCCGGCTGCTTGCCAAACCCGAGCGAGACAAAGGTGCCCGCATGAGAGCATCCCTCTTTCACGTCATCTCCGCTGTTGCGCTGTTCGCCGCCTGCGGCTCCATGGCGTGCGCCCAGACCTTTCAGGGCAGCTTCACCGGGACCATCACCGACTCCACGGGCGCGGTGATCCCGAGCGCCACTGTGAGCGCCACCGAGCCGGACAAGGGTTTTACGCGAACCACCGTTAGCCTGCCGGATGGAACGTACGAAATCCCGCTGCTGCCGCCCGGCCGCTATCAGCTTGTGGCCAGCAAGCCTGGATTCGAGAAACTGGCCGAGGGGCTGGTCACGCTCACTGTCAACCAGCATCAGAAAATCGATTTTCGAATGAAGGTCGGCGAGGATGCCACCACGATTACCGTTGAGGCTCGACCGCTCGCCGTCGACACACAGACGTCCTCCATCGGCACGACGATCGGGCAACAGAAGATCGCCCAGGTGCCGCTGAACGGCCGCGATTTTCTCGAGCTGACACTGTTTGCGCCCGGCGTCGTGCCCGGCACCTCCGGCTCGCGCGTCAGCGACCGCGGCGGCTCGATCAACGTCAACGGTATGCGCGACTCCATGAACTCCTACTGGCTCGACGGCCTCGATGACACCTCGACCGGCGTGGGCCAGTTCACCGTGGCGCCGCCGATTGACTCCGTGCAGGAGTTCCGCATGGAAACCGGCGTCTACGAGGCTAAGTTCGGCGCCCACGCCGGGGCTCAGGTCAACATCGTCACCAAGTCCGGGACGGACGAATTTCACGGCTCGCTTTATGAGTTTTTCCGTAACAGCGCCCTCGATGCCCGTAACTTTTTCGATCCAATCGTGCCGCCGCTCCGGCGCAATCAGTTCGGTGGGACCGTCGGTGGTCCCGTCGTGGTGCCCGGTCTCTACGACGGGCACGACCGCAGCTTCTTCTTCTTCGCTTACGAAGGGTTGCGCGAGCGCCGGTCGTTCTTCGACCGCGCCCGCGTCCCCACCGCGGCGGAGCGAGGAGGAGACTTTTCAGACCTGGTGGGTCCGGGCTGCTCCGTTCAGACTGTGCTGCTGAACCCACTCGCCCTGTTCAATGGCCAGGTCCAGCTCTTCACCAACATCAACCAGGTGCTGCCCGCGGCAGACCCCACCGGCCAGGCTCTGGTGAATCTGTATCCCGCGCCCAACATTTCCGGCGCTCCCTGCGGCGGCGCGAACTTTACCGCGCCCGTAAACCGCAAGATCAACCTCGACACTTACACCGCCCGCGTCGACCATCGCTGGGGCGACCACGACAGTGTCTTTTTTCGCTACAACCTCAACCGCGATCATGAATTTCAGCCTTCCGGCTCCCCACCCGAAACCGTCACCAGCATCCCCGGGTTCGGAAACTTCGCGCGCAACGCTTTCCAGATGGCGGGCATGGATTGGACGCACACCTTCTCCGCCAGTCTCGCCAACGAGTTCAAATTGGGATACAACCGCTGGCAGCTTCGCTTGAACAATCAGGACCAGGGCAACATGACGGCGCAGCAACTGGGCATCATGGGACTCAATCGCGCTGATCCCCACCAGACCGGCCTTCCAACCCTGAACTTTGCGGGCTATGCCGGGCTGGGCTCGGATACCACCGTGCCGGAAGTGGGTGCCGTGAACACCTTTCAGGTTGCCGACACACTGACCCACGTCCACGGCGACCACACGCTCGCCTACGGCCTCGATGTCCGCGCCGTGCGGCGTGGCAATTTCTCCGTCGATTCGCTTATCCGCGGCGAGTTTGACTTCACCGGCCTCGTGACCGGAGGGCTCGGAATGCTTCCACCCCAAGCGCTGCAGCAACTCACCGCCCAGGTGCAGCAGGAACTCCAGAATCCAAACGCCAGTGTGAGCTTCGGCAACGGTGTCGCGGACGCCTTGCTGGGTTTGCCGACCGATTGGATCAACGGCTTTCAGGAGTACATCTCCGGCGCCTTCGGCGAATACGATTTCTTTGCCCAGGACGATTGGAAGGCGCGCCGCAACCTGACGCTGAATCTCGGCCTGCGTTACGAATACAAAGGCTTGACGACGGACAAATACAACCACTTCGCCAACTTTGATTTCAACAACGGAGACTTGCTGGTGGCGGGCGCGAGCGCCGCAACCCTCGAGCAATTGAGCCCGACCACCGGGCTTTTCACTCCGGTTGGCACGTTGAATCTCGGAAGTACCGCCGAGAACCGGGCCCTGCAACATCCCGACCGCAACAACTGGGGGCCGCGGCTCGGCTTCGCCTGGCAGCCCTTCCATGACTCGCGGACGGTCGTGCGCGGCGGCTACGGCATGTTTTACGACCAAACGTTCGGCGACGTGTACTTCCAGAAATCCAACAACCCGCCGTTCGTCCAAATCAATACCGGCAATCTTGGCGCCGCCCTGCCTTTGATCCAGACGGGTGCCTTCCAGATTGGTTCCGGCGCGGTCATCCAGAACGCGCTATCGGGAGTCGTTGGTCCTTTTTTCCCTTCGCTCAGCCCTTTCCAGCTTAATTTCGACGACGCCTTCATCCAGGAGTGGTCGTTCGACATTCAGCGGGAACTCAGGGGCTCCTGGCTGTTCGACGTCGGCTACGTGGGGACACGTGGACTGCACCTCGTGCAGGAGACGGATCCCAACCAGCCCGCCAATTTGAGCGTCAGCAACACGCCGGCGACGCTTGCCGCCTGCGAGACTACGGGGTGCCCTCGCGCCTATCCAACGCTCTCCGGTTTCTCGTACACGCAATCTTCCGGTAGTTCCATCTACCACTCCCTGCAGGTTAAGATGGAGAGGCACTATTCGCGCGGCCTCGCCGTGCTTGGGGCCTACACCTACTCCAAGTCCTTGGACACCAATTCCGATCCCTTCGGCACGAACCGGAACGAGAACTTTCCGCAAAACTCCTTCAACCTCGCCGCCGAGAAGGCCCGGTCTGATTTTGACTTCCGTCACCGGCTGTCACTAGCCTACCTGTATAGCCTTCCTGTCGGAGCGAGCCGGTGGAAGTTGGAGAACCCGCGCCTGAATTACCTCGTCGAGGGATGGGAGCTTTCTGGAGTGGCCACGGCGCAATCCGGGCCGCCCTTCACGCCCCAGATCAGCGGCAACATCAGCGGCGCCGACGAACAGGCCATCACCGGCCAGGGCCACCCCACGGACCGGCCCAATCTCACCGTCAGCGCGCTCTATCCGGCGCATCAGACGCCGACCCAGTATGTGCTGGCCTCGGCGTTCACTGCTCCCGCGGCCTTCACCTTTGGCAACGCCGGGCGCAACATCCTGACCGGCCCCGGGATCGCTAGTTGGGACTTCTCGCTCATCCGCAACTTCCGCCTTGCCGAATCGAAGAGCCTCCAGTTTCGCGCCGAGATGTTCAACATATTCAACCATGCCAACTTTGATGTTCCCCAGCGTGACGTCGGCTCCGCCAGTTTCGGCCAGATCTTTAACACTCTGCAGCCGATCGCGGGCCTTGCTTCCGGCGGCCCCGGCGACCCGCGGGAAGTGCAGTTGGGATTGCGCTTGAGCTGGTGAGCCCCGCGGTTCAGTTTAGCTAGCGGTCGTGCCGAACCAGCGTGGCGGGCGCGAGCGGAGGAATCAAGAGGCGGCTCGGACGCGTTTCATAGTTTCGTAAGTACTGTTCTTGCTGTTGCCCACCAGGGTATTCCTTCAAGTCATAAGGATAGTTGCCCATCTCATAGAAGGGAAGCGGCTCAGCCGTCCGAAAATCCGCCGTGTTGGGCTCGCCGTCTTTGGCATAACCGCGCGCGTAAAGGAAGAAATCGCGGTTCCAACCGGGCTTCAACGGAGGCAGATCGCGCCCGCTAAACCTTGCGGTCATCTCGTCGCCCGTTGCCATCACTACCAGATGATCGTCCGACTTGCTCAGCAGGTCCTCGACTGCCCCGTAGCGCGTGTAGCGGCCCAGGAACGGATTCCACGGTGCTTCGGGCATCAGGCGGGCGTAGTCGAACCAGTCAGGCTTGACATGCTCGGCGTCGCTCGTCGGCGTCGAAAAGCCCCGGTAGTGCAGGTCGGCGGAGACCAGTGGCATCTCGCGACCGGCGGTGCGGAGGCGGAGCGCGCGGTCGTGGGTGGTGAAAAAGATCTGGTCCCAGTAAACACAGAGATTGGTCACGATGCGGACGTGGTGGTCAGCCGAAAGAAACTTGCCCGTCAAGTCCACCCGCATGGTGCGATTGGTCCCTGCCGGCACGCCCATGTCCGGAATCACCGTCACCCACTTGCCGGCCGCGTCGCGCACCTGAACATAGGGCAAGATCATCTGCAACCGTGAATTCGACATCAGGGCCCGCGCCGCGTTGGAATCCGTCCAGAACACCCAGCCGGTAAGATACAGCGCCACAGGACTCGAAGGCGGCAACTCGCCGAGGTCAAGCGTCAGCGAGTGCGTATCGGCAAGGCCGAGGATTCGATTACGGCGGAAACTAGTCGGGTAGCGACCGTCCGCTTCCCGCAGCAGCGGCAGTACGTCCGCCCCGTGATCGTCAACCGCCGAAACCGGGAATCGCTTGTCCCGCACCGCGTAGAGTTCCAGAGGCGGCGGAGTGGAGGAATAAATCTCATTGGCGTATATCTTCTCAGACTCGGGGTGATCCACCGCGAACAGTCGCAACCGGTCGAAGTAATCGGTCTCACGCATCTCGGATGTCACCTGTAACGTCATCACGCCGTGTTGCTCGCGCAGTCCGCTTCCCAGCCGCACGATCTGGTCTGGGTTCGGCTTGATATACGTGCCGTCCGGCGCAAGCTCGCCAATCGGCGCCACGCCCATGATGTCAGTGAGAAAGCGAAATTCATCACCGTTCCACACATACAGGAACGGGCAGGAGCTTGCCAGCCGCTCGGACTCCCGCACCGTGATCGTTTGGTTCGTCGCCACGTTGATGGAGTTCTGGACCACAAGATTCGGCCAAGTCACCCGCACCACATCGAGCTTGGTGCGGTTGCCGACGAACACTCGGACCGGCCCGCCCGTCGCCATCACCTTCTTGTAGAAATCGCCCGCCTTGAACTCCACCACCGCCCCCACGCCTTCCTTGTTGCTCTTGTAGCCGTCGAGTTTCACTTCCGACCACCGCGCCGGCGGCCCTTGCTTTTCAAACACGATGGGCTCGCCATGACCTACGGTTCCTACCAAGTCGAGTCTGCCGGGACCCGTAAGCGAGGCTGGCGTAAACGATATCCCGCCGAGCGCGCGAGCCACGAGGCGCGGGTCTGTGGCCTTCGCGCCGGCATTTTCCAATTTGAAGGTGAGCGGCGCTTCCTGGAATTGTCCGCCGCGATTGGCCAACCGGTACCACAAACCTCCAGAGTGAGGAAGCAGGAGGTCGTCAAAGCCATCGCCGTCAACGTCCGCCACGGTAGCGCGATACCCCGGGACGAGTGCTGCGTGCGTCCGGCGGATGGGGCCGACTGCCTCAAAGTGGCCGTCGCCGCGATTGAGCAGGACCTGATAACCCGACCATGTCGAGAGCACCAGGTCAAAGTTGCCGTCGTGGTTGAAGTCAGCGACCTCGCCGCCGAAAGCGCGCGACTGAGAGAGAGCATCGCCCGCCGCCGCCGTCCGGTCCACGAACTTGTTTTGGCCCTGATTGATATAGAGCAATGGCGACTGGTTGTGGCGGAACAGAAGCAGGTCCGCGTACCCGTCGTTGTCGAAATCGCTGAACACCGCGCCGAGCATATGTCCGCGAGCCGAAGCCAAGCCAGCCGAAGCGGTGATATCCGTGAACGTGCCGTCGCCGTTGTTGCGGTACAGAAAAGTCTTCCCGTCACCAAGGTCGCCCGGGAAAGTGAACTGATCGACATCGCGATTGGCAAGGGCCGTGAGCAAATCATCGGTATAAACCGTCACCAGCAGGTCCAGGAAACCATCGTTGTCTGAATCAAAAGGCACCACGCGCGTCGCGAGTTCGCCGGGCTTGCCTGCGAGCCCGGCCTTTGCGGTCACATCGGTGAACGTACCGTCGCCGTTGTTGTGATAAAGCGTGATGCCGCCCAGTCCCGCGACAAAGAGGCTTGGGTGGCCGCTGTTGTTATAATCGGCGAAGGTGGCATACACGCCGCCGGGCCGGCCCGACACTCCCGCCTTCGTATCGACGAGCATTAGTTTGCCATCACCATTGTTGCGGTACAGTCGATTCGGACCCGCTGGATTGACAACGTAAAGGTCGGGGTGTCCGTCGCCGTCATAGTCCCCCACCGCGACCGAGCCGCCGAAAACCTCCGGGAGCTTGTCGTAGACTTTGTCCAGGTGTTCACCACTCGACCGGCGGAGCCGGGGCAGTTCGCCCGCGGTGGCTCTCGCCGCCGGCAAGCCGATCTTCGAATCAATCTCGTCAAAAGTGACCGGCACCGGCGGCACTTGCAGAGGAGCGACCTCGGGCGGCGCTAGTGGCACCAGGATCGCGCCGTACTTCCCAGCTTCGAGCGCGGGGTTCTGCACCGAGATCCCTGGCACCTTGTCCTTGAATTCCTGGTGCTGCTTGAGGTATTTCTGCGCCTCGGCTGGTTTTCCCAAGCGAATCAGAATCGTAAAAACGTGGAACAACGACGCCACGTAAAAGTTCTGGCCGCGGCCGAACCCCATTTTGATCACGCGCTGGTGCGCCGCGAGCGCCTCGGGCAGTTTCCGCTCGGCGAAATAGACGGTACCTAGGTTGAACCACGCGGCGGGGTCGCTCGGGTCAGCGGCGGTGACGCGCTTGAGCGCCGCTTCAGCGTCGGGATAGCGCAGCTCGCGCTTGTACACGATCCCCAGATTGTACTCGGCGGCGACTAGCTTCGGATCCATCTGCCGCGCCGTCGTCAGTTCGCCCAGCGCCTGGTCGAGTTGATTCGCCTGCATCAGCGCCATGCCGAGATTAAGGTGGTCGGTGGCGAGGACAGAACTCGGCGAGCCCGAGGCGTGTCCTGCGGCAATCACTTTCTGGAACTCCGCGATCGCCTGGGGATACATGCCCTGCTCATAGTACGCCTTGCCGATGTTGCGATGCGTCTGGATGGAGGCGGTCGGCGCCCCTCTCCTCGCCGCGTTCTTCGCTGTCCGGCCAGGCGGGCGGGCTTGGTGAGACTGATGAGTTTGATGAGCCTGGCTGCCCATGATGCCGTACCGCCCCAGGAGCGCACCGGCAACCGCGATGAGAACAAGTGCCGCCCGGCGCGCGGAAGCGGCGCTGATGCCTCGGCTGCCCGTTTGGGTCTTATTGCGCATGGCTCGTCGGCGCTTCGATTCGCGTCAGCAGGAACATGCCTTCGTTGTGGACGATCAGGAAATCGTCGCCTTGCGGCTGTGGAGAAAATCCCGCGCCGTCCTTCGGAATCGAGTCTTCCAGCAGCTTGCGCGCCTCCTGGTAGCGCTTGGCGTCAGGCTGTAGGCCCGCGCGCAGCATCCACTGGTTGAAGCTCCGCTGGCGCCGCCGGACCTTCTCGTCCACAATTCTCAAGCCCTGCTGCTCGAACATGGAGCGAAACGTGGTCCACCGCAGCGAAGACGTGTGCGATGGGTCGCGCACCGTCTCGATGCGATTGTGTAACTCGAACTTGGCGTCGCTTTCCGGGCCCAGCGTGTCAATAATAACCAAGCGTCCTTCCGGCTTGAGCACACGAATCATTTCCTCGAGGACGCGCTCCGGCTTTGCGACATGATGGAGGGAGCACTGGCAGCTTACCAGATCGAGCGCGCCATCGGGATAAGGAAGCTGCTCCGCCTCACCCTGATCAAAGCTGACGTTGGAAATCCCCCGCACGCGCTGAAATTCGCGCGCCTGGCGCAGCATCGCCTCGGTTAGGTCAATCCCGCGAGCGAATCGCACCCGTGCCGCCAGAGCCAGCACAAAGGCTCCGGGCCCGCAGGCCACGTCCAGCGCCGCGTCGCCCGCTTGCGGCCGCGCGAATTCCACCTTTTCGGCGAGCACCTCGAGTGTGTCGCGGACGGCATGTTTCGAAAATGCTTCGGCGGTGCTGGTAAACTGTTTCTGGACGGCTGATGTGTGCGTCTTCGACATTGGAATTGTCGTTCTTGGCCAGTACTTCGTGACGCCGTTCCGTGTCAAAACTGCCTGGAAGGGCGGGACTTTAGTCCCGCCGTAAAGAGGCGCCCTCACCCCCTGCCCCTCTCCCTATGGGAGAGGGGGGACCGCAAAGCAGTGGGTGAGGGCATGTGCGGCGGGGTTAAAACCCCGCCCTTCCAACCCTGCATTGCGACGGTCTTTTCCGTCACCAGGTGCTAGTCTATCGAATTCGCCCATCAGCATGAAAGCACAAACCGGCAAGCCCGGCGAAGTTAACAGCGTAGCCGGACCGGAGTGCGTTCTAGTCCCCGGTGGCTGGTTTACGATGGGTTCCCCCGACGGACATGACGGGCAGGCGGAAGAACGGCCCGCGCATCGCGTCTGGGTGGACGCCTTCGAGATAGCCGTCGTGCAGGTTCGCAACCGTGACTGGGCAGTCTTCATGGACGCGACGGGACACACGGCGCCGAGATACTGGGCGAGCCCCGATCCAACCGGGGCGAGCGCGGAGCTGAATCACCCTGACCAGCCCGTGGTGGCGGTGAACTGGTTCGACGCGGTCGAGTATTGCGAATGGCTCAGCCGCGACACCAACCGGCGTTACCGCCTGCCGACGGAGGCCGAATGGGAACGCGCGGCGCGCGGCGGCCGCGAAGGGCTGCGCTATCCCTGGGGCGACGAGCCGCCGCAGGAGTGGCCGGAGTACGTCGAGCGCTGGGGCCGAACGGCGGCTTTGCCTGCAGGCCCGCTGCGCGTGGGCCTCGGCTCCCCCAATCCTTTCGGACTGTACGACGTCTCCGAAAACGTCCACGAATGGTGCGCCGACTGGTTCGATCGCGACTATTACGCCCATTGCCTCAGGGCGCCCGAGCGCAACCCGCAGGGCCCCTCGGCGGGCGACCGGCGCGCTTCGCGGGGCGGCTCCTGG
The DNA here is from genome assembly GCA_035934405.1 of Terriglobia bacterium. Taxonomy (GTDB): domain Bacteria; phylum Acidobacteriota; class Terriglobia; order UBA7540; family UBA7540; genus DASYXW01. The sequence goes on from DASYXW010000030.1 coordinate 102,441, forward strand.
CGTCACATGATCAAGGTAAGCCGCTGCGCCGCCCGCTCCAGCATTCCGCCGGCGTTCGAATACGCCGACTACGGCTTTCGCGTCGTGCGTGATTTGCTCTAGGTTTGGGCAACAATTTTACTTGACTGACCCGCATGGCATCGAGTGGGGTAGTGCAGAGTCCCCCGCTCTTCGGGGCTCTGCGCCACGGGTTCTTGGTGCGGCCGCAAACAGGCCCACGGTCAGCGAGGCCGCAGTTTCTCCAGGCGCCGCGCCGCCTCGTCGAGCGTCTGGTCGGTCTTGCAAAAGCAGAACCGCACCTGCTGGCTGCCGGGATTCGGGGATTCCTGCCTTCGCGTGAGAGATTCCCGCTTGCGCGGGAATGACGAAGAGGAGGGGCCAGGCCCGGCGCCAGGCCCCACGACAGAATTATTGTAAAAGCTGCTGCCTGGCACCACGGCGACGCCGATTTCGCGAATCAGGTACTTCGTGAACTCGACATCGTTCGGAAATCCGAATCCCGAAATGTCGGTCATGATGTAGTAGGCGCCGCGCGGCTTGAAGGCGCGGAAGCCGGCGCGGTCGAGCGCCGCGAGCATGCGGTCGCGCCGACGGGTGTAATCGTCGCGCAGCTTCTGGTAATACTCTTCCGGCAGGCCGAGCGCCGTGACGCCGGCTTCCTGCAGCGGGGCCGCCGCGCCCACGGTGAGGAAGTCGTGCATCTTGCGAATGGCGTTCGAGACCTCCGGCGGCGCAATGGCGTAGCCTACACGCCAGCCGGTGACGCTATAGGTCTTCGACATGCCGTTGATGGTGATGGTCCGCTCGCGCATGCCCGGCAGCGTGGCGAAGGAGACGTGCCGGCGACCGTCGTACACCATGTACTGGTAAATCTCGTCGGTGAGCACGTAGGCGTTCGAGCGCCGGACGCAGGCGGCAATGGTTTCGAGCTCAGCCGCAGTAAAAACCTTGCCGGTAGGATTGTTGGGCGTGTTCAGAACCAGCGCCCGCGTGCGTTCGTTGAAGGCGGCGGCGAGCTCGGCCGGATCGAAAGTCCAGTCGTCGTTGCTGTCGGTCGGGGGCGTAGCACCGGGCTTTACGCCCGGCATGCCGCCCCTTTCGCTTCGCTCAGGGCAGGCTATGAAGGGCGGCGCTACAGGCGGGCGCAGTCGCACGAAGCGCGGCGCGGCGCCACAGATAATCGCGTCCGGGCCGTAATTCTCATAAAACGGCTCGAAGACGATCACCTCTTCGCCGGGGTCAACCACGGCGAGCAGCGAGGCAATCATGGTCTCAGTGGCGCCGCAGCAGACGGTGAGCTCGCGCTCCGGGTCAACGTCGAGCCCGGTGTCCTTGCGGAAGCGCTCGGCAACGGCGCGGCGGAAATCGCGGGCCCCCCAGGTGATGGCGTACTGGTTCACGTCGGCTCGGATGGCGCGGACGGCGGCCTCCTTCACCTCGGCCGGGGCGGGGAAGTCGGGAAAGCCCTGGGCGAGGTTCACGGCGTCGTGCTCCATGGCGAGGCGCGTCATCTCGCGGATGACGGATTCGGTGAATTGCTGCGATTTGTGTGAGACGGGAGATCGTTGCTTAGAGGCAGCAGGGCTTGGATTCACAGGGTGTCACCTCCGTCGAGAGTGGTCCACCGGCGGCGCGGCGCCGTCGGGGGAGTCACTGATTCCCGCTTGCGCGGGAATGACGGTTGGAAGATACAGCTTCCTCGATTCGAGCGGGCCAGCCGATTGAATCCGGGCCGGGATGGCATACAGCGCTCTCGTTTAGAATCATAAACATTCCGGCTTTGGTTGCAAGGTTTCCGCCGGAGCAGCAAGGACCGATGCGATAGCCTCCCACCCGGTGGCGCGACATAGATTAGCTTGCAAGTTCGAAGTTTTATCTCTAATTATTATGTTAGCTCCGGCCCTGCCGTTGAGTCCTTGTAGACGATGGTACTGGTACATAGACAGCATTGAGCCAATGGCTCAAACAAATCCCCTTCTGCATAGATTTAAGCTCCTCATTCCGCCGAGATGCCTTCCGCACTGGCTTGGCGGCGGCTACACAGTAGGAGTAACATATTTATTACTTCCTTGTCAAGACAAAATGAATGTCACAGAGTGTGCAGCGCGACGGAATCCGTCCTATGGGGGCGACGGCTGGCCACCGTTGTCGGGATCGGGCTCGGGAGGGGGCTCGTCGGTGAGAGGTGGCGGCTGATTCGGGGTGCCGCTACCGAATCCAGGTTGACCGGGTTGGCCGGGCTGGCCAAACCCGGGCTGGCCAAACCCGGGTTGACCACCCGGCTGACCGACCTGTGGCGTTGCGCCGATGCCGCCGATGCTGGCCGGCTGGTAGGCTACACCCATGAACTCCCACTCGGTGTAGTTCGTGTGCTTGTTCCATACGCGGATGGATTCGTGGTCGCTGCAACTGGCCACGCCGACGATGAAGGTGTTTTGCGGCTGGTTCGAGTCGCCGAAAAAGGAAGAGGTGGGTCCGATCTTCTCCTCGGACTTCTGCTGGGAGCTCTGGTCACAGGGGGGCGCTTTCTTCTTCTTCTTTTTTGCCGCTTCCCCGGATGCCGTACCACTCTGGTCACCATTCTGGCCAGGTTGGCCGGACTGATCGAAAGATGTGCCCGGCTGGCCCGCTTGGCCTCCGGGGCCAAAGCCGGACTGAGGGCCGCCCGGTCCGAAGCCTGGGGAACCCGGCGCCCCGCCCGGAAATCCGCCGGGATAGGGCTGCTGGGGACCACCGATGGTCGGGACGGTAGCACCCGGAAACTGGCCGAAAGAGCCCGGTTGTCCAGGGGCGCCGAAGCCGTTCGCCGTTGCGCCAAGCGGAGGCTGACCATTGTTGGGGGTCAGGGTTACGGAATCGAGCACCGCGCCCTGGGCGTTGACGTGAATGAAACGCCACTTGCCGCTCGGGGTCATCGGATCCTTATAGGCGTGCCGCAAGAAGCTCAGATTGTTGGTATGCAGCAACTCGTCAACGGATCGGGGATAACGGTGAAACTGGCGGTTGAAAAGATAGATCGCCCGCGCGTATTCGTTGCCACGGAAAATCAGCTCCTCTTCCTTTTGGCGTTGCGCTTCCTGATAGACGCTAGGCAGCACGGCGGCGAGACCGATCAGCATCACTGTGACCATAATCATGAGGGCGATGAGGGCGTAACCACGGGGGTCGGGGGTCAGGGGGCGGGGGCCCGGGGCCA
>DASYXW010000034.1:0-13265 GCA_035934405.1 Terriglobia bacterium
CAGTTCGGATTGCAGTCTGCAACTCGACTGCATGAAGCTGGAATCGCTAGTAATCGCGGATCAGAACGCCGCGGTGAATACGTTCCCGGGCCTTGTACACACCGCCCGTCACATCACGAAAGTGGGTTGTACTAGAAGTCGTCATTCTAACCGCAAGGAAGATAGCGCCCAAGGTATGACCCATGATTGGGGTGAAGTCGTAACAAGGTAGCTGTAGGAGAACCTGTGGCTGGATCACCTCCTTTCTAAGAGAGAACCGGTTCTCGGTCCCGATTTTCGTCGGGAAGGCCGAGGACGGACTGCTCAGCCGGCGTGGCTGCTCAACTCAGTTGTCGAAGAGCGATCTCAATCTGAGATTTGAAATCTCACATTATCAAGGTGGCCGCGAGCGATCGCGGCCATTTTGCTTTTTGTCCTTGCGATCGTTACAATCAAAGCAGCGGAGAGACGTCCCGATGACCTACGTGCTGAGTGACTATGTTGCTGAGGCTTTGGCAGAAGCCGCTTACGACAAGCTCGAAGATGGCTCCTATGGCGGGCGTATTTCTTCCTGCCCCGGCGTGGTGGCCTTTGGAGCTTCGCTTCGCGATTGCGAGAACGAGCTACATTCAACACTTGAGGATTGGATTCTGCTCGGTCTGCGTCTGGGCCACAAGCTCCCCGTCATCGGCGCCATCGACTTGAATCAGGAGCCTGCACGTGAGCCGGTGGACGCCGTGTAAGCGGACCGAGTTCATCCGCAAGCTTCGGCGACTTGGTTTCGACGGACCGTTCTCCGGCACCCGCCACCAATTTATGATCTATGGCGAGAAGCGGCTTGCGATTCCACCGAACGCCGAGTATTCCGTGGCGCAGTTGCGCATGATGGTGCGGGAGGCAGGGCTGATCGTGGGGCGAAGCATCGCCCTTGATGAGTGGCAAACGGTTTGAGGGCCGCGAGTGACCGCGACCATTTTGCTTTTTTGTCCAAGCTGGCGGCTCCTGTTACAATCAGAGCCTGAGGGAACGAACCGTGACGCTCGACGAGGCTGATAAGAAGATCGAGTTCATCCTCCAGATGCAAGCGCAGTTCGAGGCCAACTTGGGTCGGCTCGAGACCAACCTGGGTCGGCTCGAAGCCAATACAGCTCGCAACACGGCTGGCATTGATACGCTGCGCCAGTCCGTCGCCGAGGTCGCCATCATCCTGAGAGAAAGCATCAGACTGGGCGATGAGCGAATAAGCGCCACGAACGAGCAGCTTCGACGAACCGACGAGCGCTTGAACGCCTTGATCAGCGTCGTCGAGCGGCACGTCAGCGGTCCGGGCCACGGACACTCGACCCAGTAACGAACTATACCTGCAACACATCACCCTCGCGAGCGACCAGCATATACAGCACGGGGTTGACGAAGAATCCCAGAAGGAGCGGCGAGAGGATTCCACCCACGATAACCGTCGCGAAGGGTCTCTGGGTATCCGAGCCGATGCCGTGCGACATCGCAGCGGGCAGCAGACCCAGGCAGGCCACGAGCGCTGTCATCATGATGGGCCGCAGGCGCAGCAAGGCCGCTTCGTAAGTCGCCGTGCGGATGTCTTTCCCTTCCAGGCGCAGCTTGTTGATGTAGGAGTAGAGCACCACCGCCATCTCGGTGGACACTCCCATCAGGACCAGAAACCCGAGGACCGAGGAGACGCTAAACGGCGTGTGGGTGAGCCGGAGCGCCAGCAGCGCGCCAACCGGTTCGGTCATGACCACGCCCAGGGCGATTGTGACCGGGAACTTGAAGTTGCCGTAAAGGGCGAAGAGGATGAGAAAAATCAGCACCACCGTGATGGGTCCGATGACGGAAAGCTGGCTCTTCGCGGCCAGATACTCGTCGTATTCGCCTCCCCAGCTCAGCTTGTAGCCGGGGGGCAATTGAACGCTCTTCTCAACGGCCTTCTGAGCGTCGCCCACCGCGCGCGCCAAATCGCGGCCCTCGATGCTGTACTGGATGCCGATGTAGCGCGAGTTGTTTTCGCGATAGATGAACGACGCCCCATTCCCCTGGCTGATGTTGGCGAGCTGGCTGAGGGGAATTTGCTCGCCGTCCGGCGCGCCCACCAGCAGGTTCGAGATGGCGCCGGCGCCCTCGCGGAATTGCGGTTTCATGCGGACGACGAGGTCAAACAGCTTTTCGCCCTGAATCACCTGCGTCGCCGCCTGGCCGCCCACCGCCGCCTGCACCACGGCTTCGACGTCCGCCACGTTGATGCCGTAGCGCGCGATCTCATCGCGTTTCACGTCAACGAGCAGGCTCGGCTGCCCGAGTTCGCGCACCACGGTCAGCTCCGCGAATCCCGGTACCTTCTCGAGAACATTCTTGATCTGGATGGCCTTGTCCTGGAGAACGTTCAGGTCGGGACCGAAAATCTTCACCGCCAGCGCGCTCTTCAAGCCCGTTAGCGCCTCATCTACAGCGTCCTCGGCGGGCTGGGTGTAGTTGAAAATGATACCCGGGTAAGTCTGGAGCTTGCTGTTGATGGATTCCGTCAGCTCCGCCTTAGTATGGATGGAACCGCTCCAGGACTTGTCGCTGTAAGGCTTAAGCCCGACATAAAACTCGACGTTGAAGAACCCGGTGGGGTCAGTGCCGTCGTCAGGCCGGCCGAGTTCCGAGCCTACCACCGTCACCTGCGGATAGGACATCAGGATGGCGCGGATCTGGGGCGCGATTTTGCTCGCTTCCTCGAAGGAGATGGTGTAAGGCATGGTGGCGCGGACCCAAAGCGCGCCTTCGTCGAGGTGCGGTATGAACTCGCCGCCGATGGTCGGAACCAGCAGCAGGGCGGCGCCGAAAATCACCGCCGCCCCCAGCATGGTGACGGCGGAATGATCCAGGCACCACCGGAGCTCGCCTGAATAGACTCTTCGAATCCACTCAAACGGGCGGTTGACCCGCTCGCGCACGCCGCGCTTGAACCAGTAAGAGGCGAGCACCGGCACAAGCGTCAGGGAAAGGATCAAAGCTCCGAGGAGCGCAAACGACATCGTGTCCGCCATGGGGTGGAAGAGCGAGCCGGAGGGGCCGACGAGGGCATAGATCGGCAGATACCCGGCGATGATGACCGCGACCGAATAGAACACCGGCCGGTCCACGTCGCGCGCCGCGGCCAGGATCACCTCGTCGAGCTTGTAGGTCTGCCCTTCGCGCGCGGCCAGCTCGCGGTAGATGTTCTCCATCATGACGATAGTGCCGTCAATCAGAATGCCGAAGTCGATGGCGCCGATCGAGAGCAGGTTGGCGGAAACGTCGTGGGCGTGGAGAAAGATAAACGAGAACAGTAGCGCCAGAGGAATGGTGAGGGCGGTGATGATGGCGGCGCGCAGGCTGAACAGGAAGAAAATCAGCACCAGCAGAACCAGGATCATGCCGCGCAGAAGGTTCCCTTCCACCGTGTCGGTGGTCAACTGCACCAGACCGCTGCGGTCGTAGAACGGGCGCACCTTCACGTCGCGCGGCAGGTCGTGCTCGTTCAGCTCGCGCGTCTTGGCCTCGACGCGCTTCAGCACGGTCTGGGTTTGTTCGCCGCGCAGCATGAAGATGACGCCCTCCACGGCGTCGTCATTTTTCTCGAAGCCGAACTCGCCCAGGCGCGGCGCGTGCCCGATCGTCACTTCCCCGACGTCGCTCACGCGGATGGGCGCGCCGTTGTGACTGCCGACGACGATGTCACCGATGTCCCGGTTATCGCGGACGAGTCCGAGCCCGCGGACGTAGTAAAACTGACCGCCCTGGGAATAGAATCCGCCGCCGGCATTGGCATTGTTGGCGGCAAGAGCGTTCACCACCTGCGGCACCGTGAGGTGATAGCCGTAGATCTTGGCCGGGTCAAGCAGCACCTGGTATTGCATGACGGTGCCCCCGAAGCCGGAGTCGTCGGCGACGCCGGGCACGGACTTGTAAGCCCTCTCGACCACCCAGTCTTCGAGCGTCTTCAGCTCCTGCGGTGTCCGGTCCGGGCTCTCGATGACGTAGCGGTAGACCAGGCCGCTGGGGCTGAAGAGCGGCGCCATGGAGGGCGTCACGCCGGCCGGAAGGTTCACCTGGCTGAGACGCTCGAAAGCCACCTCACGGGCAAAGTAGTTGTCGGTGCCGTACCCAAAGGTGAGGATGACGTCGGAGAGGCCGTAAAGCGAGATGGACCGCATGACCACGAGCTGCGGCACCCCGTTCATCTCCACCTCGAGCGGGATCGTTACCAGGCGTTCGACTTCTTCGGCGGCGTGACCGGGCCACTGCGTGATGAGCTCGACGATGGGCGGCGAGAGGTCCGGGTAGGCATCAACCGGCATGCGCTGGAAGGAGATCACGCCCGCCAGCGCGACGAACGCCGTCAGCATCAGCACCAGGAACCTCTGGCGCAGCGCGAATTGGACGATGCGATGGATCATGGTCTTGGGTCAGGGGCCGGGGGTCAGCAATTGATGATTGCTGGTTGACGATTGAAGATTGGGCCGCGGATCTTTATGAATGATCAACCTCCAGTCTCCAATCCACCGGCCCCTGATTCCTCTCCCCTGCCTTCACCGTTGCAATGAGTTTGCAAACTGCAAGAACAGGCTGCCGTCAGCGGCGACGTGGTCCCCCGCTGCGAGGCCGCTCGTAATTTCTGTTTTTCCGTTCTGGCTTTCGCCGATGTCCACCAAACGCTGGCCGAATTGATTCGCGCCGCTCTCGACGTAAACAAACGGATGGTTTTCCGCCGTGCGCAGAATGGCCGCATCCGGCACGGCAATGGCATTCTGGATCGCTCCCGCCTGCACCGTGGCGGTGACGTACATGTTGTTCTTCAATTTCCCGCCCGGATTGTCGGTGACGATGCGAACCTGCAAGGTTCGGGTGTTGGGGTCAAGCGCCGGGGCGATGTAGGAGATGCGTCCGTGAAACACCTCGCGATAGGCATCCGTCTGGATCTCGACCGCGTCTCCGAGGTGAATGGAACCGAGGTCGTGCTGGTAAACATTGGCCAGCACCCAGACCGTTCGCAGGTTGGAAATGGTAAAGCACTGCGTCTGGCCGCCTTGAATCACCTGTCCGGGCCCCACCAGCCTCTCCACAACTTCGCCGCCGATTGGCGCGCGGACGGGGATCTCCGGAGTGGCAGCGTCTGCCGCCATGCCATCGGGTTGGGAGATGCCGAGAACGCGCAGCGACTGGGCCGCAGCCTGAAAGTCAGCCGCGGCCTGGTTGCGGGCAGAATCCGCCGCCTGCAGGTCGGCCTCGGCGATGGCGTGGTGCGCATACAGATCTTTAGCGCGCGTGTTGTTCTTTTCCGCGAGAGCCAGCGCGTCCTTCGTCTTCAAGTACGTCTGGCGCAGGGTGGCGAAGTCCGGGCTGCTGACGTCGAGCAGCGGCTGACCCTTGCGGACCGTGTCACCCGGCGCTGCCATGATCTGGACCACCGGGCCGCTGACCGGCGTAATCACGGGCGTGGTCTCAAAACTGTTGTAGGCTACCGAACCGGTCAGCCGCAGCACGCGGGACAGGCGCGAAGGCTCCAGCGTGACGATCTGGACGTGCGCCATCTGATCCTGGGGCACCGTGAACAGTCGCGCCTGCGAGTCACCCGATGCGGCTTCGCCATAAGCCACGGCCGTGCTCGCGCTCGCCTCGGACGATTTGCGCGCGCAGCCCGCGTACGCCAGCGTGAACAGAATCACCAACGCCAAGGTCGCGCTTGTCACTCGCCACTTGTCTCTCGTCACTCGCCCCCGGCCCGGCCGGGGTGGGCACTTGTCACTTGTCACTGCTTTTCTCATGGCAGATTCCTCGTGCCCACGGCTTCCCGCAACTGCTCCATCGCCAGCATGTAATTGGCTTCCGCCTGGCGATAAGCGAGTTGAGTGGATCGGTAACTGCGCTCGGCGTCCAGAAAATCGAGCAGGCTGGCCGCGCCGCGCTTGTAGGCGTACTCGCTGATGTCGCGGGAGTCTTGGGCTTGCTTCAGGTATCCGGACTGGTAAAGCTCCACCACCTGCCCGTCCGTCCGGACGCCTTCGTACCCGTTGGTCACGTCGGTCATCACCGTGTCTTCCGCCGCTTTTTCGTTTTCCTGCGACTGGCCTATGGCGTAATGGGTGCGCGCGATTTCGCCCTGGTTGCGGTCAAAGATCGGAATCTCGAAGTTCAAGATGAAACTGGCGCTGTTGATGGCCGAGACGTGGGTGTAAAGAAAATCGGTCGTCACATCCCGCTTGCCGTTGGCTTTGGCCAGGCCATATTGGCTTTGGGCAGCAGTGACGCCTTGTTCAGCCGCAAGCAGGTCCGGCCGCTGCTTGATCGCCAGCAACTCCAGGTCTTGCTTGTTGAGCCTGAGAGGAGTGTAAGCCAAATCGCCGATGACGTCATAGTTGGCCGGCACGGCGTCGTAGCCGAGCGACTGGCGCAGGCTGGCGAGCGACTGCACGAGCGCCAATTGCGCCGAAGAGACATCGGTCTGGAACTGCAGCAGTTGCAGCTTGATTTTGAGGAAGTCTCCTTCGCTGATGGCGCCCAGCTTGTATCGCTCCTGGCCGATGTTCACAGTTTGCTGGAAACTCGCCAGGTCCTGCTTGGCAAAATCCAGCGTGGACTTGGCCAGCAGGACGCTGACGAACTGCTGCGCCACGCTGAACGTGAGCGATCGTTCGTTGTCTTTCACCTGTGACTCGGTCACGGTCGTCAGATCGCGCGCCGCCCGGACGCGAGCCTGCCGCTTGTGCCCGCGCTCGAAGGTGTAGTTGGCGCCGACGTCAAACTCGGTAATGTTGTTAAAGGTTGCGGAGCTGAATCCGGCCGGCGTGATGGGCACGAACAGATCATCGTAAGTGAACACGGGATTGGGACGCAGGCCGGCGGTTATTTCCTGCGCCCGGCTCTGGTTAACCGTGCTGCGCGCGGCGAGCAGGGCATGATTGTGCTGGAGGGCAAGCTGGATCGCTTGATCCAGGTCGATGCGCACCTGAGGTGAGCTTCCCTGGCCTGCCGCCCCGCCGGCCGCTAGGGTCTCGCTCAAGAGCAGAATCACCGCCACTTGCGGAAATCGAGTTAACACCCGGCTACGCAGTAAGTAAGCATCACGCATGTTGGTCACCCGCCTGCAAATGGATTTCGCTCCACGCATATCCGCGAGGATGTTGCCCCGTGAAAAAGTGAGGGATCGAGATCAAGAAATAAGGTTAGGACAAGGGCGGCGCGCGTCCGAAGGCGGCGATGGGGCGATGGGAGTGGAAGCTTTCCAGCGAGACCACAAACTGCAGCGGAGCGGAAGCAGCGGACTCCGGAGCGGGTGACCCGGTCGAGGGACGCGCGGCGCTCTGCCGCACAATCTGGCACACCGGACAGAGAAGCGCATTTTCACGGGAAGGCTGCTGCCCCGAGCTGCCGGCGAACACTTTGGCCGCGCCCCGCGCCAACGGCACCGGCGGCTCATGATGATGCCACTCGGCGATCCACAGCAGATTCACCTGCGCCAGCAGCAGGCAGGCAGCCAGTCCTCGCACGAGCCGGTGATGAAACGAGCGCTGCACAGTCTCCTATTCTAACAGAAGCGGACTCCCGGGGCGACCAGCGAAACTTGCCCTCGCCGGCAGTCCGTCGCTGACAACAGCCGGCCTCGCGGGCGGCTTGCCACTCCTTACACCGATGCCCTGGGAAATCACCGGGTTGCACGCTCGCCACCTGAAGCTCTTCCCACGGCGGCGTATCGTGTCTGCCTCGCGGTTGGAATCAGTAGTGGAACCGATATCGAACCTGAACAAAGATCTCGCGCGGATTGAAAAAATGTGTGCCGCCGAAAGTAAGGCTGTTGTCGAGCAGAAAGCGCCGGTTCGCCACATTCAAGGCCGTCACCGAGGCGGAGAAGCGCTCACCGAAGCTCTTGCCCAGCGCCAGATCCAGCGTCGTGTGCCCCGGAAGGTGAGCGGGGCCGCCGTTGTCAGTGAACCCGGAGCCGTAATAGACGTTGCTGTTGGCCCAGGCGCGCCGCGGCAGCGTGACATCAAAACCGGCGTTGAGCGTGTGACGCTGATCGTGGTCCAGAAAGAAGCCTCCGGCCGGAGGCGTGAGGTTGGTTAGCCCGCCGTTCACCGCTCCAAAGCCCTCGGCATATTGATGCGAGTAAGCAACGTGGATTTGGCCGCGATGGAACAACCGGGGGGAGCGGAGAGTTGCCTCGGTGCCTCGGATGCGTGCGTTCGCGATGGTTAGCGGGAAGAAGATATCGGAATTGCCCACGTTGTTGTGGTCGAAGAAGTTTCTCGCGTGGGTGCGAAAGTTGTCCGCGTCGAAGGTCCAGCCTTTGAAAGGAATCGTTACGCCGAACTGGTGCTCCGCGTCGCGCTCGCCGTGAAGTGGAACGAACCCGAATCCCTGGTTCAGTACGAAACCGAGCAGCGGTCCGGAGACGGTAGAGAGCGGCGGCGCCTGGTAGAACTGGCCGTAGAAGCCGCGCAACACCCAATTCAAACGCGGAATGCGGACCGCTGCCGCCACTCTGGGGTTCGCGGCAGTTTCCGAAACGATGCCGGAAAAGTGGGTCAGTCTCACTCCCCCGCTCAGACGCAGCCAGGACATCACCTGATACTCGTCTTCGGCGAAGGCAGCTTCGAGGTTTGCCCGGGGGCTCTCGTCCTGACGAACCGCCAGACCGCTCCCGTCGGTCGCTTCGACGCCAAACAGCGTGCTGTCCTGTTCCCCGAAGCCATAGAGTCCGGCGCGCGCGTTGTGTTGCTTGACCACGGCGCTGAAAGTTGCTTGAGCGCCTTCGTAGTTCGACGACCTGTTCTGCTGGACGCTGAACTGCGGATCGTCGGGGCCCCCGATGAAATTGGCGCGGTTGAAATGATAGAACGGGGAAACCGTCAGCAGCAGCCCCGGCCCTGCTGTGTGAACCCACGAGAAGTTCACAAAGTCATCGCTCTCGCGCTCCACGTCGCGTACGCCGGTCGTCTGCTGCGCGGGGGTGTTGGGAATCTGGTAGAAGTCCTTACGCAGCGAGGTGACCAGACGGAGCTGGTCGTCGGGGTCGACGTTGAAGATGAGCGTGCCGAAACCCCCAAAGCCGTCGGCCAGATCGTGAATCACCGCCGAGGTGGGCGTTTGCAACCCCAGTTCGCTGCGATTCCCGTTGACGCTGCCGTAGTAGGCAAATCGCTCCGTATGACTGCCGAAGCTAAGCTGGTCATTGGTCTGGTTGAAGTTTCCGAAACTCGTGACGACTTCAGCTTCGTCGTTGCGCTCGAATCCAGTGCGAGGGACCACGTTGAACACGCCATAAGTCCGGTCGCCGTAGTCGGCCGAGTAGCTGCCGCGCTGCACCTCGAGGTAGTCAACATCCTTGGGATCGAATTGTGGGCCGACGTTGCTGGCGATGCTGGTGTTGGGAACGGGCACTCCGTCCACGGCCCACGTTACCTGATGCCCGCCGCGGATATGGAGTTGATCGTGCGTCAGGTAAGCGCCCGGCACAAAGTCCGTGATCATCGCCAGGCTGTTGGTCCGATCGGCGCCGGGGGTTCGCGCGATCTGCTGCCGGCTGACGATGGTTTCCGGCGTGGAGGACTGTGTCGTGACGGTCTCTGGAGCGCCCGACACTTCAACCTTCTGCTCCAGGGTCGAAAGCGGCAGCGGAAAGTGGAGAATCGGGGCGCTGCCCGAGGTTACTGTGATGGCGGTTGCGGCGGCGGGTTTGAAGCCCTCGGCGGTAACACTTATCGTGTAGTCGCCCACGGGCACGGCATTGAATTCGAACCTGCCCTCGACGTCCGAAAGGGCCGTTTGCGACCATTCCGAAGTCGCCGAGCGCAGTGTGACCTGTGCGCCCTGAATCGGGCGGTGGCTGGGGTCGTGCACGATGCCGCGCACGTTTCCGAAAATCGTCGCGCCGGCCACGCCCGCCGGGCCGGCCAAGATCGCCAGAAGCAGAATCAGGGCAACGCCCAAGCCCGTGCGCCTGTGCTTGTGCTTCATGAAATCCTCCTCTGGCAGGCCATGCGCCTGTCCAAACAAATCCTGCGTTAGGTTGCAATGGCGGTCATTCCCGCGAAGCTTGCCCTCCGCGAAAGCGGGGGAGCGGGAATCCAGCGCCTATCGTCAATCGAGTCGCGGGACTAGAGGAGAGGCTTGGGGAACTGTTCAGGAGGTGAAGCGAAGCCGGCGAGCGCCACGGTACTCGCTCGGGCGCCCTGGCGCGCGGCTCGCGCCGAGCCGGGCAACTGCCGGACGTGCGGCAAGTCGAAGTGAAAGTCAGCGTGGAAAGCAGGAGCCGAAGGCTCGTTTTGCGAGACCGAGCACGCGCACCTCTTCGCCTGTGGCGAATGCATGGGGCAAGCCTGACGGCTTAAGCAGCAGGCAGGGAGGTCACCGCAACGCGACGCCGAGCCGTTTAAAGGCAGCGAAAGCACGCCCGGCGCGAGCGTGAGCCCGAGCGCAAGGAGCAAGGCCGCGGCCTGTCGTCGCCTTATCATGCTATAGGCGTTGATGATAACACAGGGCGGATGCTGCAGACACCGCGGTTGTAAAGAAGATAACCGCCGAGATGCTAATCCGCCGGTCGAGAGCCGTCCACAAAACCCTCGGCATCTCTCGGACGAGACCGAAACAAAAGCTCCACAGGGCAAGTTGCAACCTGTACCATTACCTGGGTGGGGTTATAAATGGGCGCATTCGGACGGTCCTTCCGTGCCTTTGCTCTGATGGTGACCCAGGAGGAACGCTATGGCTCGAAGCTTTACCGAGCAAGAGCTCGCCGAGTTTCTGTTCGACCGGTTGATCGTCAACGGCCCTTCCGGTCCCGATACGGAGTGGCTGCGTCCCGCATGCCAGCAAGCTGCCGCCGAGTTGCTGGACGAAGCCGACGTCTTCCACAAGACTGAACGGGTTTCGGACGGCGGCGCGTGACCCCGGAATCAGGCCGAGATCAACCTTCGAGCACCAGCATCGCCGGTTCTTCCACGACCTCTTTCACTCGCACCAGGAATTGCACCGCCTCACGCCCGTCCACCACGCGGTGGTCGTAGCTAAGCGCGACGTACATCATCGGGCAGGTCACGATTTCGCCGTCGCGCGTCACCGGGCGTTCCTGAATCTTGTGCAGGCCCAAAATGCCCACCTGCGGCGGGTTCAGGATCGGCGTGCTCATCAGTGAGCCGAACACGCCTCCGTTGGTGATGGTAAAAGTGCCTCCGCGCAGGTCTTCGAGCGACAGCGTGTGATTTTCCGCCTTTTCAACGAACTCTTTGATGGCGCGCTCGATTGCCGCGAACGACATCTGATCGGCGGCGCGCAGTACCGGCACCACCAGGCCCTCGGCGGCGCCCACGGCCACGCCGATATCGTAGTAATGCTTCAGAATCAGTTCATCGCCGTCAATCTCAGCGTTGACCAGCGGAAAGGCGCGGAGAGCCGCCACCGCGGCCTTGACGAAAAACGAGGTAAGGCCGAGGCCGACGCCGTGCTTCTGCTTGAACGATTCCTTGTGCCGCTTCCGCAGCTCCACGACGGCGCTCATGTCAATTTCGTTGAACGTGGTCAGCATGGCGGCCGTGTGTTGTGCTTCCACGAGCCGCCGGGCGATGGTCTGGCGGCGGCGCGACATGCGGACGCGCTCTTCGGTTCGGGATTCGGTTTTCGGGATTCGGGTTTCGAGGGCGCCGGTTTCGGGGGCTCGGGTTTCGGGTTTCGGGTGTCGGGTTTCGGGCGTCGCTTCCGTGGGAGCGGGTTTTGAGGCGGCGCGCTCAATATCTCGCTGCGATTCCGTCGGAACGGGCTTCGCGCTCGCCGCAACATGGGTCTCTACGTCTTTTCTCGTCAGCCGACCGCGGTCCGCTCCCCGAACCTGCGTGAGATCCACTCCTTGCTCGCGCGCCAGGCGACGAGCCGATGGCGTGGCAGCGACATCCGTTCGGGATTCGGGACTCGGGGTTGGGGGTTCGGCAGGCGTGCCGCCGGCTTCGGCGCGCGTTTCAGAGCTCGGAGTTTGGGTTTCGGGCGCTTCTTGACTCCGGGCTCCGGACTCCGAACTCTGAACTCCTGTGGCCGGAGCGTCTTCGATGACGCCCAACACGTCGCCAATCTTCACGTCGTCGCCTTCCTGGTGCTCGATGCGGGCCAGAATCCCGCTCCGCTCCGCGCCCACTTCAAGGTCCACCTTGTCAGTCTCGAGCGATACGAGCACTTCGCCCGCGCTGACCCGGTCGCCCTCTTTCTTCTGCCAGTGACCGACGGTGGCTTCGAGGACGGATTCACCCAGTTCGGGGACTACAATTTTTGCTGGCATATTTTTCCTGGCTATCGCCACAGAGGCACAGAGGCGCAGAGAAAAACTCGAAAGCGCAGGGCGCTCAAGCTGTGCTTCTGATTTCTGCTTTCTGAATTCATGTTCTTCTCTGTGTCTCCGTGCCTCTGTGGCGAAGCAGTTCTTAGTTTTTTCTCAAGAGCACACTCTCTTCGACCTGACTCTCGACCCGACCAAAGGCCTGCTGGATAATCTTCTCCTGGTTGGCCGTGTGCCAGGCCGACGATCCCTCCGCCGGGCTGGAGCTTCGCGGCCGGCCGATGTAGTTGAGCGGCCAGCAGCCGTCGATCAATCGAGCCAGTTGTAGCCGGACGAACTCCCATGCGCCCATGTTGCGCGGCTCTTCCTGCGCCCAGGCGATTTCCTCAAGCTCGGGGTAGCCATTGAGCACGGCTCGCAATTCATCCTCGGGCAGTGGATAAAGTTGCTCGACGCGGCAGATGGCAACAGCCAGATTCTCTTGGCGGCGCGCGCTCGTCACCAGGTCAATGTAAATCTTGCCGCTGCAGAAAATCAGCCGCCGCACCTGCTCGGCCCGCTCGCGGGCCAGCAGGTCGTCAACAACACTCTCGAAGTGGCCCTCGGCGAGGTCCCGCAGTGACGAAGTGACCAACGGATGGCGCAGCAGGCTCTTGGGCGTGAAGATGACGAGCGGCAGCGGATCCGTCTCGAGCAGCGCGGCCTGGCGGCGCAGCACATGGAAGTACTGCGCTGCCGTGGTGCAGTTCACCAACCGCACGTTGATGGCTGCGGCGGCCTGCAGGAACCGTTCCGGTCGGGCGCTCGCGTGGTCTGGCCCCTGACCTTCCAGGCCATGCGGCAGCAGCAGAACCAGCGACGGCGTCAGGCCCCACTTGGCGCGCGCCGACACGATGAACTCGTCCACCACGGTCTGGGCGCCGTTGATAAAGTCGCCGTACTGCGCCTCCCAAATCACCAGGCGGTCGGGGGCCTGCACGTTGTA
>DASYXW010000012.1:0-132506 GCA_035934405.1 Terriglobia bacterium
CGACTCCGATCATCCGCTGGCGCAAGGCGAAGTGGGCCGGGGCGGTGTGGCGATCGATTCGCTCGAGGACATGGAGACGCTCTTTGCCGGCATCCCGCTCGACCGCGTTTCGACCTCGATGACCATCAACTCGACGGCGGCCATTCTGCTGGCGCTCTACCTTGCCGTGGCCGAGAAGCAAGGCGTGAGCTTGGCCGCCGTCTCGGGCACCGTGCAGAACGACATCTTGAAGGAATACATCGCGCGCGGCACCTACATTTACCCGCTCCAGCCGGCGCTGCGCCTCGTCACCGACATTTTCGCTTTCTGCCGCAAGCAGGCGCCGGAATGGAACACGATTTCGATAAGCGGCTACCACATCCGCGAGGCCGGCTCCACGGCGGTGCAGGAAGTCGCGTTCACGCTCTCAAACGCCATCTCCTATGTCGAGGCGGCGATGGAACGCGGGCTCGCCGTGGACGATTTCGCTCCACGCTTGTCGTTCTTCCTCAATTCCCACAATGGGCTGCTCGAAGAAGTGGCCAAGTTCCGCGCCGCGCGGCGTCTGTGGGCGCGCATCATGCGGGAGCGCTTCCAGGCGCGCGACCCGCGCTCGTGGATGTTTCGCTTCCACACCCAGACCGGTGGCTCCACGCTCACGGCGCAGCAGCCGGACGTGAACATCGTGCGCGTCACCCTGCAGGCGCTCGCCGCCGTGCTGGGCGGCACGCAGTCGCTGCACACCAACAGCCGCGACGAGGCTCTGGCGCTGCCCACCGAGCCGTCGGCGCTGATCGCCCTGCGCACGCAGCAGATCATCGGCTGCGAGAGTGGCGCGGCGAACACCGTGGATCCCTTCGCCGGTTCCTACACCGTCGAGAAACTGACCAGCGAGATCGAGCAGGGCGCGGAAGATTACATCCGCAGGATTGATGCCATAGGCGGAACGCTGCGCGCCATTGAGACGGGCTTTGTGCAGCGCGAAATCCAGCAGTCGGCGTATGAATATCAGCGCCGGGTGGAATCCGGCGAACAAGTGATCGTGGGCGTCAACCGCTACCAGGACCCAACCCCGCCCGCGTTCCCCATTTTGCGCATCGACCCGGAAGTGGAGCGTACGCAGGTGGAACGCCTCCGCCGCCTGCGCGCCCGCCGTGACGCCGTGTGCGTTCGGTCCGCTTTGGACGAAGTCGAAGCCACGGCGCGCTCGGATCGCAATCTGATGCCGGCGATTCTGGCGGCGGTGAAGGCGTACGCCACCGTGGGCGAGGTTTCCGATACACTACGCAAGGTGTTTGGAGAGTATCAGGAATCGGTAGTGATTTGACGACCAGGGAAAGGATGAGGTGGTCACAAACCGTGACCACTTGTAGCGCCTGAAGTACTCGCTGGCGCACGACTTCATCCCAAGTTGATGTCACGATGGCACGCCGAGGCGAGCGGCAGGGCGCAAGGAGAATCATGGCAACCCTAACCTTTCTTGGCGCGGCCGGAACCGTCACCGGCTCGAAGTACCTGGTCGAAGCCGGGGGCGAGCGCCTGTTGGTTGACTGCGGGCTTTTTGAGGGCACGAAGGAGTTGCGCCTGCGCAACTGGAATCCGCTCGCCGTGCCGCCCGCGAGCGTCCACACTCTGGCGCTGACGCACGCCCATCTCGATCACACCGGCTACATCCCGCGTTTCGTGAAGCAGGGATTTCGCGGCCTGATTCTGGCCACCTCGGCGACGGTGGATGTGGCGCACCTGCTGTTGCCGGATTCCGGCCACTTGCAGGAAGAGGACGCCGAATACGCCAACAAGAAGGGCTTCACCAAGCACCAGCCCGCCCTGCCACTCTATACCGAGCAGGACGCGGTCGATTCGCTGAAGCAATTTCAAGCGGTGGACGAGTCGAAGTCGGTCCAGGTGTCGCCTCGCTTTTCATTCCGCTACTTTCCCGTTGGACACATTCTGGGCGCGCGGTCCATCCTGCTGACCATTCGCGAAGATGGCCGCGAGAACGGCGGCGAGCGGCGCGTACTCTTCTCCGGCGACGTGGGCCGCGAGCAGCAACTGTTGATCCGGCCGCCCGCGGTGCCCGAGATCGACGGCGACTACACCATGCTGTGCGAGTCCACGTACGGCGACCGCCTGCACCCCGCCGACGACTACCATGCGCGACTGGCGCAGGTCATCACTGCTACGGCGGCGCGCGGCGGCACGGTGGTGATTCCAGCATTCGCGGTGGGCAGAACCCAGGAGCTGCTTTACATCCTGCGCGAACTGCTCGAGCAGAAGAAGATTCCGCCGCTGCCGATTCACGTTGACAGCCCCATGGCCATTGACTGCACCGACCTCTACCGGCGCCATCACGAGGACCACAACCTGCAAATGGACGCGCTCGAAGCGAAGGGTGTGAAGCCGCTTATGCCGCCCGGCGTGCACTTTGACCGCACGGTGGAGCAGTCGAAGGCGCTGAACAATTCGACTTCGCCCATGATCATCATCTCGGCGAGCGGCATGGCCACCGGCGGCCGCGTGCTGCATCACTTGGCGCGTTGCCTCCCCGACCCCCGCAACACGATTTTGTTCGAGGGTTTTCAGTCGCCCGGTACCCGCGGCCAGACGATTCAATCGGGCGCGCAATTCGTCAAGATACACGGCCAACGGGTGCCGGTCCGGGCTAAGGTCGAGTCCATGGAAAACTTGAGCGGTCACGCGGACTACGGCGAGATTTTGCGCTGGCTCGGGCGCTTCCCGAAAGCGCCGCGGCAGGTGTGGCTCACCCACGGCGAGCCGGCGGCAGCGGATTCGCTGCGGCAGAAGATTACCGACCAGCTTCACTGGCCGGCGACCGTGGCGGCGTACTTGCAGAAGATCGCACTGTAAGAATTGATTCATTGACTCATTGAGTCATTGAATCAATGAATCAATTCTTCTGACCCCTGGCTCCTGGTTTCTGCCGCGAGGCCTAGCGTTTCCGCAATGCTGCGCATCGCTTCGATGCAGAACGCGATGTGCTCGTCGAGCGGAATCCCCAACTCCTCCGCGCCGCGCGTAATGTCCTCGCGGCTCACCGAACGCGCAAAAGCTTTGTCCTTCATCCGCTTTCGCACCGACCTGGCTTCGAGCGTTGAGATTTTCTCCGGACGCACGAGCGAGCAGGCGGTAATGAATCCCGCCAGCTCGTCGCAGGCAAAGAGCGTCTTCGCCATCTGCGTGTCGCGGGGGACGCCGGTGTAATCGGCGTGGCCGAGGATCGCCCGGCGGACTTCTTCCAGGTAACCTCGCTCTTTCAGAATCTCGCTGCCTTTCGTGGGATGATCCGGCGCGTTGGGATAGATTTCATAATCGAAGTCGTGAATCAACCCGACGATCCCCCACTTGTCTTCATCCTCGCCGAACTTGTGGGCGTAGGCGCGCATGCACGCTTCCACCGCCTGCGCGTGCTTGCGCAGGCTTTCACTCTTGGTGTATTCGCACAGCAGGTTCCACGCCGCTTGACGGTCGATGGTCATCGCTTAAAACGCTCCCGGCGGCGGAGCCGCTATGGCTGAGTGATGTATTCTACTCCCGACCGACCGGAGATGATGCGTCCTACGAGCCAGAACTTCTCCAGCTTTTTTTGGAGAGCCGCCGAGACGCGGTCGAGATCGCGCTTGGCGACCACCAGCAACATGCCGAGGCCCATGTTGAACGTCCGCAGCATGTCTTGCTCGGGCACGCGGCCGCGGCGCGCGATGAGGTCGAACACCGGCAACACCGGCCAGCTCCCCAGCCTGATTTCAGCGGCGCAGCCGGCGGGAAGAATCCGAGGCGTGTTCTCCGTGATGCCACCGCCGGTCACGTGGACGAGACCGCGCAGCAAGCCGGCGTCGAGCAGGGGCCGTAGCGCCGGCGCGTACGACCGATGCGGCGCGAGAAGTTCCTCGCCGAGCGTGCGGCCGAGCGCCGGCACACGCTTGCTGAGCTTCATACCGCACCGTTCCAGCAGCACCTTGCGCGCCAGCGAATATCCGTTGGTGTGCAGGCCGAGCGAAGGCAGGCCGAGGATCACGTCGCCCGGCCGGATGCGGCGGCCGTCAAGAATCTTTGCGCGGCGCACCCAGCCCACGATGCAACCCGCCAGGTCGTATTCGTTGTCGGAATAAAACCCGGGCATCTCGGCGGTTTCGCCGCCAACGAGCGCGCAACCGGCAGCGCGGCAGGCCTGCGTGATGCCGCCAACGATTTCGGCCACCACGCGCGGCGCAAGCTTTCCGGTAGCGATGTAGTCGAGGAAGAAGAGCGGCGCCGCGCCGTGGACGCTAATGTCGTTCACGCAATGGTTGACGATGTCGGCGCCGACGCTTTCGTGACGGTGGAGCGCGAAGGCGATCTTGAGCTTGGTGCCCACGCCGTCCATGCTTGTGACCAGCACGGCGTCGCGGGGAAGGCCGGCAAGCGAAAAAAATCCACCGAAAGCGCCGAGCTCGCGCAAGACCCGGGGATTGAAAGTGCGGCGGGCGAGCTCCTTGATTTCCCGCTTGGCCTGGGTAGCAGCGGCGATGTCAACGCCAGCGTCGCGATAACGCATTCTGAGTTATGAGTGATCAGTGATGAGTACTGAGTGACGAGTGTTGAGTAAGGAGCCATGAGCCGTCCCGCAAAAACTCATAACTCACAACCCGTAACTCACTGCTCGTCTGCGGACGGGCCATAGATCGCCGGCACCGGCCGCCCATTCAAGCGCAAATACACGCCAAGCTGGGCGCGATGATGCACCAAATGGTTCAGGAACATTTGCCGATAGGCGAGAAAGCGCGATCCCTCGAAAAAAATCCTGCCTCCGGCGCTCAGCTTCCAGTTATCCTTCCACGCTTCGTCCGGGGTGTTTTGCAAAGCGGCGCGAACCTTGGCGGCTCCTTCATCCAAGGCCTGCACGAGCTGCGCCGCGGATTCAAACGGCAGGGGCTTGTAGCTGCTCTTCGAGAAATCCAGCTCCGGCGTAGTCAGAATGGTCAGCCCGAACCCCGCTAGCTGCGCCACGTGCGGCGCGAGTTTGCCCAGAGGCATGGACTTGGGGTGCGGCGCAAAATCCTTCTTGTCGGCTGGAACACGCTCCAGAGTCACCCGTGTCTTTGTCATTTCGGCATCAAGTTCGGGAAGTAGAAGTTCGCTGATCCGCATTAAACTCCTCCAGGCTTAGCTGCCAGTGGCGAATTGTGAGTCGTCATTCGGTCCTGTAATTCTGAGCGGAGCGAAGAATCCCTGTATTTGTATCGCACGGATGAAAAGAAGCTACAGAGATGCTTCGGTCGCCGCGGCGACCGAAGCATGACAGTCATTCATAACTCAGCACTCATAACTCACCATTCAAAAGATTTTCCCCATCCGCGACCAGCGCGTCTTCTGGAAAAAGTTTCGCAGAATGGAGCCATCAAACTTAACGCGCGCCAACAGGCTTTCCGCCGTCCAGTCGGGTGTGGGCGCATCATAGGACCAGTAAACAAACAGCGGCTCTCCCACCACGTTTTCGTCCGGCACAAAGCCCCAGTAGCGGCTGTCGTCGGAATTGTCGCGATTGTCCCCCATGGCGAAGAAGTGGTCCTGCGGCACCACCAGGCTGCCATTGTGGATGAAGGCAGGCATTTCCTGGGCCCACTGGGGCGATGCCGGGTCCACCATGCGGATCATGGCGAGGCCGGTCGCGGGGTCAACCGGGGGAGGAAAGTTATCCCGGCCGGCAAAAAGTTCGTAGTGGGCGTAAGGCTCCTTGAGCGGCTGGCCGTTGACGTACACCTGCCGGCCCACAATCCTGATGGTGTCGCCGCCGGCGGCGATCACTCGCTTCACAAACATCACCGAAGGGTTGCGAGGATTGTGAAAGGCCACGATGTCGCCGCGATGGATCGGCCGCAGCCGCGGCAACCGCCACGGCGTGTACGGCAGCTCCGGCCCGTAAAGCAGCTTGTCGAGGAAAACGTGATCGCCGATGAGGATGGTGTTTTCCATCGAGCCGGTGGGGATCACGGTGGCTTCGGCCACGAAGGTTCGGATACAGAAGACGGCGATGAGCACGATGAAGAGCGAGCGCAGGGTTTCCCACGCGCCTTCGCCGTGGCGCCGGTGCTCGGGCGGCGGGGCGCTCTGCGGGGCAGGGGCCTCGGGAGTTGCCGGGCTAGCCGCTGCGTGTTCAGAGGTTTTCATTTCCGAATGGTCGTCAAAAGTTTCCATTTCGCTCGCTTTCTTTGGTCTATCGGTCGCCGCTCCATCCTTGTATACGTCCGGCTCGATTCCCGCGTTCCCACTCAGACGCGATCGCGGATGGCGATCAGCCGCTGCTGGACGGTGGTCGGATAATTCGCGGTGTAGCAAGCCAGGCAGTACTTACCCTCGGTGTCACTCACAGCCTGACGCATGCCATCGAGCGAGAGATACCCCAGGCTGTCAGCGCCGATAAACTCGCGGATTCCCTCCAGGCTGTGCGTGGCTGCGATCAGCTCCTTCTTCGTCGGCGTGTCGATGCCGTAGTAGCAGGGCGAAACGGTGGGCGGGCAACTGATCCGCACGTGCACCTCGCGCGCCCCGGCATCCCTTACGATGCGCACGATCTTGCGGCTGGTTGTGCCGCGAATAATCGAGTCATCCACCAGCACCACGCGTTTGCCGTCGAGCAGGCTGCGCACGGGATTGAGCTTCAGCTTCACGCCGAAGTCGCGGATGGATTGCCTCGGCTCGATGAACGTGCGGCCCACGTAATGATTGCGGATGAGGCCCATCTTCAGCGGGATGCCCGATTCCTCCGCGTAGCCGCTGGCCGCGGCCACGCCTGAATCCGGCACCGGAACCACCACGTCGGCCTCGGCCGGATGCTCGCGCGCGAGGAGCCGCCCCAGCATCTCGCGGCTTTGTTGCACCGAGCGGCCGAAAATTACGCTGTCGGGGCGCGAGAAATAGACGTGCTCAAAAATGCACTGCGTCGGGGTGGGCGGAGCAAAACGCAATCGCGTCAGACCCTGGCGGTCGAGAATCACCATCTCGCCGGGCTCCACTTCGCCCACGTACGTCGCGTCAATCAGGTCGAAGGCGCAACTCTCGGAAGCGAGCACCCAGGCGCTGTCCAGCCGCCCGAGACAGAGCGGGCGGAAGCCGTGCGGATCGCGAACGCCTACTACCTTGTCTTTGAACAGCATCACCAGAGAATAAGCCCCTACGACGCGGTCGAGGGCGTCGGCAATCGCTTCCGGGACGCCCGAGTGCTTGGAACGGGCGAAATAGTGGACGATCACTTCGCTGTCGCTCGTGGTCTGGAAGATGTCGCCGCGGCTCTCGAGGTCCTTGCGGATGGCGGTCGCGTTCACCAGGTTGCCGTTGTGCGCCACTGCCACCTGCCCCTTCTGGCAGCTCACCATGAGCGGCTGCGCGTTCTTGAGATCGACGTCGCCGGCGGTCGAATAGCGGGTGTGGCCGATCGCCAGGCGCCCGGGCAGGCCTTCAATTACCGGAGGCGTGAAAACGTCCGCCACGTGACCCATGCCCTTGTGGCAAAGCATGTTCTCGCCGTCAACCGCCGCAATACCGGCGCTTTCCTGGCCGCGATGCTGCAGCGCGTAAAGGCCGAGGTAAGTGAGCTTCACCGCTTCGGGGTGTCCGTACACGGCGAAAACGCCGCAATGGTCGTGGAACTTGTCGTCGTCGGAGGTGAGAACAACCGGCGAGAGTTGGCGTTGGCGCTGCAAAGGATCTACTCCGGTTGTCGCTGTAGCGCCGGTCCATAACCGGCCTACGGCCGCGTAGGGCTCATCAAGTCTATCGTCGCTTCTTAATCTTGCCTTGAAGCGCGCGCACAAGCAATATTTTTCTCGACCCAGAAGGGGCTGGTTGGCCAATCGGCCTTTACGTTCGACGCCTTCAGTCAGCCATCTGCGGTTAGGGGCTGCCCGGCGTGGATCGCAGCCGGCGGTAGGCTTCGGGATCGTCCACGTCAATCAAAATCCCCGGATCGTTCACTTCCACCTCGCAGGTCGCGTCGCGGTATCTCCGCACCACCATGTTCGCTCCCTCATCCTGGCTGAGCGCCAGGATTTCCGCGAACAGCGCGCGCGCGATGATCGTCGGGTGGCCCCGCCCATCATAGTAGGTGGGGATCACTACGGCGTCGCGCGACTCGCGGAAGGCGGCAATGAGCGAGCACACGGTCTCGGGCGTGGCCGCGGGATGGTCCACGAGGCAGAGCATCACGGCTTCGACGTCCCGGCCTTCGAGCGCGCGCAACCCGCGCTGCAACGACGAAGTCTGGCCGCGGTGATAACGCGGGTTCAGCAGCACCTCAGCGCCGCGGAGGTCGGCGGCGCGCTGGATCTCGGCGGCGTGATGTCCCAGCACGACGATAGGCCGTTCGATGCCCGCCTGTCGAAGCGTGTCAATGATGTGCTCGAGGAACGTGCGGCCGCGATAGGTGAGCAGGGACTTGTCGCGCCCCATGCGCGAGGATTCCCCCGCTGCGAGGATCAAGCCGGCAATCACCTCCACAGATTGCACAGATTTCACAGATGAAAGCAACGGCATCGCGAACGCTGCCGCACGCTGGCCACTCGTCACTTGTCACTTGTCACTGCTTTCGGCTTATAAGCCAGGGTGGGGACGGAGGGCACGGCGTTGCGGCGCAAGGCGATTATTTCGGCCACGACCGCGACGGCAATCTCCTGCGGTGTGAGCGCGCCGATATCGAGCCCGACGGGCGAGTGGACGCGTTCGAGCTGGTCGGCGGGCACGCCCTCGCGGTCGAGCATTCGGGAGAACTCCACCAGCTTGCGCCGGCTGCCAATCATGCCGATAAAGCGCGCCGGAGTGGAAAGCGCCCAGCGCAGGCAAGTGAGGTCGGCCTTGTGGCCGCGCGTGGCGATGACGAGATATGAAAACTCGTTCGGCCGGAGTTTTGGGAATTGCTCCTCCCACGCGCCGGCATAAGTCTCGGCGGCTTCCGGGAAGCGCTCGCGGTTGGCGAAAGCGGGGCGGTCGTCCACGATGACGGTCTCAAAGCCGGCGACGTTCGCCACCTGCGAAACGTAGCGGGAGACGTGGCCGCCACCGAAGAGATAAAGCGTGGGCGTGGCCAGAATCGGCTCAATGAAGACGTCGAGCGAGCCGCCGCAGACTAGTCCTTCGTCGTACTCAGGATTCTGGTTCAAGTTGAAGTGCAGGCGGCGCGGCTTCTCTTCGCGCATCACGTCCTGGGCCACAGCCCATACTTCCGCTTCGACGCAACCGCCGCCCACCGTGCCGACAATCGAGCCGTCGTCGCGGACGAGGATCTTCGAGCTTTCGTAACTCGGGATCGACCCTTGCACGTCAACGATGGTGGCGAGCGCCGCCTTGCGGCCTTCTTTGCGCAGCCGGGCGATTTCTTCGTAGATGTCCATCGGCTTCACGTCTTAGGGTAGACTTCGCGCCGAGCCGCTGTCAACGGACGCGGCGTGACGTAGCTGGCGGCTTGATTCCGAGAATCGAAACGACTAGGATTGGATTTAAACTCCAGCCGCGAATTGCTGGCGAAGTTCAGATGGCGCGCGATTTCGATGCGCGGCTTCTGCAAGTAGCGGCAAGGGAGAGGGATCTCCACGGAGGCTTGAATGCGCAGGATGTTGATGGTGTTGGTGATTCCAGCGTTGGTGGCCACTGCATGCAACTGGCTGGGAGCGAAGCGCTCCAAGCGCGCCGTTGAGGGTGCCATTCAGGCCCACCTGAAGCAGAATTCGCGGCTGAGCCTCGGCAACTTCACGACGACCGTTGAAGAGGTGAAGTTCGACGGCTCGACCGCCCAGGCCCGCGTCAAGTTTCAAAGCAAAGAATCAGCGGATCTGGCGGTGGAAGTGGGGTACGGTTTGAAGTTCGAGAGCGGCCAATGGCAGGTGATCTCTTCGGCGCCGCTCAGCGGCCAGGGGATGAGTGCGCAGAGCCCTCACGACACGCCGTCCACCGTCCCGCCCGGCGCCCAGCCGTCAACGCCCGCGGTGCCAGCGCCCGAGCCGAGCCACTGAAGACGCGGTGCCGTTTGCGCTCGCTTGACCGGGCGTTTTCCTTCCGACATAATCGAGCATTCTCAATCCTCGTCATCTTCTTTGGGGGTTCACTTGCGCGACATCCGGAAAGTAGCCGTCCTCGGCGCGGGGACGATGGGAGCCCGCATCGCGGCCCACCTCGCGAACGGCAACATTCCATCCGTTCTACTCGACATTGTTCCGAAGGAACTGACGCCGGACGAACAGAGGAAGGGCCTGACGCTCCCCGACCCGCGGGTTCGCAACCGCTTGGCTCAGGCCGGAGTGGACGCGGCGCTCAAATCGCGGCCGGCGGCGTTCTTCACACTGGAAGCGGCCCGTTTCATTACCACCGGCAATTTTGAGGACGACCTCGGCCGTATCAAGGACTGCGACTGGATCATCGAGGCGGTCACCGAAGACCGCGCCATCAAGCAGGCGCTGCTGAGAAAGGTCGAGCTGCTGCGCGCGCCGGGCTCGATCGTCAGCTCGAACACGTCCGGCATCGCCATCGGCAGCATCGCCGAGGGCCTGGGCGACGATTTCCGCCGCCACTGGCTGGGCACGCATTTCTTCAACCCGCCGCGCTACATGAAGCTGCTGGAGGTGATTCCGACGGCCGAGACGCTGCCGGAAGCGGTCGAAGCGGTCTCGCGGTTTGGCGACGTGGTGCTGGGCAAGGGCATCGTCATCGCCAAAGACACGCCGAACTTTATTGCCAACCGCATCGGAACGTTCGTCACGCTCAATGTGTTCAAGGTCATGCAGCAGGGAGGCTATAGCATCGAGGAAATCGATGCGCTCACCGGCCCTGTCATGGGCCTGCCGAAGTCAGCCACATTTCGCACGCTCGATATCGTCGGGCTCGATGTGCTCGCGCACGTCGTCGAGAACCTGCGCCATTCGCTGCCGCATGATGAGCGTCGCGACGTTTTCGAAACGCCCGAATTCGTCCGCGAGATGATGGCGCGAAAACTGCTGGGCGACAAGACCAAGCAAGGCTTCTACAAGAAGGTAAAGGGCGGAGATGACAGCGAGATCCTGACCCTCGACCTCGCGACCTTCGAATACCGTCCGCGGCAGAAGCCGAAGTTCCCTTCGCTCGACATGGCGCGCAACATCGAGGACACGCGCCAGCGCGTGGCGACGCTCATGCAGGCGCCTGACCGTGCCGGCGACTTCTATCGCCGGTCGATCCGTGACACGTTTCACTACGCCGCCAGCCGCATCCCGGAAATTTCGGACTCCGTCGTCGCGGTCGATGACGCCATGAAATGGGGCTTCAACTGGGAATGCGGAGTGTTCGAGATGTGGGACGCGGTGGGAGTCGAAACCACGGTCGAGGCGTGGAAAAAGGAGAACCGCGCGGCGCCGCCGCTGGTTGAAAAGCTGCTCGCTTCCGGCAGGAACACATTCTATGAGAAGTCCAACGGCGCCACGCACTACTTTGATTTGGCGAGCGCGGCCTACCGGATGCTTGAAGACCGTCCGGGCGTCATCCTGCTCGCGGCACTCAAGGACCGCAAGAAGGAAATCAAGAGAAACCCGGGCGCGAGCCTGATCGATCTCGGCGACGGCGTGGTGTGCCTGGAGTTTCACTCCAAGATGAATTCCATTGGCGCCGACACGGTGCAGATGATGCACGCCGGCCTCAAGGCGCTGAACGTTGGCTTCGACGCCCTGGTGATCGGGAACCAGGCGCCCAACTTTTCGGTCGGCGCCAACCTGATGCTGGTGCTCATGGCTATTCAGGAAGGCGAGTGGGACGACGTGAGCGACGCCGTCCGGCAGTTCCAGAACGCCAACATGGCGCTGAAGTACGCTCCCAAGCCCGTCGTCGCCGCGCCCTTCGGGCTGACGCTCGGCGGCGGGGTTGAGATCAGCCTTCACGCGACGCGCGTGCGCGCCGCGGCCGAAACTTACATGGGACTGGTCGAGGTCGGTGTGGGCATCATCCCTGCCGGCGGCGGCACGAAAGAGATGCTGGTCCGCGCCTGCGACGCGGCGCCGAAGGACGAAGAGGCCGACCCGTTCGTGCTGCTCAAGGAAGTGTTTACCAACATCGGCATGGCCAAGGTCTCCACCAGCGCCGTGGAGGCTCGCAAGCTCGGATACCTTTCGGGGCGCGATTCCATCAGCATGAACCGCGACCGCCAGATCGCCGACGCCAAGCAACTGGCGCTCGACCTCGTGAAACTCGGTTATCAGCCCGGCAAACCCCGCGAAGACATCCTGGTGCTCGGGGCACCGGCGTTCGCCAAGATGAAACTCGGACTGCACCTCATGCATCGCGCCGAGTATATTTCCGACTACGACGTGGTGGTGGGCACGGCGCTCGCCAAAGTCCTCTCGGGCGGAGGGGAATTCACATCGGCCGAGCGCGTCTCCGAGCAGTACCTGCTCGACCTCGAGCGCGAAGCCTTCCTCGGTTTGTGTGGGCAGAAAAAGACCGTGGAGCGGATGCAGTACATGCTGAAGAAGGGCAAGCCGCTGAGAAACTAATGAGGATTGCCTGATATATTGACACCCTTCTCTGTAGCGCCGCTCTGTAGGCGGCGAAGGACGCCCGTCGCAGACGGTGCGCTACAGCAGCAATTCCTAGTAGACCCCCGAGCTTGACTGGGCGGGACGGGAACGCGAAATGGGCCTCAGCAGATTACCACTTGACAAACCACGGCCGCTGCTGTATGATTGCTCTCAAATGTCAGAAATGGCCCGCTCGCGGCTTCGAGGCCTACACCTTCACCTTCCGAGCTTGCAGTTGACGAACCCAATCGAAGCCAATCGACTTAACAAGCTTAGTATCAATGACATGTACATAAATCGACCGGAACGAAGCCAATTGATTTATTTTGCCTATTATCAGTCGATTACAGCGGTTTTGCCTCATTTTTTCGCAAAGTTAGTACCGATCGCCATTGCAGCGGCCCCGATTCACACTCGACGCGCCCCGGAGCAGGCGAGGCCATCCGGCTGGCCAGGACCCTTCCGGGCTGCCAGCGCAACGCGGACGGCTCCCATTTGGTGGAGCAGGTGTAGCAGGTGTAGAGGCGGCATTACCCGGCCACTTTGTGGCGGCGTAGCGCCGCCGCTATGCTCGCGCGAGGCGCATCTAAAGAACTGCCCGGAACCAAAGTCGCCCCGGCTCCGCAAACCCTGAGGTGGGAGGTACAAACGCCATGCGAGAGGCTGTAATCGTTTCCATCGCGCGCACTGCCGTTGGCAAGGCGCCGCGGGGCACGCTGCGGAATACGCGTCCCGATGATATGGCCGCGGCGGTGATGCAGGAAATCATCCGGCGCGTGCCGGTTCTCGACCCCAACGAAATCGAGGACGTGATCCTCGGCTGCGCCATGCCCGAAGCCGAGCAAGGCAACAACATGGCGCGCACGGCGGCCATTCGGGCCGGATTGCCGGTCTCATGCTCGGCGATGACCATCAACCGGTTCTGCTCCTCGGGTCTCCAGTCTATCGCCATGGCCGCTGACCGTATCCGGACGGGCGCGGCCGAAGTCATCCTCGCCGGGGGCGCCGAGAGCATGAGCCTCGTGCCCATGGGCGGCTACCATTTCTCGCCGAATCCCAATCTGATGGAGCATTACCCCGACTATTACCTCAGCATGGGGCTGACGGCCGAGAACGTGGCGCGCAAATATGGGATCACTCGTGAGCAGGCGGACGAGTTTTCGCTGCGCAGCCACGCCAAGGCGCTTGCGGCGATTGCCGAATGCAAGTTCAAGGACGAAGTGGTGCCGCTTGACGTGGTCGAAGTCAGCATGAACGGCGGCAACAAAGCTCAAACCTGTAAAGTCACTTTCTCGACAGACGAGGGCCCGCGCCGGGATACGTCGCTCGAAGCCCTGGCCAAACTCAAGCCCGCCTTTCATGCTCACGGCACGGTGACGGCCGGCAACAGTTCGCAGATGAGCGACGGGGCTGCCGCTGCCGTTGTCACGTCGGACGCCAAGGCGTGGGCACTCGGAGCGAAACCGCTGGCGCGATTCGTCAGCTTCGCCACGGCCGGCACGCTGCCGGAAGAAATGGGCGTGGGTCCGGTGTACGCCATCCCCAAGGCGTTGAAGCTCGCCGGCCTCAAGCTCGAAGATATTGACGTGATCGAGCTCAACGAGGCGTTTGCCGCTCAGGCGCTGGCGGTCATCAAACTGGCAGGCCTCGACCCGGAGCGGGTGAACGTCAACGGTGGCGCGGTGGCGCTGGGTCACCCGCTGGGCTGCACCGGCGCCAAGCTCACCGCCACCTTGCTCGGCGAGATGAAGCGCCGCAAATCGAAATACGGTATGGTTACGATGTGCGTCGGCGGTGGCATGGGCGCTTCGGGCATTTTCGAGAATCTGCAGTAGCTCCGATTTGGCGGCCCGCCGGGGAGGTTGCGATGACGAACGAAGAACTCGAACGGTTTCAGCGCATCGAGCGCACTCTGGAGTTCATTGTCGGCAATCAGGCCCACTTCGACGCCAACCAGACCCGGTTCGACGCTGACATGCAGCAGATCAAGGAGATCCAGCGGAAGACGGACGAGCGGCTGGATCGAGTGGTGGTGCAGCACGCAGCGCTCGAAGGCGTAGTCATGACACTGGCGCAATCCCACGTCGAGCTGATCAACTCGCATAAGCGGCTGGCCGAAGCCGAGGCGGAACTGAAGGACCGGGTGGACTCCTTTATTACTTTCGTGGAGAAGTACATCAGCAGCCGCAACGGCGGCGAGCAGCGGCCCCATTAAGATTTCAATCGCCGGCCGGAGGAATGATGGCAACCGCGACCACGACGCCCAAAATGCTGATCAAGGGCGGTAGTTTCCTGATCGAGGACTGTTCGCCCGAAGACGTCTTCACGCCCGAGGACATCACCGACCAGCACCGGCTGATCGCCCAGACGGCGCGCGAGTTTGCGGAGAAAGAGATTCTGCCCCGCGTCCACGATATTGAAGCAAAACAGCCGGGTCTCTTGCGCGAACTCTTGAAGAAGGCGGCGGACGTGGGCCTGTGCGGCACGGACGTGCCGCAGAAGTACGGCGGCCTGGAGCTCGACAAGATTTCGTCCATCATCGTCTCGGAAGAAATGGCCCGCGACGGCTCCTGGGCGGCCACGCTTGGCGCCCAAGCCGGCATCGGCATCCTGCCCATCGCCTTCTTCGGCACCGAGGCGCAGAAGCAAAAGTACGTTCCCAAGCTGGCCAGTGCCGAATGGGTGGGCGCCTACTGCCTGAGCGAGGCAACGTCGGCCTCCGACGCCATGAACGCCAAGGCCAAGGCGGTGCTCGGCGCCGACGGCACGCACTATATCCTGAACGGCACCAAACACTGGATTACCAACGGCGGCATCGCCGACGTGTACGTCGTCTTCGCCAAGGTGGACGGCGAGAAGTTTACGGCGTTCATCGTGGAGCGCGCCTTCCCTGGTGTCTCGCCCGGCGCGGAAGAGCACAAGATGGGCATTCGCGGCTCCTCCACCACGCCGGTCAGCCTCGAAAATGTCCAGGTGCCGGTCGAGAACGTGCTGGGCGAAGTGGGCAAGGGCCATCACATCGCGTTCAACATTCTGAACATGGGTCGTCTGAAGCTCGGCGCTGGCTGCATTGGCGCCTGCAAGCATCTCGTCGCCGAGGCGACAAAGTGGGCCAGAGAGCGCGAAGCGTTCGGGCACGTCATCGCCGACTTTGGTCTCATCAAGGAGAAGCTGGGCGAGATTGTGATTCGCACCTACGCTGCGGAAAGCATGGAATATCGCACTACCGGAATGATAGACGACCTGCTGGAAGGCGTGGACCAGGGTGCTCCCGATGCTGGCCGCGAAATCCTGAAGGCGCTCGAACAGTACGCCGTCGAGTGCTCCATCCTCAAAGTGGCGGGCACCGAGGCGCTCGATTTTGCCACCGACGAAACGGTGCAGATTTATGGCGGTTATGGCTTCTCCAGCGACTATCCCATCGAACAGGCCTACCGCGACCAGCGCGTCAACCGCATCTTCGAGGGCACCAACGAAATCAACCGGCTGCTGATTACCGACATGCTGCTGAAGCGCTCGATGAAAGGCGAGCTGGCGCTCATACCGGCGGCGCAGAAACTGCTCGACGAAGTCCTGAGCATATCCGGCGACGAGGCCGAGGACCAAGGTCCGCTGGCCGAAGAGGCCGCGATCGTGCGCGGCGCCAAGAAAGCGGCCTTGCTTGTCGCCGGAAGCGCCGCGCAGCGGTATCTGCAAGTGCTTTCCGAGGAGCAGGAAGTCATCGGCGTGCTCTCGAACTGCGTCATAGAGGTCTACGCCATGGAGAGCAACCTGCTGCGGACGCTCAAGAAAATCGGCCACAGTTCCGTCGAGGCGTGCTCGACGGAAATCGACGCCACACGCTCGTTCATTTACGACGCCACGGACCGCATCGAGGTCGAAGCGCGCCGGGCGCTGGCCCGGATCGCAGAAGGCGACACGCTGCGCTCGCAGTTCGCTTTGTTGCGGCGTTTCCTGCGCCGCACGCCTCCCGATTGCATCGAGTTGAAGCGGCGTGTTGCGAATCGCGCCCTTGAACTCGTTCGCTACCCTTTTGTAGCCTATTGAAGCCATCTCGCGAAGAATGCCCTGTGGTCCTAGCCAGACGGCACAATAATCATCCCGAAGCAAACGGAATCCACAACCGGGGGCCAAGTGGTTTCTGGTAAACTTCATGCGATGTTCCGGCTGGTCCACGCGAGCTCGCAGGCTCAGATCGAGCAGGCTAAGGTACTCTTTCGCGAATATTTCGCCTCGCTGGCCGTTGACCTGTGTTTTCAGAACTTCGAGCAGGAACTGGGTGGACTGCCGGGAGACTACGCTCCGCCCTCCGGGAGGCTGTTGCTCGCCATGGACGAGAGCCAAGTGGCGGGATGCGTGGCGTTGAGGCAACTCGGCGACGGCGTTTGCGAAATGAAAAGGCTGTATGCGCGGCCGGAGTTTCGAGGGCGGAAACTCGGACGGCTCCTGGCCGAAGCCGTCATTACAGAGGCTCGCGCCATAGGCTACGTCGCCATGAGACTGGACACGCTGCCTTCGATGCCAGAAGCCATCTCACTTTATCGTTCGCTCGGCTTCAAGGAGATTGGGCCCTACCGTCACAACCCGATTGCCGGCGCGCTGTACCTGGAACTGAAACTGACCTACTGAGAGAGGCTGACGGAGACGAGACCTTGCCGGTCCCACCCAACACCTAAAACCCTGTGGGCACAATCCAATAGCTCGCCCTAAAAGTCTTTCCGGGCTGGAGGACAATCAGGTCCGGAAATTTTCCGCCGTGGTTCAGATTGAAAGCGTTGGTGGTCGCGGTTTCCGGCTCCAGGCAGATGAGCGTGTTGTCGAGCGGCGCGTAGACGTGGCCGAAGTTGTACTCCTTGCCGAACACCATCTCGATCTTCTCGGTTTTCCCTTTCACCCAGTAATGGCCGAGGCCCTGGGCGTCGCGGACGAGGTCGGAGAAGCCGTCGTCAATGAAGGTCTTGTCCAGTTTGAATTCCTCGGCGTGCGGCAGGTACTTGTCTGCCGGCTCGGTTTCGCCGGTCGGGAGCAACTGCGTGTGATCGTCGGGGATCCAGTGTAGCTTCGCGCCAATCGAAACCGTCCAATCCTCACGCGGCCCGTCGGGGCGGAAGTACGGGTGATAGCCGAAGAACACCGGCATCGCGGCGGCAGAGACGTTCTGAATCTCGGTGGTGTTTTCGAGCTTCCCATCCTTCAGCCGGTAGGTGATTTCGATGGAATGCGCGAAGGGAAACTGCGCCATCAAGTCAGGATACTTGTAGAAATCGAGCCGCGAGGTGATGAACGCGCCCGCGGCGGCGCTCGCTCCGGTCTTCACCACTTTCCAGCGTGGGTCGAAGACCAGCAGGCCATGGATGATGAGCTTCGTGTCCGGCAGGCGCAGCAGGTTTCCCAGGTCGTCATTTAGCAGGTATTTCTGCCCTTGGAAATAGTAATAGTTCTTGTCTATACGATTTGCCCACGGTTCGAGGAACGGAATGCCGCAGCAGAACCAGTGCTTCGCCAGATACTCCTTGAACGAGACGGGCGGAATCAGCACGTCCTTGCCATTCGACTTGAACTGGCAGACAAAGTTCCCCATGTCCGGCACGATGCCCACGTCCATGTGGCGGCCGGAGTCCATGAGGTGATACGTCGTGTGGCCCTCGACGGCCTTCTGCGAGACGGAGTATGGCGTTGTGGCAAGAGCCATCGCGGCAAAGCCTGGAAGGGCAAGCAAAACCCCAAACGTCCACTGAAGTCGCATCTTATCCTCTCTCATCTGCTGGTTGGCTCTGAACTGCCGGACGCGTGCGCGCCAGTATACTGACATGAGCGCCGAAAGGGAAGGCAGTGTACTCGTCCGGTAGTGGGTCAGTTTGATGTAGCGGCGATCTACGATCGCCGGAAGTTCTTGCAGCGAAAGAGCGGCGAGCGCAGCTCGCCACTACAGCGGTTCAAACTGACCCACTACCTACTCGTCCAGCAGATTAGTGACACTCAAGATTCTTTCGAGGAGATGAGGGTTGAGCCAGGAACTCCTGGGGAGTGAGATAGCCCAGGGCCTGGTGGGGACGGACGGTATTGTAGGTCCGTTCCCAGGCTTGGAGCTCGCGGTTAAGGTTGGCGATAGGGAGCGAGCAGGGGGTGACCTCATAGAACTCCTCCGTAGGGGTGCGGTTGGCGCGCTCCACCTGGCCATTGAGTTTGGGGGAGCGCGGGGGCAGGACGAAGAGACGCAGGCCCCGCTGCTGACAAGCTTCTTCGAAGACGGCGGCGAACTCACTGCCGCCCTCCACCTGCAGAGCGCGCAAGGGAAAGGGCAGCCGTCGTTGCAGCGTATCCAGAAACAAGGTGGCCGCCGTAGCGGTGGCGCGACGATGCACTTCGATTACATCCCAGCGTGAGATCATGTCCCGAGCGGTGAACTGTTTCAGGACCACATCGGGCGAGGGGCGCCAGTCCATGGTGTCAAGTTGCACCAAGTCACCGGGCCGCTGCACCGCATAATCCTTGGGTTGGCGCAAGGCCCAGGGACGTCCGGCCATGCCGCGGCGCCGCTGGACGCGAAAAAGGACCGGCGCGCTCAGCGCCCCGCGCTGCCGCAGCGAGGTCAGGATGCGGCCGACCATGGAGACCGAGACGATCCAACCCTGCCGCCGCAGGAGCACCGCCAGCTTATCCTTGCCCCAGCGCGGGTACTGCTCCCGCAGACCTCGAACCCGTTCCGTCTGCTCCGCCGTCCGGGTGGGCGGCGCCGGTGGTGCGGCCGGTGGGAGCGATCCCCCAGCGTGTTCAGAGCCTGAGGATCGTAGCGCTGCTTCCAGCGGTAGAAGGTCTGGCGGCTGATGCCGAAATAGCGACAGGTCAAGGCGGCATTCCGAGCGTGAGATTGGTAATGATCGAACCATTGCAGCCGCTTGTGAGCCTGTCGGCTCAACTCGGCGGCGCCCCGCTCCAGGTACCTGGAGCGGGGCGCTGTAGCAGAGACGATTCGCATTCCGACACTCTACCAGGAGTGTCACTAATCATTCTGGACGAATACAAACTGCCGAGAGTTAAATAATCAATAAAATATTTGATCAAAAACCTCACCTCTAGTGGATTGGATGGCAAGCATGATATTGACTATGGACGGCTTGGTCGCCGTCGCCGGATTCGAGGCGCCGAGGGAGAATCATTGCGTGGGCGGCTTGGGTTTCGGCGCTGGCGGCATCGCGAGAAGCCTCCGTTTCACTGACTCGAACTCAGGGCTGTCCGTCTTCCACGGTTTTGGTGGACCGAGTTCGGGAATCTCGGCGTCCACGGCCTTGATGCGGTTGCCCGGATTGGGATGGTCGGAGAAGAACTGCACGGTCTGGTTGGGATCCTTCTGCTGAATGATCCAGAAGAATTGCGCGAGGGCGTGCGGGTCGTAGCCGGCCTGATAAAGGATGTAGGCACCGACTTCATCCGCCTCTGCTTCCATGCTGCGCGAGTTGTGGAGGAAGATGGATTGCAATCCAAAGCCGATGCCGTATTGGCCCAACTGGCCGGCCAATCCGCCACTCTGGCCGAGCAGCCCGCCGAGAATCGTCAGCGGGGCCTGGGCCATCACCATCTCCGACGCCTGGTGCGTGCCGTGGCGCATCACCACGTGGCCGGACTCGTGCGCCAGCACGCCGGCCAGTTGTGCTTCGTTCTCAGCCGATTCGATCGTGGCGCGGTTCACGTAAATGAATCCTCCCGGCAGCGCAAAGGCGTTGATGTCGGGGCTGTTGACCACCTTGAATTGCCATGCGTAGCCGGGTTGGCTATTCGGCGCGTCGGCGGCGAGCCGGTGGCCGAGATCGTTCACGTAGCGGTCAACCTGGGCGTCCATCAACATCGGCAACAGTTTCTCCACCTGCGCCGCGTTTTCCCGACCCATCTCAACGTCCTGGGCGGGAGAGAAAAGGTTTAGCCCGGGGCGGAACTCAAGGCTTCCCTGGCCGCGCGCGACGCTCGCCCCGCCGAGCATAGCGGCGAAGGCAACCGCGGTCGCTATCCGTTGCACGCCGTTGTTCTTCACATTCCTCCGCCACGCCCTGCCGGTCCCGCCGTTGCCTCCGAGGCTGGCAATCCATAGTTTACCGCAGGACGTACATCAATTGGGCCGCTCTTGCAGCCGGAACTTTCCCGCCGCGGAGGCATCATAGAACGTAGCCATGGAACGGCGCACCTTCATCATCGGAGCGGTCGCGGGCGGCATCGGGCTGGCGGAGTACACCCTGGTCAGCCGCTGGATGAACGGCATGCACATCACGCCCGCCGTGCCGTCGGTCAAAGCCTTCGAGCCATACGGCGAGCGAGCCGCTCTCGTGGCCATCACACCCACCGATGACTTCTACGTCACCTCGAAGGGTTCCACGCCGCGCTTGCAGGCCGCTGACTGGCGGCTGAAGATTGACGGACTGGTGGAGCATCCCCTGACCCTCACCTACGCCGACGTCCTGGCGCTGCCGCGGATCGAGCGCGAGCTGACGCTCGAGTGTATTGGGAACCCCATCGGCGGCAGCACGTTCGGCAACGCCCGCTGGACCGGCACGCCGCTCAAGCGGCTCATCGAGCGAGTGGCCCCGGTGGCCGAGGCGAAAAACGTGGCCATTTACGGCGCCGACGGCCTTTCCACCGGCCACCCCATCGAGCGCGTGTGGAACGAAGAGAACTTTCTCGCCTACGAGATGAACGGCCAGGACCTGCCGCCCGACCACGGCTATCCCATGCGCGTATTCATTCCCGGCAAGTTCGGGATGAAGCAGCCGAAGTGGCTGACGCGCATCCAGTTTGTTAATCAGGCGTACCTCGGCTACTGGGAGACCATCGGCTGGTCCGACGCCTGCGAGCGCTGGGCCCACGCCCGCTTCAGCGACCTCAAGGAGGGCGCCACCATCTCCGGCAAGAACTTTGAGATCACCGGCTACGCCATCGGCAATCTCGACGGCATCAAGTCGGTCGAGCTCAGCTTCGACGACGGCGCCACCTGGCAGCGCGCCAGCATCTTCAGCAACCCCTCGCCGCTGGTGTGGACGTTCTGGAAGTATGTCTGGGTGGACCCGAAACCGGGCTCGTACAAGCTGCGCGCTCGCGCCATTGACGGCCAGGGGCGCCAGGAGGAATACGATCCGCGCGGCATTTTCCCGGACGGCGCTACCGGCCAGCAAACGCTCGAAGTCCGTGTGGTTTGAACCCCCACCTACGGCTCGCCCAAGCCTCACGCGTATACATTAAATTATGTACTTGACATGTACGTCTAGCTGGAGTAAATAGAGGGTCGCGCCAGAAAGCGAGAAATCCATCGCCAAGGAGGGAGTCATGGTCAACGACCTTCACAACCTGCGCGAGACGTTGCGACAACGGCTGGTGGAAGAGTTCCAGAGCCACGCCATGGCGGAGTGGGTGCTGACTCTGGTGATGCCCGAAGTGCGCAAGACCATCCGCGGCGAGCGCGAGATGCTGGCCCGGCTTGCCGAAGAGCTGGGTTGCGATGAGCTCGCGACGGCGGTGCGCTCCGGCAAGGCGGTGGTGGCGCACGAGCCCGATAAGTGGACTCGCCGGCTGCCTTTTGCCGAGGCCTGAACCGGGCCGGGGAAAGGGTCTCAAAAGGTGTGGAGAAACTCCACACCTTTTGACTGTTCGGCTGATTCTGCCGGCTTTTTTGATGACCTAACCTACTGGAATCAAAGTTCAGATACGAGACTGTCTCATTTGTCTCACTTTTCTCATTTCACCGGCTGCCAAAGGCGTCGGAAAAGTTATATTGGTTGACAAATTAAATTTGTAGCCTACATCATCGATCACCGAGCCGCCCCGCCGCCGAGATTGCTTTTTGTGCCATCTAGTGGTTGCGCCAAGCCTGTAAGCTACGCCTTCCCCGCTTCATAGCCGGTCTGCGTCCAAGCGCAGGACTCTTGGGCGCCGATGTCGCGCAGGAACAGGGGCGAGTCGTCGAGGGCCCAGGCCGGTCCAGCCGGCGGTTCTGTCCGGCGTACAGCTAAAGTTCAACACGGGTCCTCGGGGTTGCTCATGCTCGTTTGGCGGGCCCACTAACACTTTGCTTTCACCGGTCCGGCAGCTTGAAGCGGCGCCGGAGCGCCACAAAGCGCGCGTCGGAGCGCAAGGGGTCCAAGACGGGGTCGGTATTGATCTCGGCGACCGTGCAGGAGCGGTCGTCCACCGAGCGTTCGAGCCAACGGAAGGCCTGGTCTTTATCCCCTAGAGCCGCATAGGTTTCGGCAAAGTTAAAGGGTGCCACCTTGGCCCAGCCGGGACCGGCCAGCAGCCCCCGCAGCGCTTGGCGCGCCGCGTCTTTCCGTCCCGCCCGGGCGTAAGCGCAGGCGACGCACACGGCGTAAGGCGAGTAGCCATCACTCAATTGCTGCGCTCGCCGAAACTCACCGATGGCGAGGTCATAGCGGCCTATCCGCTCATAAGCCAGGCCCAGGTTGCCGTGCACGACGGCGTTCCGGGGATCGATATCGAGCGCCCGCTTCAACTGCTCGAGGGCCTCCTCATCGCGTCCGGCCACCAGGTACACCCAGCCGGCATTGTAGTTGACGGCCAGCGACAGCGGATCAAGCTCCAGGGCGCGATTGATCTCGCGCACCGCCTCGTCCGGACGCCGCATGGCGGCAAGGAAGAATGCGTACCCTTGGTGAGCGACGGCGTAGTTGGGGTCGAGAGCGAGAGCCCGCTGATAGTTTTCATCTGCGCCCGGCCAATCCCATTCGTTCACCACCTTCTCATAGGCGAGCGACGAGTAGGCCTCCGCCAGCGTGCCGTCGAGCTCGATGGCCTTCGCCGCCGCCGCTCTTCCTTTGTCGTAGGCCTCGCGGTCGGGCAGGTAGCCGCCGCCCAGCACCAAGTAAGCGTCCGCCAGTCCCGCATAGGCGCGGGCATATTGCGGGTCGCGCTCGATCGCATGCTCGAAGTAGTCCACACTTTGAAACAAGCCTTGCCGGTTTCGCTTGTTCCAATAGAAGCGGCCCAGCAGATAGTCCCGATAGGCCTCGGCATCGGGAACGTGAGCCTGGCGAAGGCGCGCTTTCGCCGCCGGAGCGAGACTGAGGCCGACCTCTTCGCCGATGGCGATGGCCAGGGACTGCTCCACCGCCAGGATATCGTGGAAATTGCGCTCGTACTCGCCCGACCACACGTGCATGGCGTTGGCGCCCCGCACCAGTTGCGCCGTCACCCGCAGCCGGTCTCCGGAGCCGCGCACGCTGCTTTCGAGCAGGTAATTGACGTGAAGTTCCTGGGCGATCTGCGGGATGGCTTCGCTGGTGTGCTTGTAGTGCATGGCCGAGGTCCGCGCCACCACGCGCAGGCGCTCGGGGTTCACGCGGCTGAGCTCGGAGATCATCGCCTCGGTGAGCCCGTCGCAGAGATACTCCTGCTTGTCGTCTCCAGTGAGGTTCACGAAGGGGAGCACCGCGACGCGTACCAGGCCGGGCTTGGGCGGCGGGTTCCGCCAATGGTGCACTGCGCGATAACCGGCGTACGCCCCGACCGCCGCCACCAGCGCCAGCGCCGCCCAAGCCGGGGCGGAAGGGTACGGCTTGCCGTGTCCCTGGGTGGGCGGGGCAAGCCCCGCCCCTACGGGTTGGGCCGGCAGGGCAAGCCCCGCCCCTACGGGTTGGGCCGCCAGGGCAAGCCCCGCCCCTACGGATTGGGCCGGCAGTTCTGTGACGGGCAAGGTCAGGCGGTACCCAAACTTCGGCAGCGTCTGGATGACGTCCTCGCCCAGCGCCTTCCGGAGGACGGAGACGTTGCGGGTCAGGCTGCTGTCGCCCACAAAGGTGTCCGGCCAAACCCGGCCGATGATTTCTTCCTTCCCGACCGCACGCCCGCCGCTTTCCACCAGCATCAGCAGGGTCTCAAATTCCTTGGGAGTGAGCGTCAGGTGGCCGCCATTGCGCCATAGCATCCGCTGGCCGGCGTCCAGGCGAAAGGGGCCGAAGGCGAAGATCTTGCCGCGCAAGTCGTTCATGGCGTTGGAGTCGACTATTTTAAGAGATTCTTAGGGATTTCGTGAGGACAAAACGCGCGCCGGTGTGATTGTGTGGGCGAGTCGAGGAAGTGCCACTCGCCCCAGGGCGGCTGGGTTTGGCGGTTGCCCGGAGGGCAACAACATGGGTAGCCGTAGGTGAAAACCTACGGTACGGACCGCCAAATCAGATTACGACCCCGGAGGGGTCGCACGATGAATCACGCCGAGTGGATTGAAACGGGCTTTTGTACAACCCCTCCGGGGTTGATCGGTCTTTTGGGGGCTTATTTCCGTAGGCTCACGCCTACGGCTACCCACGTCTGGCCCCTCGCCGGGCCGACTTACCCAGGTCTGGCCCATGGGTGGGGCCGTCACGCATCGGGTAGCGAATTATTGGACATTGCAAATCACAAAAGGAGAACAAAACCTATGACATCGAAAAACTCATCCCGTTTTCTGCTTTCTTTGATGATCGCCCTGGGCGCTTTATCTTTCGGCGCTGCCGTCGCGCAGGCGCAGACTGAGACCTATCTGTTCAACCAGTACACGCTGCCTTATCAGTCGACCCCGAACATCCCTTACGCGATCGCGTTCGCCTCCGGCGACTTCAACCACGACGGGCGGACGGACTTTGCGCTGCCCATCATC
Organism: Terriglobia bacterium; assembly: GCA_035934405.1. Taxonomy (GTDB): domain Bacteria; phylum Acidobacteriota; class Terriglobia; order UBA7540; family UBA7540; genus DASYXW01. The sequence goes on from DASYXW010000012.1 coordinate 25,141, forward strand.
GGCGGCACGTTTCCCTATGGCGTGCAGATCATTCTGGGCCAGAAGGATGGCACGTTGGCGCTGGGCGGGTTCTATACGGTGAATGGCGGTGCCGACCAGCTCGAGAATATTGTTTCGGGGGATTTTAACGGAGACGGCAAACTCGACTTGGTCGCGTTCGACATCACCGCGTCGAATTACGTCATCTTTCTCGGCAACGGCGACGGCACGTTCCAGCCCGCGAGCGTGATCGCCACGGGAAATTTCGAAACCGCGCTGGTGACGGCTGATCTCAATCGCGACGGCAAGCTCGACCTGGTGACGGGAGAGTTTTCCAACGGCATCATCCAGGTGATCCTCGGCAACGGCGATGGGACTTTTCAGCCGCCGGTACAGTACCAGGTGACTGGCAACATTATCACCTCGATTGCGGTCGCCGATCTCAATAAGGACGGCAATCCCGACGTCGTCGCGATACCCTCGGGCGGTTGCCCGCAAGTCTTGCTGGGCAACGGTGACGGCACTTTGCAGGCGCCATTTCAACTCGTGCCCCATTTTTCTGCGTACTCGGTCGCCATCGGGGATATCAATGGCGACGGCAATCCGGATATCGTTGTCGGCGAGGCCGGCAGCATCGATGTCTTTCTGGGCAATGGCGACGGCACCTTTGGGAGCCCCATCCAGACGGGAGGCAACGGCGGCTACTATCTCACCAATCTGGTTTTGGCCGATCTGAACGGCGACCGGAAGCTGGATGTGGTTGGCGCAGGCGTCTACTCCCTGACTGTCTGGCTGGGGAAGGGCGACGGTACGTTCAAGACGCCGGCCCGCACCTTCGCCGGCGGGTACTTCAACGGTCAGGGGCTTAACGCACTGCTCTCGGGCGACTTCAACAACGACGGCAAGGTGGATCTCGCGGTCCCTACCTCGGCGGGCACGCTGGTATCGCTTTACAGCGGCAACGGTGATGGCACGTTCGCGGCAGGCCAGGTCATTACCGGGGCCGTGGGAAGCGTGTATAAGGGCACGGTGTCCGACGATTTCAATGGCGACGGGAAAGCCGATTTCGTGGCTGTGAACAGCGCGACGGGTAAGGTCGAGGTGTACCTCGGCAAGGGCACCGGCGGCTTTCAGACGGTAAAGCGGTACGCCACCGGCAGCTCGCCGCAACAGGTCGTGGCAGGCGATTTCAACGGCGACGGCAAGCTGGACCTGGCAGTGACGAATCAGGGCGAAAACACCGTGTCGGTCCTGCTCGGTAACGGTGACGGGACGTTCCAGGCGCAGAAGAAATTCTCCACTGGAATGTCTCCTTACGGGATTGCTACGGCGGACCTGAACGGCGACGGCAAGCTGGACCTGGTAGTGGGAACGGATGACAACCCGGATGTGCAAGTGCTGCTCGGGATCGGCGACGGAACATTTCAGGCCGCGACCACCTGGGGCGACTATGCAGGCACCAACACGACGGTGGCGATTGCGGACATTAACAACGATGGCAAGCTCGATATCGCCGCTACCACGGGCAGCCCTTTCGGCATGTTTGATGTCCTCTATGGCAACGGCGACGGAACGTTTCAACCGGCAGTCGACACGGTCATTGGGGGTGGAGAAAACTCCATCGTCGCTCTGCCGCTTCAGCCTGGCGGGCTAGTGGACGTCATCATCGGAGAACCCGGTTTCGTGGTTGTCGTTCCGAGCAACGCGATCGGCGGAATTCACGTCGGGAGTTCTTACCAGATCGGGGCCTGCACGGGCACGGCGCTCGTCGCAGGCGACTTCAACGGCGATGGCTTCCCGGATGTGGCGGTGGCATGCGAGGCCGGTTCCTCCGTGTTTCTCGGCAAAGGTGACGGGACGTTCGGGACCGTCTTCAACTACGCCACATCATACTTTCCGGATTATTCCTACGGCATCGCGGCGGCGGATTTCAACTCTGATGGTGCACTAGATTTAGTCGTAACGCACTCCGGCTCGGGCACCATCGCAACCATCCTCAGCAATCCGGTGGTGGTGTTTTCCACGGCGCGGCTGAATTTCGGCACCGTCAAGGTGGGATCGACCGCGACCAAGAACCTCACGCTGACGAACCAGAGCAATATCAAGCTCACCGTGACGAGCATTACCATAACCGGCGCCGCCTCCGGCGACTACTCCGAGATCAACACCTGCGGCTCGGCGCTGGCGGCGGGAGCCGTCTGCACGGTGACGGTCACATTCAAGCCGACGGTGACGGGAACTCGGAGCGCCTCGGTTACCTTTACGGACAGCGCGGTGGGTCCGGCGCGGAAGGTGGCGTTGCAAGGCGTGGGGCAATAGGTTGGCGCCTTTCATGTGGCGCCGGGGTGGCGCAGACGCGGCGTAGTCTGCCGTGTCTGCGATCGGGTGGCGGCGACATTGCTTTTCATGTCGCCGCCCTTTGCGCTTACGGCATGGGATCCATCGTCAGGATTCTGGCGTCGCCCAGGTAATAGAACCGCGGGTGGCGCAGACTGTCGCCAGCCGGCACGCGGCCATCGCGGATTCCAGATTGGAAATTTCAGAGCCCGCAGGGGCGTGGATTCCCCCGCCGCGGCGGGCGGGCATCCCGGATTCCAGATTCCAGATTCCAGAGCAGGCTGGAAGCGTGCACCACAGGCTACTTGAACTGCCGCTCCGCCTGCCCCAGGACAACCTGGTCAGTGTCGAGGCCGATGAGGAACACCTGGTCTCGAGAGACCAGATAGAGCTCGAGCGAGCGGGTGGCGCCGCCGGCAGTAACGTTGAACGAGCCGCGGCCGTCGAGCCCAACCGAATACGCGGCGGTCAAGGGAAGGCTCAGAGTCAGGGCGCCGTTGCCGTTGATGTCTTCGTTGCCGCTGGCGCTCGCGGAGCCGCCGGTGGTGAACTGGCCGAGCTTGTCGACGGCGACGCCGCCGGAGGTGCCGTCCACGCCGAAGCCGAAAGCGCCGGAGAGAGAGGCGTTGGTAAACGGCGCCTGGGTTTGCGCCAGGAGGCTGCCGCTGCGGACCACGGAGGAATCCGTTCCGAGCAGAAAAGCCTGGGAGCTCGATACGAGGTAGAAGGAAAAGTCAATGTTGCCCAACGCGGCGCTCGAGAGCGTCAGGCTGCCGTGACCGGTCGAATCGATGCTGTAAGTGCCGGTGAACGGATAGCCGGAAGTGACGGTGCCGGCATCGTTCTCGTCGCCGACGCCGTCGGACGCCAGGCCGCCTGCCGAGGCCAGAAAGACACCGGCATCATCAATGCTGTTGCCCGCCGAGTCGTTGCCGCCGGCGGCGAACACCACGTTTCCGTGCAGCGAGGCGCTGGAAAAGCCGGAACCCTGCTGGGCGCTGGCGGAGCCGCTCCAGGCGGGCGCGGTGTCGAGCGAGACCAGGCAGATCTTCTGGGCCGAGACCACGTAGAAGGCAAAGTCGAAGGTGTTCGCGGAATCGCTGAAAGTCATGATACCCCGGCCGTTGGAGGCGACGCTGTAGGTGCCGGAGACGGCATCACCGGTTGCCACTGTGCCGTCGTCGTTCGTGTCGAGCAAGCCGCTTGGAACGTTGCCGGCGCCGTCGAGCGGCAGGAGTCCGATGGCGGAAAGCGGCAGGCCGGTCGAGTCAATGCCGTCGAGTCCGACGATGAAGTTGCCCTTCAAGGCCGCGTTCGAAAACGCCGAAGCGCCTTGCAAATCCATATTGCCGGTGCCGGTGGCAAAGGTATCGAAGCGGATGAGGCGCGCGTGCGCGTTGGAAGTGAGCACCAGGTCAAACGTCTGCGTGCCGAGACCCGAAGCGAGAGCGAGCGCCAGGCTGCCGCGCCCGTCGGGACCCACGGTGTAAGTGCCGGTGAAGGAGACGCTCGTGAAAACCCCGCCGCCGCCGTTGATGTCCTCAATTCCATTCGCGATGTTGCCCTTGCCGTCCGCCTGAAAACTTCCGGCGGCGGTGAGGAGTCCGAGGGAGTTTTGGCCGCTAAAGCTGAAGGCGTACTGGCCGTTGAGCGTGGCGACGGACGGCGCCACGGTGACGGCGGCGGAGGCGCTCATGGAGGAATCAGCCTGGGAAACCGCGGTCACGGTCACTTTCTGGCCGGAGGGTGGAATCGCCGGGGCGGTGTAGAGTCCGCCGGTCGAGATGGTTCCCACGGTGGTGTTTCCGCCGGTGGTGGTGTTCACCTGCCAGGTCACTGCGGGCGTGGGTCCGCTGCCCGTGACCTTGACCGCAAACTGCTGAGTGGCTGCGGCCAGCACGGTGGCCGAGCTCGGCGAGACGCTGAAGTTCGACGGCGCCGCCGTGATGGTGACGGTGGAGGACGCCGACGCGGAGGTATCCGCCTGCGAGACGGCCGTCACCGTGACGCTCTCGACCAAGCCGCCGGGTTGCACGACGGGGCTGGAGATTGAGGCGGGCGCGGTGTAGAGACCGCTCGATGAAATCGTGCCGACCGCACTGTTGCCGCCGGTCGTCCCATTCACCTGCCAGGTGACGGCGGTGTTCGATGTATTGGCGACCGTGGCGGTGAATTGCAGGGTCGCGCTGGTCGAGACGCTCGCCGAAGCAGGGCTGATCGTCAACGTAACGGGTGGTGGTGGCGGCGTATTCGAGTTGCCGCCGCAACCGGAAAGAAAGGCCGCAAGGCCGAGAATCAGGACCAGACACTTCTTCATGGCAAACCTCTCCCCGGCGTGGCCCCCTTTTCCGAACCGGATAAACGCTTCGATGCAAAAGGCCGGCATTGCGTCGCCAGCGCCTTCGCAGGCCGTTAGCGGGAACACCCCGGAGTCCAAATAGTTGTGGCGCGCCTTGACCGGGCCTGCGGCGGCGCTGTAGCATAATCAGGAACATGGCGAGCACTCACTGGCACAGGCTGGGATGGGCGCTGGGCGGGGTGGTGATTCTTGTCGCCTGCACGCGCGACCCCAACGTCCTCAAGCACCGATATATCGAGAACGGCGACCGCTACTTTGCGCAGGAGAAGTACCGCGAAGCCGCGATTGAATACCAGAACGCCATCCGGCTTGACTCCAAGTACGAAGAGGCGCACTACGCGCTCGCGCAGTGCGACCTGAAGCTCGGCATCTGGGCGGGCGCCTACCAGGAGCTGACGCGCGCTACAGAGGAAAGGCCGGACGACGCCAAGGCGCAGCTCGCCCTGGGCAACCTGCTGCTGGCGAGCCGGGAGTTCAAGCACGCGCAGGACATCGCGCAGCTTGTTTTGCAGAAGGATCCCAAGAACGTGGACGCCCGGGTGCTCTTGGCGAACGCGTACGCCGGTCTCAACAACGTGGAGGGATCGCTCGAAGAGATGCAGGGGGCGATTCAGCTTGCCCCGGACCGCGCCGGCTCTTATCTCAACATGGCGATGCTCGAGCTCAACGCCAAGCAGGCGCCGCAGGCCGAGGAGAACTTCAAGAAGGCGGTGGAGGCGGACCCGAAGTCGGTGACGGCGGTGCTGGCGCTCGGCAACTTCTACCGGCAGCAGCACCGCTTCCCTGAAGCCGAGCAGCAGTTCCAGAAGGCCATCAGCATCGAACCTAAAAACCCGGCGCCGCGCGGGGCGCTGGCGATGCTCTATCTGGCGGAGCAGGACAAGTCCAAGGCCGAAGCGACGCTGGCGGATGCCAAGAAGGCCGCGCCGCAGGATCCCAAGGCCTACCGCCTGCTGGGTGACTTCTATTTCGGCATCGGCGAGCTCGATAAGGCGGCGACGGAATACGCTTCGATCGTCCACGACCACCCGGACGATCACCCGGCGCGCATGAATTACATCCAGCTTCTGATTGTGACCAACCACGCCGACGATGCCGCCAAGCTGAACGACGCGGTGCTGAAAGACAACCCCAAAGACCTCCAAGCCCTGATTTTTCGCGGCGAGATTCTGGAACGTGAGGCGAAGTTCGCGGACGCGGTGACGGCGCTGCAGTCCGCGCTCAAGACCGAGCCCGACAATCCCACCGCGCACTACTTCCTGGGCGTCGCCTTTAACGGCACCGGCGACGTGGACCGGGCAGAGGCGGAATGGCACGAGGCGGCCCGGTTGCGTCCCAGCATGATCGAGCCGGAGCGGGCGCTTGCCAACACGGCTCTCCGCAAGAACGACTTGAACCTGCTGAGCGCCAGCGCCGAGGCGCTGCTCAAGTCCGAGCCGGGCTCCCCCGAAGGGTACATTTTCCGCGCTGTGGCGGAGATGGCGCAGAAAAATGAGGCGGGCGCCGAGGCCGATCTTCAGCAGGCCATTAAGGTGGCGCCGCAGAATCCCTCCGCCTACACGCGGATGGGCGAGCTGCGGCTGAGCCAGAAGAAATACCCCGAGGCGGAGAAGTTTTTTGAGCAGGCCCTCGATCGCGCCCCCGAGGCCGCCGCGGCCATGCGGGGCCTGGTGGCGGCCGCCTTCGACGAGAAACAGCCCGCCAAGGCTATCGCGCGCCTCAGAGCGCAAATCGCCAAGGCTCCCCAGAACTCAGACTTCCAACTTCTGCTCGGACAAGCCCTGGAGCAGACGAAGGACCTTGCCGGGGCGGAGGCGGCGTTTGAGAAGGCCATTGAGCTGAACAAGAACGGCGCAGAGGCTTACCTGCTCCTGGCGACGGCACAGGCGCAAAGCGGATCGCTCGACAAGGCGATCGCCACCCTCCAGCGTGTGATTCAGCAGGTGCCGCGCGACCCGCGAGCCTACGTCGAGCTCGGCACCACGCAGGAAGCCCAAGGCAACTGGCAGGCGGCCCAGCAATCCTATCAGAAGGCGCTCCAGGCACAGCCCAACTACGGTCCGGCGTCGAACGACCTCGCCTACCTGATGCTCGAACACAACCTGAACGTGGACCAGGCGCTGACGCTGGCGTTGACGGCGCGCCGCCTGATGCCCACCCTGCCCAACTCCGCCGATACGCTCGGCTGGGCCTACTACAAGAAGGGCACCTACCAACTGGCGCTGCCGCTGCTCGAAGACGCCGCCAAGGCCCTGCCCGAAGACGCCGCCGTTCATTACCACCTGGGCATGGCCTACGACAAGACCGGAGACGCCCGGCGCGCCAAGTCGGAGTTTGAAATCGCCTTGAAGGCTGATCCCAATGCCTCGCGCAACGACGACATCCGGCAATTGCTGGCCGAACTGAACGTCCGGTAAGGGGCGACGCCGGTCCACGTTCAACAAGCTATTCCAGAAACCAGGAGGTCTGCCATGTACGACATGAAGAATCTTGCCAAGCTCAAGAGCCTTGAGGCGAACGCGCCGGAAGCGATCAAGGCCTTTTGGGCCTTTGACAAGGCGGCGATGGCGGCCGGAGCGATTCCGGTCAAGTACAAGGAACTCATGGCGCTCGCTGTTGCTCTTACGACGCAATGCCCGTATTGCATCGGACTCCACGCCCAGAAGGCCGGCGAGGCGGGCGCCTCGGACGCTGAGATCTCCGAGACGGTCGCCGTCGCCGCAGCGCTCCGCGCCGGCGCAGCGATCACGCACGGCACGCACGCCTTGAAAGACGCATGAACCGCGTCCGCGGGCGCTCAACAGTGATACAATCCCCTTCTTTGCGAGGTGACCATGCGATCCCAACGTTTCTGGTTTGTTTCAATGCTCCTTGCCGTCATCCTGCCGGCTTTCATGATGGTCGCGGGCAGTTCGCGCCGTGGCTTGGCGCAGGGCGAAAACAAGTTTGCGTCAGCGGCTTCGGGAGCGCCGGCCGGCGCGCCCGCGCCCGACGTGGACCCCAAGGCCATGGACAAGACCTGCAAGCCGTGCCAGGACTTGTTCAAGTACGCCGACGGCAACTGGCTGAAGAACAACCCCATCCCGCCGGATTATCCCACGTGGGGCCGGTTCTCGGAGCTTGCCGAGAGAAACCGCAAGCACTTGCGCGAGATTCTGGAAGCGGCGGCCAAGAACACGGCGGCGGCGCCGGGATCGAACGAGCAGAAGATCGGCGACTTCTACTCCAGTTGCATGGACGAGCAGAAGGTTGAGGCCGAGGGCGCGAAACCGCTGGCGCCGGAGTTCGCGCGCATCGAGAAGATCACCACGGTGCCGGAACTCGAAGCCGAGGTGGCACGCCTGCACGGTTACGGCGTGGGGGCACTCTTCAACTTCGGCTCGACGCAGGACGAGAAAAACAGCACGGAGGTGATCGGCGGCGCCGGCCAGGGTGGGCTGGGGTTGCTCGACCGCGACTACTACACCAAGACCGACGACAAGTCGAAACAGATTCGCGGCGAGTACCTGGCGCACGTCAGCAAGATGTTCGAGCTCTTGGGCGACGGTGACGCGACGGCGCAAGCCGAAGCCAAGACGGTGATGGACATCGAAACCAAACTTGCCGAAGCATCCATGACCCGAGTCGAGCGCCGCGACCCCGATAAGACGTACCACAAGATGGACCGGGCGCAATTGAAAACGCTCACACCCAACTTTTCCTGGGGGTCGTATTTCCGTGACATCGGCTACCCGGAAATCAGCACGGTGGACGTGGGCCAGCCCGACTTCTTCAAGGAGGTTAACGGCGCACTCACGAGCGTCCCCCTCGCCGACTGGAAGACTTATCTTCGCTGGCACCTCGTCCACTCGGCCGCGCCGGCGCTTTCTTCCAAGTTCGTGGATGAGAATTTCAACTTTTATGGCAAGACGCTGCAAGGCACCAAGCAAAACCTGCCGCGCTGGAAGCGGTGCGTGGCCTCCACGGACCGGGAGCTGGGTTTCGCGCTGGGCCAGGTCTATGTGCAGAAGTATTTTCCGCCCCAGGCCAAAGCGCGCGCCCAGCAGATGGTGCAGAACCTCATCGCCGCGCTCGGCGACGACATCAAGACCCTGCCGTGGATGAGCGAGGCAACGCGGAAGCAGGCGCTCGCCAAGCTGGCAGCGTTCACGCCCAAGATCGGCTACCCTGACAAGTGGCGCGATTATTCCGCCTACCGCGTCACGCGCGGGCCGTATGTTGAGAACGTTCTCGCCGGCGACCTCTTCGAGTTTCACCGCGACCTGAACAAGATCGGCAAGCCGGTGGACCGGACGGAATGGGGCATGACGCCCCCCACCGTCAACGCCTATTACAACCCGCTGAAGAACGAAATCGTGTTCCCGGCCGGCATTCTGCAACCGCCGTTCTTCGACGCCAAAGCCGACGACGCCGTGAACTACGGCGGCATGGGCGCCGTGATCGGTCACGAAATGACCCACGGCTTCGACGATCAGGGCCGCAAGTTCGACGCCCACGGCAATCTGAAAAACTGGTGGACGCCGGAAGACTTGAAGAACTACACGGCGCGCGCCGCCTGCGTGGAGAAGCAGTTTGACGGCTACGAGGTCCAGCCCGGCATACACGAGAACGGCAAGCTGGTGCTGGGCGAGAGCATTGCGGACCTGGGCGGCCTCACCATCGCTTACAAGGCCTTTGAGAAAAGTCTCGCGGGCAAGCCCCGCCCGCCGCTCATTGACAGCCTCACGCCCGAGCAGCGCTTCTTCGTCTCCTACGCCCAGATCTGGGCGGCGAACGACCGCCCGGAGTTCGAGCGCCTGATGGTGAACCTCAACCCTCACCCCCTCGACCGCTTCCGCGCCATCGCCGCGCCTTCCAACATGCCGGCGTTCGAGAAGGCGTTCGATTGCCACGCGGGCGATCCCATGGTGCGGGCCGAGAACGAGCGCTGCCAGATCTGGTAGGTACCCCGGCGCTTTCCAGAGGCTGCCTTCGTGATTGCGGATTACGGCGATCTGGCGTAAATCCGTACCCATTGCCCGCGCCGCTCGAAGTGGGCGATCAGATTAAGGCGGAAGCGGTCAACCAAGAGGGAGTCAGGAAGTTGGGGCGCGTAGGCAAAGTAGCGCTCCTGCAGGCACAGCAGGCGCGGAAATCGACGGAGCCAGTTGTTGGGCGGGTTCCACTCTCGCGAGTAAAGGTAAAGCAGGTCAAACGAGTCGTGCGAGTCCGGCTGGAGGCGGGCGAAGTCGTCGGAGGTGAAGCCGTTCATGGGCTCGACTTGCAATGGTTTCGCGACGTAGCCGAGATCAGGCACGGTAAGTTCGTCCGAGGCGGGCCACGCGGTTGCGATTCTCAACCGGCTCCCGTCATTTTCCAGGAACTGCGCGGCCTGCCGGTGAAGCTGAACAAAGTCGGCGTAAGCGAGGTTGTCTTCAAAGGGAAACGGATAAGGCGGATTGATGAACCAGGCGGAGACGAAACAGGCCGCCGCGGCCAGCAAGATCAGGCGCGCTTTCGGGCGCGGCAAAAGCCAGACGAGCGCCACGGCCAACAGGTAGAACAGCGGAAAAATCGGCAGAAGGTAACGCGGCAGGATCGCGCCGCCCACCACGCTCAGCATCAGGACGTAGGCCGCCATCAGTCCTATGGTGACGAAGGCGAAGTCGCCGAACAGCGTAGCCTTTTCCCCATTTCCCCTATTCCTCATTTTTCGCTTTTGGGGTTGCCACGCTCCCCAAACGGCGCCCGCCACCAGCAGCCCATGGAATCCGGAGATAAAGACTTCGTACAGCCGACGCGCCAGGCTGAGAATCATCCGCACGGGACTCAAGGTGGAATAGAGGTTGTACCGGAGATACTCGGCGTTGCCCGTCCAGTAGCCGGTCGAGTGATGGTAGTACAGCGCCCAGGCCGCGAGCGCGAGGGCGGGACATGCCAGCGCCAGCCATTCGCCAAGCCTGTAGGGCTTGAAGGGCCTGTCGGGCCGGTCGTCAGACGGGGTGCCCGGCAGGCGCGCGCGCGTCCGGCGCCAAACGAGAAGCGCAGCGACGGGCAGCAGGACCACGGCGGTTTCCTTCGACAGGATGGCGAGCGTGGCCGCGACCGCGAACATCGCGAGGCTCCCGCGCAACAGGGCGAGCGCGGCGAGCGTGGTAAAGAGCGCCACGGCAAGATCGAGATGCGCGAGTGTGCTTTGCGCGAAGAAAAGGGGCGAGAGGGCGAGCAGCAAGCAGCTCCAAAGCGCGACCTCGCGGCCTGGCGCGCCGGGGAAGACGCGTCGCGCCAGCGCGTACAGGCTGACCAGCGTCGCCGCCGCCACCAGACTCATCGCGACGCGCGTCACCCGCGGCGAGAATCCGAAGGCGCGCCAGGCGAGTGCCAGATACACCGGGACCAGCGGCGTGTGCCCGGTGGGCAGCGTGCTCTGGGGGATTAGCAGTCCGTGGCGATAGAAGTCGAGCGCGGCCGGAATGTAATATCCGGCTTCGTCCCAGAAGTAAGGCAGGCGGAGGAAAGGAGCGTGCCCCAGAAGCACGGCGGCAAACACTCCGGCGAGCCCCGCCATGCCTGCGAGCAAGAAAAAAAGCTGGTCTCGATGAAACCTCATGCGCGAGTCCGGAGCCGCCGGAGGAGGCGAATCTGACCGGCGTGGTAGACGTCGTGGAAGGCGACGCCGTAGAGAATGGACCACGGGATCTGCCGGGCCTGCGCCGGCCCCAGCGCTGCCACCGCCTCGCGCAGTTTGAGGTGTTCGCCCTCAAGCAGCTTGCGGTCTTCCTGCCAGGCTTTTTCCGTCGAGGCAAGAGGGCGCTTAAACCAGTTGCTTCCTTTGAGAGCGAACGAGCCTCGTGGTTCGCCGGTCAGCTTGCGGCGCACCACGTACTTCCAATAAGCGGCGTGCACCGCGATCTCCCAGATGTTGTGGCGGCCGGGCGCGGGTCGCCAGGCCGCATCGCGGGCCGCGACGCCCCGCAAGGACTGCTTCAGATTGGGGCCGTGCCAGGCTTTGCGGACGTAGCCCGAATCGATGACTTGCAGCAGAAGTTTGGAATCAAGTGAGTTTGCCGGCATGTCTCTGGACGCTCCGCAGGTGTGATTCTAGCCTTTCGCACTCGCCAGCCATTCGTTGACGTTGCGCTCCAGAATATCGAGCGGGAGCGAACCATCCCGCAGCACCACTTCGTGATATTCGCGCAGGTCGAATTTCCCGCCGAGCGCCTGGGCGGACTTCTCGCGGAGCTCCTTGATCTTCAATTGGCCGATCTTGTAGGAGAGCGCCTGCCCGGGCCAGGCGATGTAGCGGTCAATCTCGTTGACGATGTCAAGCTCCGGCCGGGGGGCGTTCGACGTGAAATAATCGATGGCGCGCTGGCGGTCCCAGTGCATCACGTGCATGCCGGTATCCACCACCAGGCGCACCGCCCGCCACATGTCGTAGGTGAGCTGGCCGAATTTCGAGTAAGGATCGCCGTAGAGCCCCATCTCGTATCCGAGCGACTCGGCGTAAAGCCCCCAGCCTTCGCCGAAGGCGTTGTAGTAGCCGTAGCGGCGAAAATTGGGCAACTGGCCCTGCTCCATGCCGAGCGCGATCTGTACGTGATGCCCCGGCACGGATTCGTGCAGCGAGAGCACCAACATCTCCCACTTCGGGCGCGTCTCGGGCTTGTAGAGATTCACGTAGTACGTTCCGGCCCGCGAGCCGTCGGCGGCGCCCTGCGAGTAGTAGGCGGCCGTCGTGTCTGGCGCGGCCGCGGCGGGAATCGGCTCCACGCCGTAAGGCATGCGCGGCAGCGTGCGGAAAACCTTCACCAGGTGCGGGTCAATGCGCTTGGCCGTGGCGCGATAAGTCTTGAGCAACTCGCCGGCGTCAGGGATAAAGAACTGCGGATCGGTCCGCAGAAAGTTGAAGAATTCCGGCATCGAGCCCTTGAAGCCGGTCTCCTTCAAGACGCCCTGCATTTCGGCGTGAATCCGCTCGACCTCTTTCAAGCCGAGCTGGTGCACTTCGTCGGGCGTCAGATTGGTGGTGGTGAACCGGCGCACAAAGAAGGCATAAAGCGCGGCGCCGTTCGGCACCTGCCAGATGCCGACCTGGTCGAAGCAGGCCGGCAGGTACTCGCCGCTGAAGAACTTGTCGAAGCGCTGGTAGGCCGGGACCACGCTCGATGCGATCGCCTGCTTCGCCTCGGGCGCCAGGCGCGCGCGGGCGGCCTCGGGAATCGAATCCGCAAAGCGTTGGAAGGGGCGGTAGAAGGAGCTCTCGGTGGGGTCGCTCGTGACTTGCTTCGAGATCTGCGCCGGGATGCGCTGCATGATGACTTTGGGCAACAGCATCCGCTCGCGGATGCCTTCGCGCATGAGGGCAATGGTTTGGTCCATAAGATCGGGGAAGGCGCGGCAACGGGCGATCCAATCCTCGTAGTCTTTCACGGTCTCGAAGCGCAGCGACTCGGTGAGATCGTCACCCACCGTCTGAATGCCACCGCGCTGGTTGAGCGGCACCAGATACCAGTGGTAGGGGTACTCCTCAAGGCTGATCTCGTAGTCCTTCTTGAAGAGGTCGTAATTCAACTGGTCTTGGCGCGAAAGCCTGGCGCGGTCGATTGTCTTGAGCCGGTCCATCACCCGACGCTCGTGCTCGTGGTCAGCGCGGATGGCCGAGAGGCTCGCGTCCTCCCAGCGATCGTTCCAGCGCCGGTCGCCGAGCGAAGATGCCCAGGTGGGGTGGCGCTCCATGGTGTAGTCCCACTCGGCGGCAAAGAGGTCGTGCAGGGCCTTCGTCTCCTCGGCCACGGCAGTTTCCTCTGGAGGCGCGGTTTCGGGCGCCGGTCCGGCGCCGGCGCGCCCCGGCACGAGGCCGGCCGCCGTCATTGCCAAACCCGTCCGCAACATGTCTCGTCGGTCCATCGAACCTCCTTCAACCTTTATACTGTGCGTCGCCGGACTTACGGGCGCAAGAGTTGTTTGAGGCGGCACATTGACATTGCCACAGCGCCGCTCGGCAGCTTATAATTAGAATCAGAATGAGTAGGCTAGTCTCACGGCGTTCCGCTGGGTTCCGGCTTATGGCCGGGCTACTCGTCGCAGGGGTTCTGCTTCTGGCGGCAGCGCCGCTTTGCGGCAGCCCAACCGACGTGGACCCGGTGGCCTGTTGCCAGCGTCACGGATGCGGTGGGTCAGGCTGCGTGAGTGGTGGCTGTGCCACCCCATCGAGTACAAGCCGCCCTTGCGCCGCAGCCGGGCAAGGCCACGGCCACTCGGGCACAGCGCAAGATTGCTGCCGCCGCGGCACGCTGGCGTACCCTGTGGCGCAGGCGCGTTCATCCGTGCGGGCTCCCGTGGTGCACCTGCTCCCATTGGCGGCGGTCGCGCAAGGCAGTCTCGGTGCCGGCCACCGGAGCAGCGGCCGCACACAAATCATCTGCGCTTCCCCTCCGGGCGGCTCTTCGCTGATAGCCTTATATACGCTCCACTCCACGTATCGCATCTAGTCCTTTCCTTCGATCCTGCGAAATCAATACTGCGGCCGTGGTGTCGCTGGTGGACGCCGAGGCGCCTACAACACACTGCCGGCAAGACCGCATGTTTTCCCGTTTTGTTTTCGTGTGACGGAGGACGGATATGTCTTGGCATCAATGGAATTGGAGTCTTCATCTGGCTTATCGGATAGCGCTTGGCGCGGCCACGGGACTGGTGGCCTCCACTGGTGGGGCCCAGGCTTGGACGCCGCCGGCAGCCGGGCAAGCAGTCGACAGTTCGCAGGCGGCGAGCGGTCAGGCCGACGCTTCCCTACAATTCGAAGGCGTCGTGACCGGGTTGGACGCCTTGGTTGACGAAGCAGGCCGGAACAACCCCCGGATTCTGGCGGCGCGGGACGCCTGGAAGGCCACTACGTTGGTGCCGTCGCAAGTTTCGACGCCTCCGGATCCCCAAGTCACGGTGCAGCAGTTCAGCGTCGGGAGCCCGCGACCCTTCGCTGGATTCACCAACAGCGACTTCGCCTACGTCGGACTGGGGATCTCTCAGGAGTTGCCTTACCCGGGGAAGCTCCGGCTGCGCGGGGAAGTGGCACAGCGGGACGCAGCGGCGCAGCGCGAACAGTACGAGACCGTGCGGCGGGCGGTGGTCGAGCAACTGAAGGCAGCGTATTTCAAGCTCGCCTATGAACACCAGGAGCTTCAGATCCTGGACCGCGACGGCAAGTTGTTGGACCAAATCGCCAAGATCGCCGAAGCCCGTTACCGGGTGGGCGAAGGGAATGAGCAGGATGTCCTCAAAGCGCAACTGGAAAAGACCAAACTGTTGCGCGACGAGGTGATGCACCATCAGGAGCACGGCAGTCTTCAAGCCCAGCTCAGCCAAATATTGAACCGTCCGCCCGGCCAGCCAGCCATTCTTCCTCAGCCGTTAACCGAGACCCCACTGAACCGTACGGTGGATGAACTCTTGGCCGCGGCACGAAATCAGAACCCCGAGATCCGAGGCGAGGAGGAGATGGTGCAGCGTCAGAGTCTGCGACTGGAGCTGGCCCGGAAAGACTTTTACCCCGATTTCGACCTGCAGTACATGTGGGAGCATACCGCCGAACAGTTTCGTGACTACTACGTGTTGAGCTTCGGGGTGCGCATTCCCCTCTACCGGAGCCGCAAACAACGGCCGGAAGTGGCGCAGGCGTCCGAGGAACTGAATCGTTCGCGTCGCGAGTACGAAGCCCAGGTCCAGCGGGCCTATTTCGACGTGCGCGACCAATATCTTCAGGCGGAAACCGCGGCGCGAATCCTCAAGATGTACCGCGAAGGCTTGATTCCGCAAGCGGCCGCATCCTTCAAAGCGGGTCTCGCTGCTTATGAATCCAATCGCCAGGATTTCGAGACTCTGCTCGCGTCTTTTCTCGACGTGCTCCATCTCGACGAAGAGTACTGGCGCACCCTGCTCGATCATGAGACTGCCGTGGCCCGGCTCGAGCAGATTACGGGCGCGAGCGCAGATGAAAAGAGGACCACAACGAAGTGAAGGAGTGAGTATGAAAAACTATCGCAGCGCATTTGCGGTCGCGTTGGCCCTAAACGTTTTGCTCGCGGCGGGGCTCGGGTTTCTGTGGTGGCGATCGCATTCGAGGAAAATCAAGACACCACCTCCACCGCAGCAGACGGCAAGCGTGCCTGCGACGGAAACTAGCGCAAGCGGAATGGTGACGCCGGCTCCTGCCCCGACCGAGACGCCGCTGGTCCCCGTGCAACTGACACCGCAGCGGATGCAGAGCATCGGCGTGCAAACAGGTCTGGTGGAGAGGAAACCGGTCGAAGATGAGATTCGAACAGTCGGGAACGTCGAGCTCGACGAAACCCGGCTGGCCTACGTTCAAGTTCGTTTTCCAGGTTGGATTCAGAAAGTCTTTGCGGATTCCACCTACCAGTACATTCACAAAGGTCAGCCCCTCTTCACCATTTACAGTCCTGACTTGGTTACGACGGAGCAGGAGTATCTGCTCGCCAAACAGAATCGCAACGACCTGGCCCAGAGTTCGGTGCCGGGCGTGGCGTCCGGCGCGGCCTCGCTCCTCGATGCCGCCGCCGAACGGCTGAAACAGTGGCAAGTGCCGGAGCGGGAGATCGCGCAGCTCGAATCCACCGGCAAGGTCCGGCACGAACTGGAAATCGACTCGCCGGTCTCGGGCTACATCACCGAGCGCAACGCCCTTCCCAACATGTACGTCCAGCCGGAAACCAAACTCTATACCGTTGCCGACCTCTCAACCGTGTGGGTGTATGCGGAAGTCTTTCAGAGTGACATGGAGCGAATCAAGGCGGGCAATCCTGCCGCGGTAACCACCGATGCTTACCCCGGACGCAACTTCAGCGGGCGGATCGATTTCATCTGGCCGCAGGTGGATATGACAACGCGCACCGAACGCGTCCGCCTCGTCTTCTCCAATCCCGACATGAAGCTCACGCCCGGCATGTTCGTGAACGTCCGCCTGGCGATTCCGATGGGGCGGCAACTTACCATCCCAGCCTCAGGCGTGTTGCAATCCGGCACGCGGCAGATAGCTTTTGTGGACCATGGGAATGGATATCTCGAGCCACGAGACGTTCAATTAGGGGCGCGTGTTGGAGATGACTTCATTGTGCAGAAGGGCCTCAAATCCGGAGAACGCATCGTGACTTCCGCGAATTTTCTCATCGATTCCGAGAGCCAGCTTCAGGCCGCCCTCGGCGCATTCGCTCCTCCGCCACCCGGCGCTGGCGCCGGCGCCGCCATGAATGCGCCTGCGACCCAGGCCAGCATTGACTTCAGCACGGTTCCGGCGCCGCCGCACAAGGGTGACAACACGTTTCGCGTCAAGCTGACAGAGAACAACGGAAGCCCGATCGCCGGAGCTCAGGTCGCCGTTACCTTCTTCATGCCGGCCATGCCGGCCATGGGAATGTCTGCCATGCGCCCCGTCTTCAATCTCAGCGACAAAGGCGGCGGCAATTACGAAGGCCCGGGAAAGCTGGAGAGTGGCGGAACCTGGCAGGTCACTATCGTCGCGCAGAAAAACGGGCAGACCGTCGCGACCAAGCAGATGAGCGTGAACGCGGAAGGGGGAATGTAGCATGATTGCCCGCTGGATTGACTGGTGCGCTCGCAACCGCTTCCTGGTGTTCACCGGCACCCTCCTGCTGGTGCTGGCCGGCATCTGGTCTCTGCGGCAGATTCCGCTTGACGCCCTGCCCGACATTTCCGACGTCGAGGTGATCGTACACACGCCGTGGGAAGGCCAGCCGCCCAACATTATTGAGGACCAGGTCACCTATCCCATCGTTACAGCTCTTTTGGCCGCGCCGCACGTGAAGGCCGTCCGGGCCCAAACCATGTTCGGCGATTCTTATGTGTTCGTGGTGTTCGAGGACGGTACCGATCTCTATTGGGCGCGATCCAGGGTTCTGGAATACATGCAGCAAATCTCCGGCCGTCTGCCGGCAGGCGTCCATCCCATGATTGGGCCGGACGCGACGGGTGCCGGGTGGATCTACGAGTACGTGGTCGTCGACGAGAGCCATCAGCACAGCCTCGCCGACCTTCGCAGCCTGCAAGACTGGTTCCTGCGCTACCAGCTTGAAACCGTACCGGGTGTCGCCGAGGTCGCTACCATCGGCGGCTTCGTACGCCAATATCAGGTGCAACTCGATCCCAACAAACTGCGAGCCTATGGGATTCCTCTTTCAACCGTGATCGACCGGGTGCAAGCGAGCACCAACGAAGTGGGCGGCCGGCTACTTGAACTGAGCGGCGCCGAATACATGATCCGTGGCCTGGGCTACCTGCACTCGTTGAGTGATCTCGAAAACGTGCCGGTGGCCGACAAGAACGGTGTCCCCGTTCTGATCCGGGACGTCGGCACGGTGGCCTTCGGTCCGGACATTCGCGAGGGTGTTGCTGAATGGAACGGCGAGGGAGAAGCCGTGGGCGGGATCGTCGTCATGCGCGATGGCATGAACGCGCTGAAGGTCATCGAGGGTGTGAAGAAGAAGCTGGCCGAAATCCAGCCTTCCCTGCCGCCCGGAGTCAAAGTGGTGGCTGGCTACGATCGGTCCGGACTCATTGACGAATCGATCCTCACGCTGCAGCGCGACCTGCTGGAAGAGGCCATCATTGTCAGCCTGGTGATCATCATCTTCCTCTTTCATTTCCGCTCGGCTCTGATTCCGATTCTGACGCTGCCCATCGCCGTCGTGGCGTCTTTCATTCCGATGTACTACCTGCACGTCACTTCCAACATCATGTCGCTGGGCGGACTGGCACTGGCGATCGGCGTTCTGGTGGATGCGGCCATCGTCATGGTGGAAAACGGATACCGGCATTTGTCGGAACACGTTGCGGGGCCAGGGGCCGGCGGTGAGGAGCCGGGCAAGAAGCTAACCCCCGATCCCCGACCCCCGATCCCCGAAAAGGAGCGTCGTCGCATTCTCCTCGATTCCGCCAAGCAGGTGGGGCCGGCGCTCTTTTTTTCATTGCTCATCATTGTGGTTTCGTTCCTTCCCGTATTTCTCCTCGAAGCGCAGGAAGGACGCATGTTTCGCCCCCTCGCCTGGACCAAAACCCTGGCTGTCGGGTTCTCGTCCCTTCTCGCCGTGACACTGGTTCCCGTACTGATGGTGTTGTTCATCCGCGGGAAGAAGCTGCGCCCGGAATCCGAAAACCCGATTTCCCGCTTCACCCAGTTCCTCTACCTGCCGGTGCTGCGCTTCTGCCTGCGCCATCGCGCCCTGACGTTGCTGGTTAACCTGGCGTTTCTTGCCCTGACCATTCCCCTGGTGTTCCGCATCGGCAGCCAGTTCATGCCGCCTCTGTTCGAGGGCTCCTCGCTCTACATGCCGACGGCGCTCCCCGGCATCTCCATCGGTCAGGCGTCCCAGCTCCTTCAGGAACAGGACCGGATGATTCGCTCCTTCCCGGAAGTCGAAAGCGTCTTCGGCACCGTCGGCCGCTCGGACAGCGCCACGGATAACGCGCCACTCGACATGTATGACACCACCGTCATGCTGAAGCCGCGCGAGCAATGGCCCGCAGGCATGACCTACGAAAAACTGATTCAAGAGATGGACGGCAAACTACAGTTTCCCGGCCTGTCGAACACCTGGACGATGCCGGTCGAGAACCGGCTGGATATGGAACTGACCGGCATCAAGACTCCTGTAGGTCTCAAGATTCAGGGGCCCAACGTGGAGGGCGTTCAGCAGGCCGGCGCCCAGGTCCAGCAAGTGCTCTCCGCGCTTCCCGAAATGCGCTCGATCTTTGCCGAGCGAGTCGCGGAGGGATTTTATATCAACATCGAAGTGAATCGTCCGGAGGCGGCCCGCTATGGGCTCACCGTTGCCGACGTGCAACGCGCCGTGTCATCCGGGATGGGCGGCGAGAATGTCGCGGAGAACGTGGAGGGGCGCGAGCGTTACCCCGTCAATGTTCGCTACGACCGCGACTTCCGCGACAACCTAGGGGAATTGCAACGCGTGCTTATCGCGACCCCGTCCGGCGCACAGATTCCCATCGGCGAAGTGGCGAAGATTTCGTTCTCGCGCGGCCCGTCGATGATTCGCGACGAAGACGGCCAACTCACGGGCTACGTCTATATCGACCTGAATACGCATGATTACGGGGGCTTTGTCGGGAAAGCCGATCGCCTGCTGCGGGAGAAGCTCCGGCTGCCGGCGGGGTTCACCTACAAGTGGTCGGGGGAATATGAGTTTGAGTTGCGCGCCAAGGAACGGCTGAAACTCATCCTGCCGGTCGTCTTCGTCGTCATCTTTCTGTTGCTCTACGTGGTTTTTCATTCTGTCACCGAGGCTGCGGTGCTCATCTTTCCCACTCTCTACGCCATGACCGGCGGGCTCATCCTGCAGTATCTGCTGGGCTACAACTTCAGCGTGGCGGTGTGGGTGGGTTACATCGCCCTGTTCGGCATCGCGGTGGAGACCGGGGTGGTCATGGTGGTTTACCTGCACGAGGCGCTCGATCGTCGCCTGGCGAGCGGCAAGGCCCTCAAGCATGAAGACATCGAGGCGGCCGTCATCGAAGGCGCGGTTCACAGGCTGCGCCCCAAGCTGATGACCGTCTGCGCGGTTCTGGCCAGCCTTATTCCCATACTCTGGGAATCCGGCATCGGGTCCGACGTCATGAAACCGATTGCAGCGCCGATCGTAGGCGGCATGATTACGTCCACCATTCACGTCCTGATTCTCGTTCCGGTCTTCTTTGCCTTGATGAAGGAGCGAGCGCTGCGTCACGGGACGTTGCGGCCCGCCCACGAGGCACGAGACACGCAAGAACCATAAGCCGCTGACCCGCTCGCCGGGCTTGTTGTAGAATCGGACTCGCCGTGTCGCAAGTAAGAAATACTGAGCTGGGGGAGGCCAATGTGATTCACAAGCTAACATGGCAAGGCACCACAACCGCGTTCGTAATGGCGCTGGGCATTTTCATTGGTGTGGCATCCATGAGTGCCGCGGCCCCACGCGCCGCCGAGGCCGGCGCCACAACTCCGAAATTTGACTCCGCCTTATATGGCGGCATGAAGTGGCGGCTCATCGGGCCCTACCGCGGCGGGCGCGTGATCGCCGTGAGCGGCGTCCCCGGCCAGCCGGAGGTGTTCTATTTCGGCGCGGTGAGCGGCGGGGTTTGGAAGACGACGAACGGCGGCGTCACCTGGACTCCGCTCACCGACAAGGAGCCTTTCTGGTCGGTGGGTTCGATTGCCGTGGCGCCTTCGGACCCCAATGTGATTTACGTTGGCACCGGCGAGGCGTGCATCCGCGGAGACATTTCGCACGGCGACGGCGTGTACAAGTCGGAAGATGGCGGCAAGACCTGGAGGAACGTCGGGCTGAAGGATACTCAGACCATCAGCAAGGTGGTGGTGAATCCACATGACTCGAACGAAGTATTCGTGGCGGCGCTCGGTCACGTGTTTGGACCGAATCCGGAGCGCGGCGTTTTCCGCTCCACCGATGGCGGCAGGACCTGGGAGAAGGTGCTCTACAAAGACGATAAGACCGGCGGCATTGACATTGCTTTCGATCCTCACAATTCGCACATCCTGTTCGCGGCGCTGTGGGAGGCGTCGCGCACGCCGTACGGTCTGACGAGCGGGGGCGCGGGCAGCGGCTTGTATCGTTCCGGCGACGACGGCAAGACCTGGAAGAAGCTCGAAGGCGACGGACTGCCGAAGGGAACGCTCGGACGCATCGGTGTGTCCGTTTCCGGGGCCGACGGCGACCGCGTCTACGCGCTCATTGAAGCCGGCGACAACCAGGGCGGCCTCTACCGCTCTGACGACGGCGGCGAAAAATGGACGCGGGCGAACGCCGAGCAACGCTTCACGCAGCGCGCCTGGTATTACATGCACGTCGTCGCTGACCCGAAGAGCGTGGACACGGTCTACATCCTCAACACCGGCATGTTCCGCTCCACCGACGGCGGCAAGAGCTTCAAGGTGATTCGCGCTCCGCACGGCGATCATCACGCGTTGTGGATTGACCCGGCGAATCCGCAGCGGCTCATCAACGGCAACGACGGTGGGGCGACCGTCAGCGTGGACGGGGGCAAGACGTGGACGACGCTGTACAATCAGCCGACGGCTCAGTTCTACCACGTCATCGCCGACCATCGCTTCGCTTATTACGTTTATGGCGCACAGCAGGATAACACCTCGATCGCCATCGCCAGCCGCACCGATCACGGCTCGATTGACCGTGAGGACTGGTATTCGGTGGGGGGCGGTGAGAGCGGTTACATAGCGCCCGACCCGAAGGACCCGAACATTGTTTACGCCGGTGACTACGAGGGCGGTCTCACGCGGCTCGATAAGCGCACGGGCGTGACCGAGCAGGTCTCGCCGTGGCACGAGCTCACCGATGGACTTGGCGCTGCGGGGCTGAAGTACCGCTTTCAGTGGACGGCGCCGATGGTCATCTCGCCGCACGATCCCCAGGTGATTTACTTCGGCGCGCAGGTGCTTTTCAAGAGCACCGACGGCGGAACAAGCTGGACCGCGATCAGCCCGGACCTGACGCGCAACGACAAATCGAAACAGGTGGTCTCAGGCGGGCCGATCACCAAAGACGACACCGGTACTGAATACTACGACACGATTTTCAGCATCGCCGAGTCGCCGGTGGAGAAGGATCTGATTTGGGTGGGCAGCGACGACGGGCTTGTCCACCTCACGCGTGACGGCGGCAAGACCTGGAGCGACGTTACACCGAAGGAAATGCCGAAGTGGAGTCTGGTGAGCCTGATTGAAGCCTCGCCGCGCAGCGCCGGCACGGCTTATCTGGCCATCGACCGCCACCGGCTGGACGATCTTCACCCTTACATCTACAAGACGAGCGACTACGGCAAGAGCTGGATGAGCATTACCAGCGGCATTCCGGCGAACGATACCGTCCACGCGGTGCGCGAGGACCCGGTGAAGCCGGACCTGCTCTATGCCGGGACCGAGAGCGGCGTGTACGTCTCGTTCGACGCGGGCGGCCATTGGCAATCGCTTCAACTCAACCTGCCGACGGCGCCGGTTCACGACCTCATCGTGAAGAACGACGACCTGGTGGCGGCGACCCACGGGCGGGCCTTCTGGATTCTGGACGACATCACACCGTTGCGGCAACTCGACGCGCGGATCGCCGGCGAATCCGCCCACCTCTATGATCCGCGGCTGACCTATCGCACGGAAGCAGCCGGCGGTCCTCCGCCGCATGGTCCGGTGGGCGAGAACGCGCCGGGCGGAGCCGTCATTGACTACTATCTGAAGGCCGCGCCGTCGCCTAAGGAAGCGGTGACGCTCGAGATTCTCGATTCGCGCGACAAGCTGGTGCGCGAGTATTCGAGCCGGAAGCCGCCGGAGCAGCCGCCGGAGAGCGACGTCCCGGATGAAGCGCCCCGGCGCGAACGTCCCCTGCCCGTCAAGGCGGGCATGAATCGCTTCGTGTGGGACCTGCGATACCAAGGCGCGAGCAAGATTCACAAGTACAGCTTGTGGGAATACCAAAGCGGGCTCAAGGGTCCGCTGGTGGTTCCGGGTGAGTATCAAGTGCGGCTGACGGCTGCGGGCAAGACTCTCACCGCGCCGCTCGAGGTCAAGCTGGATCCACGGCTTTCGGCCTCGCCGGCGGACCTCGCGAAGCAGCTCGCCCTGGGGCTCGAGATACGCGACGAGCTGTCGCGCCTGAACGGCGCCGTGAACGAGATGGAAGACGTGCGCGCCCAGCTCAAACAACTGCGGATGGAACTTGGCAGAACCTCCGCAAACAAACCCCTCATCTCGGCCGGCGACGATCTGGCAAAGAAACTGAGCCCGATTGAAGAGAAGCTGTACGACGCGAAGATCGCGGCGTCGGAAGAATCACTGAACTACCCCATCGCGCTCGACGGCCAGCTTGCGGTGCTCGCGGGAGACGTCCAGGACGGTGATCGCGCCCCTTCCGAGCAGGACAACGCCCTGTTCAAGGACTTACACGCACAGCTCGGTCCCCAGCTCGCGGCATGGAGCGCAATCGAGAAGCACGAGGTCGCGGCCTTCAACGAGATCGCCCGCAAAGAAAACGTGCAGGCCATCGTCGTGCCTTCGGGAGGTGGCTCGGAGGCAAAATCGGGAATGAGTGATTGAGCCATTGAGTGATTGGGTGACAGAGACATTGACTCAATGAGTCAATGAATCAATGATTCAATCAATTCAATCACTCAATTTCTTGAGCTCCGCCTTGAGGTTCAGGTTGCGGATGAGGCGGTGCAGATAGTTGGGATGAACGCCGAGGGTTTTGGCGGCCTCGGTGTAACTCCCGCCGGCTTGCTCCACCGCCTTCAGGATGAGGTGCTTCTTGGTGTCCTTGAGCGCCTCGTGATACTGGGCGCTGTGAATGCCGCTCGAAGGCTCGGCCTCGAGGATCGCTTCGGGCAGGTCTTCGGGCAGAATGAGGTCGCCGGAGCCGAGCACCACGGCGCGCTCGATGGCGTTTTCCAGCTCGCGGACGTTGCCCGGCCACTCGTATTGCCCGAGGCACGCGCGGGCCTCGGCGGAGATACCCATCACGCGGCGGTTGCATTTCTTGCTGTATTTGGCGGCGAAGTAGCTCGCGAGCAAGGTGATGTCTTCGCGGCGCTCGCGGAGCGGCGGCAAGGTGAGCAGGACCACGTTGAGGCGGAAATAGAGGTCGCGGCGAAATGAGCCGCTTTTCATGGCGTCCTCGAGGTTACGGTTGGTGGCGGCGATCAGGCGGATGTCGACGTGGAGCGGACGCGTCCCACCAACGCGCTCGAACTCGCGTTCCTGCAGCACCCGCAGCATCTTGGCCTGCAGCGGCAGCGCCAGCTCGGAGACCTCGTCGAGGAACAACGTCCCCCCATCGGCCGCTTCCAGCTTGCCCTTGGTCTGCACCAGCGCTCCCGTGAAGGCGCCTTTCTCGTGGCCGAAGAGTTCGCTCTCGAGCAGGCTCTCGGTGATGGCGGCGCAGTTCATAGCGACGAAAGGCTTCTGAGCCCGCGGACTGTTCAGGTGGATGGCGCGCGCCACCAACTCCTTCCCCGTGCCGCTCTCTCCGCAGACGAGCACGGTGGAATCGCGCGGCGCCACTTTGGCAATGAACTGATGCACCTCGCGCATCGGCGCGCTCTCGCCCACCATGTTGTGTTCAATTTTGATTTCGCCCTGCAGCCGCGCGTTTTCGAGCTCCAACCACTGGACGTGCCGCGCGTTCTCAAGCGCCACGGCCGCGATTCCGGCGATTCCCGTGAGGAGCTGCAGGTGGTCTTCATCAAAGCGGACTGCGGCGCTCGAAGTATCGAGATAAATCACGCCCAGCAGTTTCTCGAAAACCAAAAGGGGGACAGCGAGCAGCGAGTTGATGCGTGAGGCGACGATGCTCTGGGAGGCGCTCAGGCTCTCGCTCTCGGAGATATCGCTGCTCAGAATCGCCACCCGCTCCTGCAGCACCTGGCGGATGATGGTGCGGCTCACCTGAACGGGCCGCGTGAGGCCGGGCTGCCGATCGAGACCAAACACCGAGGCGAATTCCTCCACGCTCTCGCCGGTGAGCAGAATGGCCCCACGCTCCGCCGGAATGACCTCGAAGGTAAGCTCCAGCAGCCGCCGCTGCAGCGCGTCGAGCTCGCGGATGGAGTTGATGGCGGTCGAGATCTTGAGCAGCGCGTTCAGGTCGCGCGCCTTCCGCGAGGTGGGCGGAAGCTGGGACAGCATCTTCTCCGGCTGCAGGTAGACCGCGTCCTCGCGGCGCAGCTGGATGGTGGGGTGGGTGATGATCCTTCCCTCGGCGATCTCCACCTGGCTGACTGGCGCCGCGGCTTCACCCTCTTCGACCAGAAAGAGAAACACCGAATCGCCCACTTCGATGCGGTCGCCGTGACTGAGGGCGCGCTCCTTTACCGGCACGCCGTTGACGAAGGTTCCGTTGCGGCTATCGAGATCGTTGATCTTGAACCCTGCGCCATCGGCGCGGATGATGGAGTGCCGCCGCGACACCGCAATGTCTGCGATGCACAGCCGGTTCGACTGCGCCCGGCCGATGCTCACTTCCTCGCCTCCCAGCGCAAACACCGTGCCGCGCAACGGACCCGAGATGGCGATCAGCCGTGGATTCATGCCTCGCTCGCCGTGGCGCCGAACTGGCGCCCAACCGCGCTGGTAAGTATAGCGGATTTCAGATTTGCTGCGCGGGTTGGAAGGTGGATGCGCCCCGGGGAACCGCCCCTCCGCCAGGGGCCTTAGGGCCACAAAAATCCGGAAGCGACTGGCGCAGGCTTGGGCCTAGAGTGCGCGAATGGGAGGGCACAAACTGCGTTTTTGTAATACGCCACGTCGCGCCGGTCCGGGATAAGGTGGATCGTTTGTTTTCATATACCTAACGGTTTCGTTTGGCGTTTTTTGACCCTTTTATGTTATTTTTATAGATAACAAATTGTTCCAAATTATATTTCTATATTAGTTATCTATTGTCACACCGCTTTCAAATCTGTTTGCCGGGCAGCGCCACTCGGGGCGCCGACCTTTAGGTCAGCATGTCCGCGTCCGGCGCCGCGACGCCCGGAGGGCCGGCGCCAGGACATCATTGCCGGCCTGAAGGCCGGCGCGCAGCAAACCGCTGCTTAGCCGGTTACCGTCACCGTCACCGTGGTGCTGTGCGCGAGCGAGTTGGATGTGCCGGTGATGGTAAACGTATAGGTCCCGGGCAGCGTCCCCGGCGACACCGTGGCGCTGGAGCCGCCGCACGAGACACCCAGGATGACGAAGAGCATGGTGGCCGCGAGCGCCAGCCCCATCAGGCGCTTTCGCCGCGCGATCGCGAGCGCCAAAGCCGTGAGGCCCAGGAGCCACGCGAACCAGGGCAACCGAAGGAGCATGCCCGGTCCCGGCAGCAAGTGAGGCGGACCCGAAACCGGCGCGAGGCCGGCCGGAGCGAGGGTTGAGACGGTCACCGTGGCCGTCCCAGGTGTTGTGCCGCTGGGCGTGACGGAAGCGGGCGAAACCGTGCAGGAGCCGAGGAATCCCGTCGGCGCCGTGCAGGCCAGCGCCACGGCCGAATTGAAGCCGCCGACGGAGGCCTCGGTCAAGCTAAAGGTGGCGGACCGTCCTGCGCTCACGCTGGCGCTTGTGGGCGAGGCGGCGGTGGTGAAGTCAGCGCCCATCCCCGAGAGCGCGACGCTCTGTGGACTGTCCGGGGCGTTATCGGCAATCGAGAGCATGGCACTGCGGCTGGCTGTGGAGGACGGCATCGGTGTGAAGGTTGCCATGATCGTGCACGAGGTCCCCGTCGCAAGACTCGCGCCGCAGGTGTTCGCCGAGATCTTGAAATCTCCGGCGTTGGTTCCGGTCAGAGTGACGTTGATGGCGCTCAGGGTGGCATTGCCGCTGTTCGTGACCGTCACGGACTGCGCGGCGCTGGTGACGCCGATATTCTCGCTGTTAAAGTTCAGGCTGGTAGGCGCGAGGGTCACCGCCGACGCCACACCCGTGCCGGTCAGGGTGATCGTCTGCGGGCTGTTCGGGGCGCTGTCGGTGATAGTGAGCGTGCCGTTGGCGCTTCCGGACTTGGTGGGTGCGAAGGTCACATTAATCTTGCAGTTCAACCCCGGCCCGACGCTCGCGCCGCAGGTGTTGGTCTCGGCGTAGGGAGCGCTCACGGCAATGCTGGTGATGTTGAGCGTTGCCGCGCCGGTGTTGGTCAGTGTCACCTGCTGCGATACGCTGGTTGAGCCAACGCTCTGGCTGAAGGTGAGGCTGGCGGGCGCGAGCGTCACGAGCGAACTCGTCCCCGTGCCGGTGAGGGTAACCACCTGAGGAGTATTGGTGGCGTTGTCGGCAATCGTGACCGCTCCGCTGCGGGCGCCGGTCGCCGTGGGCGTGAAGGTCACCGCGATCGCGCAACTGGCGCCGACGGCCACCGGCGTACTCGTCGAGCACGTGGTTCCGGTTATCGCCACAGCGAAGTCACCACTCGGCGTGATGCTGGTAATCGTGAGGCTTGTGGCGCCGTTGTTGGTCAAGGTCGCCGTCTGGGCGCCGCTCGCGGTGTTCAGGAGCTGCGGCCCAAAGGAGATGACGCTGGGTACCGTCTCGACCGACGCTGCCGCGACCAGCTTGAACACCAGGGCGGCGTTGCAGGCTCCGGTGCCGGATAAGAGGCACGACGATTGAAAGGCTCCGGGCGTGGTGGGGAAGTCAGAGGAAGTGGTAAACCCGGCGATGTACGCGTTGGCCGAACTATCGAGAACAATCTTGTCGCCTTCGTCGTGGGCGCTGCCGCCGAGGTAGGTGGAGTAAAGCAGGGGCGGCGTGGCGGTCGCATTGAGACTGCTCACGAAAGCGTCGTCGCAGGGAAGGCCGCTGCAAACCGATTGAATGGGGCTCGCCACGGGAAAGTTCGTGGACTGCGTGTTGCCGGTCACATAGGCGTTGCCGTTCACATCCACGGCAATCGAATTGCCGCGGTCGAAACCGCTGCCTCCGAGATAGGTGGAGTAGACAAAGGGAGCGGTCCCCGTCGGATTGACCTTGGTCACAAAGGCGTCGTCCGCGAGGTTGGCCGGGCCTCCCCCAAAAGTGCTCTGCGCCACGCCGGCAGTCACCGGGAAGTTGCTCGACCCGGTCTCGCCCGTCACATAGGCGTCGCCTGCGACATCGAGAGCGATGCCGAAACCGAAGTCGTCGCCCGAGCCGCCGAGATAGGTGAAATAGACGAGCCCCGGTGTGCCGGACTGCGCGGGATCGATCTCGGCCACAAAGGCGTCGCTGCCGCCTCCATTGGCTGTCTGGGCCGCGCCCGCGGTTGCAACGATATTCGTTGAACTGGTTTCACCTGCCACATAGACCTTGCACTTCGAACTGCAACCTGCCGGGATGGCAAGGTCGTGGCCGATGTCATTGCCCGTGCCGCCGAGGTACGTGCCGTAGTTGAGCGGCGCGCCTCCGGACGGGTTGAGCTCCACGACGAAGGCATCGAAACCCCCGCCTGTCGCGATCTGGTAAGGGAACTGGGTGGTGGGAAAGTCGGTGGACGCGGTGACTCCGGTGATGTAGGTATCGCCACTCGAATCGACGGCGATGGCGTTACCCTGGTCGTCCAGGCTGCCGCCGAGGTAGGTGGAGAAAAGAAGCGAGGCGCCGCCCGCTGTCAGCTTGGAGACGAAAACATCGTTGCCGCCCTTGAGCGCGGTCTGTTTCACTCCGGCTGTTGTGGGGAAGTTGGTGGAATTGGTCGCGCCGGTGATGTAGGCGTTGCCGGAAGCGTCCACGGCGATGCCGAAGCCGGTGTCGGTGCCGCTGCCGCCGAGATAGGTGGAGTACACTTGCGCCGTGCCGGTGGGATTCAGTTCGGTCACGAAAACGTTCTGGGTGCCCTTGAGGCTCGGCTGGAAAACACCGCCGGTAACAGGGAAGTCTACGGAAGTGGTGCCACCGGTGATAAAGGCGTCGCCGGTCGCATCGACCGCGATGCTGCTGGCGCTGGTCGTCGCCGTGCCGCCCAGGAACGTGGAGTATCCGAGCGCCGGGTCAATGATCAAAGGTCTCGTCCGGTCGTACGTGCCAACCTCGAACGTCACTTGATCACCCGTTAAGCGGTAATGGCCGGCGACCGGGGTTCGGGATTCGGGATTCGGGGTTCGCGAGGTTTGATACACGACGGGCTTGTGGAACACGACCTCGCCGTGATCCGTGCGAACTATCAGATCGCCATTCGCCGCGATTCGTAAGGGCGCATCGATGGCCGCGGCGACCGCCCAGGGCGGTTCACGAACCGCCCCTACGCGCAGCGCAATGAGGTTGGGATCGGCTCCGGGCGCGACCACAAAGTCGTATTCCAATCGTCCCTGGGTGCCGTAATAGGCCAAGTCCACGCCGGGATACACGCCTTGATACACCACCCGGCCGTACGTTGGGACGTTGGCGCGCCACCGGGCCGGGCGGTTGCCGATGAAGTAGTTGGCCTTGCCAGGGAGTTCATTCGCCCCGCGCACGCTGGCGTTGGGATTGGCTCCGACAAGCTTCATTCGCAGGACGGCCGGGAATAGGGATTCGCTGTTCGAGCTTCGGTGAGCCAGAATCCTTCGATCACCTGACTCCTGACTCCTGACTCCTGACTTCTGGGCTGGTCCTTGGCCCCTGACCCCCGGCCCCTGTAATTCCAGGACCGCTTCTTCCCCGGTCAGGAACAGACCATATCCCCTGCCGCGCGCCAGGAACTTGACCCGAGGGTCGGTCTGGCCCTGGTTCGCTTCGAAACTGAGTGGCAGCCGCCCGTATTCGCCAGCCAGCCTCGATACCATCGGCGCCAGCCGCGCCCGCGCTTGAGGATTCACGCCCGACGGCGCAGCGCCGTTTGCATTCTGCCGGTCTTGCCGCGCGCGGGCCCCAGTGACCGCAGGCGGTGTAATTTCGATATAAGAACAAATGAGCGCTAGGACGATTGTCGCCACCCACCAGCCGAGCTTGTGGCCGAACTTGTGGCCGAGCTTGTGGATTGTCCGCGACGGTACACGTTGCATAGAGTCTCCTTCAGATTGAACTCCCCGGAGATATAAGTCCCCAGAACAGAGCACTAAGGCTAAACCATGATGTTTACCATCGAAATAAACCAGCGTCAACCTGAATCGTGACTGTTGTTCATTGCGTCAATACGCCGACCGTAGCTTAACTTTAATCCACAGACAGAATGTGAATGCGGCCTCCGGTAGGGTAATGCGACCCAGCAACGTCTCGGGAAGGCAGCCTTTAGGCAGCCGTATGGCTCGTATAGCCGTTTCTTGACAACGAGCGCCGGGCGGTTATAATTTAACTTGCCTGCAACCGGGGGCGCCGTGTTTATTCGCCTGGAAGAATTAAAGCTCCACCGGATTTCGTTCTCCAAGACCTATCCGGAGGGGGCGCTGGACTACCATACCTCGGACTTTCAGCAGTCGGGTGACCTCAAGGTCCAAGGCGTGGCCGAACTCGCCGGCGCGGAGATTCATCTTCGCGGCGGCCTCGCAACCCGGGTGGTAACCACCTGCGACCGCTGCCTCGACACCGTCGAGGTGCCGGTGGAGACGGACTTCGACCTGTTTTACCGGCCCGAGTCAACCATCGGGCGGGAGGAAGAGGTGGAGATCTCGCCCGCCGAGCTTGAAGTGGGGTTCTACGCCGGGGACGGCATCGACCTGGCCGAGGTGATTACGGAGCAGGTGAATCTGTTCATGCCGATGAAGGTGGTCTGCCGGGCCGAATGCAAGGGCCTCTGCCCGGTGTGCAAAAAGAACCTGAACCGGGGTGAATGCCAGTGTGCGCCACAGCTTTTGCACAACTCGCCTTTCGCATCGCTGCTCGGTGAATAGCGGGATTCGTAGCGCCAGGGAGCGAACCTCGGGCAAAGGGCTTTGCCCTTGATACCCCGTAGCGCCGCCATCTTGGCGGCATCGGGAAGCAACAATGCCGGCTGGGAGCTGGCGCTACAGCGGGAACAAACCCGGACACATCCTTCGGCATGGCGCAACCCATGCCCCTGACGATGTTTCCTTCAGTTCCGAATCTGATGATTGAAAGAGGAATGCCATGCCGAATCCGAAACGACGACACTCCAAAGCGCGGCGCAACCGCCGCCGGGCGCATGACTACTTGACGGCGCCGGCGCTGGCGGAGTGTCCGCACTGCCATGAAATGAAGCTTCCGCACAATGCCTGCCCGCACTGCGGTTACTATCGAGGCCGGGAAGCGATACTGGTGGAAGAGCAAGCCTGAAGAGCAGGGATCGGAGGCCGGATGTCGGGGGTCCGGCCCGCATTAGAGCATCAAATGGCGCATGGGCGCTTGATCCCTGACCCCCGAACCCTGACCCCTGTCCTATGCAACGGATCGCGGTAGATGCCATGGGTACCGACGTGGCGCCGGGCCCCGAGGTGGAGGGCGCCATCCTCGCCGCCCGCGAAGGGTTAGCCGAGGTTGTGCTGGTAGGACCGGAGGACGTGCTGAAGCGGGAGTTGGCCCGCCGCCGGGACGCGCGTGGCCTACCCATTGAAATCGTGCAGGCCAGCGAAGTCATCACCATGGAGGACGCGGCGGCGAAAGCGTTTCGCCGCAAGCGCGACTCCTCCATGCGCGTGGCGGCCCGCTTGGTTCGGGACGGCAAGGCGGGCGGCTGCGTGAGCGCCGGGAACACCGGCGCGGTGATGACCACGGCGAAGATCGTTCTGGGCGCGCTCGCCGGGGTGGACCGGCCGGCGCTCGCCGCCGTTTTCCCCACCGCCAAGGGCAAGGCCGCGGTGCTGCTGGACGTCGGCGCCAACGTGGATTGCAAGCCGCATCACTTGGAGCAGTTCGCGGTGATGGGCGACATTTACTACCGGGTGATTTTTGGCGTCCAGAAGCCGCGAGTCGGACTGCTTTCGATCGGCTCGGAAGATCATAAGGGCAATGAACTCACCAAGGAAGCCATGTCGCTGCTCAAACGGCTGCCGCTGAACTTCGTGGGCAACGTCGAGGGTCGCGACCTCTACAACTCCCGCGTCGAAGTGATCGTTTGCGACGGGTTTATCGGCAATGTGGCGCTCAAAATCAGCGAGGGCCTAGTGGAGGCCATCTCGAGCCTGTTGAAGCAGGCGCTTTCGAGCACGCTCTCTTCCAAGATTGGCTACGTCCTCTCCCGCAACGCGTTTCGGGATCTCAAGAAGCGAGTGGACTATTCGGAGTACGGCGGCGCGCCACTGCTGGGCGTCAAGGGCGTTTGCCTGATCTGCCACGGCGGGTCGAACGCGAACGCCATCAAGAACGGCATCCGGGTAGCAGCGGAGTTCGCAGCGGGCGGAATCAACGAGAAAATCGAGAGCGAACTGGCCGTGAACCGTGGCCTGGCAGCCGAGAAGGTAAGATTAATGTAGCGTGCCCGAGATCATGGCGGTGATACGTCGAAAAAGCGATCTCGAGGAAAGAATCTGATAAGTTATTTGAAATCAGTATTTTATTGGACGCCTGGCAGGAAATGGGTCGATTCTTGATATCTTGTTGAAATTAAATCGTGTACTTCAGTCTTGGCTCGGGGAACATCGCGAAAAGTTAAAACATCGAACGTTCGAAGTAGTAATGTCTTTTAGAATCAGCAGATATCTTTGGAACGAACCGAAAAACGAACCGGAGATTCAAAAACGGGGCGGAAGCGGCCAGCGACGAACGAAACCGCAACATCGGAATCGCGGCCTCAAATTGGCAACGGAGTTGAGATGCCTTCAGCGACTATTCTGGGCACAGGGGCGGCGCTGCCCGAGAAGATCGTCACCAACGCCGACATGGAAAAGCTCGTGGACACCACCGACGAGTGGATCACCACCCGGACTGGGATTAAGGAGCGGCGTCAGGCGGCGCCGAGCGAGAGCACGTCCACGCTTTCGATTCAAGCGGCTCGCAAGGCGCTCGACATGGCGGGCATCACGCCGCAGGAACTCGACCTCATCATCTGCTCCACCATTTCGCCCGACATGCCGCTGCCCTCAACCGCCGCCTTCATCCAGACGGGTCTCGGCGCGCCCGCCTGTTGCGCCTTCGACCTTGCCGCCGCCTGCTCCGGGTTCCTTTTCGGCATGACGGTGGCCGAGCAGTACATCGCAACCGGCAAAGCGCGCTACGTGCTCGTGGTGGGCGCCGAGTTGCTCTCGCGCTATCTTGACTACAAGGATCGAGCCACGTGCGTCATCTTCGGCGACGGCGTCGCGGCGGGCGTGCTGGGCCCGGCCACGCCGCCCTCGGGAATCCTGGCCACGGAAATGCACA
Source organism: Terriglobia bacterium (assembly GCA_035934405.1). Classification (GTDB taxonomy): domain Bacteria; phylum Acidobacteriota; class Terriglobia; order UBA7540; family UBA7540; genus DASYXW01. The sequence continues at coordinate 58,584 of DASYXW010000012.1, forward strand.
CCGACGGCGCCTTCGCCAACCAGCTCTACATTCCCGCCGGCGGCACGCGGCGGCCGGCTTCCTGCGACACGGTCACGGGCCGCGAGCATTACATCAAGATGCGCGGCAACGAACTTTACAAGGTGGCAGTGCGCAGCATGGAAGAAGTGTCGCGCCGGGTGCTTGAGAAGGCCGGGGTGGGCGCGGACCAGATTGACTTGTTCATCCCCCACCAAGCCAACCAGCGCATCACCGACGCGGTCCGCGAGCGCCTGGGCGTGAGTCCAGAGAAGGTCTATTCCAACATCGCTCGCATCGGGAACACGTCGTCGGCGTCGATCCCGATCTGCCTGGACGAATGCGTCCGCAGCGGGCGGATCAAGAAGGGCGACCTGGTCCTGATGGCGGCCTTCGGCGCGGGCGTAACTTGGGGCGGCGTCCTAATGCGGTGGTGAGAAAGCAGGATTCAGGAGACAGAAGTCAGGAGGCCAAAGACAGAGAATTGAGTGATTAGGTGATTGAAAAAAGGAAAATGCGGCCTTTCTAATGATTCAATGGCCCGATGACTCAATGGCTCAATTCTCTAAGACCGCCTTCATCTTTCCCGGCCAGGGGTCGCAGTACCCCGGCATGGGCCGCGAGCTTGCCGAACGCTTCCCTGCGGCGCGCCAGGTTTTTGACCAAGCCGACCGCGCGCTTGGTTTCTCTCTGTCGAAGCTTTGCTTCGAGGGCCCGGCGGAAGAGTTGCAGCTTACGGCGAACACCCAGCCGGCGATTCTGGCCGTTTCAGTGGCAGCGGCCGCGGTCTTGCGCGGGCGAGGCGTGCGGCGGGACTACGTTGCCGGGCACAGCCTGGGCGAATACTCGGCGCTGGTGGCCGCGGGAGCCATCAGGCTGGGCGACGCCCTGCGTCTCGTCCGCAAGCGCGGCGAGTACATGCAGGAAGCCGTGCCCGTCGGCGCGGGCGCGATGGCGGCGCTGCTGGGGATGAACTTTGCCGCTCTCGAAGACGTTTGCCGCGCGGCGGCTGAAAGGGAAGTGGTCTCACCTGCCAACATTAACTCGCCGGGACAAGTGGTGATTGCGGGCAACGCGGCTGCGGTCGGGCGCGCCGTCGAACTGGCCAAGCAGCGCGGCGCCAAGCGCGCCATCATGCTGAATGTGAGCGCTCCGTTCCATTGCGCGCTCATGCAGCCCGCGGCGGACCGCCTGGCGCGCGACCTCGACGCTCTTGAAATTGCCGACCCAGAGGTTCCGCTCGTGAACAACGTTGACGCGAAACTGGTGCGCACCGCCGAAACCGTCCGCGATGGCTTGAAGCGCCAGGTGACGGCGCCGGTTCGCTGGGAACAGTCCATGCAGGCGCTGCGGCCAGAAGGCGTCCAACTGTTTGTCGAGGTCGGTCCCGGCAAGGTCTTGTCCGGCCTGATGCGGCAGATCGATCGCGAGGCGGAATGCCTGCACGTGGAAGATATGGCGTCGCTGCAGGAAGTGTTGGCGCGGCTTTCGCCGCAGGAGTTAGAAGTCGCGAAGCATTGAGCCATCTCGTCATCGGGCCATTCAGTCATTGAAGAAACGCGTCCGCGATGCTAAATGGCTCGATGACTCAATCACTCAATGAGTCAATTCCTCATGGATTTCACAGGCAGAGCGGTGCTCGTCACCGGGGCATCGCAGGGAATTGGGCGGGCCTGTGCCATCGCTCTAGCTGAGGCGGGCGCCGACGTGGCGCTTGGCAGCCGCAATCAGGAGAAGCTCGGCGTCGTAGCGAAGGAGATCGAAGCGCTGGGCCGGAAAGCCCTGGCGTTGAGCCTCGACGTTTCGAGTTCCGCGTCCGTGCAGGCGGCCGTGAAGCAGGCGCTCGAAGCTCTGGGCAAAATCGACATCCTGGTGAACAACGCCGGCATCACCAAGGACAATCTGCTGCTGCGCATGAAGCCAGAGGACTGGGATGTGGTGCTGCGCACCAACCTCGACGGCGCCTACCACATGATCCGGGCCGTCCTGCCCGGCATGGTGCGGCAGCGTTACGGACGGATCATCAATATCACGTCGGTCGTCGCGCAAGCCGGAAACTCAGGGCAGGCGAACTATGTCGCGTCAAAGGCGGGCCTCATCGGACTCACCAAGGCGGTGGCGGCGGAGGTAGCCAGCCGCTCGATTACGGTGAACGCCGTCGCGCCGGGATTCATTTCGACCGCCATGACCGAGAAGCTTTCCGGCGACATCAAGAACAAGCTCTTGAGCATCGTGCCGCTGGGCCGCATGGGCACGGACCGCGACGTGGCCGCCGCGGTGCGATTCCTGGCCTCGGACGAAGCGAGCTACATCACCGGCCATGTGCTCAACGTCAACGGTGGGATGCTTATGGCGTGAAGACGGCATGCCAGCTACCGCGCTTGTCACTCTTCACTCGTCACTGCTACAATGGCTTGCCTTGAGTCACAGAGGAGGATGGACGGATGGCTTCTATTGAAGAGAAGGTCAAGCAGATTATTGTGGAGCAGCTCGGGGTGGACGAAGCCGAGGTCACGCCAACGGCGCACTTCATTGACGACCTGGGAGCGGACTCCCTGGACATCGTGGAACTGGTGATGACGTTCGAAGAGGCTTTCGAAATCGAGATCCCCGACGAGGAAGCGGAAAAGATTCAGACGGTGAAAGATGCGATCGATTATATCCAGGCGCATGCCAAGGGCTCGAAAAACTGAGAGTGCCCCGGAAGGCCGGCGGAGGAGGAAGCTAGCTTGGCGCGCAGAGTCGTCGTGACGGGCGTGGGACTGATCAGCGCCCTCGGCGTCGGCACGGAAGAAACCTGGAAAAACGCGCTCGCGGGGCGGAGCGGCGTGGCCCGCATCACGCGCTTTGATACCACCGGTTTTTCCACCACCATCGCGGCGGAAGTGAAGGGTTTTGACCCTCTTCAGTTCGTGGAGAAGAAGGAACTGAAGAAGATGGGCCGCTTCATCCAGTTTGCGCTGGCGGCCACACAGTTTGCCATGCAGCAGTCCGGCCTGGAGATTACGGCCGGCGTGGCCGACCGGGCGGGCGTTTTCATCGGCTCCGGCATTGGCGGGTTCGACGTCATCGAGCGCGAGCACATGGCCTTCCTCGAAGGCGGATCGCGCCGCATTTCTCCGTTCTTCATTCCCGCCACCATCGTCAACCTGGCCGCGGGTTTTGTTTCGATTCGCTGGGGCGCGCGCGGCCCCAACTCCGCCACTTGCACCGCCTGCTCGGCGAGCGCCCATGCGATAGGCGATTCCTTCCGGCTCATCGCCCGCGGCGACGCCGACGTGATGATTTGCGGCGGCACGGAAGCCGCCATTACGCCCATGGGCGTGGGCGGATTCGCGGCCATGCGCGCGCTTTCCACGCGCAACGACCAACCGGAACGTGCCAGCCGTCCCTTTGACCGCGACCGCGACGGCTTTGTGGTGGGCGAGGGCGCGGGAATCCTGATTCTCGAGGAACTCGGCTTCGCGGTCGAGCGCGGCGCGCCTATTCTGGCGGAACTCGTCGGCTATGGCATGTCCGGCGACGCCTATCACATCACGGCGCCCGACGAGGATGCCGGCGGCCAAAGCCGGGTGATGCGCAACGCGCTTGCCGACGCCAGCGTGCGACCCGAACAAGTGCAGTACGTCAACGCGCATGGAACGTCGACGGCGTATAACGACCGGCTGGAGACGATGGCCATCAAGAACGTCTTTGGCGAACACGCGCGCCGGCTCTCCGTAAGCTCGACCAAGTCCATGACCGGTCATCTGCTGGGCGGCGCCGGAGGTCTGGAAGCGGCATTCACGGCGCTCGCCCTCCGCCACCAGGTCGCGCCGCCGACCATCAACTACGAGACCCCGGACCCGGACTGCGACCTCGACTACGTTCCGAACCAGGCGCGCGAAATGCCGATCGAGTACGCGCTCTCAAACTCGTTCGGCTTCGGCGGGACGAACGCGGCCTTGCTGTTTAAGAGATTTAGTCCTTAGTCCTTTGCCCCTTGTCATTGGTCTTTGGTCATTGTCCCGTATCCCTGCCATCGCTGACAAGAAAGGGCAATCAGGACAGATCACGAATGAGAAGGGACTAAGGACCAAGGACAAGGGACTAAGGACTACCGAAAACGGAGACGTTTCCCTGCGATGAAAATTGTCGTCTGCCTCAAACAAGTGCCCGCTCGCGATTCCTTGCTGCGGCTGAATCCGGCCGGGACGTGGATTCAGGAAACCGACATCAGCTTCGAGATTAACGAGCCCGACATCTACGCGCTTGAAGAAGCCCTGCGCCTTAAAGAGAAACACGGCGGCGAAGTAGTGATCTGTACGCTGGGTCCAGCGCGCGCCGCGCAGGCGATCAAGGAAGCTCTGGCCAAGGGCGCCGACCGCGCCCTGCATCTCGATGCGCCGGAGTTCGCGGGTCTTGACGCTTACGGCATGGCGCGAGCCATGTCGCGCGCCATCCAGAAAGAAAGCCCGGACCTCGTCGTCACCGGTCTGCAGTCCGACGACTTTGGCTTTGCCCAGACCGGCGTGATCCTGGCCGAAATGCTGGGTCTCGCGCACTCCACCATCATCATGGAGATTCAGGTCAACGGGCAGGCGCTCCGGGTGAAGCGCGAGCTTGAAGCCGGATACTTCCAATGGATTGAGATGCCGCTGCCGGCCCTGCTCGCCATTCAGTCGGGCATCAACAAGCCTCGCTACGCCACGCTCAAGGGCATCATGGCGGCGAAGTCAAAGCCGATTCAGAAATTCGCGCCGGCGGACCTGGGACTGGCCCCGGAGGATCTCAAGCCGCGCCAGAAGATTTCGAAGGTCTACGTGCCGGTGAAACGCGCGCACACGGAGTTTTTTGAGGGGAGTCCGAAAGAGATCGCCGCGAAACTTGCGGACAAGCTGAAGAACGAAGCGCGAGCGTTGTAAGAATTAGCTCATTGAACCATTGAGTCATCGGGTCATTGAACGCTCGACAGCGGAGTGCTCTTGCTGAAAACTGAAAACCGACAACTGATAACTAATTATTGATATGAACGAAATCCTCGTTTTCGCAGAGCACCAGGGCGGCAAACTCGCGCGGCCAACGTGGGAAGCGCTGGCCGCAGGACAGCGGCTGGCTGCCGATACCGGCGGCACGGTCTCGGCCGCAATTCTCGGTGAGAACATCGGCGCGCCGGCCTCGGAGCTGGCGGGGGTGGCGCTTGCCGAAGTTGTCACCGTCGACTCCCCGCAGCTTCGCGACTACACACCGGACGGGTACGCGCTCGCACTCGGCCAGGTGATTGCCGAGCGTCGGCCGCAATACTGCGTCTTCAGCCACACCTACCAGGTGCGCGATTTCGCCCCCAAGCTCGCCGCTTTGGCGAACGCCGGTCTCGTCAGCGATTGCCTCGGCTATCGCAGCGAAGGCGGGCGGCTGGTGTTCGTTCGCCAGGCGTTTCAGGGCAAGTTCAACGCCGATGTGGAATTTGCCGGTGACCCGCCGTACTTCGTTTCCTTCCAGGCCGCGGCGTTCCGTGAGGACTCGGTGAAGCGCGGCGCGACGACTGCCAGGATCGCCGCGTTTTCAGTGTCGCTCGCGGCGGACCAGATCCGCCAGAAACCGGGCGAGCGCTTCCGCGAAGCCAGGCAGGCCGTGGACCTCACCCAGGCCGAGATCATCGTCGCGGTGGGACGCGGGATCAAAGCGCCGGAGAATCTGGAGCTCGTCAAAAAGTTGGCCGAGGCGCTGGGCGGCGAGATTGGCGCTTCCCGGCCCATCTGCGACGGTGGCTGGCTCCCCATGGATCGTCAGATCGGCAGCTCCGGCCAGACCGTCGCGCCCAAGCTTTACGTCGCGCTCGGCATTTCCGGAGCCATCCAGCACCAGGTGGGCATGAAGGGATCGCGTACCGTGCTCGCTATCAACAAGGACAAAGAGGCGCCGATTTTCGAAGTGTCGACCTACGGCGTGGTCGGCGATCTTTTTGAAATCGTTCCGCCGCTCATCGAAGAGATCAAGAAGGTCAAGGCCTGACCTCCGGCGGCCATAAAATCTGTTCGCGTTTAGCTTCGATCTTCGGTTTCTGTCGCCGCCCACTACTGCCTTCGGCCTCCCACCTTCCGCTCCACCGGCACCCACACGAAGTCGGCCCATGCTGTTTCCAGCATTTTGCAGTGCGCACAATCGAAATTCTTGCGCGTCTGGGCGCGGCCGGTGATGCGGTCCGGCGCAATGCTGTCGATTTCCGTGCGGGTTACGAGCCTACACCAGTTGCCGACATGCTGATTCTTGCCCTCGCCGACCATGCAGGGCAGGTTGCTTGACGAGGTCCCGATCCACTTGTCTCCTGCCTTGCGGCACTCCGTGCGGATATAGGCCCCGCGCTGGGCGAAGTCAGGAGGAATGTTGACCCACTCAGCCGAGAGAGTGTCGCCGTGCACGCGAACGCGGTATTCGTTGCCGGTAGCCTGCGACTTCCAGATCTCCGAGTGGATCGGGAACTGCTGGCCGGGTTCGTGCTGAGGAGGTTTGATGGGAAGTTCCGGGTGCTGCGCCAGCAAAAGCGGACCCGCCACGCTGAACGCAGCCAGGGCGGGCACGAGGATTGAGCGGACGAATCGTGTGCTTTCGGCAAGCCTGCCGCGCGAGTGGGGCTCCATCACTTACCTCCATGCAGGAATCCATCAACGGCCTTGATGAACAGGTCCGGCTGGTCCACGAAAGTCATGTGGCCGCTCTTAGGTAGAATAACGAGCTTCGAGCCCGCGATCTTCGAGTGCATCTCGCGCGAGAGTGACGGATCGCATTCGTCGTGGTCGCCGGCCAGGATCAGCGTCGGCACGTGGATCGTGTGCAGACGGCCGGTGTACTCCACCGACTTCAGGTTGCCGTCAATCACGAATTCGCCGTCCGAGCCCCACATCTCGCGGTAGAGGTCCCAGGCGGTGCCGGCGCCGTTGGCGACGGGATCGTAATTGGGGTCGGGGCGGTTCTGGTACAGGTAAGGAAAGTAGCTTTCGCCCCAAGCCGCGATCATGTAGTCGTTGGTGTAGCGGTTCTGCTCGTAAGGCAGGCCGTGGCCGAACAGGCCGGCTTTTTCCATCTTGTCGATGCGGTCGCGCAGCTCCGGCGACATGCGCTCTTTCATGCGCACGAAGACCTGGTTCATTTCGCGCGTGCTCGAAAAGGTGCTGCAGAGGATGAGGTGGGTGAGGTTCGGCTGGTACTTGAGCGCGTAAGCCTGCGCCAGCACGCCGCCATAGGAATGCCCGAGCAGTGTCATCCGCCCCAGCGCCAGGCCCTGCCGCACCGCCTCGACGTCCTCCACCATGTTTTCCACCGTGTACTGCCGGACGTCTTCGAGCTTCTGCGAGCGCCCGGAGCCGCGCTCGTCAATGAAGATCAGTTTGTTGTGGCGCGCGAGCGGAAGAAGGTAAGGCAGGAAGTAGTCGTGCGACGCTCCCGGCCCGCCGTGCACGATGAGGAGAGGCGGCCCGTAGCCGAACTCAGCATAGTAAATGAGTACGCCGTGCGAGTCGACGAAGCCTTCCTGCATGGGATAGACGGCCGGCGCCACCTGCCCCACGCCGGAGGCTGGCCGGCGAAGGCGCGGCTGCGCCTGGTGTGCCGGCGGCACGGCGCGCAGCGGCACGGACACCAGCAAGGTAGCGGACAAGATGACAGCAGCTCTCCACGATTTCATACGCCCTCCCTTTCCAGGAACAAGGTACTACATCCGGCGCCGCCGTCAAACGGTGAGCGTTGGATTCCGGGAGGGATGCCGCCTTGAAACCCTATGAAGCACTGGCGTAGTATCGAGTTCTGCGCGGTGGCCCTTGGGGGCGAAGCATGACCGCCCGGAGAGGTGACGATGGCGCAGCCAATGTCAGCGGCTTTGATGACCCACGGATTCCTGCTCGACGGCAAGTGGCTCTTGGAGGGCGCGCCATTCGATGTGCGTTCGCCTTACGACGGCAGCGTGATTGCCACCACTTTCCGTCCCGGGCCCGAGCACATCGAGGCCGCGATCCGGGCGGCCGAACGCGCCTTCGAGGCGACGCGCAAGATGGGCGCTTACGAGCGGCAGCGCATCCTGCGCGCCATCGCTGAGGGCATCACGGCGCGGCGCGAAGAATTGGCGCGCACGATTGCGCTCGAAGCCGGCAAGCCCATCCGCGCGGCGCGCGCTGAGGTCGACCGCGCCATCTTTACCTCCACCCTCGCGGCCGAGGAAAGCGTGCGGATCGGAGGCGAGTGGTTGCCGCTCGACCTCCTCAGTTCGACGGCGGGGCGCTGGGCCATCGTGCGGCGATACCCGCTTGGCCCAATTCTCGCCATCACGCCCTTCAATTTCCCGCTCAATCTCGTGCTGCACAAAGTAGCCCCGGCCATTGCCACCGGCTGCGCCGTGGTCCACAAGCCCGCCTCACAGACCCCCATGAGCTCGTTACTGCTCGGCGAGATTGTGGAGCGCTCGGGCTGGCCGGCGGGCGCGCTGAACGTGCTGCCGCTCGGCGGGCGAGAGGCGGAACCGCTGGTCTCAGACAACCGATTGAAGTTGCTCACCTTCACCGGTAGCGCCGCCGCGGGATGGGAGCTGAAGAAAAAGTCGGGCAAGAAGCGCGTGACGCTCGAACTCGGCGGCAACGCCGGCGTCATCGTCCACCACGATGCCGATCTGGAGTACGCCGCGGAGCGCTGCGTGGCCGGCGGCTTTTCCTACGCCGGGCAGAGTTGCATTTCGGTGCAGCGAATCTTGGTCCATCGCCGCGGGTTCGACAAGTTCATGGCCGCCTTCGTGCCCAGCGTCGAAAAGCTCAAGCTCGGCGATCCGCTCGATGAGGCAACCGACGTAGGGCCGATGATCAGCGAGCCGGACGCCGTGCGGGCGGCGCAGTGGGTGCAGGAGGCCGTTGACGGCGGAGCAAAACTCCTATGCGGCGGCAAGCGGCGCGGCTCAATGGTCTCGCCGGCGGTGCTCACCGGCACCGGTCCCGGAATGCGCGTCAATTGCCTGGAAGTCTTCGCGCCGGTCGTGACCGTGGAGCCGTATGACGACTTTGCCGACGCCGTGCGCCAGGTAAACGATTCCAGCTTCGGCCTGCAAGCGGGTGTCTTCACGCGCGATTTGAAGCTGCTGTTCAGCGCCTATGACGAGCTCGAAGTGGGTGGCGTGATGGCCGGTGACGTCCCGACGTTCCGCGTCGATTCCATGCCCTACGGCGGCGTCAAGGATTCCGGCCTGGGCCGGGAGGGTATACGTTACGCCATCGAGGAGATGACGGAGCCGAAGCTGCTGGTGATGAACTTGCCTTGACGCGGATAGCGGCAAGAGCATACTCCAAGCGAGGAGCGATGACGGAATCCCACAAACCAAACCGGCGGCAGGCGATCAAGTATCTCATCGCGGGGGCGGCAGCCTCGGCCTGCCCAATCCCCGAGGAAGTGTTGGCGCGTGGTGATTGGACTCAGGGCGCGGGCGCTCCCGTCCATGCCCAGCTCGAGAGCGAGATCAACACTATTTGCCACAAAGTCCGCGACGGGGCACAGTTCGCGCTGCCGAAGCCCTCAGCAGAACACGAAGTCGTGATTGTCGGCGGCGGGCCGAGCGGTCTGATGGCGGCGTACCGCTTGCGTAGTCAGGACGTTCTGCTGCTCGAAAAAGAGCCACGGCTGGGCGGTGACGCGTTGAGCGAGGAGTGGCAGGGCGAGTGGTATTCCACCGGTTCGGCGTACGCGGACGGCGAGGCGCTGGAAGCGCTGTGCCGCGAAATCGGCATGGAGATTTACCGTATCAAGAGCGTGGACGCCGCCATCATCAACGGCCGGTTGGTCCCGAGCTTCTGGGAGGGAGGCTTCCGGGAATCGCCTTACCCGGAGAGCGTGAAGAAGAGCTTCGCCAAGTTTCAGGCGGACATGAAGGGCATCGACACGGAGAAGAGCGCCGAGAAGCTTGACTCGATGACTTTCGCCGAAATCCTGAGTCCATACGCGCCGGAGGTGAAGCTTTGGTTCGACAACTTCGGGCCCAACAACTGGGGCGCGGATACGGAAAACACCTCGGCGCTCGTCGGCGTTGAATCCGCGCAGTGGGGCGGCGGACTGAGCTCCCGTCGATACACCTGGCCCGGCGGCCTGGGACGCATTTCGGCCGCGCTCGAAGCGGCTATCAACAAGGCGGGCAGTGGAAGAATCCGCAAGAACGCAACCGTGGTGAGCGTCGAGAATGCCGGGTCAGGCGTCCTCGTAAGCTACTTCCATGACCAGGAACTCATCACCGTCCGCGCCCGCGCCGCCATCATCGCCTGCCCCAAGCACATCGGCAAGCACATCATCAAGGGATTGCCGACGGAGCAGTTCCAGGCGATGAACGCCATGCGCTACGCGCCCTACCTCGTCATCAACGCCTGCGCGCGCCAGGTGATTTACAACGGCTCGTACGACACCGACATCCCGGCGCCCAGCCCCATCGTGGACTTCAACGTCGCCGGCTGGGTGGTGGAGCGCGACAGCAAGGAGACGAAGCGCCGGCAGGTGCTCACCTGCTACGTCCCCCGTCCCGAAGCCGATCGCGTGCAGATCCTCGACGATGCCTACGTGCTCGGCTTCGGTCAGAAAGTCGTCGAGCTGCTCAACACTTGGTTCCCCGGCGCGAGAGAGAAGATTGAAGAGGTTCACATCTACCGTCGCGGCCACCCGCTCTTTATGTCCGCGCCCGGCGTCACCACGCGCCTCGCGCCCAAAATCCGCCAGCCCTTCGGCAACGTCTTCATGGCCCACTCCGACTCAGAGGGCGACGTTTCCACTTACGAGAGCGCGCAGCAAGCAGCCAACCGTACTGCCGCGCAGGTGATGCAGGCGCTCAAGAAGCGCGCCGCGGGGCGAGTTCCGGACGGGGCTGGGAGGCAGACAGCATGAACATTGGGCGTCTCACCATTGTCATCGCATGGCTACTCGCGACCGGCTTCTCAACAAAGCTTGCCGCCCAGCACGACATGCGCAACATGGCTGGCATGAAGATGAACAGGGGCCCGGCTGCGAACGTCCGGGTCGACGTCCAGAACGACGAAAGCGCCCACGTGCTCACCATCCGCGTTGGCCCGTGGAACCTGCCCGCGCGCGCCGGCATGGACGTCCCTCAGGCGCCTGACCTTACGATGACCGTGCCCTTCGACGGCTGGTTTGTAGCCTACCATCCCCGGCTCACCGACGCGGCGGGAAACACTCTGCCCGGTCGCCTGCTGCATCACGTCGCGGTGTATAACACGGCGCGCTCCGATTTTCTCTGTCCGCGGCGCCCGGAGCACATCTTCGGCGCCGGAGGGGAAATGGGCGAGTGGCCGGTGACGCCGGGGGTTGGGTATCGCATCCACCAGGGCGACCGCCTTCTAATTTCAACCATGGTTCACAATGACACGGCTGCCAGCTACCCCGCCGCCTATCTTGAAATCCAAGCCGAGTATCAGTCGGCGAACGCTGGCGGCGGCGAGCTCAAGAACGTTTACCCCACCTGGTTCGACGTGAAGCACTGCGGCCCCTCCGATTACGACCTCGACCCCGGCCGCAACGTCACGACCGGCGCCTTCACGCTAGGCTACAGCGGAGTTCTCATCGGCGTGGGCGGGCACCTGCACGACTACGGCCAGCAGTTGAAGCTGGTGGATGTCACCCGCGGCGAGCCCATCGCCACGCTCGATGCGAGGCTTGATCCGCGCGGTGGCATCCTCTCGATTCCCATCGCGCGCTTCGTTGACCGCGGCGGTTTCCCGCTGCACAAAGGAGATGTGGTGCAGGTGACGGCGACGTACGACAACCCGACCGGCAAGCGCCTCTCGGACGCCGCCATGGGAATCGCGGTGGGATACTTTCTGCCTTCTGACGACCGTGAGATGGCAGGACTGCGGCGACAGAAGTCAGAAGAGAGAAGCCACCAGTGAGGAGTTAAAAGGTCAAGGCCGCAAGTCAGAATCACGTGCGAAACGCCCGCCGGTCTCCAACTGGGTTTCCAATTTCTAATTTCCAGTTTCTAATTTCTAATTCCCAGCAGTTGCCTTCGGCGGGTTGTCGTCCGGCTTGGCCGTCTCCCCTCCAGCGCGTACCGCGGCGTCCATCCAACCCATCAGCGTCGCGTCGTCCACTTCGCCCGTGTAATCAAACACTACCTTGCCGTTCTTGTCGAGAATCGTGGTGTGCGGAAAGTCGCCGTTGAAGAACTTGTGAACCAGCGGCATCTGCGCCAGGCGCGGCACCGGCCGCGAGGCATCCACGATCACGAAGTGAACACGGTCGCCATAATCGCGATAAAGCTCCACCGTGCGCAGCGCCTCCCGCTTGGCGTTGTAACAGAACTCGGCGTAAAAGAAGATGTAGTTCGGCATTCCCTTCACGATGCCGTCGCCCATGTGGTGGCCCTTGATAATGGGACCCTGCCAGCTATTCTTGATGTAATCCAGGCCCGGCGTGAGCTTCAGATGGTCGGCAGCGCCGCCGAGAGCGGGCGTGAGCAGGCACAGCCCGATGCCTATCGCGAGATGTCTCTTCATCCGTCGTCTCCATCCCCTTCTGATTCCATTCTACCGGATGCCGTCAGTTCGTGAGCGGGGAGCCGCAAAGTTTTTCGAGGATGCTCACCGGCGCCCGGTCCGGTGCCACCAGTGACTGACGCGGCACGATGAACGTCTGCTCCAGCGCGAACTGGCCGGAAAGGACGGCGTGGGGCACGGTATCGGTGAAGACGATCCACGTGGAGTTGGGCGGAAATTCCCACTGCGACTTCGGCGAGGTCTCCTGAAAGGCGCGGTTTCGCTTGAGGTAATCGTGGAAGCCCAGCATGAAGGCGTCGTAGGGCGAGCGGTCTGCCACCGGCAGACCGGCGGAATGCGCCAGCCGCGGCAGCAGACGGCGCAACGGACGCCAGGGTGAACGCGCCTGCGCGGCGAACTTGGCGAGGCCCGCGTCACCGGCGTATCCGCCCGCCAGCGCCGCAAAAGGCTCGCCCGTCAGCCACACGCGCGGCTGAGCCGGATTGATGTTGGTGAACACGCGCAGAATGCGGCCGCCGTTCGTGGGCCGCGTGGGAAAGGCATCCACATGCAGCAGGTCATTGCGCGCCTTGGTCGCAAGCTTCCGGCCGGATTCTTCCACCGAGCGAAAGCTTGCCAGATCTACCTTCCAGCCGCTGGCGTAAGGCGCCAGGAACCTCGCTGCGAATCCGATCACCTCGCGGGAGTAGGCGCGCATGATGCTGCACAGCGCCTCGGCGTCGGCGCTGCCGCGGGCCACGCCGCGAACGCGATCCTCCTTCGGCCGGTAGGAAATGTTCTTGAAATAGGTGGAGGACGATTGCCGCACTTCGGTGAGGAAGGCGCGGTCCGGTTGCGGCAAGCGAAAGGGAGTCCGGCCGAAGAAGAGGATCTCACCCTGCTCCAGCCGCTCGCAATACCAGCGCGAGCGCTCGTCCTTGCGGCCCGGCTCCGCCCATCCCTCCGCCGTGTAGTCCTGGACGTCAACGAGGCCGATGGCTCATCCCTCCGCGCTCGGTTCATGCTAGCACATTCCCCTGCAGCGCCGCGCTCTTGACGGCGCCCGCGTCACCTTGACGTTTCCCCTTGATGTTCTCCCGCGTCGAAATTTGCTCTTGACAGGCCGGGGTCACTGCTATATACTAAGCGTTCAACTACTGATGAGGTATAATACGTCGGGCTTGGGGCGCAAGCCCTGGGAAGGCGCACTCAAGTGGAGCTTGGAATGTGGTTTGGAGCGGGCGAGGTTGAGCCGATGTACTCTTTAGGACGCAGAACTCACCACTGCAAGATTCAGAGGGCCGTTGGGCCTCTGGCCGGGAGGTTTGACGCACAAAGCCGTAATATTATTTGGAATCAATCGGATGCTGGACTACATCTCAAACCTGTCTTTTCTGTCCCTCGAAGCCGGAATGTGCTTTAGAATCAATGGGGCCGGAGAGTGCATCTCCCAAGCCCCAAAGTCTCTATTGCAGAATGGACCGGCAAGCCTGGACGCATCGAAGGGTGGCGTAACGTTGATATGTTTGTGTCATTTCTTCTTGCATCAGCCCCACGCTTAGAGTAACCTTCCGTGGTTTCTCGGGGGGCAGTATCATAAGATCAGTCCGGATCGTCTCAATGGAATCCAACGATCTCGCTCCAAGGCTCCCCGGCGAAAGAATCGTTCCCGTTCTTCTTCTTCAGAACCCTCGCTATCATGAGCGGCGCTTCGCCGCGACCGCGTCAAATTCTCCAACCAGGAGTCGACCATGTTTACTCGAATCTCGCTTTCAGCCAAGCCGTGCCTCGCGCTCGCGGCGCTTCTCGCGTGGTGTGTTCTCCCCTCCTGGGCGCAGGAGGCGCCGCAATCCGCGCCGAGCGTCCGCTCTGACGTCCACCACGATGTTTCTCCGCCGCTGCGCGAGCTCATCCGGATAGCGTCACAGACACCGCCAACCACCAGGGCGCCTCATGTGATTCCACTGCGCCACGCCGGTCCGCTGGCGCCTCAGGAATTTCCGCCCAAGCCGGACCCTGTCCTGCAGACCACCGAGGGACCGCTTGTGAGCACCACGGCGGGCCTCAACTTCGATGGTGTCGGCGCCAATGGTTCGGCTCCCTCCGACTCGAACGGAGCCGCCGGCGCCACCCAGTTCGTCGAGTGGGTCAACAGCGAATTCGCCATCTACAACAAGTCTACCGGCGCCTTGATTTCGGGACCGACGGCCGGGAACACGCTCTGGAGCGGCTTTGGCGGCGGCTGCGAGACCAACAATGACGGCGACATCATGGCCAAATACGATCGCGCCGCCGGACGCTGGGTGCTGGCGCAGTTCTCCGTCAGCACCACGCCATATCTCTATTGCGTCGCGGTTTCCACCACCTCGGACGCCACCGGAACTTTCAACCGCTACTCGTTTTCCTTCGGCAACACCGACTTTCCCGACTACCCCAAGATGGGAATCTGGCCTGACGCCTACTACGCCGCGTTCAACATCTTCGCCAACGGGTCAACCTTCACCGGCGCCGACGCCTGCGCCATGGACCGCAACGCGATGCTCGCCGGTTCGACGGCCACCATCCAGTGCTTCCTGCAAAGTTCGAGCGTCTTCAGCTTGCTGCCTTCCGACCAGGATGGCGCCACTGCTCCTCCGAGCGGCGAGCCGGACTTTTTCCTCGGTCTTGACGGCAGCAGCACCAGCGTTCTCGATCTCTACAAGTTTCACGTGGACTTCACCAATCCCGCCAACTCGACGTTTACCGGCCCAACCCAGATTGGCGTCGCGTCTTACAGCCAGGCTTGTGGCGGCGGCACCTGCATACCCCAATCCGGCACCACGCAGCAACTGGATTCGCTCGGCGACCGCCTGATGTATCGCCTCGCCTATCGCAACTTCGGCGATCACGAGGCGCTGGTGGTGAATCACTCCGTCACCTCGGGTTCGAGCACCGGCGTGCGCTGGTATGAGATTCGCAGTCCCAACGCCACGCCCACCCTCTACCAGCAGGGCACCTTTGCTCCGGATTCGAGCTACCGCTGGATGGGCTCGATCGCCATGGACCAATCCGGCGACATCGCCGTCGGCTACAGCGTGTCTTCCAGCAGCCTCCATCCCGAAATCCATTACACCGGCCGCGTGCCCGGCGACGCGCTCGGCACGATGGAGTCCGAAGCCACCATCATCAATGGCGGAGGTTCGCAGAACGGAGGGTTGAGCCGCTGGGGCGATTACAGCAGCATGGCGCTCGACCCCGTGGATGACTGCACCTTCTGGTACGTCGACCAGTACCTCGCCGCGAGCGGCAGCTTCAATTGGAACACCCGCATCGGATCGTTCAAGTTCACCTCCTGCGGCGGCACGACCGGAAGCTTCGCCGTCTCGGCCACACCCTCTTCCCAGACGGTCAGCGCCGGCGGCAGCACAACGTACACGGCCACCGTTACTCCCAGCGGCGGATTCAGCGGCGTGGTGAGCTTTAGCGCCAGCGGCTTGCCTTCGGGCGCTTCGGCCAGCTTCAATCCGACTTCGGTCACCGGTTCCGGCTCATCGACGATGACGGTGACCACCAGCAGTAGCACGCCCACCGGCACGTACACGCTCACCATCACCGGCACGAGCGGCAGCCTGACGAGCTCCACCACGGTCTCATTGGTCGTCAATGCTTCGCCGAACTTCTCGATCTCGGCCACGCCTTCCTCGCAGAGTGTTACGCAGGGCGGCAGCACCACCTACACGGCGACAATCGCGGCGCAGAACGGATTCACCGGCGTGGTGAGCTTCAGTTCCAGTGGTCTGCCTTCGGGCGCCTCGGCCAGCTTCAATCCCACTTCGGTCACCGGCTCCGGGTCTTCCACCGTGACTGTATCCACCAGCATCACCACCCCTACCGGGACCTATACGCTTACCTTCACCGGCACCAGCGGCAGCTTGGTCCATTCCGCTACCGTTTCGCTCGTCGTGACGGGAAGCGGTGGCGGCGGCCAAACCGCCACCTATAACTCCACCCTCAAGGCACCGGAGTGCTCCGTCGCGGGCAGTTCCTGTGACTCGGGTCCGACGCTGCTGCTCGGCCGCGATCACATCTCCGGCGGCGCCGAGCCGAACCAGCCCAACACCATCAAGAGCGCCTGCGCTGACGGCACCTCCGGCGTTTTCCACTCCGACGAGTCCAATGATCGCCTGGTGGTGGCAACCACGAACGGCAGCACACTCGCTCCGGGCGCGACGGTCACCGTCACCGCCACGGTTTGGGCATACAGCAACGGTTCGCAGGACGCGCTCGACCTTTATTACGCCGCGAACGCCAACAGCCCCACTTGGACAGCCATCAAGACGGGCATTGTTCCTCCGGCCGGCGGCGCCCAGACCCTCTCGGCCACTTACACGTTGCCCAGCGGCAGCCTCCAGGCAGTCCGCGCGCAGTTCCGCTATCTGGGCAGCGCCTCGTCCTGCACCACCGGCTCTTACAACGACCACGACGACCTGATCTTCGCCACGGGCGCAGGCACCGCGGGCTTCACGGTGGGCGCTTCGCCCTCTTCGGTGACCGTCAACCAGGGGTCCACCGCCACGAGCACCATCACGGTCACCAGCCAGAATGGCTTTAGCTCGGCGACAACGCTGACCGCCTCGGGCCTTCCGAGCGGCGTCACCGCGGCGTTCTCGCCCAATCCCGTCACGCCGCCTTCTAACGGCAGCGTCACCTCCACGCTCACCTTCACGGCCTCTTCTTCGGCCACCATCGGCACGTCCAACGTGACCGTGACGGGAACTTCCGGGACGCTCACCAGCAGCACCACCATCAGCCTCACCGTCAGCGCCCCTTCGAGTCAGCTCATCATCAACGGCGGGTTCGAGACCGGCACTCTGAGCAATTGGACGGCGGGCGGTGTCTATCTGCCGTTCGTGACTACCGTCCAGAAACACAGCGGGACGTACAGCGCGCAGCTTGGCTCAAGCGTTGAACCGGAGCCGAACGGCGACTCGTCCATCTACCAGACCATCGCCATTCCCTCGACGGCGACGAAGGTGACGCTTACGTTCTGGTACTGGCCGTTCACCACCGACACCATTCAGTACGACTGGCAGGAAGCCCAGGTGCAGAACACTTCAGGCACGACGCTGGCCGAGATTTTCAAGGTCGCTTCCAACGCCCAGGCTTGGACCGAGGTGACTTACGATCTGACCTCGTACAAAGGCCAGACCATTCGTATATACTTTAACGACCACGAGGATGGATACGGTGACCTGACGTACATGTACCTCGACGACGTCAGCGTCACTTCACAGTAGGTGTTTTAAGAGGTGTCGCAGCACGTTCTGGAATCCGAAAAGGGCACGGCTTCGGCCGTGCCCTTTTTTGGATCCGGTTGCTGCGGCTACCTCGAACCCAAGGAGGGTAAGTGAACGACGCAAGGACTAGCTTTTTTCAAGACAATTCCGGCCGGGAACCGCGGCGCGGCGCGGCGATGCTGTTCCTGCTGCCTCTTGCTTTCGCCGTGGCAACGGCGGCGCAAGGACAGAGCGTGAAAATCACACAGCTTGCGATTTCAGGCGCTTCGGCCACGTTCGGCTCCGGAGTGAACAGCAAGAGCCAGGTGGCCGGATACTCGGTCGCCGGCAGCGTGACCAAAGGTTTCGAGTGGCTCGGCGGCACGCATTATACGACCATCGTTTTCAGTGGCTCCAACAATTTCACCCGTGCGCTCGGCATCAACGATTCCGGCGAAATCGTGGGCGACTTCCTGAGCAGCACAGACGGCTTCACGCACGGGTTTACCGACGTCAACGGCACCCTGACCCAGTACGACGTGCCGGGCGGGCTCGGAAAGTTCAGCACCTCGCTCTATGACATCGACAACAACGGCGATTTGGCCGGCTCGGCCAACGGCCAGGGGTTCGTGAGCATCGGCGGCGTGGTGACCATGTTTAACGGCAGCGGCACCGACCTCACCACTACATTCGCCATCAACGATTCCCACGTCGCCGTCGGCCAGTACCTCGACTCCAGCGGCAATTCGCACGGCTTCATGTGGTCGAACGGAACGATCACCGAGATTACTTTCCCCGGCGCGGCTCAAACCTCATGTCAGGGGATCAACGACTTGGGCGAAATCACCGGCTTCTACATTGACAGCACCGGAGCCCAGCACGGTTTTACCGATATCAACGGTGTGTTCACGGCGTCTGATTTGCCGTTCATCGGCGGAGTCAACAAGACGGGCGTTTATGTGGGCAACTACGCCGGACCCCCCGCCGGCACCTACGGTTTTCTCGCCTCGGCGCAATCCTTCAAGCCCTCCACCGTCAAGGTGTCCGGCGCCAAGGGCACCAGCATTTTTGACATCAACGATTCAAACGTGATGGTCGGCTACTACATCACCTCGGCCGGCGTCTCCCACGGCCTGATGCTCAGCGGAACCACCGCGACGAATATCGACGACCCCAACGGCGTAGGCAACACGTTTTGCTACGCCATCAACTCCAGCAATCAGATCGTCGGCTACTACGCCCCCACCGGCAACCCCAGCGGAGCGGTCGGGTTTTACTACGCCGGCGGGACCTTCACGGACATCACCGGTCCGGCGGGGGCGACATTCGTCCAGGCGCTCGGCATCAACGATTCCGGCGAGATTAGCGGACTCTTCGTGGACTCCAAGGGCAAAGAGCACGGGTTCATCCTTAGCGGCATCGGCGGGACGTACACCCAGTTGGACGTCCCCGGCGCGCCGCAAACCTACGCCTGGGGCATCAACGCCGGCGGAGAGGTCACCGTGGGCTTCATGGCCAGCGGAACCCTTACTCTCGTGACCGAAGCCGCCCTCTACAACGGCTCCACCTACACCACGATCAATCTCCCCGGCGCTCCAACCATGTTCGTGCACGGCATTGACAAAAACGGCGACCTCACCTACTCGTGGACCGACGGCAACGGCAACACCCATGCCGGATTGCTGAGCAGCGGCTCCTACTATCTGCTGGACGATTCGAGCGGCACGAACACTGCGGCGTACGGCATCAACGATTCCGCTGTGATCGCCGGCCGTTATATGACCAAGGGGAGTTCGAACTTCGCAGGCTTCAAAGGGCAGAAGTAATCCCCTCAAAAAAAAATGGGAGAGATCCGGATGATCCGGGTCTCTCCCGATATCTTCGAAGCGCCTGGTCGGCGCCTCTCAGCAAGTTTCCTTACACCTGCTTACTCTCCTCTGCCGATCACGCCCGCCGAGCTGGCATTGCAGCCGAGCGTGCTGACTTCGCAGAGAGGAGTATAGGTGAAGCCGAAGAACGCAGAGTTGAAAAACCCATGGAACTGCGGCTCCGCCGGTCCAACAGCATTCAGACCGAAGGTGTTGTCGAGGAACCACTGGGCGGTGCAGCCCGAGTCACCCGAGTTCGTGCACTGCGGCACCACGGATTCCCAATAGTTACCCGGCCCGAGGTGGACCGTCGTTCCCAGAGCCGTCTTCACCGTGTACTCGGTGCGGCCGAAGGCGACGCGGCCGGTGGGTACAGCAGTGGCAGTGGTGGTTCCGGAAGCGATGATGGTTCCAGGGCTGCCGTTGTTCATGTCAATGGCGATCGTCCACGAGGCCTGCGCCGGGTCAAGCACGCCCGTGTCGCCGACGTTGTTGCCGAAGAGAGCCGTCACTGCCCATTTTTGACCTACCGGAACAGTGAAGGGAGAGAAGGTGGTGGTGAGGGGTACGTTGACGGTGTTGCCGTTCGCGAAACCGTCGGCGTTGGACTTGGTGGTGTCAATGTCGCCGCCGTAGAACAGGCATCCCGGGCTGCAGTAAGGGGGTATGGTGTCAACATGCTTGGGGTGGTCCAGCATGACCGGCGGGTGAGCCGGCGCCAGAATATTCCAGCCGACTGCCGGCACGGGCCGCTGCGCGCTACTCTGCGCCGCCGCCGTCCGGCTGACAAACGGAACCAGCGCTGCGAGCAGCGCCAAAGTGACAAGCGTCTTTTTTACCATCGATCCTCCTGTTGGATTTCCCCTGAGGGGTCTCGCTCGCGTCATCATGCGTTCGATTCTTCGACGGACATCGGTCCGCCGGTGTTGGAAAAATCCGCTCTGGCTGAGACACCGCGCCGAGCTTCCGGCCCAAGACCGCGGAACCAGTCGCTCGCTTGCCCGGAAGTCTTAATCTTCCGGGCTCACATCTCCCGACCAGACCTGTTCGATGCGACGACTTGATATCACAAGGCCGCGAGCTGTGTCAATGCCCTACCTGCTCTGCTATGTACCTGATCTTTAATCACCCCTCAGGTACGTAAGCGAGTGGGCGAGCGGCCTCGATGCCGGCCAATCTACTCAGGGGCAGGGTCGCTGCCTCCGTGAGGAGCTCGCGGCCACAAGGTTCCAGAAAGTGCGGGCACGAGCCGCGAGAGTGGCTTAGAATCAGTGGGCAAGGCTTGGATCATCTGCCATGGCGACTTACCTGGTTACGGGCGGCGCGGGCTTTATCGGCTCGCACATCGTCCAGAAGCTGGTCGAAGACGGTCAAACGGTGCGCGTCCTCG
The DNA here is from genome assembly GCA_035934405.1 of Terriglobia bacterium. GTDB lineage: Bacteria > Acidobacteriota > Terriglobia > UBA7540 > UBA7540 > DASYXW01. The sequence continues at coordinate 79,576 of DASYXW010000012.1, forward strand.
ACGACTTCTCGACGGGGCAGGAGCAGAATCTTGCCGCCCTCCGCGACCGGACCGTTTGCCACAAAGAGGACATCCGCTCGCTCGCCGGGATTGCGCCGCACTTTTCCGGCGTCGATTACGTCATCCACCTGGCGGCGCTCTCTTCCGTGGCGAGGTCACTCGAGGATCCCATCGCCTCCAACGCCGTAAATCTCGGCGGCACCCTCAACGTGCTGGTGGCGGCGCGCGATGCCGGGGTGAAGCGCGTGGTCTTTGCAGCTTCGGCGGCGGCCTATGGCGACAGCCCCGTGATGCCCCGCGTCGAGTCGGATACACCGCGACCGCTGTCTCCTTACGCGCTTACCAAGCTGGCGGGCGAATACTACTGCGCGGTCTTTACGCGCGTTTTTGGGCTGGAAACGGTGGCGCTGCGCTTCTTCAATATCTTCGGTCCGAGGCAGAACCCCGACTCGCCCTACACGGGAGTGCTCTCGAAGTTCATCATGGCCTATCTGACCGGGAAGACCCCGGTGATCTTTGGTGACGGCGAGCAATCGCGCGATTTCACTTACGTGGCGAACGTTGTGGACGCCACGCTGCGAGCTGCGACCGCGCCCGGCGCCGCCGGCCGGGTGATCAACGTGGGCACCGGCGTCAGCCACACCTTGAACCAGACGGTTGATCTGCTGAATCGCGTTTTTGGCCGTAAGGTCGCGCCCCAGTACGGCCCGCCGCGCCGTGGCGACGTCCGCGAGTCGCAAGCCAACGTGGCGCTGGCGCGCGAGCTCTTGGGTTACCAACCCAGCGTCGGCTTTGAGGACGGGTTGCGCCAGACCGTCGCGTGGTGCCGTTCGCTGCTCACGGCGGGAGCGCCGTCATGAGCTGGCCGCTCGCCGCCGGACTGTCGGCCGTCGCGGCGGCCGCCGGAGGTTCGCTATACTACGCCTGCTCGGTTCCCGCTTCGCAGATGCTCGGGCCCACTCTTGTACGCGGTCCCGCCGATCGCCCGCGTATCGCTCTCACCTTTGACGACGGGCCGGCGCGTCCCTCGACCGAGCAGATCCTCGACACCTTGCGCCGCGAGCAGGTCCCGGCCGCGTTTTTCGTTTGCGGCAAGAACGTCGAGCGGTATCCCGAAGTCGTTCGCCGCATCCAGGCGGAAGGGCACACGCTCGGAAACCATACGTATTCTCACCCGCTTCTTTATCTGAAAGGCCGCGCGAGAATCGCCGCCGAAATCGATCGCACTCAAGCGGCCATCGAACACGCCGTCGGCGAGCGTCCGAGGCTGTTCCGCCCGCCGTATGGAGTCCGCTGGTTCGGGCTGTTTCCGTTGCTCCGCGAGCGCGGCTTGAGCGTTGTTCAGTGGTCGGATACGGGGTTTGACTGGAAGGAGAACGGCCCGGCGGAGATTGCCCGGCTGGCGCTGAGGAATCTCAAGAGTGGTTCTGTCATCCTGCTGCACGACGGTCGCGAGCCTCGGGAGCCGCAGGAGGTTGACGCTTGCGCTACCGTCGAGGCCCTGCCTATGATCATCGAAGGAGCGCGAAAGGCGGGATTGGAATGGGTGAGTGTCAAGGAGTTTCTGCACTGAACCAGCCGTGTTATAATCCGCCGGAACGATCGAAGGAGTGTTGCGTCGCACACTCGCCCATAGATTGACCGCTCCTCGAAACTCATGCCGCGCATCGTTATCCTCACCGTTCGGCACGGGGCCGCGCACGAGCGGGTGGCGCAGGCGCTCCGCAAGGCTCTGGCCGAGATTCGTCCCGACGTGACAGTTGACGTCGAGGACATGCTGGCGCACTGCACCCGCTGGTTCCGCGCCTACTACAACTCCTACGAGCTTCCGCTGCGATATTGGCCCGCACTATGGGGTTGGATCGAGGGTCGGCAGCACGGAGGCTCGTCAACAGGCCCCACGTGGCTTTATCGCCGTGGCGCGCGACCACTGTGGCGATGGATCAAAGACCGCCGCCCGGATATCGTGGTAGCTACCGAGACCGGAATCCTCGAAATCGTGAGCCTGGTCAAGCGCGAAGGCGGAGCAGAGTTTCGCCTCGTGGGCGTGGACGGGTTGGATGTGGATCGTGCCTGGGCCCAGGCGGAAGTTGATCTCTATGCCGTCGCGCCGGATCCAGTCGCGGCGGAACTCGCCGCCGCCGGCGTGCCGGCCAGTAAGATCGTCCCCTGCGGCATGCCGGTGGATCCATCCTTCCTGTCGCTCCCAAGCCGCTCGGTGGCGCGCGAGCGGCTGAAGATCGCGGGCGAAGCGCCGCTCCTGCTCGTGCTCTTTGGCGGAGCGGGGTTCGGAAAGCCGCGTGAGATCATTCGGGAACTGAAGAAGGTCCGGCGACCGCTCCAGGCAGTCTTCATCACCGGGAAAAACCGTCGGCTGGAAGACGAAGCTCGTTCTTTGTGCCAGGGCGATTCGCGTTATCGCGCGCTCGGTTGGGCGGACAACATGCATGAATGGATGGCGGCGGCGGACATGGTGTTGAACAAACCTTCCGGTCTCGCCATCGTCGAAGCCATGACCTGCGGCTTGCCGTTCCTCGCGCTCGACCCTCTGCCCGGCAACGAGGTCCGTCACTGCGGCCTCATCGAACGCTGGGGCGTGGGCTGCTGGGTAAGGCGCCACGCGGATCTGGCGGCGACGCTCGACCGGTTGCTGTCAAATCCCGGCGAGCTCGATCGAATGCGCGAGCGAGCGCGGGAACTGGCGCGGCCCCGCGCGGCGTGCGAAGCGGCAGAAGCAATTCTTCAACTAGTCGGCAGTCATCAGTAATCAGTCATTAGTTTTCACTTCGACGTATCTACTGGCAACTGACGACTGAGAACTGACAACTGCCTTCAGACCAGCACCAGATCCGGATGATACACCGCGCCTGCGACGTGACGCGCCACCGCGATCAGCCGCCGCTCCGGATTCAGGATTTTTAGCAGACTGATGACCGGCGCTGCGCCTGGACGCCCGCGATCCGGCCGCAGCGCCTGGGCGAGCTCAAATGCGTGTCCGTGGCGGACGCTCTGTTCCTCACGGCCCCGGACCATAAGCTCGGGGCAATCCGGCAGCAGACGCTCCAGAGGCACGCAGACTCTCTCCAGTTTTCCCTCTTCCGCCAAACACTCCAGCGCTTCGAGCGTCACCGAATGGCTCGCTTTGAACTCCGCCACCGCCGTTCGCCGCAGGCTCGCCAGGTGCGCGGGACACTCGAGCCGCTGGCCGAGGTCGTGAGCGAGCGACCGCACATAGGTGCCGCCGGAGCACTCCACCGAAAAGTGCGCGGCGTCCGGTTCCATTTCGCCGAGTTCGAGCGCATAAACCTCAATCTCGACCGGCTGCAGGTCCACCGGTTTGTGCTGGCGCGCCAGCTCGTACGCGCGCACACCGCTCACGCGCTTGGCGGAAAAGGCAGGAGGGGTTTGCATGATTCGTCCCGTGAACTCGCCGAGCATCCGCTCGAGGGCGCTTCGATCCGGGCTGCAGCCGGCAGGCGAGGACGTGGGCACCCCGGTCGAATCGTAGGTGTCCGTGGAGAAGCCGAAGCGAATTACCCCTTCGTATGACTTGCGCGATTTCAGATAAAACTGCGCGAAGCGCGTGGCCTTGCCGAGGGACAGTGGCAGGACGCCGGTGGCAAAGGGGTCGAGCGTGCCGAAATGTCCCACCTGGCGGATGTGCAGCAGGCGCCGCACGCGGGCCACCACGTCATGCGACGTCATGCCGGCGGGCTTATCCATCACCAGCACGCCGGAAAACTCTGTCGCCGGAGTTTGAGACCGGGGTTGGGAGATCGAGCTCATTTCTGATCCATGTGTCGGCACTTAAAAAGCCGCGCAAGCTTGCCGGCGCAGCATCGTGCCCCCCTTCACTCTGCACCCACTGGGGCGCGTCGCGCCTCCCGGATTTGCTTCAACGAAGGAGTGAAGGAGTAAGTCAACTTGACTTCGAAGCGGTCCTCGCGCAGTTGCTCCAGGTTCGACCCTGACAGGCTGGAGAAGCGCGTTCCCGTATTGTAGATGATGAACAAGTTGCTGAACGGATCGTCGTGCCGGAATTGGTAGCGCAAGCGGAAGTTTGCACTGACGGCCTGAGTGTTGGAAGTATCCACCTGGATCAAGGTACTGGTCGTCAAGAAGCGGGAGAAGGAATAATTGGCTCCAAGATCCGCCAGTGCAACCGAGAAGTTCCCATGGGGCAGACGAAAGCGATCCCACAGGGTTGTTGTCGACAGGGAGAATTTGGAGCTGGCACGGTAAGTAGTTCGAACGCGGGCTTCATTCAAGTGTCCCGAATAATAGGTACCGAACCGCTCGAAAAGACTCCAGGTGAAGCGCCGGTCCTGGCGCGAGCCATAAGTTAACTGATGCCTGGCGAAGTGATAGATCCCCGGAGGAATCGAGATGTTCTTGTAGAGGTTGAACGGCTGGGAGAGGCGCTGCGTGAAAGTGTCGTAGATATCGTCATCGGTATAGGAGCCGTTGTTAAAGAGTGCTCGAAAAGTGCCCTGCCACTCCTGAGTCTGGAACACCCCGTGCGTGTCCGGCACGTGGTCAATGAATCCTTCGAAGTTCAACTCTCTCACTCCGGGAAGCTTGGGGCGAGGGGCCAGAGTCAAGTCGGCGAAGCTCTCGTTGATGTCGGTGCGATTCACGAACCCGACCTCCGGGTTGAAATTCGGGCCCACCCGGTCTTGCGAGGCTTGAAACTGCATCCAGTCGGTGATGTAAGAAACGTCGGCCCCGATATCCGAATCTGGTCCCGAGACACCGTGTGAACCGGCGGCGGTTGCATAGGCGTGGATCACCAGGTTTTTATGGAAGACCAACCGCGTATCGACCCCGCCGGTGCGATTGAACGGGTCCTGCGCGTCACCCGACTCCTTATCGACACCCAAGAGGCCCACATAGGAATTGCCAAACAGTGACCGTTTGGCGCGCACGACCGCATAATTCGCGGAAGGATTAGGACCGTCGGACCGGGTCTGCACGTCCATGACCCCGACATCGTAATCCCCCAGCGTTCCGGTCACCTTGCCGCCGGCATCTATGGGCACCACCTCTCCCGTCACCGGGTCGATCCCGATCTGCCGGCTGAAAAAGAGAAGGTCCTGTTGGCCCATGGGGAAACTGAAGGTCCCCGCGTTCTCCAGGAAGAACCGGCGCTTTTCGGGGAAGAAGAGCTTGAAGGGTGTCAGGTTGAACTGCAACTGATCCACGTCGGCATCGCCGAAGTCGGTGTTGGCGGTCAGGTTGGCCACCAGGTTGGATCGTAGCCCGTACTTGATGTCCAGTCCGCCGGTATGCAGGAAATCTGTACCTGGGCTCGTTGAGAGATGATCGGAGCCCATCAGACCATAAGGCTGCAAGAAGAACAATCTACCGCTGCCTATGTCGGTGATACCTACCAATTCCCCTTCTTGCGATACCTTTGAGATTCCGAACTCGCGCCGCCAAGCGCGCCATAAGTCCTCTTCATTCTTTCGGCGGATGAAGCGCTTGAAATTAAGTCCCCATATAACGTCCTTCGTCTTCATGAAATTCAGCGTTGAGAAAGGAATCCCAACCGTCGCCGTCCAGCCCTGTGCGTTAATCCTTGCCTGGGCGCTCCAGACCCCGTCCCAGCCAGGATCGAAGTCCTGCTGATCCCCGGACTGCTGTTCCTCGGTGATGGTTCCGTCGGCCTGCGTGCCGAGAGGATTGATCTGGAAGACGTAGGCGTTACGTCGCTCGTAGGTTGGATCAATCGAGATCTCAAAATAGTCGTCAAGGTACTGCGGGAGGTCCCGGCGCAGTTCGGTCGCGACGATGCCCTTCGGGTCAGAATCGCGACAGAGAACGCCGAAATAAACCTCGTGCCGCGTGTAGAGAATCCGGACCTCAGTCTGCTCGGTCGGCACCTGGTTGTCGTAAGGCTCGCGCTGGTGAAAATCGCGTACCGGTTCGGCGGCTTGCCACTGCGGGTCATTGAGGGTTCCATCCAAGCGAGGAGGGTGCTCGACTCTGACTGCGTGCGCTGCCTGGGGCCCGGTCCCGATGGCACTACGGCTCTGGCTGGTGAGTCCATAGGCCCGCAAGCCCGCACACAGCGTGGTGATCAGGGCCATGACGCACAGAACAAAACCGAGTCGCATAAGCTTCAATGATGAATTGTGAATCCGAGGACGACGACCGTCGTCAAAGGTAGTCAATCTCGTAGTGCGCCACGTCGTCGCCGAGCGTTCTTTCCGCTTCGGCCAGCGCCTGCCGTAACAAGGATTCGAGCAGGGGATGGCTGTTTGAGATGGAGACCACGCCAAGGGTTGCCTGCTGCCATACGTCCTGATGGTCGAGCTCGGCCACGGCGACGTTGAAGCGCTCGCGCAGACGGCCCCGCAGCTTCTGCACCACCGCGCGTTTTTCCTTCAGGGAATGGGCGTAGGGAATCTGGAATTCGAGAGTCAGCACACCGACGGGCATTTTCTCATCGGGCCATGGAGTTGCGAAAATCGAAACTCGAAATTCGATACCTGTCCTTGAGTTTCGAATTTCGATTTTCGAATTTCGGCTTCAAACCAGCGCCGGCTCCGCCACCCGCTCGGTGACGAAGGCTTCGATAACGTCGCTCGATTTCACGTCGCTGTAATTCTCCAGGGCGATGCCGCACTCCATACCGGACCGGACCTCGGGCACGTCCTCCTTGAAGCGGTGGAGCGACCGGATGCGTCCCTCGTGGATGACGACGTTATCGCGCAGCAAGCGGATCTTCGAATCGCGCGTGAACTTGCCGTCCTGGACGTAACACCCCGCCACCGTGCCCACTTTGGAGATGCGGAAGACCTCGCGGATTTCGGCGTGGCCGGTGGTCACTTCCTTGATGGTCACGGCCAGCAGGCCGGTCATGGCTTTCTTGATTTCATCAATAACGTTGTAAATGATGGTGTGCATGCGGACGTCGACTTTTTCAAGCTGGGCTAGCTCAGTAGCCTTCCGTTCCGGGCGAACGTTGAAGCCGATCACCACAGCGTTCGAGGCCGAGGCCAGCAGCACGTCGGTCTCGGTGATGGCGCCCACGCCGGCGTGGATCACCTTCACTTTCACCTTGTCGGTCGAGAGCTTGTTCAGGGTCTCGGTGAGGGCTTCCACCGAGCCCTGCACGTCAGCCTTGATGATGAGCCCGAGTTCCCGCACTTCTCCGGCGGCCAGCTTCTCGTGCAACTGTTCGAGGGTGAGGCGCGCACTCTTGGCGAGAGCGGCTTCTCGCAGCTTGCCGAGCCGGTGAATGGAAATCTGGCGCGCCTTGAGCGTGTCTTCGATCGCCTGCAGGCGGTCACCCGCCTGGGGCACATCTTCGAGGCCGAGGACCTCAACGGGGGTCGAAGGTGGAGCTTCGTCGGTAGGGCGTCCATGATCGTCGAACATGGCCCGCACCTTGCCGTAAATGGCGCCGACGATGAAGGCGTCACCCACGTGCAGCGTTCCGTTCTGGTTGAGCACGGTGGCCACCGGGCCACGTCCGCGGTCGAGGCGGCCCTCGAGCACGGTCCCGGAAGCGGGCCGGTCGGGGTTCGCTTTCAAGTCCTGGATATCGGCCACGAGCAGGATCATCTCCAGCAGCAGGTCAAGGTTGGTGTGCTGCTTGGCGGAAACTCCCACCATCACCGTCTTGCCGCCCCAGTCCTCGGCCAGGAGGTCCTGATCGGCGAGCTGCTTCTTGACGCGCTCGATCTGAGCTTCGGGTTTGTCAATCTTGTTGATGGCCACGATGATGGGGACTTTGGCGGCGCGGGCGTGGTTGATGGCTTCGAGCGTCTGCGGCATCACGCCGTCGTCCGCCGCCACCACCAGCACCACGATGTCCGTAACCCGGGCCCCGCGGGCGCGCATCAAGGTGAAGGCTTCGTGGCCGGGCGTATCGAGGAAAACCACCTTCCGGTTGCGCACCTCGACGTGATAGGCGCCGATGTGCTGCGTGATGCCTCCGGCTTCGCGCGCCGCCACGCTGGTCTCGCGGATGGCGTCGAGCAGCGACGTCTTGCCGTGGTCCACGTGGCCCATCACCGTCACCACGGGCGCGCGCGGCTGAAGATCCTCGGGACGGTCGGCCTCCACCACGTCCTGGGTCACTTCCTCTTCGAAGGTGATGACCTTGGTGTCGGCGCCGAAGGTGCGCGAGATTTCGGTGGCGGTGGCGCTGTCGAGGGTCTGGTTGATGGTGGCAAAAATGCCCTTGTCGAGCAGCTTCTTGATGACGTCCTTGGCGCGCGCGTCCAGCTTTTCCGAAAGCTCCTTGATGCTGATGCCTTCGCTGATCACGATGCTGCGGGTAATGGGTATCTCTTCCGGAGGCACGGGCCTCGCCGGAGCGGGACGCGGAGCAAAGCGCGGCGCGGGCATCCCGGCACGGCCCGCTCCCGGACGTCCGCCGGGCACCCCGCGCTGCGGAAAGCTGGGCGCGCCTGGCCGGGTGGAAGTGGGGTGCTGCGGACGGTGCTCGCCCGGACGTGGCGTCGTGCCCGGGCGAGAGGGCAGGCGGCGGGTGGGAGACGGTTGATAAATCGGCTGGTTGGAAGCGGGTGACTTTGCCGCGATTGAGTCCCGAGTGTGCCGGGTGGGAACAGGAATCCCGGTGACCTGAGCCAGCTTCGCGCCCAGGGTTCCAAGCTGGCCGGTTTGACCCATTGAGGAAGCGGCGGCAGATGCCCCGCGGCCAGCCGTTGAGCCCGGCGCCGAGCCTCTTGCCGCTAGAACTGCCCCCGGTGTGCCAGCGCTCATCGGCCGGGCGGAAGTTCCAATTGGGGTCTGGCGCGTGCTGGCGGCAGGCACGCCGTGGGCCGGTGTCAAGCCGGTGCGGCGGGCGGCGAGAGGCGGCGCTACGGGTCCGGCGGCAGGCCCCGATCGCATCGGGGCAGGCGCGTGAGCGAGCGGTTGCGCTCCGGCCTGTTTTTTGAGTAACAGTGACTTGCGCGTCTCCGCGATGATCTGGTCGATCGATTTCGTCATCGGGACGGTCTCATGCCGCACCCAATGCTCTGGTGCTTCGGGCGCAGACGGCTTCGACGCCACGCGCGGAGCGGAAACGGTCGGGGCCGAAGCCGCGGGCTTGGGCGCCGGCGCAGCGGCGACCGCGGCGGCAGGAGCTTCTGGAACAGCGGATTTCGTCTCGCCCGCGTGGAAGCGCCGGCGTACCTTTTCTGCCAGGTCGTCGTCAAGCGTACTCGAATGCGACTTGAACTCGTGGCCGAGTTCGGCCAGATAGTCAATGACCGATTTGCTCTTGACCTCGACCTCGCGAGCCAGCTCATTGATGCGAATCTTACTCATTTGCTCCCTTTTCTTCAGTCCCGACAGCGTTCGCTTTCAAAAAGCACACACAGTATGTAAAATAAGACTAATATTATCAATATCTTGACGGCTTTAATGGAGTAAGGCTTTTATTTTCAAGTATCTGACGGCTTTCTAATCTTTCATAAAACACCGATCCTTTGTTTTCAATATGTTGACGGCTTCGTTCGTAACATTTTCATTTTTTCTCGCGCTGACTCAAACGGGATCGGCGTCCGGTGCGGTCGTGTGACTCTCCGCTTCCGGCTCTTCCGGCGACTCGCCGGATGGTTGAGCGTCAGGCTCGGCTGCGACCGCCACCGAGACTTCGGTCTCTGCCGCGGCGCCCTCGGTGAGGGCGCTTGCTGCGGACACCGGCTCTCCTGCTGGCGCTTCGGGTGCGACAATTCCCACCTGGGCCGCGACGGTCTCCGCCTGGGCCGCGAGAGCTTCGGCCTCGGCCGCCTCAGCCTCGGCCGTCGCCTCGGCGGCTTCGAAGTAGTCGGTGACCACCTTGCGAATCCGGTCCACTGTCTTTTCCCCGATGCCGGGAATCTCGGTAAGCTCCGCCGGGGTCATCTGGGCCAGTTGCTCGACGGTTTCGAGGCCGTGGTCCTTTAACCTCTGCAGGGTTTTTTCGCCCAAGCCGGCGAGCTCGCTGATCGCGGCGCCGCGCCGCGCCATGGCGGCCATCTGCGACTCGATCTCCTGACGCTTTTCCTCCTCGCTCTTAATGTCGATGTGCCAGTCGAGCAGCTTCGCCGCCAGGCGCACGTTCTGGCCCTTCTTGCCGATGGCGAGCGAAAGCTGCGTGTCGTCCACGATCACTTCCAGGTGCTTCTGCTCCGAATCCACCACCGAAACGTGATTGATCTTGGCGGGCGAGAGGGAGTTGGCGGCAAAGATGAGCGTGTCTTCGTTGTATTCGATAATGTCGATCTTCTCGCCTCGCAGTTCACGGATGATGGACTGCACGCGCATGCCCTTCATGCCCACACACGCGCCGACGCAGTCGACATCGGCGTCCTTCGACAAGACGGCCACCTTGGTGCGTTCTCCGGGCTCGCGTGCAATGGCACGGATCACCACCGTGCCGTCGTAAATCTCCGGCACCTCCATTTCGAACAGACGCTGGACCAGCATGCCGTCGGCGCGCGACACCACCACCTGCGGCCCGCGCGCGGCGCGGTCCACCATGACGATCACGGCGCGCAGGCGGTCGCCGATCTGGTAGGTCTCGAGGCGCGACTGCTCCTTGCGGGGCATGCGGCCTTCGGTGCGCCCCAGGTCCACGATCACGTCCGGCCCTTCCTGCCTCTTTACGGTGCAGTTCACCAGCTCGCCCACGCGCCCGTTGTATTCGGCGAACACGGTATCGCGCTCGGCTTCGCGCACTTTCTGAAAAATCACCTGTTTCGCCGTTTGCGCGGCGATGCGGCCCAGCACGTCGGTCTTCAGGCGAATGCGGATTTCGCTTTCCACCGCGGCTTCCGGATCGTGCTTGCGGGCCTGGGCCACGGTCATCTCGCGGTCCGGGTCAAGCACTTCCTCCACCACTTTTTTCACCGCGAACACTTCCACGGCGCCGGTGTCCTTATTGAACTTGGATTGCAGCTCGTCGGTGGTCTTGTAATACTTGCGCGTCGCCACCAGGATGGCGTCTTCCACCGCCGCGATGATGATCTGCGCGTCAATGCCCTTTTCGCGGCTTAGTTGGTCAATCGTTTGATAAAGGAGGCTCGTGCCCATAAGACCTCGAAGTTAGAAACTCGAAATTCGAAACTGGAAACTCGAAACTGGGCGGCTATAGCCGCAGCACCAATCACGTTGTTGTTTCCATTATTCCACCACCAGTCTTGCCTTCTGCACGTTGGCAAGATCCATCTCTCTTACCCCAGCCTCGCCGCAGTCCAGCCGCACGCGGCCGGATTCGTACCCCGCCAGGCGTCCTTCCAGCACCGTTTGCCGGTCGACCGGCTCCTTCAGCACCAGGCGCGCCCGGCGTCCTACAAAGTGCTCGAAATCACGCGGCTTCGAGAGCTTGCGATCAAGCCCCGGGGACGAGACCTCCAGCGTGTAACTTCCCGGAATCAGATCCTCAACGTCGAGGATGGCGCTCAACTGCTCGCTCACCAACTGGCAATCGGCGTGCGACACGCCTTCCGGCTTGTCGATGTAAACCCGCAGGAGCTGGTTGGATCTGCCACCCTTGAGCTCCACGTCCACCAGAAACAGCCCTTCCGAACTTGCCACTCGTTCGGCAGCGGCCGCAACTTTTCCCAGGTCCACCATAAGAGCCGGGGCTCGGAATCGGCGAATCCGCAGTCTATCGCTCGCTTCTCCCAACAAAAAAGTGGGCATCAAGCCCACTGGACAATCCGCCAGTTTTCTCCTGAAATAGTATACGGGCGCCGAAACAAAAAAGCAAGCGATTGTACTGGTCGGTAGTGGGTCAGTTTTGAAGCGCTGTAGCGGCGGTCTCCGGCCGCCGGCCTTTCTTTTCAAATGATTTCGGCGCTCAGAGAGCGCCGCTACAGCAAACTGCACCACTACCGGTATTCTCTCTTCGTTGCCGGAGTGCTGGGCGACGTGCTAGACTGGAGTATCACAATTTAACCTGCGTCGCAGGGCGCCTCCAGAGAGATCGCATGAAGCGCTATGGCGAGCATCGCTTCCCCGGCAAGCTTTTTGTTGTCGAGGGGATCGACGGCTCGGGCAAATCCACCCAACTCGCGCTGCTGCACCAGTGGCTGCTGAGCGAAGGATACGGCGTGGTGTTCAGCGAGTGGAACTCATCGCCGCTGGTGCGCGACATCACCAAGCGCGGCAAGAAGAAGCAGATGCTTACGCCGGCAACGTTCAGCCTGATTCATGCCACCGATTTTGCCGACCGCATGGAACGCAACATCATCCCGCTGCTCAAGGCGGGCGCGGTGGTGCTCTGCGACCGCTACATCTACACCGCCTTTGCGCGCGACGTGGCGCGCGGCATGGATCCGAAGTGGGTGCGCGAGCTTTACAGTTTCGCCGCCAAGCCCACCATCGCGTTTTATTTCCGCGTGCCGCTCGAAATCTCGATGCAACGGCTGCATAGCGGGCGCAACGGTTTCAAGTTCTATGAGGCCGGACTGGACCTCGGCTTGAGCGAGGAGCCGGACGAAAGCTTCAAGCTCTTTCAGGGCCGCATCATCGAAGAATACGAGAAGATGGTGCCGGAATTCGACATCACGGCGGTGGACGCGACGCTGCCCATCGAGACGCAGCAGGCGGGGATGCGGCAACTGGTGAAGTCGAAGCTGGCGCAGGCGAAACGACTAAGGGTGGCGCCGTGAGGAACGGAAAGCGGTTGGCAGTCGGCAGTCGGCACTGGGCAACTGTTGCACTTTCGATTCTTCTCGTCTGCATGGCCCCGGCCATCGGCCTCCCAGCGCTTGTATCCAGCGGAATGGGTCAAACACCCTCGGCGACTACCCCCGCACGGGCGGAGCAAGTGCCGGACGCTGGCTCGATTTCAGGGAACGCCTATCGCAACGAGTTTTTCGGGTTCACTTACCAGTTCCCTAAAGGATGGCTCGTCAAACAGGCCGGGAACGGTCCGCAAGCAACCCAGTCCCCTGGCAAGCCGGGCGTCTACGTCTTGCTCTTTGCCTTTCAGCCTCGCAACCTGTTCGAACTTTCGACAATCTTGGTCCGGGCCGTCAAGCTCTCGTCGCCCGACCTCACGGCCGAACGGTTCTTGTTGGACGAGTACCAGGCTTTGAAGAATTCAGGCTTCAAGCCCGAAGGGGAGCCGAAGGAGCTTTCGGCGGGAGGCTGGCAGTTTGCGTCTTTGATCTCCCGCGAAAAGGTAGGCGGCGGGACTCTGCGTCAAGAGAATCTGGTCGCTATCCAGAAGGGATACGCGCTCGAGTTCAACTTCATCGCCAACCAAGAAGGGACGTTCAAGCTGTTGCATAAGACGATCGAAACGCTGACCGCCTTCAATCCCGCAACTGCTTGCGGTGGCCGGACCCAAGGGTTTGAAGCCACCGGCCGAACGGGAAGCGCTCCCCAGGCGGACTCGGGTGTCACCAAAGAGACCATCGAGAGCACTGGCACTATATCCGGGAACGTTTACAAGAACGGTTTCTTTGAACTGTCCTACCAGTTCCCGTCTGGAATGAGAGCTGAGGGGCAGGCGGGGGTTGAGCACGTTGTTCGAGCCGGGCACGAGGCAATCTACGGAAACAAGCCCGAAGAGGACGTAGAGCATCAAGCGGCAGAAAGGCAGACCATTAGGCTGCTTACCGTGGTTGGGCCCCGACCAGAAGTCCCCTCCGCTCCCGACCAGATGGTGTTGTTAGCTGAGGACGTTTCTGCGTTTCCCTCCACCAATGCAAAGCGATGCATGATGGAGCTAGCCTTCGCTCTGTCGCACAATCCGCTTCGGTTCCAGCAATACCGCCTTCCTGGCGAAAAACGCGTTGGCAAACTTAAATTTGCTAAAGCAGAGTTCAAGGCGCAAGTAAACCATCAGGGTCAGCAGATCACGATTTACACAACGTATCTGGGAATCGTTTTGAAGGGATATTTCGTAGCGTGGGGGTTCAGCGCCGGCAGCGAGAAAGCACTGAAGCCACTCGTCGCGAGCATCGACTCCGTGACGTTGCGAAGCGCGACAGAATAGGCGAAGAAGGCGTTCACTGCCTCTTTTAAAGGTCAGTGGTCGTCGTATCGAGAGGGTGCGCGATGAGAGAAACCTATGGAGTAATCCTGCCGGGGATGGACCTGTCCAACCTCACCGGCAAGCTGATTGTGATCGAGGGCACGGACGGCGTGGGCCGCACGACGCAGATGGATCTGCTGAAGCCCTGGCTCGAAAAGGAAGGCCGCGCCGTGCTCGATACCGGGCTGACGCGGTCGGCGCTCGCCGGCAAGGGCATCAAGCAGGCGAAGGAAGGGCACACGCTCGGTCCGCTGACGCTCGACCTCTTCTACGCCACCGACTTCGCCGACCGTCTGGAGCAGGAAATCGTGCCGGCGTTGCGCGCCGGATTCGTGGTGCTCACCGACCGTTACATTTACTCGCTCATGGCGCGGGCGGCAACGCGCGGCGTGGATCCGGCGTGGATCCGCAACGCGTACAGTTTCGCGCTCAAACCCGACGCCGTCTTCTATCTCAAGATCGGGGTGGACGATTTGATTCCTCGCGTGGTGTTCAAGCGCGGCTTCGACTACTGGGAGTCGGGCATGGACCTGCATCCCAGCGAAGATATGTACGAGAGCTTCCGCAAGTACCAGACCACGCTGCTGGCGCAGTTCGACAAGCTGGCGGAGGAGTATGGTTTCCAGGTGATTGACGCGACGCCGGAGCCCGCCAGCGTCTTCGCGCTGCTCAAAGAAGGGATCGGGCGCGTGTTGGGCCAGCCCGCCGACGCCATCTTCACCCTGCCGCCGTCGAAGGCGCTGGCGGAAGAGAGTCTGCCAACCTCGTCCGCCGCTGAGACAACCACTACCGAGCTGGCGTTGGCGAAGGCGTCCGACGGCGAAAGGGCGTAGCCATTCGTCGGGTAGCCGCGCTGCCACCTGAGGGCTTCAACCTCCGGAGGAATTCCCCTTCAGGGCCCCCACGGCCTGCGACGTCATCTCCGACGGCGGCTCGCCACTGAGCATCCCTTGGGCCACGATGAGTTGGCGCGCCTCGCCGCGCAGGTGCGGCCAGCGCAATCCGAAGATCGTCGCTCCGGCGACGCAGCAGACGCCTCCTAACACCACCGTGTGCGGCGCCCCGATACGATTGGCGATGGCGCCTGCCAGGAGCGCGCCGAACGGCGCCATGCCCATGAACATCATGGAGTAGACGGCCATCACGCGCCCGCGCAGCGCGTCGGGCACCATGATCTGGATCATGGTGTTGGAGGAAGACATTTGCAGCATCATCGAGAAGCCGACGGGCACCAGCAGCGCGATGGAGAGCGGATAGGAGCGCGAGAGCGCGAACAGAATCATGCTGCCGCCAAATCCCAGCGAGGCAAAGTTGATCCAGCGGCCGAGGCCGTGCACTTCGCGTTTCGCCGCCAGCATCAGGGTGCCGGCCAGGGCTCCGATGCCCGAGGCGCCCATCAGCATGCCGAGCCCGCGGGCGCCGCCGTGCAGGATCTTGGCGGCGAAAATCGGCATCAGCACGGCGTAGGGCATGCCGGTGAGGCTGATGAGGCCGAGCAGGAGCAGCAGGGCGCGGATGGGTCCGGTGCGGGCGACGAATCGAAAGCCCTCGATGATGCTCTGGAGGCCGGAAACCCGCTGGGCGCTGCGCTCGTGCTTGTCGACCACCATGAGCAGCAGGCCGGCGATCACCGCGATGTAACTCACCGCGTTCCCGAAGAAACACCAACCTTCGCCGATGGCCGCCACCAGCACGCCCGCGATGGCGGGTCCGAGAACGCGGGCGCCGTTGACCATGGAAGAGTTGAGCGCGACGGCGTTGATGATATCTTCGGAGTGCACCATTTCAACGATGAACGCCTGGCGGGCCGGAACGTCGAAAGCGTTGACGACGCCCAAGGACGAAGCCAGCACCATAATTTCCCACACGCGGATGTGTCCGAGGAGAGTGAGCGCCGAGAGGATGAAGGCCAGCAGCATCGACGAGGTCTGCGTGCCAATGACGACGCGATGGCGGCTGTAACGGTCGGCCACCAGGCCTCCGACGGGCGACAGCAGGAAGACCGGGATCTGTCCCGCGAAGCCGACGAGTCCCAGCAGCAGCGACGAGCCGGTGAGCCGGTACACCAGCCACGACTGCGCCACCGACTGCATCCAGGTGCCAACCAGCGAGATGATCTGGCCGCTGAAAAACAGCCGGTAGTTGCGGTGCCGCAAGGCGCGGAACATCAGCGGCAGCCGCGAGGAAGATTCACGGGATTCGCGTTCAGCAGTCTCGGATAAGGGCACGAGATAATTCTACCTTAGTCGCTTGGATTCTCGAACGCCGGCTGCCGATTCAACTGGGCCGGCAGTTTGACAAAACCGATGCGAGGGCCAGAGAATCAAAACGTACCTCCCACGTGGCTCAAGGAGTTTTCATGGCCCAGATTCACCCGCAGGATGTTCTCAAGGCGCTGGCCGCGCTGCGAGATGCCGGGCGCCGACAGGACATCGTCGCGCTCGGCATGGTGAAGGACGTCGAAGTCGGCGACAACCGCGTGGCCTTCACACTTCGGTTGCCGAATCCGTCGAGCCCGGAGAGCGAGCAACTGGTCCGAACCGCAAAGGAAGTGGTGGAGGAGCTGGGGGTGCGTGACGTCCAGATTCGCGTCGCGGAGCTCACGGCGCCACGCCCGGCGGCGAAGCCTGCGAACCTGATTCCGCAGGTGCGGCATACGATCGCCGTGGCAAGCGGTAAGGGCGGCGTGGGGAAGTCCACGGTGGCTGCGAACCTGGCCGTCGCGCTCGAACGCGCCGGAAACAAGGTCGGGCTGATGGATACCGACGTCTATGGCCCCAGCGTGCCCACCCTTATGAGCGGGACGAGCGGGCTCACAGGCGGCCGCGCCGAACCCAAGGTGGTGGAGGGCAAGCTGGAGCCGCCGGTGGAATACGGCGTCAAGATTATTTCCATGGCCTATTTCCTGCCCCAGGACGAAGCTGTCATCTGGCGCGGGCCCATGCTGCACAAGACCATCCAGCAGTTTCTGGGTGACGTGCGCTGGGGCGAGCTCGATTACCTTCTGATGGACATGCCGCCCGGCACCGGCGACATCCAGTTAAGCCTCTCGCAGACGATTCCGCTCGGCGGCGCAGTGATTGTCTCGACGCCGCAGGACTTGGCGCTGAGCGTGGCCTCAAAGGCCATCGCCATGTTTAAGAAACTGAACGTGCCGATCCTGGGCGTGGTCGAGAACATGAGCTACTACTCGTGCCCGCACTGCGGGCATCGGGAAGACATCTTCGGGCACGGCGGCGCGCGCGCGGCGGCGGAAGAGATGGGCTATCCGTTTCTCGGCGAGATCCCACTTGACGCCAACATTCGCGCCCAGAGCGACAGCGGCAAGCCGGTGGCGCTCGATGCGACGACTCCTTACGGCAAGGCATTCAAGGATATCGCGGCAGCGCTCATCGAGCAGGTGGAGGCGGCGCAAGTGGGGCAGGAAATCAGCATTGAGTGATTGACGGATTGAGCCATCGGGTCATCGGGTCATTGAGTCATTTCAACGGCCGGAGCATCTTCAATAGCTCAATGACTCAATGTGCCAATTGTATGGAATGAAATGCAGCTCATCCCTTCCAAGATCAAACTGGCCGGCAGCGGCAACACGCTGATCGTAAACTGGTCGGATGGCCACGTAAGCGCGTACCCCTACAAGTACCTCCGCGACCGGTGCCCGTGCGCCTCGTGTACCGGTCACGACTACGCGCCCGTCCAGCCACAGACGGCTCCAACCCTGCTGCCGATGTTCCAGAAGCCGCTGAAGCCGGAGCGCGCGGAACTGGTGGGCCGCTACGCCGTGCAGATTTACTGGAACGACGGACATTCCACCGGCATTTACTCTTTCGATTATCTTCGCGATCTCTGTCCCTGCGCGGAATGCACGGCGCGGCGGGAGAGCTTGGTTCAAGAAGGCGGGCGGACGAGCTAGCCTGTATAGCGGACAGTGCTATGAATCACAGAATTTCCACTTGGCAATTCTTCACCAGCGACTTGAACTTCAACGCATCCGCGTCGCTGCCCACGATGGCCGCGTAGTGCATGGGCACGGCGATCTGGGGATTAATCGCCACCGCGGCTTCCGCCGCTTCTTCCGCCGTCATTACATAAGTGCCGGAGACCGGCAGCAGCGCGATGTCGCAGCGGATGGATTTCATTTCGGGGATGAAGTCGGTGTCCGCCGCAAAATAGACGGTGGTACCGTCCATCTTGACGATGAACCCCACACGCTTCTCACTCTTAGGGTGAAACGCGCGTCCTGGCTCGCGGAACTTGTTCACGTTGTAAGCCGGCACGGCGCTAATCTCCACCTTGCCGACGAGGTGTTTCCCGCCCGGATCGATAAACAGCTTCTCTTTCACCTTGATATCCTTCAGTCCGTCCTGGCAAAGCGGACTGGCGACAATCGTGGTGCCGGGGAAGATGACTTTGTTCAGGTCGTCCAGGCTCAAGTGATCGAAGTGCTCGTGACTGAGCAGCACGATGTCGGCTTCATCGCTCCGGGTCACCTTGAAGGGATCGGTGTAGATCACCTTCGAGCCCGCGATCTTGAAAGTATCGTGAGCAATTCGCGTGATTTCGAGATTTAGCAGTTTCATTCTTGCGCCTCCTTACCTGGGCCTGCTAGCAACCCAACAGCCGCGCCGCCTCCTTCGCAAAGTATGTCAGAATGATTCCCGCGCCGGCGCGCCGGATGGCGGTGAGCGACTCCATCATGATGCGCTCGCGGTCCACCCAGCCTCGCTCGGCCGCCGCCGCGATCAGCGAAAATTCGCCGCTCACCTGGTAGGCGGCAATTGGGACGTCAAACCGCTGGCGGGCGAGCGCGATGACATCGAGGTAGGACAGCGCCGGCTTCACCATGATGATGTCCGCGCCCTCCTCGATGTCGAGTGCGATCTCACGCAGGGCCTCGCGCTGATTGGCGGGGTCCATCTGGTAGCTCTTGCGGTCGCCGAACTTGGGGGCGGAGTCCGCCGCCTCGCGGAACGGCCCGTAGAACGCGGAGGCGTACTTGGCGGCATAAGCCAGGATCGGTGTTTCGGTGAATTCGTTGTGGTCGAGCTCGGCGCGGATGCGCGCCACGCGGCCGTCCATCATGTCGGAAGGGGCAATGATGTCGGCACCCGCCTCGACCTGCGTCAGCGCCGTCTTGGCCAGCAAATCGAGCGTGGAATCGTTGTCCACTTCTCCGTTCTGGATCAGGCCGCAGTGCCCGTGACTGGTGTATTCGTCCAGGCACACATCGCAGATCACGATCAAGTCTGGCGCGGCTTTCTTGACGGCCCGCACCGCGCGCTGCACGATGCCGTCCGGGTGATAAGCGCCCGAGCCCACTTCGTCTTTGTGCTCGGGAATCCCAAACAGAATCACCGCCGGAACGCCGAGGTCGAATACTGACTTGCATTCCCCCGTCAGCAAATCCACTGACCAGCGATAGTTGCCAGGCATGGAGCCAATCTCGTCTTTCACGCCTGAGCCGGGGCAGACGAACAGCGGGTAGACGAACGAGCGCGCGCTTAAGCTGGTTTCGCGCACCATGCCGCGAAGCGCCTCGGTGCGGCGCAGACGGCGCGGGCGATGAATGGGAAAAGACATCATGCACCTCACAGCTTTCAGGCGTCAGCGATCAACATGAATCCATATCCGAGCTTCACTCCATCAGCCCGCGCGAACGTTAGGGCACGCCCTTCGCTGTCTGCTGAGAGCCAAAAGTTGACTGCTCATTTGTACAGCCGGTCTCTCGACCTCAAGTTCCCGAACGACCCGACATTGGCCAGCGACAGCGCGATGCGGAACTGATTCTCATCCCGCAGCGGCCCGAGATTGAACCGGTTGTAGCCGATGTCCAGGCCGAGGCAACCCAAATTATACGTGACTTGGCCGACCAGCGCATTGGCGACCTGCTGGCTGAGATTGTAGTTGATGCCGAAAGCGGCACTCAAGCCCTTGTGGCTGGCGTTCCCATAGATCACTCTCGCATTGAGCAGGTTGAATGAAGGCTGCGGAGAAGCCGTGCCGCTGGTCGGAATGCTAAACCCTTCGCTTTGCTCGCGGCTGATGAAGAAATCCGTCGCCTGCAGGCTGAAGTCGCCGTGATGCACGCCCGACGTGATCCCCGCGTTCAGCACTCCGCCGCCGCTCGGATTGAAATCCGCGCGCAGCTCAGTGTCATAGTTCGAAAAGGGAGCAAACTTCAGCACGCTCACCACCGGGGAGAGACGCCGTCCCTGGGCAAAGGGGAATGCCGTGAGGTCGAGAGTGGGCTCGAAGACGTTGCGGCCCGGCGCGAGCGCACCGCCGAAAGTGGGATCGAAATAGTACTTCTGGGTCAGGCTAAGCGAAAGCAATTCCCGCGCCTGGGGCTGGTCAGAGTTGTCGGCGTGGTCATCCGGCGCGCTGGCCCGTCCGAACAGTGTGCTCTTGACGGAATACTCCACTTCATTCGTCTCCGCCAGAATGTCGGTCTCATCGAAGCGCACAATGTCCGTGATCTCGCCCGGATCGGTCGCCCGCACCAGGCGATAGCGGATGTCAGGCTCGATCACGTGCTTCAGGCGATAGTGGTGGATGCGCCGGTCGAACACGCGTTCGAGAGAAGGCGGGCGAAGATCGAACGAGAAATCGCCCAGCAGTCGGGTGAGCGGATGATCGGCGCCGAGCAAACTCGTTCCGTAGTGCGTGGCTTCTACGCCGGCCGAGGGCGTGAAATGAAAGCCCCAAAACCCGGCCGTCCGCAGAGTGAGCTCGGGATGAAAGTCCAAGCGTTCCGAGAGCGCGGGCGTGCTGAAGCCCGGCTCCGTGCGGTTGAGGCCGGCGGCACTCGAATCAAAACTCCAATACAGGGGCGTGCCGCCGATCCGTCGGTCGAGACTCGAAAAGTCGACGCTGGGCGTGTGCTGGATGACGATGGAGTTGCCGGGAATCTGCTGCGTGGAGAGAAAATCCTGATAGCGCTCGGCGTAAAAGTTCAGGCTGTAGCCGTCAAAGTTTTTGGTCAGAAAACCCGTCTGGTGCGCTTCCGAGCTGACCGCCTCGTTGAAGTTACCGCTGAAGGTGAGCCGGAAAGCGAGCGAGTTGATGTAATCCACGTCGAGCACGCCGCGAAAGCCGTCGCCCAAGTCGGCGGCCTTGCCCACGGCCCGCACGCTGTTCCCCGAGGCGTCCACCCGGCCGATGGTTGTGGTGGATGCACCGCCGCCCGGCGTCGTCGTGGTGGTAATCGGCGCCTGGATCCCGCGGTCGTTGATGCCAAAGTAGTCCACCGTAAGCTCGCTGGTGGGGCTGGGGCGGGCGCGAAACCGGCCGCTGCGTTCAAGGCCTCGCTTGCTGTAATTCTCGAGACCTAACAACAGATCGGCGCTGGGATTGATGGCCCAGAAAAAGCCGTCGCCGATGATGCTCCCCTTCTGCGACGAATTGCCCACTTGCGGCAGCAGAAAGCCGGTCTGGCGCGGGTTGCGGGCGATCGAGTGAACCAGAACGGGCGCGTAAAAAACTGGCACGCGCAGCAGCCGGAACGTGTCGCCGTAGCTCACCGCTTTGTCGTCCACCTTCAGCCGGGCCCGATGAACGGCCAGCGACCAGCCCGTGGTTTCGTCGTCGCAGGAGCTGACGCGTCCGTTCTCCACCTCGTAGGTATCTTCATCGAGCCTGCGCACTTCGCGGGCGCGCACGTAAAACGGGTTTCCCGTCACCAGCGCCCGGGTGCGGGGGTGCGCCGAGGAGCGCACGTAGCCTTTGACACCGGAAAAACTTCCCGCGCCGGTGAGCACGTTGTACTCGCCGGAGTCCGCCTTCAAGTGAGCCTTGGGGGCGTCAAAAATCACAGCGCCGCGGGCGACGATCTCGCCGCTCGCGCGGTTGTAAGTGGCTTCGTCAGTGGTGATTCGTAGGTCCCGGTACGTCACCTCCACGTGACCCAGCAGGCTGTACGTATCCCCTATCTTCTGCTGAGAGTCGGCGCGAGTGGTGACCGTTGAACGGCTGTCTTCAAACTCCGGCCGCTCTTGCGCCGGCAGCTCGGGAGAGAAAGCCTCGAACGCGCGGCATCCGGCGGATGCCTTCGCAGCGAGGGTAATGAAGGATGACGCGCTTTGGGCCGGCGCGGCTTTCGGAATGGAGACGAGCATTGAGCATCCGATGAAGGAAAGAATCCACAGCCCGTGTCGCGTGCGTTGCCCCTCAAGCTTCTGACTCATGCGGCGCATTCGTGCTCTAGGCTACCTGCTCCTCCGATGGTGAATTCCCCTGCTGGGCGCGAGAAGCCATTTTAGTCGAATGCCTTTGCTTCGGGGAGCGGTTTTTGCTAGGATAGGCGCTGGGGGGATGACTTCACAGGAGGTGGCGCGGAGTGAAGTGTCCCAAGTGCGGTTTCGTCAGCTTTCCCGGGCTCGCCGCGTGCAAGAAATGCGGACGCCCGTTCGATCCTTTCCCGGAGGCTGTTTCTTCCGGCTCAACGCGGTTCTCTCACCTAGTGTCCCTCGGCCAAGCCTCGGGGTCGGAGCCTCGCTTTGCGCGCCAGTCGCTCGCGGAACGCGTGGCGCACTTCCGGCATCGCCAGGTCGGCTTGCGCGGCGGCGAGGGTTCTGATCGGACGCTGGAGTTCGACTTTGAGAACCGGAGCAGCGACGGCTCCTTCGAGACCGCTAGGGATGAACCCGATCTCGAGACCGATTTCGTGAATGGCCCGAAAGAGTCTGACCTCGTTGCCGGCCGCTGGCGGAGAAGCGAAGTCTCCCTCGATGCAATCTCGCTCGACGACGCGCCGAAGGGCTCGACCCCTGACTTATCGGGCCTCGATGGAGCTGGCGACTGGACTGGCGAGTGGACCGCCGAATGGACGATCGATGCGCGGTCGGGCCTGGCAGATTCCAGTCCGGTCGAGATCGTCCTCGGCAACGCCCCCGGCGCCGAAGCGGATCCCCGGTTCGATTCGGTGCTGCCCGATTCGGCGCCCCTCGGCCGGCGCTTCAGCGCTGGCCTCCTTGACGCCCTGATGCTGACAGCGGCCGCCTCCCTCTTCGTCTTGGTCTTCTGGGTTACGGGCGGGCGCTTCCACGCTCAGCCGGCCGAGTTGGCGGTGGCCGCGTTCGTCGGCGCGTTCTTCGTGCTCTTCTATTTCGGGCTGTTCGGCGCGCTCGCCCTGGCGACGCCCGGCGAGCGGTGGTGCGGGCTCATGGTCCGCAATCTTGATGGCGGATTCCCCGCGCCGCAGGAATCGTTGTGGCGGGCGCTAGGCTACCTGGTCTCGATTTCCGCCCTGATGGTGGGATTCATCTGGGCGCTGGTCGATAGCGACGGCCTGACGTGGCACGACCGCATGTCGGGCACATACTTAGGGATCAGGGGCCAGGGAAACCGAAGAATGGTGATGGAGGACGTGCAGGACTCTCACCTTCGCCTGACCTCCGAACCCTGACCCCGATCCCTGTTTTTATGCGCGGGTGGCGGCGACATTGTTTTGCCATGTCGCCGCTTGGTTCGGCGGCCCGTGCCCAAAGCGAACGCACACATGAAAGGCGATGTATGCGTCACGCATTATAAAAGGGCGCCCCTTTGGGGTAGGCTTGGTTGCTGTGTTGAGCAATCAACCGAAACCTGACGAAAGGAGCACCCGATGAATAGTGTGAAGCACATTGGATTGGATGTCCACCAGTCTGACGATCTCGGGGTGACGTCTAGCTACTTGTGTAAAAATCTTGAGGGTGCGGTTTTTCCATTCTTCGTTGAAGCGGCTAAAGATGGCATAGATGATCCGGTCGACGCTGGCCACATTGGTAAAGACGACCATGGGTCGGGTGCGTCGGCGCACCTCCACAAAGCAGCGTTCAATGGCGTTGGTGGTTCTCAATTTCTTCCACAGGTGGCGAGGGAAAGAGTAGAGGTTGAGGAGCTCCGGCAGGTCCTGCTCCAAGCGACGCACCAGCCGGGGATAAGTGTCCTGCCAGCGGTGTTGGAAATGCCGGAAGGCCTGGCGGGATTCGGCCAAGCCGGGCGCCAAGTAGATTTTCTGGGCCTCCGCCTTGACCTGGTCCCGATCGCGGTGCCGCACCGCCCCGAGCAGATTGCGCATCTTATGCACCCAACAGCGTTGATGCAGCACCCCGGCGTACATAACTTGGATGGACGCAGCCAAACCCGCCGGTAGGACCCGTTGCGATGATCGATCCGGACTTCGCCTTCGGCCGGGCGCTCATGCCATTTCAGCCCCAGGTACTGTTCCCTCTGCTGCTCCGAGCCGGCTTTCAAGACCGCTTCCAGGGCCCTCCGCGCCTGGCCTTGAAAGTCTCCCCAAAAACTGTCCTGCCACTCCTCCACAAAATGTCCGAACTGTTCTGTGCTAGAGTCTCTTCGCATCAGGGTGGAGGCTCCTTCGTTGGAGATTTTTGTTGCTTCGAGCACAACAAAAACCTACACCCTCGTCCTTTTTACACAAACTAAGGTTACGTTACCGTCGCCTCTAGGCTTTCAAGCCTCTAAGAGGAGACGCATGATGCCGCCAATGCCGACACAGGCCAGATCCCGAGCGCCGTCCGCGAATCGCCGCCGCACCCTCCTTGCTTGGTTCCGCAAGAACGCCCGCCCGCTTCCCTGGCGCCAGACGAAAGATCCGTACCGCGTCTGGGTCTCGGAGGTGATGCTCCAGCAGACCCAAATCGCGACGGCGATTCCCTATTACCAGCGCTTTCTTCGAGCCTTTCCGACAGTCCGTCACTTGGCCGCTGCTCGGCTCGAACGCGTCCTCGAAGTCTGGTCCGGTCTCGGATACTATCGCCGCGCGCGGAACCTGCACTCAGCGGCGCAGAAAATCGTGCAGGAGTTTCATGGCGAGTTTCCCAACGAGTTCGACGCCATCCGGCCGCTTTCCGGCATCGGACGTTACACGGCGGGCGCCGTCCTCAGCATTGCCTACAACCTGCCGTACACCGTGCTCGATGGCAACGTGGCCCGCGTCGTCGCGCGCCTCGAAGCTCTGCGCGGCAACTTGCATGAGCCTGGTTTCCGGCATGCGGTCGAAGGCCAGTTGGAGTTGATGCTTTCGCGCCGCAGCCCGGGTGACTTCAACCAGGCGCTGATGGAACTGGGCGAAACGGTCTGCCTGCCGCGCGCGCCGCGCTGTCCAGCGTGCCCGCTCCGCCGCTCGTGCGCGGCTTTCCGCGCCGGCAACCCCGAGCGTTATCCCGCGCCGCGCCCACGACGAGCGACGGAACCGCGCTTCCTCGCCGCCGCGGTAGTCCGCCGGGGCCTGCGCCCGAACTCCGAATCCCGAATCCCGAACCTCGCTCACGTGGGCCAGGCGGGCCAGCTAGGTATGGTGCGCGGCCTGGACGACGGCCTGCTCGGCGACCTCTGGAACTTCCCTTCGGCGTTCGGCTCCTCGCCCGCAAAAGCTTTCGCCCGGCTTCGCGAAAAACTCGCCGGCGTGGTTCGCGGCGACATCGAATGGGGCAACGGCGGGAAGGCGGTCGCCCGGCTGCGTCATGGCATCACTTACCGGGCCATCACGGTGGACGTTTACACCGCAACGATGCCCGCCTCAGCCGCCCGTTCCCTCCGATGGTTCCGGCCTCGCGAGCTCAACCAGGCCGCGATTTCACAATTGGCTCGCAAGGTCGCCGCAACCCTGGACAAACGTTTCCCCTGAGTACAGAATTAGTAAATGAGGGCAGGCGTGCCGGAAGGAGTCCGGCGTTATTTCGAAGTCTCGTTGCTGCTCATGTTGGGGGCGAGCTTCTTCACGCTGGCCTCTACCGGCAAGCTCGACCCCGTGTCGGTGGCCGGCTTTTCCATCGCGTTGCTCGTCCGGCTTTGGAGCTACGCCCGTCAGGCCGATTGGACGCTCACGCCGCGCGCGGTCACTCGGCTCGCCATCATCTACGTTTTCTTTTATCCCCTCGACCTGATGGTCTTCTCCGCCGGGTCCGGCCTGGTGGACCGCATGCTCGAAGCCACGGTGCATCTCATCCTGTTCGCGACTGTCGTCAAAGCCTTCTCGGCGCGCACCGGCCGCGACTATGGCTACCTCGCCTCGCTGTCCTTCCTGATGATGCTGGCGAGCGCGGTCCTGACGGTCAGCACGGTTTATGTGGCGGGCTTCGCGCTCTACCTTCTCTTCGCCATCTCCGCCTTCATCAGTTACGAAATCACGCGCTCCAGCGAGGCGCAAAGCGCCGGGAATCGGGATTCGGGTTTCGGGATTCGCGAAGGAAGAGTCGCGAATCCCGAACCCCGAACCCCGAACCCCGAAGCCACAATCGAACGCGCTCTCATGGCTACGGCCCTGGCGCTCGCTGCCGGAATCGTGCTCGTCGCCACGCTGCTCTTCTTCCTCATCCCGCGGTATCGCAGTGGCTACCTGAACGGCATCGGGGCGCAGCCGCAGAACCTCACGGGCTTCTCAGAGAGCGTCGACCTCGGCGACATCGGCAAGCTGCTGCAGTCGGATGCCGTGGTGATGCGCGTCGTTCCTGAAGGTGACCCGAAGGACTTCTCAGGAACGAAGTGGCGCGGCATCGCCCTCACCCGTTTCGACGGCAGGCGCTGGTACAATCATGGAATTGGGGCGGTGGCGGTCTCCCCCATCTCGCTCAACCATTTCGTCTTGCCGGCCCCACTGGAGTCCTCCAGCCCCCATCGCCGGCCGCGGCGCTACCACGTGCTGCTGGCCCCCACCTCCACCGGCGTGCTCTTTGCTGCGGCTGCTCCGCGGGAGGTTATCGGACCGCTCCACTTCATTGTTCTCGATGACACCGGCTCGCTGCACGATCCCGGGTCAGGCGCCGTGCCGCTCAGCTACGAAGTAGTTTCCGAAACCGCGCTTCCCTCTCCCGCCGAATTGCGCCTCGCGCCTGCCGGGTACCCCGCCGCGATCTCTCTCACGTATCTCGCGTTGCCCAAGCTCGACCCGCGCATTGCCGCTCTGGCGCGCCAGGTGACGTCTTCCGCCGTCAACAATTACGACCGCGCCGTGGCCATCGAAAGCTACCTGCGCGCCAATTTCGGCTACACACTCAACCCGCCGTCCATCTCGCCCTCCGACCCCATCGGCAGCTTCCTGTTCAAATCGAAACAGGGATATTGCGAGTACTTTGCCGGGGCGATGGCCGTGATGCTGCGCAGTCTGCGCATCCCTGCCCGGCTCGTGAACGGTTTCCAGACCGGGTCGTACAACCCTGTCGGCCAGGACTTCGTGGTTCGCGCCCTCGACGCGCATAGCTGGGTGGAAGCCTACTTCCCGGGGCACGGCTGGGTCCCCTTCGACCCCACGCCCCGGGATCCGGAGACGCGCGCCGGTCTCGGCGCTCTCGGCGACTATCTCGACGCCGCGAATCTCTTCTGGAACGAATGGATCGTGAATTACGATTTCACCCACCAGGTGCGGCTGGCACAGCAGATTCAGATCGATTCGCAACGGTGGCACGAGAGTGCGCAGCGCCGCTGGCGCCGTTTCAAGTGGCGCGGAGTCCGCTCCGCTGCGGTTCTGGAGCAAGTGCTCATCGCGCACCGCCTCCTGGCCCTGGCGCTGATGCTCGTGGCGATGGCCCTGGTGGTGCTGGCGGGGAGCGGTACGTCGTTCGCTGAATTGCGCCTGTTGTTGGTGTGGAAGTTCCGCCGTCGAGATCGGCCCGTCGATCCGCGGGCGGCGGCGCTCGTCTATGAACAGTTCCTGAGGGCGGTGCGCCGGCGCGGATTCCGCAAGTCACCCGCCCAGACCTCGCGGGAATTCGCCGCTGAGCTCGCCGGGACGCCGCTCGGCCCTTCGGCTGTCGACTTTACGACGCTCTACAATTCGCTTCGCTTCGGCGTCGCGTCGGTGCCACTGGGGAGTCTGCGGGACGCTCTCGCGGCGCTGCGGGAAGCTCACAAGTAGGCTAGATGCTAGGCTATCGACTTGCCGCCGTCCACCGCGATCACCTGCCCGGTCACAAACTCACTGTGCGTGGCCAGGAAGAGGACGGCCGCGGCGATATCGCTGCCGGCTCCGGGCCTTCCCAGCAGGTTGGCGCGCAGCACTGGCTTCCGCTTCGTGGCCACACGCCCATCGGGAAACATGATGTCGCCCGGCGCCACGCTGTTCACCCGCACGTGCGGCGCGAGCGCCTTGGCCAGACACTTGGTCAGCATGATGACGCCGGCCTTCGAGGCGCAATAGTGCATGTACTCGGGCCAGGCGCGCAGTCCGCCGAGCGACGAAATGTTGATGATGCAGCCGCGCTTTTGCCGCAGCATGACGGGCGCCGCAGCCTGGGCGCAGAAGAACGTGCCTTTCAGGTTGATGCCGAGAATCCTGTCCCAGTCCGCTTCGTTGAGCTGCGCCAGCGGCGCCGGGAAAAACACACCGGCGTTGTTCACCAGAATGTCCAGGCGCCCGAACCGCTTCTCGACCGCGCGGAACATCGCCCCAACCTGCTTCGGCTTCGACACGTCGGCGCGGATGGCAACGGAGTCCGCCCCCAGCGCCCGGATGTCGCGCGCGGTTGCGAAGGCCTCGGCGCGCGAATGGTTGTAATTCACCACCACGCTCGCCCCGGCGCCGGCAAGCGCCAGCGCGATGGCGCGGCCGATCCGCTTGGCGCCGCCGGTGACCAGCGCGACTTGGTTTTGCAGCGGGCGATCGCTCATGAAGAGGCATCCTTACCTCAGCGGCGGCGAATGTCAAGAATGGATTCTTTGATGATAAGGGCGGCTTACTTGAATCCCCTGAACCACTCCTTTACCCACGCTCCAAAGGGTACGTGGCAGGCAAAGAAATAAACTTCTCCTGGTTTCGGATGAAATCTATCGTTGATCTTTGTAAACCGCGCCGCCCAGTGACCGTCTTCCTGGGACACACCTGATTGGACAATCTCCTTTGTCGTGTAAACTGTGAATGAGCACTCGTCCCAATAATACCCCCCCGGTCTGCCTAGCTGAATCCTGACTTGATAGGGTAGCGGATCTTGGATGTGGAACACAGCGGTTCCGTCCTGCCCAGTCTGTTCCCTGAGAGTGTGCACTTGCTTCCGGATGCCCCAGCTCATTTCAAGAGTTCTGTTAGCGATTGCCTCGCCCGTTCTAGCGTCCACAAAATGCACGGAAACAATATGATCGGATGCAACGCTCTGATAGCAGTTGATCGCTACCAAGAGAGGAACTAGAACAGCGAGTTGACAAAGGCGGGTCAAGCGAAAAACCCCTGGGAATGATAGCACCTTTCACACTATTGGTTTCTGAGCAGGTTCTCAAATCGGCCCACTACGTCTTTGACCGTGTTGGGCTAGTCTCATACAATGCCAGAGGGCCCCGATGAGGGAAGTCGTGATCTACTCGAAGCCCGGCTGCCATCTCTGCGAAGACGCCGCGGCGCAGTTGCAGAAGCTGCAGCAAGCGCATCGTTTCGAGCTGCGCGAAGTGAACATTCTCTCTGACCCGGCGACGTTCGAAAAGTTCAAGTACGAAATTCCGGTCGTCTTCATCGACGGCCAGGAGAGCAGCCGCCGATATTTCGACGCGCGACAGTTCCTGGAACGACTTACTGACAACTGACAACTGACAACTGTCTTATGCAACTTGACGTTCTTTCCATTGCGGCGCACCGTGACGATACCGAACTCGCCTGCGGCGGCACGGTGATTAAAATGGTTCAGGCCGGCTACAAGTGCGGCCTGCTTGACCTGACCGCCGGCGAATCCGGCACGCGGGGCAGCGCCGCTTTGCGCCAGAAGGAAGCGGAGCGCGCCGCGCGCGTGATGGGCATTGTCCACCGCGAGAACCTCGGCCTGCCCGACGCCGCGCTGGAAGACCGGCGCGACTACAAGCTGAAAATCGCGCAGAAAATCCGCGAGCTGCGGCCGCGCACCGTGATTTTGCCCTACTGGGAGGGCCGGCATCCGGATCATTACCTTGCCGGCCGCATTGGATACGAGGCTTGCTTCCTG
The DNA here is from genome assembly GCA_035934405.1 of Terriglobia bacterium. GTDB lineage: Bacteria > Acidobacteriota > Terriglobia > UBA7540 > UBA7540 > DASYXW01. The sequence continues at coordinate 109,468 of DASYXW010000012.1, forward strand.
GCCGGCCTCGCGCGCCTCGCGCTCTCCGGCAAACCCTGGCGGCCGCACAAGATCATCTACGCCAGCTTCTACGTGCCCGCCGTCAGGCCCACATTTGTGGTGGACATCACGGCGCAATTCGAGAAGAAGCTTCGGGCCATTCTCTGCTACGGCTCGCAGTTTTCCTCGAAGCAGGACACGCAGAACCTTTTCCCCTCGCGCTCCGACCTGCGCGAGCGCGTCGGGTCGCTGGGGCGGCATTTCGGCCTGATGATCGGGGCGCGTTACGGCGAGCCGTTCGTGATGCGGGAAGTGAACGCCGTCGAGGATATCGTCAAGATGCCGGTGAAGTCCGTGTGACCCCGACGGGCCGGAGGCCGATTCGGTGGCTCAAGAGATGCCTGAACCCACAGCGCTGACTCATAGTCCCGACGGTGTGGACCTCAGCCTCATCCGCTGGATGCTCTCGCTCACGCCCGCGGAACGGCTGCAAGTGCTGCAGCAGAATGTCGACTCGCTCTTGAGGCTGCGCGGTGACAACACCGAAATGTGATTTCATCGGCATTTTCCGCATTCTGTTGAAGCACGAGGTTCCAAGCCTGAGGGCGCGTTATGCCATGGCGGGAGAGAAAAAATGACCCGATGGCTCAATGGCCCGATGACTCAATCACCAGCCGGTTCTTCCATCGGTTGCGGACAAACCACACGATCGCCAGTAGGATCAAGACGGCAAGCACGGCATCGAAACGACGGAAGTAGGGGCTGAGGTCGGTCCAATGGGAGCCCAGCTTCACGCCGACGTAGGCCAGCGCCCAGCACCAGGGAAGCGATCCCAGGAAAGTATAAATGTTGAACTGCAGGAAATTCATCCGGGCAATCCCCGCCGGCAGCGCGATGAAGGTCCTGACCACGGGCAGCAGCCGCGCGAAGAAAACGGTTCGGTTACCATAACGCGCGAACCAGCGATCGGCCCGGTCCAGGTCGTGCCGCGAGACGAGCACGTAACGCCCGTACTTCTCGGCCAACGGCCGCCCGCCGAGCGCGCCGACGTAATAGGCGACGGCGGATCCGGCATTGCAGCCGAGCGCGCCGGCGATCGCTACCCAGGCCAGCTTGAACCGCCCCATCGCCACGAGATAGCCGGAGAACGGCATGATGACCTCGGAAGGCAGCGGGATGCAGGCGGACTCAATCGCCATGAGCAGCACGATGCCCGGGTATCCGCCGCGCGAAATGACGAAGATGATGAATTGGCCGAGGAACTCGACAGCGCCGGTCGTCATGATGTGGGAATCCTAGCAGGTATCGGCTTCCTGAATGAGAGTGAATCCCGGCAGCGCGACGCCGTCGCTCGCTCGCTCCACTTTGAGGCGGCGAACGTCTGCTTCTGCGCCCGCCGTCTTGCGGAGTACGGCATAGGAAGTAAAAAGCTCGGAATAGACCTTGGTCACCAGCCAGTCGTCCCCCGTTGCGTCTGACCGCCAAACCTGGCCTAGCTGGATGCGGGATGCCGCCACCGACCTCACGCCCTGCGACTCGAAGCCTGAGGAACAGCCGCCTCGCTTGGCGCTGTCCCATCACAATGTCGGCTGTTGGCCGCACAGTGTCAACTGCTTTTTCGGCGCGGCGGGCAGGCGATCGAGACCCCGTGATGCGACGGGCGATACAACCCCCCGTGACGCGTGGCAATCAAACGGTGCGGACGCGTGGGCCCGCCCAGAGCTGAACGGGAGCGGAATAGGCCGACAAGGAAATTTGATCCGCTTGTGTCCCGTGCCTGGTGTATAATCGCGTCAGGGAGCAGTGCCATGAAAAGATCGCGGCTCGGGATTTACCTCACGGTCGTGTTGCTGGGGTTTTCCGCCCTGCCCTTGCGGGCCGGGGATGACAAGAAATCCAACGTCAACGACATCGGCAACCGCAAAGTAGCGCATCGCAGCATCATTTCCGAGGAAAAAGAGATCGCGATCGGCAAGCAGTACTCCGCCGAAATCGACAAGACCGCGAAGCTGATCACCGATCCCGTGGTCAACGAGTATGTGAACCGCATCGTGCAGAACGTGGCTCGCAATTCGGACCTGAAGGTTCCGGTGACGGTGAAGATTATTGACGATCCGACGATCAACGCTTTCGCTTTGCCCGGGGGCTTCCTTTACGTGAACAGCGGTGTGCTGCAGGCGGCTGACGAGGAGGATCAGATTGCCGGCGTCGTGGCCCACGAATTGGCGCACGTCGCAGCCCGGCACTGGGCTTCGACGATGACCAAGGCCACGTTGTTACAGTACGCGACCATCCCGCTGCTTTTCATTCCCATGAGCTATCCCGTGTATATTGGGGTTTCGTCAGCCCTCAATTATGGAGTTCCGGTGGCCTTTACGAAATTCACCCGCGACGATGAAGCCGAGGCGGATTACCTGGGACTGCAATACATGTACAAGGCGGGATACGATCCCAACTCTTATGTGACGTTTTTCGGCAAGGTATTGCAGGACGAGCGCCGGAGCCCGGGAAGTGTGCCTTCCGTGTTCGTTGATCACCCCCCAACGGCGGATCGAATTATCAAGTGCGAGGAAGAGATTAAGAGCATCCTCCCGAAGCGCAATGAGTACCTGGTGTCGACGTCGGAGTTTAACGACGTGAAGGCGCGGCTCCAAACCGTCCTCACCGCGCGGCTAAAGGACAAGCAGGAACAAGGGGCGCCGACGCTCGAGAAGCGTAAGGAAACGGACAAGACGCAAGCGAAAGACGGCAAGGGCGCCGACCAGGGCGGCGACCAGCCGCCGGTGCTGAAACGCCACCCCGATCAGAACTAGGACGGGGTTAATCCTCCAGGGCCATCCAACCAGGCCGGCAGATGCTTCGGCAAATTGCAAAGCGATGGCTTTCGTTCAGCCTGCCGCTGATGCTCGTGGGCGCCCTCGTCGCGTTGCCCGCCCAGGCGGCGCACGGCTGGCTAGGTCAGAAGGCTCAGAAGGATGATGTCGCCGACATTGGAAACCGCAAGATAGCCCACCGCAGCATCATCTCCGAACAAAGTGAGATTTCCACCGGCAGAGAATACGCCAACGAAATCGACCGCAGCGCCAGGCTCATCACCGATCCCGTGGTGACGGAATACGTCAACCGGGTGGCCCAGAACGTGGCCCGCAATTCCGACCTGAAGATCCCGCTCACCGTCAAAGTGATTGACGCGCCTGAGATCAACGCTTTCGCGCTGCCCGGCGGCTTTCTCTACGTCAACAGCGGCTTGGTGGAAGCGGCGGACGAGGAAGACCAACTGGCTGGTGTGATAGCCCACGAGATTGCCCACGTGGCGGCGCGACACTGGGCATCGCAGGTCACCAAGTTCACCATTCTCCGCTACGCCACCATTCCGCTCATTTTCGTCCCCATGTCCTACCCGGTCTACCTGGGGGTTTCGAACGCCCTCAACCTCGGCCTGCCCCTCGCGTTCCTGAAGTTCAGCCGCAACGACGAGTCGGAAGCCGACTTCCTCGGGCTGCAATACATGTACAAGGCGGGGTACGACCCCAACTCCTATGTGACGTTTTTTGGAAAGGTGAGCGAGGAGGAACGCCACGAGCCCGGCAGCGTCCCCAGGGTTTTTCTGGATCACCCGCCCACGGCGGACCGCATCATCAAGTGCGTCGAGGAAGTGAAAACCTTGCTGCCGCAGCGCCCCGAGTACCTGGTCAGCACGTCGGAGTTCAACGATGTGAAGGCGCGCCTTGATGCGGACATCAACGCGCAGCGGGCCGCAGGCGCTGGCGCAGGTCCGAAGCTCGAGCGGCGCGAGAGCACCACCCAATCCAGCACGGCCGGCAAGGGCGGAAACGATCAGGCCCCGGACACGCCTCCCGTCCTGCGCCGCCGCGACTAACCGGCAGTTTACCCTCTGTGTTGGCTCTTGTGAAAATGCTGACCGAAGCCAGGAGGGTCCTAACGGCGAGTATCCGGGGAAGAAAACGTCACGCCCAGTTTGCGAAGCGCGTCGGCGTAATACTTGCGGTAGAGGATCTCCCACTCGCCGCTGCCTTCGGGGATGGTTCGCTTCTGTGAGGTGATCTGCAGCCGCACGCTCTGGTCAACCTTCTCTTCTTCGCGCAGCAGGTCGTTCAAAATTTTCACGATTTCGAGGCGAATGACGTTCGGTTCCTCGAAGATCTCCACCTCGTCGATCGTTTCAATGGCCTTCAGCATCCGGTGGGAGAGCTGGGTCACCTTTTCGTGAGTGAGTTTCATAAGAGTCAGAGAATGACGCTACGTTCCCGCACCAGTTGGTTCTTAACCCTCTTGAACATCTCCTCGTAGGATGCGCCCATCTCTTTCATTTCCGAGTCATGCTCCTCGAGAATCTTTCGCACTTCGTCGTTGATGCGATCCTCCACTCCCATCTCGTCGAGCATCACCGAAACCATGACCTCTCTGACGTAGTCGGGTTGCTCCAACTGGATCAGGCCCGCGGCGCTCAACCGCTTCACCGTCTGCTGGGCCATGTAGGCCACATGCTCGCGTAGTAAGTTCATGGGTGGTTCAGGGATCCTCAGACTGATTCTTGACGCCCGGATCGATTCCAGTGTATATTCGACATTCCAGACTTGTCAAGATTGGCGTGCCTGGAGGGAGCAATCTTCGAGCATGCTCTGGAGCCTCGAGTGGAACCGCTGGGGGGTTAGCTCAGTTGGTCAGAGCGTCTGCCTTACAAGCAGAAGGCCATCCGTTCGAGCCGGATACCCCCCACCAATGCACCAGGCAGTAGGGAGTAGGCAGTAGCAGTTCAGACAGAGATTCAGAACTCGATTTTCTAATTTCGAGCTTCCGGTTTCCAACGGGGGACGTAGTTCAGCTGGTTAGAACGCATGCCTGTCACGCATGAGGTCGCGGGTTCGAGCCCCGTCGTCCCCGCCAGCGCTCCATAGGTTCGCGCGCATCGCTCCCGCGATGCCGACTGATGGTTGTCACATCCACTGCCATGCAGATGCGCGCCTCCCGCCATTTCCGGCCAGCACAAGGTGCATCCGAGCGAACTCACCGGACATCCCATGCTTCTCTGTTAACCAAGAGTCTCCTCCCGGCGTAATACAGGTTGAAATCACAATGCGGCGGCCCGCTGAGGGCACCCTGGGAGAAGGTGAATTATGAAGGCGATCCTGCAAGAACGAAGGGACTTTGGAACTACGGCGGCGGGTGTGGCGGGGGCGTTCCTGCTGGTGTCGTCGTTGAGCCTGGCGGCGCAGAAGGCGGCCCCGCAGGCCAATCTGACGGCCAACGAAGCCAGCCAGGCGGAGATCGACGCCGCGCGCGGCAGCCTTGACCGGTTCCTGGATTCTCATCCCGAGATCGGCAACGATGTGCGGCCGAATCCCAGTACGATGGGCAGTCCCGATTACGTTCACGAACACCCCGCGCTGCAAGCCTTTCTCGACGCCCACCCGCTTGTCAAGGCTGACCCTCGGGCCTTCATCAGCCCGGAGGAAGATTCGAACTACCGCGGCGGGTACAAGGAAATGGATGACGTGTTCTCCTACGTTGTCCCCTTCCTCGTGTTTGTCTGCGCCCTTTTCGCCGTGCTGTGGGTAGTGAGGACGGTGCTGGAGAACCGGCGCTGGAACCGCAGTTTCAAAGTTCAGGAAGAAGTTCACACCAAATTGCTCGAAAAATTTGCCTCCGGCCAGGACCTCGCCGCCTATATGGACTCCGAAGCCGGCAAGCGTCTGCTACAGTGGACGCCGGCGGCCTCGAGCAGCATGCCAGCGGCGGCAGGACGGATCATGTGGTCGTTCCAGGCGGGCCTGGTTCTGACCCTGCTCGGCATTGGACTCTTTGCCGCCCGGACCCAGGTTGCGCTCGGATTCCCCGGCCAGATTAGCAACGGCGGTGAAACGCTCGCGGTGTGTGGAGTGCTCGGCATGGCTCTCGGAGTCGGCTTTATCCTCTCAGCCCTCATTTCCTACGGACTCTCGAAGCACCTGGGATTGATTGTCGCCGGCAAAGCGGGTAACGCGGCGGCAGGTTCCCTGCCGGCGAATCGCTGACGGGGAAGGCGCGACGGGCGATTCCCGTTGCTCTTCGCCGAGCCCGATGGCAGAATCTGAAGCATGTCCATGTGGGAAATTACCGTGACGGAACTCGAGGGCGCGCAGGCGACGGCAGCCGAAGAAGCCTTTCACATGGATGAACAGGCCTTCCGAGTTTTCTACGAGAAAACGGCCCGCCCGCTGTATTCCTACCTTTCCCGCATCTCCGGCAACGTCACTCTGGCCGAGGACCTCGCGCAGGAAGCCTACTATCGCTTTCTGCGGGCCAAGCTGAAATCGAGCGATGAGGCTTATCAGAAGAACTACCTCTTTCGCATCGCGACGAACCTGACGCACGACCACTGGCGGCGGGCTCCTCGTGGCGCCCAACTGGCGCCGCTGCAAAGCCCGGCGGCCGACGCCTTGCTTTCCAGCGACCGAACGGCGGAGTATGTTCAGCAAAGCTCGGATCTTCGGCGCGCGATGGATCGGATGAAGCCGCGCGAGCGCGAGATTCTGTGGCTCGCGTACGTCGAGGGCTCCAGCCACCAGGAAATCGCCGAGGTCGTCGGCCTGAGGGCAGGGAGCATCCGCCTGCTGCTGTTCCGCGCGCGGCGCAAGCTGGCGGACCTGCTTCGCCGGGCCGCGGAGGACATCCCGGACGCATCGAAACGGGCAAATGTATGAAGACTGGATTCTGCGGCCAAGAACAACAGGTGCTCGACGCTTTGCGGTCGGGCAAGTGGGCTGGCCCCTGGGGCGAGGAACTCCGCCGACACGCCGCCGGCTGCTCTGCTTGCTCAGAAGTCGTGTTCGTGGCGGAAGCCTTGCGGCGCGAGGAGGAGCTGCCACTGGACGACATCCGGCTGCCGAGCGCCGGGTTCGTGTGGTGGAAGGCGCAACTGGCGGCGCGCCGGGCCGCAGCAGAACGCGCCGTCCAGCCCATCGAGTTCGTGGAACGCGCTGCGCAGGTGTTCGGCGCCGTCGCGGTGCTCGGCCTCGCATTCTTGTACGGGCCGCGGCTTCTCATCTGGTTCGGGAAGGCCGGCGGCCTCGGGCGCGCGCCGGGGCGTGCCGCAGTTGGCGTGGAATGGACCCGTCATCTCGCGGTTATCCTGCCTCATGCGTCCGGCCAGTTGCCGATATTGCTTCTCGCCGCGAGCGCCGGAGCCTGCATCATGTTGATGGCGTTCGCGGCTTACGCTGTGTGGCGCGAAGAGTAATACTGCGCTGAAGGTTCGCCATCGAGAAAGCATTTTCCAGCCTTCCCGGACCGCGTGCAATCAGCTCGAAAAAACCCCTTGACTTCTGTTGTAATCAAATTCAATAATTAGTCAGTAGTTTTGGGGTACAATCACATGCGCGTGGGCGTCATCAGTCCGCATCTGATCAGCCGAAAAGGGCTTTGCGCCTTGCTCGAGTCGCTGCCGCAAGTGAGTGTCGTCCTCGATATCAACAGCCTCCTGGACGATATTGAGAGTGTCCAGAAGGTAGACCCCGCAGTTCTGCTCTTCGACGCCCTCGACCCGGCGCTGGATCTTGAGGTCATTGGGCGCACGCAAAAGCTGCTGCCGCGCATGAAAATCGTGCTGTTGGCCGATCACGTGGATGAGGAGTTTGAACTCCGCGCCATCAAAGCGGGAGCCCGCGGATGCGTCTCCAAGAAGGAGGATCCACAATTTCTGGCGAAAGCGCTGGTGGTGGTGGCGCAGGGCGAAATCTGGATCAGTCAGCGGGCGGGTAGCCGCATCATCGGGGAGTTTATTCGCTCTCGCGACAAGGAGAACAACAGAAACGGGTCCAGTGAGTTGAGTCGGCGAGAGTGGGAGATCCTCTCGCTTGTCGCCCAGGGCTACCGGAACAAGCAGGTTGCGAATCGACTCTTTGTTTGTGAGAGCACAATCAAAACTCATTTGTACACCATGTATAAGAAACTCCAGATCAGCAACCGACTGGAAGCAGTCCTATACTACTACCATCACTTAAATCGGGATGCGGTGCCAGCCCAACCCGTGCTGCCAGCCTCCCTGGCGGAGACTGCGCCCAACCAACCTGCCGCCCGTGCGGGTGGCCCGCGCCACGCTTATTGAGCGGTCGCAAACCCGCGTCAACCCGCCCTTTCCGTTCAGAGGTCCGGCCTCGGTACCTGTTGGCGTCATCCGCATCCAACCGAAGTCGTAGACGGTGGCAAAAACTCATACCAGAAATCCTGCTGAAATCATTCCGTTCCCCGATTGCGTCGTGCAGCCGGGCGACGGACAATCCCCATTCGTTCTCGAGGCGTGAGCGGGTTGAATGGCCGTTTCAAAATCAAGAACGAGCGCGAAGGGCCCGGAGCGCGTTTACGAAATTGACTGCCCGGTGACCGTCGAGACCCAGGCCTGGCCCCATTCTCGCGGGCAGGACGAGGGACGGCTGCGTGAGATCGGAATAAAAGGCGCTCGATGCTGCTTCACGAGCCCCCTAACCCCTAACCAGCGGGTTACTCTTCACGTCTGCTTTTCTCATCCTGGGGGCAAGCTCACGGAGGTGCTCTTTCAGGCCGTCGTGACCGACTGCCGAACCCAACCGCCATATGAGGCGAGGTTGAAGTTTCAGGGTAACGCCAAGTTCTTGAGGAATCAGATCGGGGATCTGTTCAGAGATTCACCAAACTGCGCGGAGCGCGCACCTCTTCCGTGTTAGTGAACAAGAATCCACGTCACGCGGAGTGAGGCTCAACTCTTTGGCGCGGCGCTTTTCGAGAGGGGCTTACAGGGGAACGCCGGACTGTAAGTCACAGGGCGGAGCTTTATGTCCGCAAGGTCGTCAAAAGAGCCCGTCACAGACAGAGACCCGATGCCGGCCTGGTACGCGCTTTACACACGCCACCAGCACGAGAGAGCCATTGCTGCGATGCTCGCCGGCAAGGGCTTTGAGATTTTCCTGCCGCTCTCGATCGTGGTCCACCATTGGAAGGACCGCCGCAAGACCGTCGTGTTGCCAGTTTTTCCCTGTTACGTGTTTCTTCGCGGAGGGCTTGGGGGTGGGGTCGAGCGGCGGTCTCAGGTGGTTAGCACGCCCGGCGTCTACAGCTTTGTTGGTGCCGGCGGCCATCCGGCTGTTATCCCGCAGCCCGAAATTGACGCCATCCGGCGGACCGTGGATGCAGGTGTCGGGATCGAACCCCACCCTTTCTTGAAATCCGGCGATTGGGTGCGCGTGATCACTGGTCCGCTGGAGGGCATTGAAGGGGTGCTTGTGCGCCAAAAAGGCCTGTGCAGGCTCGTCCTATCTGTCGAGCTGCTGCAGAAATCTGTGGCGGTGGAAGTCGAGGCGGAAGCGGTGGAGAAGATCACAACACGCCGCCCTTGGGTCGGCGTCGGCTCGGGGTTTGGGCGTTTTCGGGCGTGGGCCTGAAAGAGTGGGAGCAACCATGAGGAGTGGAATGGGAAGGTGGTGTGGTTCATGTGTGCCTGTGTCTCTTGTTGGCCGTCCCGCGGCAGTGATGTGCAGGGGTCTGATTGTCCTGGTGGCCGCGCTCGCCGTGGTCTCTCCTCTTCAGGCTCAGGAGCGGGCCAATTTGGCTGCTGGTGAGAGCCGCCTCGATGTGTTTCCGAGCACGACCGTTGCGTCGGGCGCCGAACAGTATCTCATCAGTGCGGACGACACGTTGGAGATCTACGTCCTTGACGTGCCCGAGATCTCGCGCGAGTACCGCGTGGATCCCGCAGGCTCCATCGTCATTCCCCTGCTCTCCGAGCCGCTAGAAGCCGCCGGCCTCACGCCTCGTCAACTGTCCCAGCAGATCAGCGATGAGCTTCGCAAGGCCGGCATGGTAAGCCATCCCCACGTCAGTGTGCAGGTGAAGGCATCGCGGGTTCATTCCATTGCGATTGCGGGAGCCGTGAAGAAGCCACAGATCTACCCGCTCTTCAGCACGACGACGCTGCTTGACGCCCTTTCGCAAGCCGAGGGACTGGCCGACGACGCGGGCAACACGGCCATCATCACGCGCGGGGATATCGCCCTTCACGCCGAGCAAATGCCAGGTGGCTCAGGGGGTGAGGGCACGACGGTGGCCGATCCTCCAGCCGGGCGGGTGCAGTCGGTCGATTTGAGGAAATTGCTCGAAGAAGGTGATCCAGCGTCGAATGTTGTTCTCTATCCGGGCGATCGGGTCACCGTGCAGCGCGCCGGCATTGTGTACGTGGTCGGAGCTGTGAATCGGGCCGGAGGCTTCGTTTTGAAGAACGACCGCGAGCAGATGACGGTGCTGAAGGCGGTGGCGCTGGCTGATAACTTGAAGTCTACCGCCGAGCCGAAAAAGGCGCTCATCATCCGCAAGGATGGCGCCGCGCCGGGCCGCCAGATTCCCGTGGACTTGGGGAAGATTCTCGCCGGCCGGGCGTCCGATCAAACCCTGCTTGCCAATGATATTCTCTTTGTACCCGATAGCGCCGGCAAGAAAGCCCTGCACCGGGCCGGTGAAGCGGCGGCTCAAGCGGCAGCACTGCTCATCTATCGCGTTCCGTGAAATCCCAGCCAGTTGTTGCACGCCCTGGGCTCGCACTACCGGTCGCAACACCCATTTTGAAGACTTCCGCGCCGGGCAGTCACCTTGCCTGCCCCAAGATCGGATGTTCCAAGCGAGAGCGCAAATATGATCAGAGACGGTAAACTTGAACCCGTTGGCCCTCGGCCCATGCCGCAAAGGCGCGAGCTGATTCCCGGCGCCATCATCGACGTGCCCGCCGTTGAGCCCGGCCTGTACTCTCCTTTGCGCGCCTACTGGGACATCCTGCTCAAGCGCCGGTGGACCGTTCTCACCACCCTCTTCGCGGTGTTCGCCCTGGTGACGATCTTCTCATTTAAGATGAGGCCGGTTTACAAGGCCACCGCCCGCGTGGAAATCGACGCCGAGACGCCGCAGCTGCAATCCATCAACGACCTCTATCAAAATCCCCTGAGCGACGAAACCTTCCTGGAGACCCAGGTGCGCGTTCTCGAGAGCGACAACCTCGTGTGGCAAACCATTCAGCAACTCAAGCTGGCGGAAGACCCGGCCTTTGCTTCCGGCGCACTTCCCGTCCCGGGCGGGACACCGCAAGCTTCGGGCACCGAAGGCGCACTGATCCGCGAGTTCCGCAAGCACCTCAGCGTGGCTCTGGCTCTCAACACGCGCATGGTCGAAGTGAGTTTTGAAAGCACCAATCCTGATCTCGCGGCGCGCGTGGTCAACACCCTCGTGAACGGATATGTAGAATACAACTTCCGCATGAAATATGACGCCACCCGTCAGGCGAGTGGGTGGATGGAACAGCAGCTCGACGAACTGAAGGCGAAGGTGGAGAAATCACAGCAAGCCCTGGTGGACTATGAGCGCGAACACGCGATCGTCAACGTCAGCGACAAGCAGAACGTGGTTGAGCAGAAGCTGGAGGATCTGAGCCGGGATCTCACGAGCGCGCAGAACGACCTGTCGCAAAAGCAATCACTGTATGGTCTGGTTCAGTCCAATAAAGCCCAAGTGGCCACGCTGGCGCAGAACGAGCTGCTGCAGCGCCTGGAGGAGAAATACGCTGACCTGAAGTCGCAATACGTGGACGCGCTCGGACAATACGGACCCAATTTCCCCAAGGTCCTGCGGCTGCACGATCAGGTGAGCCAGATGCAGGCGCTCATTGACCAGGAGCGCGAGCGGACGGTGGAACGGATTCATAGCGATTACAGCGCCGCGCTGGGCCGGGTCCGGCTTCTCTCTGACTCGGTGGCGCGCGAAAAGATCCAGGTGGGAGACCTCAACCAGCTCCTTATCCAACACAATATCCTGAAGCGGGATTTTGACACCAACCAGCAACTCTACGACAGCCTGCTTCAGCACCTGAAAGATGCCACGGTATCCGCCGGTCTGCGGGCCACCAATATTCACATCATTGATACGGCGCGCCCACCCACGATTCCGGTGCGCCCCCAGAAAATATTGAACCTGAGCCTGGGATTCATGGTAGGGCTGCTGCTCGGTGTTGGACTGGCGTTTGTGCGCGAAGGCCTGGACGACTCCATCAAGAACGCGGAGGACGTGGAGCGCCTCATCGGCGTTCCCTCCCTCGCTATCATCCCAGAGGCCGGGTCCGTTCGTCCGGGGCCATACAGCGTGGTCGTGAAGGGGAACGGGTCGAAGGCGACACGCAACGGGAGCGTGGCGTTGGCTGTTTTGAAGGACTCCGGCTCGGCGCTCGCGGAGGCCTATCGGTCCTTGCGCACGTCGGTGCTGTTTTCCACCGCGCCGCGCCCGCCGCAAACCATTCTGGTGGCGAGCGCCCAGCCGAACGAAGGCAAGACTTGCACCTCGCTCAATCTCGCGCTCTCTCTCGCGCAGCGTGGCGGTCGGGTGCTGATTATTGATTCCGACATGCGCAAGCCCAGCGTTGCGCAAGCGCTGGGACTTCGCAATGAAAAGGGCCTCAGTGGCATTCTGACCTGCGCTCACAACCTCGAGGACGGACTGCAACAGGTTGAAGGCGTGGCCAATCTGTGGGTCCTGGCCGCGGGACCGCATTCGCCGAATCCAGCCGAACTGCTCGGGTCGCCCGGCATGGAAGACCTGCTCGGTGAGCTGCGCCAGCGATTTGACCACGTCGTGTTCGACTCCCCTCCCGTGCTCATGGTGACGGACGCCACCGTGCTTTCCACGCTGGCCGATGGCGTGGTGCTGGTCGTGGAAGGCGGGGTGACGGCCCAAGGGGCTCTTCTCCGTGCGCATCGAATCCTTATGCAGGCTGGGGCAAGAATCCTCGGCGTGGTGGTCAACAAGGTTGAGACCCAGCATGGCTACTATTACGGACCCTATTCCTATGGCTTTTCGTCATACGGCCGCGACCGCGACGGCGGCTCCGAAGCTCGTGCCGTCGCGGCTGCAGCGAGCGCCTCTCGCCGCGGGCAGACTATTTCATGAAACATCGGCCGGCAATGGACGCCTTCGCCCGATTCTTCTCGGTGAACACCTTGGAGTGTTCACTTTCCATTCGGTGGCGCGTCACCCTTGTAAGTGTGACGCTGCTTCCTACACTCCTTTTCCTGTTCGAGGCTATCCGCTCAACGGCTGCCCTCACGCTTGACGAATCGGACACCCGGCCGGCGCTCGAGCGCGCCGTGGCGCTTGACCCAGGGAACGCTGCACTGGAAAACCAGCTCGGGCTGAACATTCTCGATGGGCTCAACGGGCCGGGAGACAATGCTGCAGTGAGCTTGCGCTTTTTCCGGCGCGCGGTGGAATTGAGTCCGAACCGCGCGCTCTACTGGGCGGACATGGCCTCAGCATGCGAGGCCGTCGGCGACTTTACCTGCGCCGGCCAGTCCCTGGAGCGCGCTTTGCGTCTGGCCCCCATGGTGCCGCGGCTTTACTGGATCACGGCAAACTATCGTCTGCGCAGTTCGCAGCCTGAAGCGGCACTTCCACTGTTCCGTAAGCTTCTCGAGCTCGATCCGCAATACGCCCAGCCTACTTTCGATGTTTGCCTTCGCGTGCTGAACGATCCGGTCCTGATCGGACAAAAGGTGCTGCCGGGTGGAAAAGATTCCACTCCCGGGCTAGCCTACGCCGAGTTCCTGAGCCTGCAGGGAGATCCGGTGGCCGCCCGGCAAGCCTGGGCGGACGCCGTCCGCGAGGGTTCACGTTTTGAGTTTCGCCGGGCCCAACCCTACGTCGAGCGCCTCATCCACTCCGGCCAGCTTGAGGACGCCGCGTCTGCGTGGTCTGACCTGGAACGGTTAGGAGTGATCGGCAAGCCCGATGGCGGCAACTTGGTTTTCAACGGCGGCTTTGAACAAGCGCCCCTGAACTCCGGCTTCGACTGGCAGAACCCGGATGCAAGCTACGTTGCCGTAGATTTCGCCGAACCCGCAGCCTACCAGGGACGGCGCTGTCTGCGTTTGGACTTCATGGGGACGAATGCGGACTTCGAACCTGTCTTTCAGTGGGTGCCGGTGGCTCCCCGCCAGCGCTACCTACTGACCGCCGAGGCAAGGTCGGAGAACATTTCCTCGGATAGCGGCCCGCGCCTGCGCGTTTTAGATGTCGGCTGTCCAGCGTGTCTCGATGTGTCCAGCGACATGGCCGTGGGAACCACCGCGTGGCGCCAGTTGAGCATCGAATTCATGACCGGGAACGATACCCGGCTCGTCAAAGTTTCTGTCTGGCGGCCTCACAGCCGCGCCTTTCCGACTGAGATCAGTGGTCATTTTTGGCTGGATGCGGTTCGCCTCACAGCCGAACCTATGCCGGCAGTCGCCTCCTTGAAACCGGCACCGTAGCGATGTCTTCAGTTATCGTCAATCCGACTGTGGCGGCCCTTTACTTCGAGGCCGAGCGAGCCGAAGTTCGCAGCGACCGCAAGGTGATTACTGCTGGCCGCATGCTGCTCGCCGCCAGCCTCTTGCTTGCGCCCCTTGCCTTCGGTGCGGTCGAGCCGTGGGCTTGGGGCGCGCTGGCCGCCGTGGCCGCAATTCTTCTATGGCTCTGGGTAGGTGCAAGCGCCGGCCAGTCTATCCTTCGTGTGACTTGGTCGCCGCTTTACCTTCCGGCGGCCGCCTTCTTTTTCTTCGCGCTCATTCAACTTCCCGGCCAGTCTATTCGTGATGCCGCCGGCACACGCGAACCGCTGCTCAAACTGGCAACGGACATGCTCTTCTTTTTTGTAGCTCTCCAGTTTTGGGTGGCGGCCTCCGGACGGACGTGGCGCAAGCTGGGATTCGCCGTGTCGGCGCTGGCATTCTCGCTTTCGGTGCTTGCCATCCTCCAGTTCTTTTCCAACCCCAACCTCATTTACTGGTGCGTGAAGCCCCGCTGGGGTGGCTGGATTTTCGGCCCCTACGTCAACCACAACCATTACGCCGGGCTGATGGAAATGTTGATTCCTGTCGCCACCGGATTCCTACTCTCGCTCGACCGGCACAGCCCCGGTCGCGCTCTGCTGGGATTCGCAGTCCTGGTACCGATGGCTTCTGTGCTGCTGTCCGGCTCGCGCGGTGGGTTCATCGCGTTGCTGGCGGAAAGCCTGGTGTTTTTCACCGTCCTGCTCCGATTCGGTCCGGCGATCGGCCGCCGCTTTCTTGCCGCGGGTTTGGGCCTTGGTGTCACCATAGCAGCATTGATCTTTTTCTGGATGGACCCTGGCGCCGTCGCGGGGCACTTGGCCACCGTCTTCGAGCGTCAACCCGCGCCGCAAATCGAAGCGGGATTCGAAGCGCGCCTCACATTGTCCGAGGACGTGCTCCACATGTTCCGCGATCATCCCTGGTTCGGAACGGGTTTGGGTTCTTTTGAGGCCGTTTATCCGCAGTATCAAAGTTTCCCGAGCGACAAGCTTTGGGAACACGCTCATGACGACTACGCCGAGGCCCTGGCCGAAACCGGTCTCGTGGGCGGGGCTTTGATTGCCGGCGCCGTCATCCTGTTCCTGCGTCTTGCTTTCCGCAACCTGGCTCGCCGCCTCTCGGAACCGGCGGGTTGGATCCGGTTGGGAGCGGCCATCGGCTGCTGCGGGCTGCTGGTTCACAGTCTGTTCGACTTCAACCTGCATATCCCGGCCAACGCCGCGTGGTTTGCCGCGTGCGCGGCGTGGGCCACCTGCGGACCGCCGTCGCACCCTTCGTTAGGCGGGGAACGCTCATGAGCGTTGCTGCCACAGCGTGCCTGTTGTCGGCCGAAAGGCTCGCGCACCTCGATCCCGAGAACATTGTAAGGATGGCTATCGAACAGCATAGCCCCGATATTGCAATCGCTTTCAGCGGCGCGGAGGACGTGGTCCTTATCGACATGGCCGCCCGAGTGAATCTTCCTTGCAGAGTCTTTACCCTCGACACCGGCCGTCTGCACGCAGAGACCTATCGTTACCTCGAACAAGTGCGCGAGCATTACAAGATCAATCTCGAAGTCCTATTTCCGCAGCCTGAAGCCGTGGAACAGTTCGTGCGCGAGAAGGGACTCTTCTCGTTCTATCGGGACGGGCATCACGAATGCTGCGACATTCGGAAGGTGGAACCCCTGCGACGGGTCCTGTCTACAGTCGCCGCCTGGATCACCGGCCAGCGGCGCGACCAAAGTCCGCAGACGCGCGCTAGCGTTGCCGTTGTCGAGCTGGATTCAGCCTCTGCCGCCGTCGGTGAGCCCCTCGTGAAATTCAATCCTCTGGCGAACTGGACCTCTCGCCAGGTTTGGGCGTACATCCGCGAGCATCATGTGCCGTACAATCCCCTGCATGAGCGCGGCTTTCTCTCAATCGGCTGCGAGCCTTGCACCCGCCCCACTCATCCCGGCGAGCACGAGCGCGAGGGACGCTGGTGGTGGGAGGCCGAAGCCAGGAAGGAATGCGGCCTGCACGGCCCGAACGGCAGCCGCCCGGCTATCACCAGGAGCACCGAAGGGAATCACCGTATTACGACGGGACTCCACCGCAGCTCTTGAGCAGGTTCTTTTCCGGCATGCGCATCGAATCTCCAAGTCCGAACCAGCGCTTGAGGGGGTTATGGCGCCGCAGCGCCGAGGTTCGCAGACTTTACGGCAGCACCCTCTTCACCGAGTCCGCGATTCTGGCGAGCCAGCTCATTGCCTACCGGCTGGCGGCGTCGTATCTGGGCAAGGCGGGCTTTTCGGAGTACGCCCTCGCCCGGCGAACGATCAGCTTGCTTCAGCCTGCCACCCTTCTGGGTTTGAACGTTGCCCTGCCGCGTTACATCGCCTTTTACGCCGCACGCCGGCCCGGTCAGGCGCCGGACAACTACTTCGCCTCCGGATTGCTGATTGTAGCCGGCGCGCTCGCGGCATGCCTCACCTTGCTCAATCTCCTAAAGGGTTCGGCGGCCTTCCTTTTCTTCGGCAGCGCCCAGTACCGCAGCTTGATTCCGGCCGTCGCCGTGTTCCTCCTCGGCCTGGCGCTGGACATGGCCTGCGAGGGCTACTTTCGCGGTGGTCTCCAAATGGGCAAGGCGAACGTTCTCCGGTTCATCAATTTGGGGTTGCTGCCGGTCATCATCTTTCCGCTCTTGGGGACCTCTGCCGAGGGCGTGTTAACAGCGATCGGCGCCGCCATTGGAACCACGTCCGCTGTGGCGCTACTCTTCACCGGATTCGGCTCCAACGTTACCCGCCTTCTGGGCCGCGCCCGTGAGTTGCTGGTTTATGGCCTGGGAAGGGTTCCCGGTGACCTGATGCAACTCGCTTTCATCTCCTTGCCGGCCATTCTGATCGCCCATCTTCAGGGTGTAGTAACCGCGGGGCTGGTTGCCTTCGGCATTTCCGTGATGGTCATGTTGTGTTCGTTGTTTCCGCCCATCAGTTCCGTGCTGTTGCCCGAAGCGAGCCAGATGATCAGCCGGGGCGATCTGGCCAGCCTGAAGCGCCGCGTGACGCAGGTCTTGGTGGCCGCGCTCGGGATCGTGACTCTCAGCGTGGTGACTCTCGAAGTCTTCGCTCGTCCGGTTTTCCGGCTTTACCTGGGACGCTCTTTCGACGATGCCGCCGGCATCGTCCGCATGATCATCCTCGGCGCGCTGCCTTATGCCATCTATCTCGGCCTGCGAAGTGTCATCGACGCCTTTTCGGTGGCGCCCATCAACTCCAAGAACATGCTGATTTCCCTTGTGGTTTTTCTGTTGGGCTCGGCGGCCGTGTACCTAAAGCTTGCCCCGCCCGCTTTTATTCTGGCCGCTTTCGTGGCCGCCCTCTATGTGCTGGGAGTTTTGACGCTCTTCGAAATCAAAAAGATTTGCTGGAGCCCGGGCGCTCAACCTGACGCTGGCGCGCCGATCCCGGCCCAGGCCGCAGCCGCTGATACGCCCTTGTAGGGGCGGGTCTATGACCCGCCCAGGGCGGGTTGGAAACCCGCCCCTACGGAGATACAGAGGAAATCGTGACTGCCCAGCTCGTCTTCTGGATCTCGGTCGCAACCCTGTTCTACACCTATGCCGGGTACCATCTCCTGCTCAAACTCGTGGCGCTTTTCGCGCCGGCGGAGGACCTTGCCGTTCCGGCTGCGGAACCGGGCGCCCCGGTAACGGTTTCGATCGTCGTCGCTGTTCACAACGAGGAACGGGTCATCGGGCGCCGCGTCGAGAACCTGCTGCGGCTGGATTATCCTCGCCAACAGCTCGACCTCATCGTTGCGTCCGACGGCTCCACCGACCGCACGAACGAAATCGCCGGCCGCTACGGCGCCCAGGGCGTTCGCCTGCTGGCGCTCGGCCGGGTGGGTAAGGGACCGGCACAAGACCTTGCCGTCGCCCAGGGGGAAGGTGAGATTGTTATCTTCACCGACGCCGACACCGAGTTTCGGCCTGATTTCGTACGGGTGGTGGCTGCCTATTTCCGCTGTCACCCCCGCGTGGGGGCGCTGGCAGCAAACCTGAGATGGAAAATCGAGTCAGCCTCGAACCCGCCCTCCCGCCTGCGTGAACTCTCCTGGAAGCTGGAAACCGACCTGCGCGAGACGGAGAGCAGGCTGGGTCTGCTGGCGAGCGCTTCCGGAGCGGCGCTGGCATTCCGCAAGGCGCTGTGGAAACCCATGCGTCTCGCCATCAACGACTCCGATTCCATCACTCCGCTCGACGTCATCCTGCAAGGTTACTCAGTGATCTTCGCGCCCGATGCCGCAGCTTACGAAGTTCCTTTCACTTCGGCCACGAGCGATTTCAGGGCCAAGGTGCGCGGTGTTTCGAAGTCCATGGTCATGATTCCGCAACGCTGGCGCCCCCGCGACTGGGCCCGTCACCCTCTGATTGCCTGGCGCACCTTCTCTCATCACATCCTGCGCTGGGCGGCGCCTTACGCCATGCTGGCCACTGCGCTCTCTTCGTTCCTGCTCGCCGGAAACAGCGCCTTTTACCGGACGATTGTCGCCCTTGAGCTCGGTATCATCTTCCTGGCCACCGCCGGCTACGTGACCGCCCGCATGAAAAGGCCGCTGCCGATTGCCTCGATGCTCGCCAGCTTCGCCGTCATCAACGCCGGTTTCGCCTTGGGTTTCCTCAAGGGCGTGGTGGGCGCGGCGCAAGGCCGGTGGGAAACGGAATAAGCCTGAACCTTGCCAGCCCCGAAGAACTCCATTGCGTGACTACAGCATCATCACCGAGCTTCCCGGCGGCCGCGCTTCTCGTGAGCAGATTTCCCGGCTCTATCACCGCTACCGCACCGCTGCTTCCTACGCCGCCGGCAAGGACGTGCTCGAAGTCGGGTGCGGCGCCGGCCAGGGACTCGGCTACATGGCGGCGAAGGCGCGGCGCGTGGTCGGAGGCGACTCCACGGAGTCGAGCCTCCGCCAGGCCCGCCAGCACTCGAACGGCGCGACGCCTCTGGTTCGGCTCGACGCCCACCGTCTGCCCTTTCCTCGGGCGAGCTTTGATCTCGTGATTCTGTTCGAAGCCATCTACTACCTGGCCAGCCCCGAGGCGTTTCTGGCGGAAGCCCGGCGCGTCCTGCGGCCGGCTGGCACGCTGCTGGTCTCCACCGTCAATTGCAGTTGGCTGGATTTCAATCCCAGCCCGTTCAGCGTGCGCTATTTTGCCGCGCCCGACTTGGCCGCGAGCCTGCGACGCCAGGGATTCGAAGTGGAGCTCTTCGGCGCTTACCGCGCCGCGCCTGAAACCGTCCGCGACAAGGCCGTTTCGGTTTTGAAGCGAAGCGCCGTCAGGCTGGGCTTGATGCCGCGCAGCATGAAAGGCAAGGAGCTCTTCAAGCGGATTTTCTTCGGGCGGCTGGAAGCGCTTCCGGCCGAGGTCCACGATGGCATGGCCGAGTATCTTCCGCCCGAAATGATCTCCGCCGAAACGCCCGATTGCGGCCACAAGATTCTCTACGCCGTGGCGCAGAAAGCCGGCTAGCGCTGTAGCGCCGGTGTCCTCACCGGCGGCGCGGGTGAGGGGACGAGAATACTAGCCCTCTCCCTGGGGAGAGGGTGTCCCGGCTTGCCGGGACGGGTGAGGGAAGCCTAACATGCCTCAGATTGAAGACCGCAAGCTAAAGGAGCAGGAGCTCCACGATCATCTGCGCAGCGACCTGGCGAGCGACCCCTACTACACCTCGAACAAGAAGTTCTATTCCATCAGCCGGAGTAACAACGACTACGTGAAGCAATGGATCGCCGCCCGCTGCCCCGGCAAGCGCGTGCTGGACTACTGCTGCGGCAACGGCCAGCACACCTTCTCGCTCGCCGAGGCCGGCGCGGACGCCTATGGCATCGATATTTCCCCGGCCTCCATCGAGATCGCCAGCGCCGAATCCGCTCGCCGCGGTCTCAACGACCGGATGCAGTTTTTGGTGATGGACGCCGAGGCCACCGAGTTTCCCGGCTCCTTTTTCGACCTCGTCGTGGTCAGCGGCGTCCTCCACCATCTCGACCTCGATCGCGCTTACCAGGAGCTCGCCCGGATACTCAAGCCCGGTGGCGAAATCATCTGCACCGAGGCTCTGCGGCACAACCCGTTCATTCATCTCTACCGCAAAATGACGCCGCACCTGCGCTCGGCCTGGGAAACGCGGCACATTCTCGGCCGCAGCGAAATCGCGCGCGCGCGCCGCTACTTTGACGGCGTCGAGGTGGCCCGCTTCTTCCATCTGGCCTCGCTTGCCGCCATTCCGTTCCGCAACTCGGCCACGTTTAACCCGCTGCTGCACGCCCTCGAATCGGTGGACTCCGTTCTCCTGAGGCTGCCGGTCGTCAAATGGCAGGCCTGGATGGCGGTGTTTGTTCTCTCGCGGCCCAAGAAACCGTAGCGCCGCAGAGGGCAACCGTTTCTGTAGCGCGGGTCTCTGCCCGGGTGCTGTGGAGTGCGGTAGCTTGCTACCGCTTTCCGTCAGGCCAGCCCCGATGTATCGGGGCCAGCTTGCTGGCTGTGAAGTGCCCTTGTGGCGTGGCGACCCGGCTCGCAAGAGCAAAGCGGCAGCAAGCTGCCGCACTCCAAAGCGATATGCCGACCGAGAACAAATTAACCGGACTGGTCGTGGTCGCCGCCACGGTCTTCGTCGCCGTCGAGACCGGCGGCGACGTCTGGGCCATCGCCGTCTTCGCAGCTTGCGGCGCGCTCTTCGTGATCGAGTGCTCGCTGCTCCGGCGCACCCTCAGCCTTAATTCGCTCACCCTGCCGGCGCTCTTCATCTACATCTATCTCGTCACCACGGCGATATCGTCCATCCCGGTTTTCGCCGTTCTCCAACATCCCATGCGCCGCACCTATTTTCTCGCGGTCCAAAGCGTGCTCGTCACCTTTCCCTTGGGCGTCGGCATCGCCAACCGCCTGTACAAGAATCCCGCCCGCATCGTTCAGGGCTACGTTCACTCGGACGTCCAGAGAACCATCTCAGATTTCAAATTTGTCCCGCTTTTCGTCGTGATGGCGCTGGCGCTCGGACCTCTCTTGGTGCCCTACTTTGTTTATGCGAAGCATATTCAGTTGATCGAGGTCCTAAAGGCTTACCCCACCACCGTCAACCGCCTGAGCCTGAGGTTCGCCGAGAGCGACGTGCCCAAAGTGGCGCAATACGGCTTTGAGATTGCCCGCCGGTTCGTCTTGCCGCTCTGCGCCCTCTACGCTTACTTCATGGCGCGCCTCTACCGGGGTAAATGGACCTTCGTGTTTTGGCTCACTTTCTGCGTCACGCTCTTGGTTTCGCTCCTGACGCTCGACCGCGCGGAGCCCGTCGGCTTTCTCATGATGATGGTCTTCGCGTACCTCTTGGCCCGCAAACAGACCGTGTCGCAAGCCTTCCGCAGCCCCAAGATCCTCTTGCTCTTCGGATTCACCTTCGCCCTGGCCGGACTCATCTCGGTGGCGCAATACCAGTCCACCTTCTCCGAGGAAGGAGTCGTGGCCGCAATATGGCGCGTCCTCTCGGTGCGGATTGGCTCTGACCCCGCCACCATGACCTGGTGGGCTTTCCGCATCTTTCACAGTCCCAGCCTCTTTCTCCACTTCAAATACGAGCGCATCTTTTCTGTGCTGCCCGGCTTTCAGTACGTGGAATGGAATGACACCCGCTATTTCGTTACGCCGCCGCTCGCCTGCGTGGGCAACCTGTGGGAGAACTGGGGCTGGCCCGCCGTTCTCATCGGGCCTATCGCGCTCGGCTTCGTCTATCAGGTGATTCAACTGAGCGTGTTTGTGCGCAAGAGCGTACCCATCCTGGCGCTACAGGTGATCCTGCTGGCGGACGTCGCTTGGGCCGTTTACGGCAAGGTTCTGTCCGTGATGTCGGTCAGCGTGCTGCTCGCGTGCTTCATCGTAGCCCTGGCGTTTCGCCCCCGTCGGCGCACAGTCGCCGCCGCACGGCTCCAATTCTCGCCCCGACCCTACCCCGGCGAAGCAGACCGCAGCGTGGTGCCCTCATGAAGCGCTCGCTCGACTTATGTATGGGCCTCATGGGGCTGATCGCAGGCTTCCCGGTTCTTCTGGCTCTGGCCGTCCTCATCAAGCTCGATTCCCGCGGCCCCGTCTTTTATCGCGGCGTACGAATCGGCAAGGGCGGCCGGCCGTTTCGCATTTTCAAGTTTCGCACCATGGTGGTGGACGCCGACCGCATCGGCGGACCCTCGACCTCCGACGACGATCCCCGCGTTACCCGCATGGGACGCTTCATCCGCCGCCACAAGCTCGACGAGCTGCCGCAGCTCTTGAACGTGCTCGCGGGCGAGATGAGCCTGGTAGGCCCGCGCCCCGAGGTGCCGCAGGAAGTGGCGCTTTACACCGCCGAGGAGCGCGGCCTCTTGCAGGTGCTCCCCGGCATCACCGACTGGGCGTCGCTGCGATTCCACAACGAGGGCGAGATCTTGAAGGGCGCTGCCGACCCGCACCAGGCGTATCGCGAGCGCATCCGGCCTGAAAAAATGCGCCTCGGTCTCGAATACGCGCGCGCGCACTCCGTGTGGATCGATCTGAAAATCATCCTGGCGACGGTTCTCACTGTCGCCGGCCTGCGCGGCCGCGAGCTGCATTCCGCCGCGAGCATCGTGAAATACGCCGACTATGCGCAACGGCATAAGTCGGCCTGCGCCACGGCCCCGTGTCATTCTG